>JAJXXW010000089.1 GCA_021780905.1 bacterium
GGTGCAAAGCGGCGCGGTGCTTGAGGGGGAAAAGGCGAACCTGAGCGGCACCCTGACGTTGAACGGGGGCACTTGGTATGATAACAACGGCTTTGGCGGCAGCTGGACCGGGCCGGTGATACTGAACGCGGATTCGTTCATTGGGAGCAGTGCTTTTACTTATAGTTTTGCTCAAGTCATCAACGGTCCGATCAGCGGGCCCGGCGGCGTTACCTTTGCCACCGTCGGTTCCGTGATTACTCTTAACGGCACCAATACTTACACGGGCAACACGGTGCTGGCCCAAGGGACATTGACTCTGGGTGCCAACGCTTCCATCTCGAATACGCCGAGTATCTCGCTGGCTTCGGGCACGACTTTCGACGTTTCGGGCGTGAACACAGCGGTAGCCCTCGGCGTGAATCAAAACCTGAAAGCTGGCGCGGCGGGCACCAATGCGACGGCCACTCTCAAGCTGGCGGCGGGCAAAGGGCTGACTTTATCTGCCGGTGGACTGGTCTTCACGGCCTACGCGGGTGGCACCAACGCGCCCTTGACGGCCAACAACGGGACGCTGGCGTTGAACGGTGCGCCGGTGATCGTCACGACCACGACCGTCTTGGGTGCGGGCACTTACCCGTTGATCGGCACAAATGGCGGGGGCGCAACCGTGAGCGGCCCGCCGGGTGCGTTGACGGTTAACGGCAGCGGTTTGGTGGGCGGCAGCTCCGCAACCCTATCGGTGACCAATGGCACCTTGCAGTTGGTGGTGGCCGTTCCGACGATTACTACCTCGGGCACGCTCGCGGCGCTCAATACGACTTATGGCACGGCTTCCGCCGCGACCAGCTTCAGTGTGTCCGGAGCAAACATGACGGCGGGTATCACGGTGACGCCGCCGGCGGGCTTCGAGCTTTCCACCAACTCCGGCACCAGCGGATTCGCTGGGAACGGCAGCGCCATTGTCGTGGGCAGTGCCGGCAATATTCCCGGCACCACGGTCTATGTGCGACTGGCGGCGACCGCTGCGGTGGCCGGCTCGCCCTATGCCGGAAACATCGTTTGCTCGAGTTCTTGGGCAACAAATGTGAATGTGACTGCGGCCAGCAGCACGGTGGGTCCGGCAAACCTGAGCATCACCGGCCTGACCGGATCAGATAAGGTGTATGATGGAACGGTCAACGCCGAGGTGACGGGCACTCCCGCCTATGTTGGTTTGCAAAATGGCGAGGTGTTCTCCGTCACTGGCACGCCCGGCTTTACGTTTGCCGATAAGAATGCGGGTGCCGGCAAGAGTATCACGGTGACTGGTTACACCGCGCCCTCGGGCAACTACACGGTGAGCCAGCCGACCGGTTTAACGGCCAACATCACCACGAAGGCTGTAACCGTTACGGCGGTTGCCGATAGCAAGACGTATGACGGCACGACTACCTCGGCGGGTGTGCCGACCATCAGTCCGGTTTTAGTTAGCGGTGACACGGCAAGCACCTTATACCAGACGTTCAATAACAAGAACGTCGGCACCGGGAAGACATTGACAGCGACCATCACGATCAACGACGGCAACAGTGGTAACAACTACAGTGTCACCTTGGTGAACAACACGAACGGCACCATTACCGCTTTAGCACTGACGGTGACGGCGGTCAGCGACAGCAAGACGTATGACGGGACGATCAGCTCTGCGGGCACACCGACCATCAGTCCGGCATTAGCCAGCGGGGACACGACCAGTGCGCTGAGTCAGGCGTTCGACACCAAAAACATCGGCACGGGCAAGACGTTGACGCCGGCGATCACGATTAACGACGGGAACAGCGGGAACAACTACAGCGTGACCCTGGCGAGCAATACCAACGGCGTGATTAGCACTGTGGCGTTGACGATCAGCGCGGTGGCGAACACCAAGACCTACGACGGAACGACGAGCGCGGCGGCGGTGCCAACTTACGGCACGGTGTTCGGTTCCGACACGGTGAGCGGGCTGGCGGAGGCGTATCTGGATCCGAATGTGGGTTCAAACAAGACCTTGGTCGTCACCGGTTACACGGTTAACGACGGTAACAGCGGCAACAATTATGCGGTCAGCTTGGTGACAAATTACAACGGCGTCATCACCCCGGTGGTGCCCTTTGTTCGGCAGAACAACGCGACCTTGCTGAACACGACGGGTGCCTGGTCGCCGAGCGGGACGCCAGGCAGCGTTGACATTGCGAAGTGGGACAATACCGACACTGGTTATCTCTCGACGGCGGTTGGGGGCAACGTGACTTGGGGGCAGATATCAATTGCTAACCCGCTTGGCACCGTTACGATTGCCAGCACGGCCAGCACCCTTCTGACTCTGAACGGTCTGGGGAATCCATTGACTGGGATTGATATGTCGAGCGCCACAACGAATCTTACCATTGCCGAGGCAATCAGTCTGGGTGCCAGCCAAACTTGGAACGTCGGCGCTTTACGAACACTCTCCGTCAGTGGTGTCATCAGCGGCAGCGGCTTTGGGATTACCCAAAGCGGCAGCGGCACGTTGATCTTGGCCAACAACAACACCTACACTGGCGGCACTACCCTCAGCGCGGGACTTTTGGAGGCGGATAACAACACGGCCTTGGGGATCGGTCTGCTGACGATGAACGGCGGCATATTGACCAACAATGTCAGCGCCACGCTGGCCAACGCGGTGAGTCTGGCGGCCGCCAGCATCATCGGCGTGGGCGGTGGCCAGACGCTCACCCTCGCCGGTGTCATTACCAATACCTTTGGCCTGACCAAGGCGGGCGCGGGCACGCTGATCTTGGCCAACAACAACACCTACACTGGCGGCACGACCCTCAGCGCGGGACTTTTGGAAGCGGATAACAACACGGCCTTGGGGACCGGTCTGCTGACGATGAACGGCGGCGCGTTGAGTAACAATGTCAGCGCCACGCTGGCCAACGCGATGAGTCTGGCGGCCGCCAGCACCATCGGCGTGGGCGGTGGCCAGACGCTCACCCTCGCCGGTGTCATTACCAATACCTTTGGCCTGACCAAGGCGGGCGCGGGCACGCTGACCTTGAACAATGGCAACACTTACTCCGGTGCGACGACCGTCAGCGCGGGTGAATTGATTGGGGTCACGGGCGGTTCCTGCGCGAACACCGCGGTGAGCGTGGCGGCGGGGGCTACCAACGGGGTGCAGGTGGCGGGGGCGAACGGCCAGTGGTTCTGCGGCGGGCTGAACAACCAGGATGGCAGTTGGGTGGACATCAACTTTAATGGCTTGGCACCCGGCACTATCGCGCCGCTGTATGTGAATGGCAATGTCGCCTTCACCAATGCGAATGTCATGGTGCGCGGCGTCGCCAGCACCCTGCTTCCGGGCCATTATCCACTGATCCAATACACCGGCACGCTGACCGGGACGGTCACGCCGGCCAGCATTAACCTGCCGGCCTTTGCGGCGGGAGCAGTGGGCACCATCGTCAACAACCCCGCCAACCATTCGATTGATTTGGTGGTCAGTGGCGATGATAACACCGGCAGTGGCGGCTTGACCTACTATACGGATGCGAACGGGCTGAACTCCAATTCGGTCACGCCTTATTTGAATGGTTATGTTGTTCATGTGTTCACGACCACTGGCAGCAGCACGTTGAGCCTCCCGACGGCCGTGGCCAACGCCAGCGTGCTGGTGGTGGCGGGTGGCGGTGGCGGTGGTGGTAATAGCGGCGGTGGCGGTGGCGGTGGCGGCGTGCTCTACACCAATGGGTTCACCATCAGCAGTGGCGCGACGACGATCACTGTGGGTGGTGGTGGCGTTGGTGGGAAAAGTGGCGGTGCCGCTCCTAGCAACGGAACTAACAGCATTTTTTCGAGTCTTACGGCCATAGGTGGCGGAAGAGGCGGCAGCTATAATGGCTATGCTCCTAGCGTTGGCGGCAGTGGTGGCGGCGGATACTGGCAGTCCCTTACTGGTGCCAGCGGCACGGCGCGACAAGGCACCAGCGGTGGCACTGCGGTTGTCAATCCAGATTACCCTGGCGCAGGCGGCGGCGGGGCTTTGGCCGCAGGCGCGGCAGGCACCGCCGCGAATGGGAATGGCGGACCGGGTGGAGCTGGAACGAATTATTCCATTTCAGGAAGTGTGGTAACGTATGGCGGTGGTGGTGGCGGCGGCGTGGATAACCAGCGCAAAAGTAGTGCGCTGGCCGGGGCTGGTGGGGCTGGCGGCGGCGGTAATAGCGCTACGACAGGCGCGGCGGCGGCGGCGGGCACAGCCAACACTGGCGGTGGTGGTGGCGCTGGCGGTAATAACGCCAACCGGAATGGTGCGGCCGGCGGTTCGGGCATCGTGATTGTGCGGTATCCTTACGCGATCACCGGTTCACTTACTTGGGCGACGAATTCCGGTTACTGGGACACCACCAGCGCCGACTGGAAGGACATCAACGGCCATACCGGCCTGCAATATGTGAACGCTTACCAGGTGATCTTTGACGACACGGCGAGCGGGAGTTCGCCCATCCTGGTGACCAACGCGGTGACGGTTTTCCCAGGGAGCGTGACGTTCAACCTGACGAACAAGAGCTATGTCATTTCCGGCAGCGCCATTGCGGGTGCCGCCATGCTGACGGTCAATGGACCAAACAATGGCACGAATCTGGTTACCCTCACCGGCACCAATACTTATACCGGGGCAACGGTGGTTAGTGGTGGCACGCTGCTAATTGATGGGGCTATCACCAGTGCGGTGACGAATTGGTCTGGAGCAGTGTTTGGAGGCACAGGCAAGGTTACGGGGAATGTCGGCTTTGCGACCGGTTCGTCGGCGTTATTCACTAACGGAGCGACGCTGGTCGTCACCGGCAATCTGGTTCTGAGCAGCAATACGGTTTATTTGAACCTGTCGAACAACGTGCCGGCCGGCACCTACACGCTGGCGACTTATTCGCAAACCGGCAGCAGCGGAACGTTCAACGCCACCCCCACCATCGCCAGCGGTTCACTGGCGTCAGGAACGACCGCCACGGTCACCAATGGTGCCGGCGTGGTGAATCTGGTGGTGACGAGCAATCCGCAACCGAGCATCGCTGTGAATAATGGCGTGCAAGTGACCGGACGGACCACCACCCAGAATGGCGCAACCACGTTTACGGTAACCTATAGCGGAATGCCCGGTCAGACGTATGTCGTGCAACGGTCAACGGACTTGACTAAGTGGGAGAATGTAACGACCAACCTGATCACAGGCCAACTGCCTTTGATTTATACGGAGGAATTGAAGCCCGATACCCGGCAGATGTTCTACCGCGTGATACCTCTACCATAACTCATGGCTCAATTTCAGGGGTGCTTTCCAAAAGAACCTCCCCAGCCTTGGACGCGGCCAAAGACCGGGCCAATTCGCTGGCCACGGTGGATAAGGCGATGGACTTTGGCAACGGAGCCTCACCTTCAACCTTGAACATGGCGAACGCCGCCCTGCAAAAGCAACTGGATGATTACAACCAGAAGCTTTCAGACTTGGATGATGCGCTGAACAAACTGGAAACAGCGGAGGGAACAGTGACCGATCTCGGCTCACTGTTTGCTCGCGGGTGTGAAGGTGAAATACGGCCCGGACAGCTCGGAATACGAAATGGCCGGCGGCAAACGCAAAAGCGAAATCAAACGCAGCCCCCGCACCAAAACGGCGGTGGCCGCGGCAAAGCAAGGCCTGTTAGACGGCCCCCACTCGGCATGAATCAAAATGCGACGGTGAAAGCCGCCGCGTTTTCTATTTCCCGCAGCACTGTTTGTATTTCTTGCCGCTGCCGCAGGGGCACGGGTCGTTGCGGCCGACCTTCGGGCCGGTGCGGACGGGCTTGGCCTTGGCCGCAGCCTCGGCGGCGTTCGCCGCTTCGCTGACGACGTCGCTGGCCTGGCCGGGTCCACCGCCGGTGCCGGTGCTCGTGCCGCCAAACGCGTTGGTGTTCGTGTGGAGCGTCTGCTGCGGCGCGTTGCGCAGGAAATTTTCAAACGCGAGCAGCGACGACGCGCTGCGGAAGACGTTGTGGCAAATTTCCGTTTTCACGTTGACCATCAGCTCGTCGAAAATCTTGAACGCCTCGGCCTTGTATTCGAGGAGCGGATCGCGCTGGCCGTGTGCGCGGAGACCGATGCTGTGGCGCAGGCTGTCCATCTCGTAAAGATGTTCCTGCCACAATTTGTCAATCGCCTGCAAGATCGTGTAGCGCTCAACCGTCGCCAGCTTGTCCGGCTCCTCGAAGCTGATCTTCAACTCGTAGGCTTTGCGAATAGCCTCGCTGATGAAATTGCAGACGGCAAACTGCGCCGGGTTCAGGTTGCCGAAAATGGAATCGGCCACGGGTGTTTCCTTGCCGGACTGCGCGGCCTTGACGATTTCCGCCTCGGGCAGGCCGAGCGGGAAATTCAGATTCACCCAGTCGGCCAGCGGACGCACCTGCCATTCCGACGGTTCGGCATCGGCGGCGGTGAATTCCTCGACCTTGAGCACCACGACTTCCTCGATGATGTCCATGAGCCGGTCGCGGACGTCGTCGCTGTTGATGATTTCATTGCGGAAGCCGTAGATGACCTCGCGCTGCTTGTTCATCACGTCGTCGTATTCCAACGTGCGTTTGCGCTGCTGGAAATTATGGCCCTCGACGCGCTTCTGCGCCTGTTGGATGGAACGGTTGAGCAACCCGTGCTTGAGCTCCTCGCCTTCTTCGAGGCCCATGCGCTCCATCAATTTCACGATGCGGTCGCTGCCGAACAGGCGCATCAAATCATCTTCGAGCGAGATGAAAAAATGCGACGAACCGGGATCGCCCTGGCGCGAGCAGCGGCCGCGCAACTGGCGGTCAATGCGCCGCGACTCGTGGCGCTCGGTGCCGAGCACATGCAGACCGCCGAGAGCAGGAACGCCTTCGCCGAGTTTGATGTCCGTGCCGCGCCCCGCCATGTTCGTGGCAATGGTGATGGCCCCGCGCTGGCCGGCGCGGGCGACGATTTCGGCTTCCTGCTGGTGATACTTGGCGTTGAGGACGGAATGGATCAACCCTTCCTTCTTCAACATCCGGGAGAGCATTTCGCTCGTCTCGACGGAAACGGTGCCGACGAGAATCGGCCGGCCGAGTGTGTGCAGTTCCTTGATCTCCTTGGCGACGGCGTTGAATTTTTCGCGCTTGGTTTTATAGACGGAATCGTCGGCGTCCTGGCGGATATTCGGCTGGTTGGTCGGAATCGTCAGCACGCCGAGCTTGTAGATGTCGAAAAATTCCGCCGCCTCGGTCTCCGCCGTGCCGGTCATGCCCGCGAGCTTCTGGTAAAGGCGGAAATAATTCTGGATCGTGATTGTCGCGAGCGTCTGCGTCTCGCGTTCGATCTGGACGCCCTCCTTGGCTTCGACGGCCTGGTGGAGACCGTCGCTCCAGCGGCGGCCAGACATCAAACGTCCGGTGTGCTGGTCCACGATGATGACTTTGTTGTCCTGCACGACGTATTCCACGTCGAGCTGGTAAAGCGAATACGCCTTGAGCAGTTGCGAGATCGCGTGGATCTTCTGCGCCTTCTGCTCAAAATCGGCCTGCAACTTCGCCTTGGCCTCGAGTCGTTTGCGCGCGTCCGGCTCCGGGCCGGCGTCCACGTCGTGCAACTGCGTCGTCAAGTCCGGCAGCACAAACGCGTCCGGGTCCTGCGGGCTGATGAAATTGCGGCCCTTCTCGGTGAGGTCGGCCTCGTGGCTTTTCTCGTCCATCGCGAAGAGCAATTCCTCCTTCTCGCGATACAAATCCACTTTCTTCTGATCTTTGTGCAATTCCAATTCCGCCTTGTTCATCAGCCCGGCGTTTTCAGGAACTTCCAGAATTTTCATCAACGCCTCGGAACGCGGCTGGCCGGTCTTGACGCGGAACAGCAACAGCCCGATTTGTTTCTCCAGTTCGTCGGCGTTCTTCACCGGCGCACCGTCGGCCGGATGCAGTTTCCTGATGAGTTCCTCGGCTTCCTTGAGAAAACGATTGCACAACTGTTGCTGCGCGCGGACGAGGCCGTCCACCGTCGGCTTCCACTGCGCGTATTGCTCGTCAAACGTGTGCATGGACGGGCCGCTGATGATGAGCGGCGTGCGCGCTTCATCAATAAGAATCGAGTCCACTTCGTCCACGATGGCGAAGTAATGGCCGCGCTGCACCTGCTCTTCCTTGCGGAGCGCCATGCCGTTGTCGCGCAGATAATCAAAGCCGAACTCCGAATTCGTGCCGTAGGTGATGTCGCAGTAATACTGCTCGCGGCGGACGTTCGGCGGCTGGTCGTGCACAATCACGCCGACCGTCAGGCCGAGGAATTTATAAACCGCGCCCATCCATTCCGCGTCGCGCGCGGCGAGATAATCGTTCACCGTCACGACGTGGACACCGCGACCGGTCAGCGCATTGAGATAAACCGGCATGGTGCTGACGAGCGTTTTGCCTTCGCCGGTGGCCATTTCCGCGATGCGGCCGTGATGCAGCGCGTAGCCGCCGATGAGCTGCACGTCGAACGGCACCATTTCCCAGCGCAGCGGGCGCTCGCGCACGATGACGTCCGAGCCGCACAGCCGGCGGCAGGCGTTTTTCACGACGGCAAACGCTTCGGGCAAAATCTCCTCCAGCTTGCGGGCGAGTTCGTCCCGGTCCCCGATTGGGGACAGTTCGGCCTTCCAAGCGGCCGTCTTGGCGCGCAAATCGTCGTCGGAGAGCGTTTGCAGGCCGGCCTCGATTTCATTGATGCGGGCGACGACCGGCCGGATTTTTTTCACGTCGCGGTCGTTCTTGGAACCAAATATGGCTCGGAATAAATTCACAATCACCTTTGCGTCAGGTTGGTTAAAATGAACGAATACGCTACGCGACGCAGCGGGCAGCGTCAAAGCGAAACCGAATCAGAAATCTAGCTGTTGCTCCGGCCGGGTGCGTGCGGCAAAATTAAAGCTCATGGTTCGTCCCCCCAATGACCTGGGTTCCCTGCGCTTCGGCCGCGTTGAGCAAGAGCGGCTGCTGCTGGCGCTGGCGTTCTCGCTGCTCGTGCACCTCGCCGTCTGGGGCGGCTACGAGGCGGAGAAAAAAACCGGCTGGCTGAAAAAACTGCTGCCGCCCGCCCGGCACCGGCTGGTGCTGCGGCCACCCAAACCGGTCGTGCAAAATTTGGACCCCGCCATTTTTCTGGACGTGTCCGAGGCGTCCGCCGACGCGCCCAAGACGGCGAAATATTATTCCGACAAAAATTCCAAAGCCGCCAATCCCGAGGCCGACCGGGAGGCCAACCAGCCGAAGTTGGACGGCAAGCAGCGAGACGTGCCCAAGCTCAAGGACACGCCGCGTCCGGCCAAGGCCAAACCGGTCGCGGCCGCGCGGCCGCAACCGCCCGACGAGCAAAAACCACCGGCCCCCAAACCCGCCACCGCGCTGAATCCCGGCGCCTTGCAGCCGGGCAAGCCGGAAGACTCGCCCAAACCCGAGGCGCAGCCCAAACCCCGTCCGCGCACCATCCGCGAGGCGCTGGCCCAGTTGAATTCCAGCCAGCTTCCCGGTTTGCAGATGCAGCAGGAGGGCGGCGTGAGGCGGCGCGCGGTTTCCTCGTCGCTGGACGCGCTGGCCACGCCGTTCGGCGCGTATGACCGCGCGATTGTCGGGGCCATCAGCCAGCGCTGGTATGATTTGCTGGACAGCCAGCAGTTTGCCGACAACCGGACCGGCAAGGTCACCGTTTATTTTCACCTGAATCCCGACGGTTCGGTCACCGAGCTGAAAATTTCCGGCAACACCGTCGGCGATTTGCTGGGCTATGTCTGCCAGGAAGCCATCCAGCAGGCCGCGCCGTTCGGCCCGTGGCCGTCGGACATGCGCCGGATGGTCGGCGCGAATTTTCGCGAAATCACCTTCACCTTCTACTATTATTGAATTAACTTGGTCTCCTCATTGATTATGGAAAATGCCGTTTACCTGTTGCTGGCGCTGACCTCGGTGGTGTGCGTCGGCGTGATTTTCTGGCGCGGCTGGATGTTGCGGTGGAATTCTGTGGTCCCGCCCCAACTGGTCGAGGCGCTGGCCGAATGCCGCTCGCGCGAGGACGCCAACGCCATCCGCACGGTGTGCGCCAACCATCCCTCGCCGCTGGGCCGGCTGATCCAGTTGGCGGCCAGCCGGCTCGACTGGGCGAAGGACGACAACTTGGATTCGCTCGAAACGGCCGCGCGGCATGAAGTCGTCCACCTCGAACGCGGCCTGGTGGTGCTGGAAGTCATCGTCGGCATCGCCCCACTGCTCGGACTGGTCGGGACCATCGCGGGCATGATGACGGTGTTCGGCGACCTTGGTCAGACCGGGTTGAACGACGCGGCCAAGCTGGCGCAAGGCATCGCGCTCATCCTGCGGGCCACGCTGGCGGGCCTGCTCATCGCTATCCCGTCGCTGATTTTCTGGAGCTACTTCACCAAAAAAGTCGAGGTGCTGTCCGTGGAAATGGAGACGCTCTGTGACGAGTTCCTGCGCCGACAATACCGCAAATGAGTTGCCAGTTACAGGTTGAAATTGGCAGCTTGCCGGCGCGCGGGAACGTAGCGGGCGACCTGGCCAACAACTCTTTTGACCGCTTCAACCCTCAACCCTCAACCCTCAACCGCTGATGCGTTTTCTCGTCCATCGCCGCCGCTCGCCGCCGGCCGTCATCATCGTCGCGCTGATTGACGTGCTGGTGGTGCTGCTGATTTTTCTGATGGTGACGACGACGTTCAAGCAGCAGCCGTCGCTCAAGCTGGCGCTGCCGGAATCCGCCACCGCACAGAAAACCGGCGCCGAGGAGCATCCGCCGCTGGTGGTGAACATTGACGCCGACGGCAACTTCCGGTTCGGCGAGAACAACCTGCCGCTGACGCTCGACCAGTTGCGCGCCCAGTTGCGGGCGGCCACGGCGAAAGCCGCGGACGTGAAGCTGGCGATTCGCGCCGACAAAAAAGCGCCGTGGTTCCGTATCGTGAACGTGATGGATCTGGCCAAGGAAATGAGGATCAAAAACCTGAGCGCCTTCACCAAGGACACGGCCAAGCCCTGAAATCGGAACCGTCCGGGCGCAGAAAAGATCCGGATTCGATTAAGCCGGCAAAAAGGCAGGAACCAGTCGCCTGGATTCCGGCCTGCACCGTTTAATGATTTGGCGGCATTATTTATTTCATCAGCACTTCCGCGATCTGCACCGCGTTCAGCGCCGCGCCCTTGAGCAGCTGGTCGCCGCTGACCCAAAAGCACAAGCCGTTGTCCAGCGCGCAGTCGAGGCGCAGCCGGCCGACCTCGCAGTTGTATTTCTCGGAGGTGAACAGCGGCATCGGATACTTCTTGTTCTCCGGCTCGTCCACGACGTCGAGACCCGGGGCTTTGTTGAGCACTTCGCGGGCAGCTTCGACGGTCACGGGTTTTTCAAACTCCGCGCTGACGGCGATGGAGTGCGAGCGATACACCGGCACGCGCACGCAGGTCACGCTGGCGCGGAACGCGGCGTGGTGCATGATTTTGCGGCCTTCGTTTTCCATCTTCATTTCCTCCTTCGTGTAGCCGCTCGGCAAGAAGGAATCCACGTGCGGAATCACGTTGAACGCGATCTGGTGCGGATAGACCTCTTTCGTCACCGGCTTATTGGTGACGATTTGTTCCACCTGCTTTTCCAGTTCTTCCAACGCCTTCGCGCCCGTGCCGGAGACGGCCTGGTAGCTCGACGCAAAAATGCGTTTCACGCCGAACGCCTGATGCAGCGGATATAACGCCATGAGCGTGATGGCCGTGGTGCAATTCGGATTGGCGATGATGCCCTTGTGCAGTTTGACGTCGTCGGCGTTGATTTCCGGCACGACGAGCGGCACGTTCGGGTCTTGGCGGAACGCGCTGGAATTATCCACCACCACGCAGCCGGCCTGGGCCGCGATGGGCGCGAATTCCTTCGAGATGCCGCCGCCGGCGCTGAACAGCGCGATGTCAATTCCCGCAAACGAATCCTTCGTCAGTTCCGTGACGGCGATTTCCTGCCCGCGAAATTTCAATTTCTTGCCAGCGGAACGGGCGGAGGCGAGCAGCGTCAGCTTGCCCACCGGAAAATTCCGCTTTTCGAGGGTCTTGATCATCTCGATGCCGACTGCGCCGGTGGCACCGACAATTGCGACGTGCGGATTGCGATTCATAATTGGCCGGATAATCTAGCAGAAACGGCGCAAGCGTCAATTGCACGAGTTCGCCAAATCGAAGAAACCATCACTGCAATTCCACCCGCAACGTCACCAAGCCAAAACCGGGCACGGTCACCGGGCCGGAAACTTTTTCTCCGGCCTGTTCGCTGGTGTTGCTCAAGTAAACTGCTTTGGGCGCGCGGTCCCAATGCAAGCGGGCGGAGCGCGTCTGACCCGACGCGCCAAACAACCGGACGATGAGCGCCTGGCCGTCGTCGCTGGGTTTGAGCGCCGAAACCAAGACATCCGCCGGCGAGATTTTTAGCAGCGGCGCGATTGCCTGGCTGCCGCTGGCGCGCACCAGCAAGGGCTCGCTGAAACCGGTGGCAAAGCGTGTGTTCTCCGCCGGGTCGGACCGGCGATGCGGCCGCAGCACAAACCGAAACCGCACCAGGCCTTCCTGGTAGGCGCGATAGTTCGTGCCCCAGTGATTGTTCATCGCCCACGAATAAATGGTTTGAGTGCGCCCGATGTGCTGGCGCCACACATTCGGATCGGTCTGCGAGTTCAGCAGCGTGGCGGTGATGCCGCCGGCCTCAATCAGCGGCGCGTCAAGCGTGACCCAGGTGACGCCGCGCTCGCGGTTCGACACATCGGCCCAACGCCCGACGGTCAGCCAGTTTTTGCACGCGCTGGGGATCTGGTCGCGTTCGGGACGCATCGCACCCAGCGGAATATCCAGTTGCAGTTCACCGTCCGGCACGTTGAAGGGAAACGCGAAGTTCACGCTCTCCTTGCCGTCCGGTTTTTTGTAGTTGGCCGCCTGCAGCCGCGCCTTGTCCACCAGATTGATGACTTCGACAAAATCCATGCCGGCGACGACACGCAGTTCGCGCCGCAGTTTGGCGCAACCCGGCGCGTCGGATTCGATCACCAGCGAGGCCACCAGCGGGCCGGCTTCGCCGACGGAAATTTTCACCGGGCCGTTGCGCTGCAAATTTTTCAAATTGTCGCCAATCAAATAGCGGTAGTCGTCGAGCGTCTCGCCGCCGCGCGTGTCGGCGAAATTCCCGGCCAGGCCTTTCGCCGTCAGTTCCACAATGCCGCCGGTCGTTTCATCCACCACCGCGCGCACCGCGCCGCTGTCCAGCGTCGCCCCTTCGGCCCGGGCGCGAGATTTCACCTCCGCTGCGCCGGTGGAAACGGTGTAACGCCGCGCGCCGAAGGCCGGCACCTCTTTGGCGAGGAAAACGAGTTCGCCGGAGCGCAATCGCTGGGACGGAACCGGCCGGCCGCGCTCATCGGTCACCCGGTCGCCGGCGGCGGAAAGCTCCGCCGGCACGGTCGCCAATTCCGTGCGCGGCCAGGAAAGCGTATTCACCACTTCCAGCACGCCGTTGGTGGCCGGCGGCGCACCCTCCGCGTTGAGGGCGGAATTTAACAGCTTGCGGGATTGCTCGTCCGCCTCATCGGCGCGGGATTTTTTGACCGCCCATTCTTCCTTGGTCATCTTGTTTTCCGGGTCGCTGAGGCTGCACCAAGCGCCCCAGGTGTGTTCCGAGTAAAGCAGCACGTTGCGCCAGGCGTCCGTGAAGTTGGTTTTGGGAAACGTCGCCGGCGCAGTCATGGCAAACAATGTTTCCGCCTGGACCAGCCGATCCGAACTCTGACGGTTCATGGCCGTTTCGCGGGCGGACGAACCCGCACCGTCTTCCCAATACGGCGTCCAATCGCCGCGAACCAGCGGCAAATCTTTTCCAAATTTATTTTCAAAAGTCTGAAACGCCTCGGTCGTGCCGGAGATGATCAGCTTGGGCCAAGTGTATTTTGCGTTCCAATTTTTGACGGACTCGCAGATTTCCGGGTCGGGCACCGCGTTGTCGCCGTGGCCGGCCCAGCGGATGTAGGCGATGTCGTAGGGATAATTTTCCGGCTCCAACGCGTCCTCGATTTCGCTCATGCGTTCCGCCGTGAGGTGGCCGAAGATGTGTGACATCGCGTAGCCTTTGAAAGGAATCCAGGCCAGCACCTTGGATTGGCCGTCCGGGCCGACCCAGTAAAACGGCTTGTTTTCCCAGTCGCGCAAAATCGTGCCGATGCGGTCGAAATAATTCGGCGCCACGGAAAAATATTTGATGCCCGCCTGTTTCAGCGCCGTGACCGTCCCCCAGGTGTAACCGGGCACGTCGGAAATCATCGCCGACTGGATCGGCACGCCGGTCAAGGCGGACATTTGCGTGGCGCAGCGGAACAGTTGAATCAGTTCCTCGGGCCGGCAAAGTCCCGTGAGTTCGTTTACATACATGCCGTTCAGCGCCACCTGTCCGCTTTTCACCGCCGCGACAAAATCCGCCCGCTGCTGGTCGTTGAGCCGGCGCCAATAAAGATCCGCCGCCCACAGCACCTCCACGTTCCAGACAAAGCGTGCGCCGGCGGGATAATCGGCCGTCCGTTTGGCGAGCGCCATGCCGGCGAGCAGATTGTTGACCTGCTTCTGTTCCACCGCCGACTGGATTTCGGTGAAACCGATGTCGGTGTGCGAGTGGGGCAGCACATAGATCGTGAGTTTGCGGACCGGCTTGAGTTGGACGTTGGTCGAGACCAGCGTGTGGTTTTCCGCTTGAATCGAAATCTGTCGCCGCGCCGGTTCACTGACGGCGGGCAAATCCAATTCCACAATTTGCGATCCGGATGCCAGTGTGATGGTTTTTGCCAGCACGCCATCCACGAGAATGCCGGCCTCGCGGAATTTTTCGCCGGACAATACGGCGGAATTTGTCAGCGTCAGGATAACCGGCTGGGTCTTTTGGCCGCCTTGCTCGCGCAAAGCCGCCAACGGCTTGACCTGCCAGCGATTTTCGTCACTGCCGGCCTGCACGTCAAAATCGCCACCATGCCAAATGAGAAAGATGCTGACGCCCCACTTCACAAGCGGTTTTTTCATTCGGAGATTCTTCCAAATGCGGCTTTGTTGTCCAGCACACTTCTCGTATGAACCTATAAACGGGCTTCGGCGCACTTGGCAACCAAAGCCCGTTCGGGGCGGGGCGGGATAAGTTCAAGAAGTTTTTGCCGCCGCCACGTGAGCAGTAACCCGTCCAAAGCAGTTAGATCAAATGTGCTCGGTTCAGGAACAGCCGATGGGAAAAACTGGCTATTATTGTTAATTGCAACCACTCCCATCCCGTTTAGCGGGGTGACAAGCGGTTAAACCGATTGCAAACACAGGCGATTTGACGTTTTGAAGGTGTGAGCGATATGGGTTGAAATTCGTGTTTCCAGCCAGCAGCACCCGTGCCAGACTGGCAAAATGCGCGCTGGCAAAACCGTTTTTTCGCAGGTCATGGAATGGATTCACCCCGGGTAATTTCGTCGTTGCGTGCGACGCTACCAAGGCCACTATTGCGTCCGTCGCTTTCCGTGCTGGGATCAGTTTCTGGCCATGTCCTTCGCGCGACTGGCGCAGCTATCACGACTTGGCGCGAGGGCTGATCCACTGGCGGAAGACGTGATAGACGGTTTTCCATTTGAGAAAATCGGCGGCAGATAGCGCCAGGGACAGCCACATTTGATCAAGATACAGGATGGCGTCCAGGATTCGGCGTCGGTCCTTGGGCGGGCGTCCGCGTTTGGAGGGGTTGGGCAGCAGCGGTTGGAGGTAAGCCCACTGGGCGTCGGTGAGATCGGTGTCGTATTGGGCGATTTTCATCGCCTGATACTGCGATGGCCGCGAATGAAAGCCGCAAAAATATCCACTCAAATCAAGGAATTTATGCAACTATTTGTCCCCGCCAAACCGCCAAAACGATTTTTCAGACACGCTCTTACAAATCCGTGATGGGCTGGTGGCGCGGCACCAGGGCTTTCATGACGGCCCACGCGGCCAAATAGCTGAACGCGCAGACGAGGAACATCAGGAGGTAGGCAGTCTGCGGGTTCGCCTGGTAGGCGTCGGTAAGCGCGCCGGCCAGCAGTTGCACCAGCACGCCACCCAACCCGCCGGCCATCGCACCGATGCCGGTGACGGAACCGACGGCCTTTTTCGGAAACATATCCGAGACGGTGGTGAACAGATTGGCGGACCAGGCCTGATGCGCGGCGGCGCCGATGCAAATCATCGCGATGGCCAGCACCGAGGCCATTTTGCCGAATTGATCCACGTTGCCGAAATATTGCGTGGTGAGGACCAGCAGCGGACACAGGGCGATCAAAAACATGGCGGTCATGCGCGCCCGGTAGACGGCCATGCCATTTTTGATGAGCGTCATGGGAATGCTGCCGCCGCAGACGCTGCCGATGATGGCGATGCCATACACGATGAAGGTCGGCCACATGACCTGTTCCTTGGTCATGCCGAACTGTTTTTTCAGATAGTCCGGCAGCCAGAACAGGTAAAACCACCAGACGCCGTCCGTCAGAAATTTGCCGAAAAAAAAGGACCACGTCTGCCGGTAGCCAAACAGTTTGAGCCAGGAGACGTTGGCCTTGTCGCCGTTGGTTTCTTTAGGGGCCGCCTCGTCGTCAATGTGGATGTAATCATATTCTGCCGGGGAAAGCCGTTGGCTTTTGGACGGTGGATCGTAGAGCCAGAACCAGAAAATGAGCCAGAAAAACCCGCTGGCCCCGGTCAAAATGTAGGCCAGCTTCCAGCCCTGTTGATAGCCGAAACAACCGAGGCACCACGGCACGAACAGGGCGGCGACCATCGCGCCAAAATTCGAGCCGCTGTTGAAAATGCCCGTGGCCAGCGCGCGTTCGCGCTTGGGAAACCACTCGGCGACGGTCTTGATGGACGCAGGAAAATTGCCGGCCTCGCCAATGCCGAAGGCGCTGCGCACGAGGACATGCATCATCACCAGGCTGCCAACGAAGGCATTCAGGATGCCGAACACCGACCAGACGATGAGCGACAACGCCAATCCCAGCTTGGCGCCGATTTTATCAATGAACCAGCCCATGAAAATCGTCATGCCGGCATAAACGGCCGTGAACGCCGCCGTCAAGTGGGCGAAATCCGTATTCGACCACCCGAAGCCGCCCTGCGCCGACGGCAGGCAGAAAAATTCCTTCAAATAGCTGATGACCTGCCGGTCCATGTAGTTCACCGTCGTGGAAAAGAAAAGCAGGGAGCAGATGATCCACCGAAAGCGGCTCAGCGCCGGTCGGGAAGAACTCGGGGGCTTCATTGGGCGAGGATTGCCCAAAGCCGGCGGCCGTTCAAGCGCGGAAATCCAACTTTACAATGCCGCGTATTTGCGGCACTTTTGCGGGATGAATTTGAAAAAGTTTTTCCCGTTGCTGCCCATTCTGCTGCTGGCAGGCTGCAGCACCACCGGCACGTTCACGCACATGACGCCCACCCAGCAGCCCCGCAACGCGAACAATCTCTATCCCGTGGAGGTGGCGTTTGATTCCGACCGGCAGTCGCTGCGATGGGACAGCATCCGTCCCTATGTGATTGTGGACGGACAGTCGCTCCCGATGCGCCCGGTGCCGATCGTTCAAAATCGCTGGGAGGGTTTGGTGCCCGTGCCGCCGACCGCCAGCGGGGTGACCTACCGGTTTAAATTCGACTATCTTTGCAACAGCTTTGGCACGGCCCCCCAGCCGGACAGTTCGTGGTCGCCGGTTTACACCTTGAAGATCATCGACCCGTGAGTCCCGCTTGAAAAAGCGAAGGCGCGGAGGGAAAGGTCCGCGCTTTTTTTGGCCTTGGAAAATAAATCGACCGGTGGTTGACCGCCCCGTTCCGCCGGGTTTTCCTGCCTTTTGCGGATTCGGAATTCCAACGCGGCGGCGGATTATCGTTGACACAATTTTTCCGCCTGAAAAAATCAACGCCAGTTTCAGCGACATTTTGACAACGCCTCTTAAATATTCCAGCCGCCGCCGGCCTGCCGGCGGAAACACCCCCGTTCGTTTTTATCCCGCGTGAAAAATTACATTCTCGACACCAACGTCCTGCTGCATGACCCGGATTCGCTCGTCAATTTCGAGGAGCACAACGTCCTCGTGCCCATCGAGGTCATCGAGGAGATTGACCGGTTCAAGCGCGAGTCCACCGAACTGGGCCGCAACGCGCGCACGGTCTCGCGCATGCTCGACGGCTTTCGCGGCGAGGGCAGCCTGAGCGCGGGCGTGGACCTGCCGAACGGCGGCAAACTCAAAATCGCCTTCCAGAAAAATGGCCACGGCGAGACGATTTTCCCCAAGGACTCGGTGGACAACCGGATTCTCGCGCTGGCGGCCAGCATCCAAAAGGCGCAGCCGAAGAACGCAACCATCCTCGTCTCCAAGGACATCAATTTGCGCATCAAGGCCGACGCGATCGGCCTGTATGCCGAGGATTACGAGACCGACCGCGTGTTCATCACCGACCTTTACACCGGCATGGTGGATTTGACGGTGACTGCGGACAAGATGGCGGCGTTCCGCGCCAAGGGCGAATTGGCGCTGGACGGCGGGAAAAATTATTTTCCGAACGAATACTGCACGCTCACCGACGCCGCCAATCCAAAGAAAGCGGCCTTGACCAAGGTGGATCCGACCGGCACGAAATTGGTTCCCATTCTGGACTGCCGGGAAGGGGTGTGGGGCATCAAGCCGCGCAACCGCGAGCAGCATTTCGCGCTCGACGCGCTGCTCGACGACCGCATCAAGCTGGTCACGCTCATGGGCAAGGCCGGCACCGGCAAAACCCTGGTGGCGATGGCCGCCGGCCTAAAGCGCGTGGTGAACGACCGGGAATTCCGCCGGCTCGTCGTCGCGCGCCCGACGATTTCGATGGGCAAGGAACTGGGCTTTTTGCCCGGCTCGCTGGAGGAAAAGCTGGCGCCGTGGATGCAGCCGATTCACGACGCGCTGGAGATGTTGAGCGACCTGAACATGGGCCACGACCACCGCCGCGCCGCCGATTTGATGCGCAGCGGCAGCATCGTGGTGGAGGCCTTGAGCTACATTCGCGGCCGGAGCATCGCCAACCAGTTCATGATCATTGACGAGGCGCAGAATCTCACGCCGCTGGAGGCCAAGACGATTGTCACGCGCGTCGGCAGCGGCACCAAGATCATTTTCACCGGCGATCCGTATCAGATTGACAACCCGTATGTGGACTCGTCTTCGAACGGTTTCAACTATCTGGTCAGTCGGTTCCGCGACCAGGCGATTGCCGCGCACATTGAGCTGCAAAAAGGCGAACGGTCGGAGCTGGCCGAGCTGGCGGCCAACATTCTTTGAGGTGGCCCGGCTGTTTATGGCCCACGCCATGAGCCCTTTCGCCGGCCACCGCAGGAAAATGTCTTTCGCTTCGCATTTTCCCGTTGACAAACATCCGATTTGGCCGAACTTTTATCATCGGTTGCAACGTAACTAGAAAAATATGATATCCAACGAACGTCCGTCGCCGTATGGTCGCCGCCCTTACCAAAGCCAGGGCTACGGCCACTCCAAATACAACAGTCCGCCGCGCCCGCCCGTCAACGAGGACACTTTGAAAACGGTCGAAGTGCAGATCGAACGCAAATTCTTTGTCTTAACCCTCAAGGAAAACCCGCGCGGCCGGTTTCTGCGCATCACCGAGGACGTGGGCGGACGGCGCGACACGATCATCATCCCCTCGACCGGCTTGGCGGAATTCAAGAAGCTGGTGGATGAAATGGTCAAAACCTCCGAGGAGATTCCGTCCAAACAGCCCGCGCCGGAGGCTTGAACCGATCCATCTCCGAGAACCCCGGTGAAATCATTTTTTCGCCGGGGTTTTTTTCTTTTTCGGCGGCGCCGTTTTCAGCGGCGGCGCGTCGCCCCAAAGTCCTTCGAGGTCGTAACGCTGGCGTGTATCCGTGTGCATGACATGGACAATCACATCAAAATAATCCAGCACCACCCACGTCCCGCTGGTGGTGCCTTCCGCGCGCGACGGGCGCAACCCGTGCTCGTCGCGCAGCCGGCTGGAAATCTCCTCCACGATGGCGCGCAGATGCGGCTGGCTCGTGCCGGAAGCGATGACGAAATAATCCGTGACGCTGGACAGCTTGCGCACGTCGAGCACGAGAATATTTTCCGCCTTTTTGTTGTCCGCGAAATCGCGGCAAAGTTGCGCCAGTTTTTTGGAATCCATAGTTGCGCGGGCCATTTAACCACAAACAGGCGCGGATGCACACGGCTAAATTTCCAATGCCGGGTTGCGCGCCCGCCGCGCACCGATTGCTTAAACGTAAAGTCGTCCGTTGCCAATGGCTTCCCCGACGGCGGCCGGAACCAGGTGCTCCACCGTCAGGCCTGCTTTGACCCGCGCGCGAATTTCGGACGAGGAGACGGCGAACGGAAAACCGCGCAACCTCCGCCCGCGAAACGGCGGCGGAAAAATCGGCGCCGCGCCCCCGGGACGCGGGATGGCGACAAATTCCGCCAGCCGCGCCAGCACCGCCGGCTCGCGCCATTCATCGAGCTTGAGCACATTGTCCGCGCCGATGAGGTAAAACAATTCCGCGCCGGGAAATCTTCTGGCGTAATCGCGCAGCGTATCCACCGTGTAGGAAATGCCGCCCCGGCGGATTTCCTGGTCGTCCACCGCGCAATGGGTTTTGCCCGCGAGCGCGAGCCGGAGCAGTTGCAGCCGCGCGTCGGCGGGTGCCGGTCGGTTTTCCGGCTTGAACGGCGACTGCGCCGCCGGAATGAAAAGCAGCCGGTCCAGCCCCAGTTCCTCCACCGCCGCCTGCGCCACCAGCAGATGGCCGAGGTGAATGGGATCGAACGAGCCGCCAAAGATTCCGAGTTTCATGTTGAACGTGGCCGGTTGCAAGTTCCGTGGTTGCACCGCGGGTTTAACTTGCAACTTTCAACCAGCCGCCGGCAACTCAAATCATGCCGGCTCCAGATAATCCAGTTCCTTGTCATGTGTTTCCTCCAGTCCGCGCAAGGCCCACAACGCCACGGCCACGCACGCAAAGGAAACCACCGCCGCCGCGGCGACGAGGCCGCAGGCCGGCTTGAGTTGATTGAAAGCCAGCGTGATGGGCACGGTCGCGCCGCGCACGAAGTTCGGCACGGTGGTGGCCACGGTGGCGCGGATGTTGGTGCCGAACTGTTCGGCGGCTATCGTGACGAACACCGTCCAGTAGCCGACCCCGAAGCCGAGCAGCAAAATCACGAGGTAAAACGTGCCGTTGGACTGGCCGCCGGTGAGGAAATAGGCCGCCATCGCCAGCGCCGTGAACAGGAGAAACAGCAAAAGAATTTTCCGCCGCGACCGCAATACCTGGCTGAAATAGCCGCTGGCGAATCCGCCAAACGTGATGCCGAGATAACAAAAGGCAATGGCCTGGGCGACCTTGACCTCGCCCTGGATGTTCAGTGCCCGGGAGAGTTCCGGCGAAAAGGAGACCAGGATGCCCACGATGCACCACAGCGGCAAGCCGATGAGGATGC
Source organism: bacterium (assembly GCA_021780905.1). Taxonomy (GTDB): domain Bacteria; phylum Verrucomicrobiota; class Verrucomicrobiia; order Limisphaerales; family UBA11358; genus UBA11358. The sequence goes on from JAJXXW010000089.1 coordinate 21,590, forward strand.
AGCGCAGATACTTCATGAAGCGGGCGGAGTTATTGAACAGCATTAGAAAATTCCCCCGCGAAACGTGGCGGGGCGCCGCGCGCAGTTGCTTGAACATTCCCGATTCCGCCACGCTCAAGCGCAGGACCAGCAAAACCAGCCCGAGGCCGCCGCCGATGAAATAGGCCGTGCGCCATTCCACGCGCTGCGCCACGAGGCCGCCAATGACGGCGCCAAACACGCCGACGGTGGAAATCACGGTCGTGCCGTAACCGCGCAAGGCCCTGGGCAAAACTTCGGTGACGAGCGTGATGCCGCCGCCAAGTTCGCCGGCCAGGCCGAAGCCGGCGACGAACCGCCACCCGGCGTAGGCCTCGATGGAATGCACAAAACCGTTGGCGATGTTGGCGATGGAATACAGCAGGATGGAACCGAAGAGCAGCGCCACGCGGCCCGCCCGGTCGCCGAGAATGCCGAAGAAAATGCCGCCGGCCAGCATGCCGAGCATTTGCAAATTCAGCAGCAGAATGCCGTGGCTCACCAGCCGTTCGCCCGAAAACCCCATGTCCTTGAGGCTGGGAATGCGCAGAATGGCGAAGAGAATCAAATCATAAACGTCCACAAAATAGCCGAGCGCGCCGACCATGACGGCCGGCTTGAGAATTGCGCGCAGGGCGGATTCCGGGGGTTTCATTTGGCGCTGGACCTTGCTATTGTTTTTCAAATCGTAAAACGCAAATCACGAATCGTAAATGAATTTGACCCGACATTGTCACCACTGCGGCGAGCCGTGGACGATTTCCGGCCAGCCCGGCCGCGGCGAAGTCTGCATGAAATGCCGCGCCGACCTGCGTTGCTGCCTGAACTGCCAGAGCCACGACCCGCGCGTGGCGCAGCAATGCCGCGCGCGCCGCGCCGAGCCGGTGCTGGAAAAAGCCGCCGGGAACTTCTGCGAGTATTTTGAATTTGCCCGCCGCCACTGGGAACCGAGGGCGGTGAAATTATCCCGCGAGGACGCCGCGCGGGCGCACCTGAAAAAATTGTTCGGCGATTGAGAATCATGGTTGCCGCTCAACCGTTGGTGCAAAGGTAAATGCAAAATCGGGTCATGGGCCGCCCGTGATGCTGCGACCAGAAATCGTCCACCAGTTCCACCTGGCTGAATTCTTCCTGCAATATTTTCGGAGGCGAACCGTTGGAGGTGGTCACATACAAGGCGCGCGTGCCAGGCCGGATTTCGTAGCCGGGCCAGAGCGTGAACTGCGTGTCCCCGTAGGTGGCCGGCAACAAATACGGCGTGGGCTGGTCGGGCAGATAGAATGCCATCATGCTGGCCTGCGCGTAATTGTCGGCGATCAGCAAATGCGCGCGACCGTGCTCCCGCGCCGACTGGACGTGCGCCGCAAAATCTTTCCAGCCCCGCGCGCGGCGCAGCGGATCAGGAATCGGCCGGCGGTGCAGATAATGGGTGACTTTTCCCGCCGCCAGCATCAGCGGATCCGTGTCGTGCATCAACACCGTCATCAGCAGCGCGATGCCAAAAGCCGCGCCCACGCCCCAGCGCCAGGCGGGCCGGCGCGCGAGAATTTCCCGCCAATAAACCACCGTGAAAATAACTCCCGTGATGAGCGCCGGCGCCGCCCAGTTGGGCTGGCCGGCCTTGTTCAAGCTGAAGAAGGCGAACAAGCCGTAAAGCGGGAGAAACTGGCTCAACAAAAACCGGACGCGCAAATCCGCGTGCCGCCGCCCCAGCAGCGCCGCCCCGGCCACGACCATGCCGGCGGCGATCAGCGGCGAAATCACGCCGAATTGCCCGCCGATGAACTCCAGCAGTTCCATGGGATGAATCTGGAAGCTCTGGTCCACCCCGCTGCGCGCGTGCAGGGCCATCCAGTGAACCCAGCCGGTCTGGATGTTCCACCACAAAATCGGCAGGATGCTCACGCCGAACGCGGCACCCAGCGTCACCATTTTCCGGCTGCACAGCAGCGGACGGTGTTCCTTCGACCAGAGCAGGAAAAACCCGATGCAGATGAGCTGCACGCCGTTGGTGAACTTGGCAAGAAAACCCGCGCCGATCGCCAGCCCCAGCCAGAACCAGTCGCTGAACCGGTCGCGATGAATCGCCTTCCAGAAAATCAGCGCCGCCCAGGCCCAGAAAAAAACGCTCAACGAATCAATCGTCATTAGAACCGAACCCACCGCCATCATCGGGATCACCGTCGCCAGCAGCAGCGACCATAACGCCACGCGGTCGTCATACAAGCGCCGCGCCAGCAGGAAGAGCACCGCGCCGGTGGCCGTGCTCAAGACCACGGCGAAAAAGCGGATGCCGAAAACCGTCGGGCCGAACAGCTCCGTGCCCAGCGCGATGATCCAGGCGACGCCCGGCCCCTTGTCGCGATACGAAGCCGCCAGATGTTTTGACCAGAGCCAGTAATAAGCCTCGTCCGGCACCAGTTCCATGTGGTTGATAAACCACAGCCGGTAGCAGGTCAGGGCGAACAGCAGAAAAATCGCCAGCCGCACCGGGCTGGTTTGACGCAGGCATGAAATCATCGAGCTATTTTATGGGGTCGGCCCGCCAGCCGCAATGCGTTCTTCCGCCCGAGGGAAGATCCTTTCATGCAGCCCAAACCCGGTCACACGCCGCCAACACTATGGAGATGCTGATGGACGCCACGTCTCCGCCCGGCGGCGGCGTGCCCCCCCAGCCGGACTCAGCCGCCGGGAGCGACGTGGCCTTCGTGTCCCGGCAGAACGGTTCGTTGGCCACCTCGAGCGTATTTCAATGGTCGTGTTTCCGACGCATTTGCTTGAAACTTGACACCTGAAACTTAAAACTTCGTCCATGACAGTCAGCGGCTTCACCTTCCTGCGCAACGGGCAAAAGCTCGGTTATCCGTTCGTTGCGTCCATCCGCTCCATTTTGCCGCTGGTGGATGAGTTCGTCATCGCGCTCGGCCCGTGCGACGACGACACGGAAAAAATGATCCGGGAAATTGGCGATCCAAAAATCCGCATCATTCCCACCACGTGGAACGAAAATCTCCGCAGCGATTATTCGGTGAAGGGTTTTGTCTATGGCCAGCAGAAATCCATCGCGCTGTTCAACTGCACCGGCGACTGGGCGTTCTATCTGGAAGCGGACGAGGTGGTGCATGAGGATGACCTGCCAAAAATCCGCGTGGCGATGGAAAAACATCTGGACGATGAGCGGGTCGAGGCGCTGGCGTTTGACTACCTGCATTTTTACGGCAACCAAAACACCATCGCGTGGTCGCCGGGCTGGTATCGCAGCGAGGTGCGCATCATCCGCAACACGATTCCGGCGTGGTCGAGCGAGGCCTTGTTTTTCAACATCGTCGTCAGCTACAAGAAATCGCGCTACCCGCGGGCGGCGCACATCGGCGCGACGATTTATCATTACGGCTGGGTGCGAAGCGAGGCGCAGATGAACCTGAAGTCCGCCGCCGTGCTCAAATTCTGGAACAACCGCGAATTGACGCCGGTGGACTATGCGCAGATTGACGCCGGCGTGTTGAAATTGTTTTCCGGCAGCCATCCGCAGGCGGTTCAAGCCTGGCTGCCGGCGGCCGACGGAATTTTCCGGGCCGACCCGCACCACAAATTGACTGCGCGGGAGAAAAAGCACCGGCGGCTGCTGTGGCTGGAAAAAACCTTCGGACTGCGGTTCAACAAGAAACATTACCGGCTGGTGCGCTGAAAATCCGGGCGATGGCCGAATTGACTTCGGTCGTGGAAATTTCCCCGATGGCTTCCGGCCTCGGTGCCGCCACCACCCAGTCCGGATGCTGGAAAGGTGCCGGGCTGCCGGGCGTGGCCTGGTGCATGAGCATCAAGACCCGTTTGCCCAGCGCGACGGCCAGATGCAGCGCGCCGGTGTCGCCGCCGAGCACCAGCGTGGACAGTTGCATGAGGCCGCCGGTGACCAGCAGCGACACGCCGGCGGAAACAGCGAAACCCGCCGACCGCGCCGGGGCCAGCGCCGCAAGATCCGCCGGGCCGCCGCCGAAAATGATTTGCACGCCCTGCGACCGCCAGTGCCGCGCGACGGCCAGGTAATTGTCCAGCGGCCAGTTTTTGTGTGCGCCGCTGGTGAGCGGCTGGATAAACAGGGTGGGCTTCGCCAGTTTTAGGCCGTTGCCCGCGAACCAGGCGTGGGCGTCGGTAACCGCCGTGTCCGGCAGGTCGAATTTATTGTGAATGGCACCCATTTTCAAACCGCATTGTTCCAGCAGGCGGAGATGGGCTTCGGCGGGATGCACTGCTGGAGTGGGTTTGATGGGCCGGGTGTAGGCCCATTCGCGCCCGGCGCGATGCACCTGCGCCCAGCGTTGCGGCGCGCCGGTCAGCCGCGTGAGCCAGGCGGTTTCGCCGTAACCTTGAAAATCCACTGCGAGCGAAAACCGGCCGGCGCGGAGACGTTGCAGCAGGCCGAAAAATTCGCCGGCCATTTTCAACGGGTGGCCGCTGCGCAGCGCGGCGCGGTCGAGGGTGATGACCTCGTTCACCTCGCGAAATCCGTGCAACAGCGGCGCGGATTCCTTCAAGGTCAGGAAGGTGATTTTGCTGGCTGGAAAATGTTCGCGCACGGCGTTGACGGCGGGCAGGGTGAGGACAACATCCCCGATGGCCTTGAAGCGGATGAGCAGGATGTTTTTCATCGCGTCACAGGTGCCGGCTGAGTCCGTGTTCGCACCGCGCGGTCTTTTCCCGGAGGGTTTTTTCCAGCAGGCCGTCATTGGCCGGCAGATGGGCGCGACTGGCCGGCGGATGCCAGAGATGAAAGCACAGTGCGCGTCCGCGCAAATCCATGCGCTGGACGCCGGCATTGAGCAGCCGCGCGGCGAGTTCGGAATCCTCGCGGCCCCAGCCGGTGAAATCTTCGTTGTAGCCGTTGACGCGCAACAGGTCGGCGCGCCAGATGGCGAGGTTGCAGCCGCGGACGCCGCGCAGATGATGCTTGATTTTGCGGACGGCGAACGGCCAGCGGAAGGCGTTTTTCAGCCCGGAAATCTGGTTTTGAAAAACCGCCCGGCGGCGGTCGCAGGCAAACGAGTTCCGTCCGAACCACGCGGCGGCTTTTTTCTCGATCAACGCCCGGTGGCCTTGCACAAAAAACCTGGGTTGGGCGGCGGCCCGGTGGTCGGCGATGAAATCCTGGTGGGGCACGGTGTCGCCATCGAGAAACACCAGGTAGTCGGCGCGGGCGGCGGCGATGGCGAGGTTGAGAATGCGCGACCGGCGGAAGCCTTCAGCCTTTTGCCACACGTGGTGCGCCTTGAATTTTTGCGTGCCCGCCCAGGCTTCAAAAAGCCGGCGCGTCTCCTCCGTCGAGCCGTCGTCTGCCAGCAGCACTTCATCGGGGGGCTGACTTTGCCGGCTGGTGGCCTGTAACACCCGGCTGAGATAATCCGGCTGATTATGGGTGTTGATGATGAGCGCGCTGGTCATGCTTTTTCCGAGGGCGGCAGGTGGGCTTCGCGCACCTTGGCGTAGCGTGTGGCGGCGGAAAAGGCGTTGACGCAGGCGATGTAATATCCCTGCCAACCGTCCAGAAAACCGCGCTTCAGAAAATAGGCGCGGAAAAACCGCCAGCCCGGGCGCAACAGCATGGTCAGTAGGCCGGGCGGGGGGCCGGCTTTTTGGCGCACAAACTCATCGCTGAACGGAATGATTTTTTGCACATGCTGGTTGATGGATGCGTTGCTGAAATGCAGCAGGTCGCCGTGGAGACGGCCGATGGTTCCGGTCACCTGCAGTTTTTCGTGGATGATGGCCGGAGACCAGGTGGCCTGGCCTCGGCACCACAGCCGGATCTGGCGGTCGGGATACCAGTCGCCGTGGCGGATCCAGCGGCCGCAGTAAAACGAGCAGCGGGGAAAACTGTAAGCGGCGTGCGTGGCGCGGCGCTTGTCATCCGCCAGCAATTGCTGGATTTCTCTTCGGAGCCGGGGCGAAACCGCTTCGTCGGCGTCCAGGTTCAACACCCAGGGCTGGGTGCACTTTTCGACGGCCGATTGCTTCTGCCGGCCGAACCCTTTCCACGGCTCGCGGAAGATTTTCGCCCCGAACTGCGTCGCGATTTTATCCGTGTGGTCGTTCACGGTGTCATTCAGCACGATGACGATTTCCGCCGTCCAATCGGCGACACTGGCCAGCGCCCGGTGGATGCGATGCGCTTCATTGCCGGCGATGACGCAGACGGAGATGGGCGATGGTTCCATGGCCAGTCAGGATGCGGGCGGCGGCGGGAGGGTGGTGAACGGGCGGTTGTGTTCCCGGATTTTTTGTTCCAGCCGCGCCAAATTCTCCGGCTTCTCCTGCAATTCAAGCAGCGGTTTCAATTCGCTGCGGATGAGGTGTTGCAGTTCTAGGGCGGCGGTGAAAAGTTCATTCATGGAAATGAAGGCGGCGGAATCAGGCCTGCTGGGCCACCAAACCGGAAGCATCCTTGGGCTGCGGGTAATGCCCGGCCAGGGACAGCACGGCTTCAACCTGCCGCCAGGCACCCGCCTCGGTGAGCGTTTGCAGTTCAAACCGCCGGAACTCCGCCAGGGCCACGGCGGCATATTGCCATTGCGTCATCCACTGGCGCTGCTCGGCCGGGGTCGTGGCTAGTTTCATCGCTTGAATCCTAGCAAGGCCGTTTCGCGCCGTCAGGTGAAAAATCCGGCCGGGCTGCCGGAGATGGGCGGTCTGGTCATCGGCATCAGCCTTTGGCGTTGGCGCGACGGTGGCGCAGATACAGTCGAATTTTCCGGAGCGGCAGGGCCAGATACATTTTGCGCAGCAGCTCCATTTTTTCCGGCAAAGAAGTCATGTGGAAAGCGCATTCCCGCGGCACATACCAGTTGTTGAGGCTGGTGCGCTTGACGAGCTTGTAACCCCGAGACTTCAGAAAGCGATGCTTGGACAAATCGCGCACGCCGTCCTCAATCAAAATCAGCGCCGGTTTGAATCTGTCAAAATCCAGTCCGCGCATGACTTCAATTTCATGGCCCTCGACGTCGAGCGACAGAAAATCAACCTTCTCGACACGCGCTTCGTTTAGCACCCGATCGAGCGTCGTCACTTTGACACGCTCGGTGCCGACGAAACGAATGCCATGCGTGTCGCGCTGCGGCTGCAAGGTGGAAGCACCGTCGTGGGCGGCGATCATTAAATCCATTTCGCCTTCGTTGGCCGGACTGCTACAGGCGGCTTGAAAAACCTTTGAATTTTTGCGTTGCTGTCGGAGTTTTTCGCAGTGCGCAGATTGCGGCTCAACCAAAACGCCGCGCCAGCCATTTTGTTCCAACAGCCACGTTTGGGAGCCGGCCACCGGGTCGTTGGCGCCGACCTCGACAAAAGTGCCGCCTGCCTTTTGGCCGAAAAATTTCCAGACCAGTTGCTTTTCAACGTCTGCGGGGTTGACCGGTGCGCCCATAAATTTGGGATTCTGTTTCATTGCTGATTCGATGTTAAAAGGCAATTGCGTGGCTGCCACAAGTTCATCCGTGGCAACATTTTCGAGAAATTGCGCGCCCGGTTCGTTCGTCCCGACGATGACGCGGACATGATTGCCGGTTGGCAGCCACTCGCGCCGGCCGGGATTCGGCCAGAACCACGCGACGGTTGGCGTGTTCGTCATCACCGCCAGATGCAAAGTTCCCGTGTCACCGCAAAAATGCAGGGCACTGTGCTGAATGACGGCGGCCAGTTGGGTGAGCGTGAGGTTTCCCGCCAGCACGCGCCAAGGCTCACGCGGTAGGAGCGGCAGCAGCGCAGCCATCTTCCCCTTTTCCCGTTCTGTTGGCGCGCAGGACAACACGCATTTTTTGTCTGGAAATTTCGTTTGCAGCGCGGTAATGAATTCAGCGTATTGCCTTGGCGACAATTCTTTGTAATCCGCCGTGGTGAAGGGGCTGAGGTGAAAATAGGTTCCTGCGTCCGCCGGGGCAATGTCTGCCGCACGCAAGTTCGCCGGATCAATCTCCGCGTGAAACTCCGGTTGCGTGAACAGGAAGCCCGCCTGTTCCAGACACCGGCAGCGTTGCAGATAAACCGGCTCCTGCCCGAACGGATAATGAACGTGCGCGGTGAACATCCGTTTCCAAAACGGCGGCCCGCCGTCGCCGGGCAGGCGGCCCAGGCGTTCGCGCGCGCCGCTCAAAAACGTCAGCCAGCTCGAACGGTCCGAACCGTTGAGGTTGATGACCACGTCAAATTTTTCCCGGCGCAGGCGTGAAACCATTTCCCAGTTCTCCTTGAGCGTGGCGTGGCGCGGGTAGCGCATATAGCCCCAGGTTTTGTTCACCCACGGCACGCTATCCATCAGCGAGGTGACGTGCGCGGCGACAGCGACGTGCAACTCTGCCTGCGGATAGGCCTGGCGCACCATCCAGAGCGCTGGCAGTAGATGCACCGTGTCGCCGAGAAAGCCCAGATCGAGCACCATCACCTTGCGAGCGGCGCGAGTGCGTTGAAGAAAGTTTTCCGCGCTGGAGACAGCCATTTTAGCGGATGGATTGCCAGATGGTGTTTTCCGCGATGGGCATCACCAGCCGGTAGCCATGGCTGGTGAGCCATTCGGATTTTTTCGCCTCCTTCACCTTGCAATCCTCGGTGATGATGAGCCGCGGACGCCAGCGGGAAAAATCCAGCCCCAAAAGCACTTCATAATCCATGCCTTCGGAATCCACCGTCAGCAAGCCAATGTCCGCCGGAATTGATAACGAATTCAACAGATCGCTGAGCGTCTCCACTTTCACTTGGATCGTATTTTGCGTCCGTGTCTTGAGCAGTTCCGGATCGTGGGACAAAGTGGATGTGCTGGGGTCGTTTCCCAAAAACAACGGGAAGGTTCCAGTAAAATTTGAACACGCCACATTGTGGCATGTCACGTTCGGTCTCCGACGATGAAGTTTCTCGAGCTGTGCAAACGGCACCGGATGAGGCTCCACTAAAATCCCCCGCCAGCCGCGCGCCACAAATGGAAAAGAATTGGAGCCGTAGAATCCATCATTTGCCCCAATGTCCACAACCAGCTGGGGAAAATCCGGCGTCATCAAACGGCGCAACGCGTCAAATTCTCCCCGATGCGTAGTGTCGCGCCACAGCCAGTATTTAATGAATTGCCGTAAGTTCATGCCGGTAGTCTGAACTCTCAAATTGAAGAGTCAAGTTTGCCTCCAAAAGCCTGCCAGTTGGAATGATAATTAACTGGGGCAGGTTGGTTTGAAAAATAATATTGATTCTTCAGTTGTTTGGCGGACTCATCGGCCCGGGTGAATCCAGTCCTTGAACTTCTCCGGATGTGTCAGCACATAGCGTGGAAATGTCTCGTCCATCGGCACAAACTTGAGCTGGTCTGAACCGTTGAAAAGGTATCTGCCGCTTTCAATCAGCTCTTTGATGCGTTCGGGTTTGGTGAACTGCGGCTGGTTGCATTCCTGGTGGGCAAAGGACTGGATTTTTTTGACTATCCGTTCGACTCCGCCCATCCAGGTGAAATGCCAGCCGGCGTCGGCAACCGTTTTGTAGCCGGTGTGCCGCATTTCTTCCGCCGTGGAAAAATCCCGGTAACGCAACATCACCGTGCCATAGCTAAATGGCGGATTGAGCGATTTGCAGTTCAAGAAATACCGGTAAATGGTTTGTTCAAACCGCCAGACGAACGGGTGGTTGAACCGCAGACGCCGCCGGAGGCCCCGGCGGTGAAAAATGCCCTTCACCACCTGCGAATTCAAGGCTGAATGGATGGCGTTGGAAAACAGATTGTCGTCGAACGGAATTTCGCGGCTCATCTTCTCCACCACGCTGGCGCGCGGAATTTCATCCACATCGGACACGAGCAAAAAGTCATCCGGGCGGCAATCGGTCAAGCCGCGCCCGATGCAATTGCGCTGGAAATTCTCTGGGACCCAGGCGTCGGACGACTGCGGCAGATCATCCACCACAATATGGATGATCTGGTTTTGAAAAGTGTTGAAGCGGTCGCGGTTTTCTTGATAATACAGGGGCTTGGGGCGGTTACTGTGCGTCTGCGTCGCCTCGACCAGCACAAACTTGTCCACCACCCCGGCCAGCTCATGCAAGCGCAGTTCCAGCAGTTCCAGTTCGTTGAAAAAGGTGAAGCAATCGTAAATCATCAGGCCAGTGGCGGTGAAGTTAAAGAAGCTCGCTGGCAGTGCCAAGTGGAAAACAAAACATTCACGTTGTGCGGCGCATGAAAACAATACAGGCGAATGCCGTCGGCCACCTTCCATTTGGTCACTTCACCGCCCAGAAAAAGTGAAAGTCTGGTCGTGGCAGGTGCCGGCATTGCCACCGTTGGCCGGTCGGCAAAATCCCGGTTCGCTTGCCAGTCGGAGGGTGTCCGCAGATCCGCGTCTGGGTTGAAGCGCCTACACAGATGCTCTGGCTCGTCCGAAGATTCATACTCGGGCGTCCGACCGTTCGAATATTCCGTTGCCCGCCGCCACAATTGGCAGCACTGCTCCGGTGGAACTGCGTGCATTTGCCGAATCCGTTTTGTTCGCCTCGCCGCTCAATGAGCTTGCAAACACCGGCACAGTTTATCAGGCATCAGGGGGAGCAAGGTTCCGGTTCGTCGTGGACGAACCCGCAAATCGGCTTCCCGATTTCACCAAAAACAGCGGGGAACCGGTTGAGCAGAATACGGGCGCAAATATTTTTAATCCCCCAAGCAGGTTCCGACGCGCCGGGCCGCCTTGACCCAGGAATGGTCGGGCGGAACGCATTTGCGCTTGCCGGCGACTTTTTCCAGCGGCACCGCTTCGGTGTCGTCGCCGCGCGCGGCCACCATCACGCCATAATGTTCCTCGTTGATGAGGTCGGCGGCGGCGCTGCCGAGGCGGGTGGCGAGGACGCGGTCGGCGGAACACGGCGTGCCGCCGCGCTGGACGTAGCCGAGAATGGTCACGCGAGATTCGAGCTGGGTGAGTTCCTCCAGATGCTTCGCCAGCCGCAGGGTGTTGCCGGTGTGCCGGACTTCGAGCGTGGCGATTTCGATCTTCGCCTCTTTTTTGTCGTGCAGCGTCTTGGCGCGTTCGAGTTTTTTCTCGGCGGCGGTCATGGCGCGAAAATCGTCCCGGCTCATGGCGCCCTCGGCCACGGCCACGATGCTGAAATTGGTGCCGGCGCGGCTGCGGCGCTTGATGGCCTCGGCGATCTTCTCCACGTCGTAGGGAATTTCGGGGATGAGAATCACGTCCGCCCCGCCCGCGATGCCCGCGCCGAGCGCGAGCCAGCCGGAGCGGTGCCCCATGATTTCGGCGACGATGATGCGGTGATGGCTGTGGGCGGTGCTGTGCAGGCGGTCAATGGTTTCCGTCGCGATGTCCAGCGCGGTGGCGAAGCCGAAGGTGGCGTCGGTCATGGCGACGTCATTATCAATCGTCTTGGGCAGCGTGATGACGTTCAAGCCGGCCTCCTTGAGCCGCAGGGCGTTTTTCTGCGTGCCGCCGCCGCCGAGACAGACCAGGCAGTCGAGGCCCCACTCGTGATAATTGTCCACGATGGCCTTGGTCATGTCCTTGGTGCGGCCGTCAATGACCATGCGGTGCGGCTTGTCGCGGCTGGTGCCGAGGATGGTGCCGCCGACGGTGAGAATGCCCGCGAGCGTGGACTTGTCGAGTTTCAGGCGGCGGTTCTCGACCAGGCCCCGAAAACCGTCGCGGATGCCGATGATCTCCATGCCGTAGTAGCCGAGGGCGGTTTTGCCGACGCCGCGGATGGCGGCGTTGAGGCCGGGGCTGTCACCGCCGGCGGTGAGGATGCCGATGCGTTTGATATTTTTGGCCATGCCGCACGTTATTTGAAACTTCCCCGCCGATTTGTCGAGCAGAAGTTTGAAAAATTTTCCGGCCGGCGGCGCGGAAATTCCGCCGGTTTTTGCAAGCCTCGCTGCCGACGAGGTTCGTCTTGTCCGACACGAACGCGAACCACGCGAAACGAATTGCTCATGGTCGACTGTGTCGGCTATGCTGCGCCATGTCAGAAAAATTAAAATGACCAGCTAAAACTTTTACAAAACATTCTGCGTAGCTTCGGCTGCGGGTCTCACGAGAAACCTTGCGAATTATCAAATGGAAGACCGCCAAAAGCACGCGCCCATCGGGCGCGGCTTGGCGTTCTTTCCATTGGGCCTCGCAAGGGCCTCTCGTGAGGGGCGTTGAGTTCGCGCCCCTTTTATTTCCCAAGTTGAGGTTGCGTTGGGAGATAAAAATATGGACTCCGAAACTACTGACCTAAACCACCACGTCGAGATTGATTTGTCTGGCCTCGTTTTTTGTGTTTGCCAAGGCCAAGAACAATTCGCACAAGTTTTGAAATGCCGCTGGCGTGGCTACAAGAAATACGGCTTTGCATCCCCGGACGATTGCCGCGATGAATTCGATGAGCGTGCAATCCATTACCTTTGCAAAGACAGCAGTTCCAATGAAATTCTCGGCTGCCTCAGAATGCTTTCAAAATTTAACGGCAAACTAGAATTGGAGTCATTTGTGGCAATTTCTGATTGGGCTACAGAAAATGTTAATCCGGCTGAATTAACTCGTTTTTCTGTCCCGATCAGCAAGCGTTCGGTCGCAATCAAATTTGGTTTGTGGAAACTTGCATGGCTAGATGCTGTTCGTCGAGGCCACACCCACTTTGTGATATGGACACGGAAAGAAGCGCGACGGAATTACGATATGCTTGGATTCGATTTCTTGCTGGGAAAAGAAAACTTTTTTAGTCATCCAGTGCTCGGTGGTTATCCACACATGGTCATGGCCCTGGACATTATCAATGCACGGCACGAATACCGGGAAAGACGCCCTGTGCTCCATAAATTCTTCTGTGAGACATTTCACCCGAACATTGTTTTAGACGGGGTGGTTTCCGCAAATGGCGGTGTTTAATGAAGGCAGTCAATTGGTCAGCTTATGCCCGGCAATATGATTTGATGGCGGAGAATAATCCGGCATATCAAGAATTGTTGAAACTTTATACCGACATACTTAAATCCTGCGCTGCTTCAAAAGTTGACTTGGTGCTGGATGCAGGCGCTGGCACGGGAAACTTTTCGTTGCGCGCAGCGGAAATTTTGTCCGAGTCGAGAGTCACGCACCTTGAGCCAGATTCGGGCATGAACCTTTGCGCTCGCGACAAGGCGCAGGCCAACCACCTTAATAATTTGTTCGTGGATGAGCGCAAAATTGAAGGTGCCGAGTTTCCTGATGAACACTTCGATTTAATCGTCAGCGTTCACGCGCTCTACACCATGCCCAAGCCACAAGAACAATTGCGGAGATTCGCCGCATGGTTGCGTCCGAGCGGCCAAGCATTTCTCTGCGATTTTGGGCGTTTGATGGACGTGGCGGACTGGCGGAGTTATTTGTTCCAGCATTTGCGACAGAAGAGTGGGTTGCTGAACACACTCAATCTATTTTGGCGCGGGCGGGAGTTGGCGCGACAAAACAAAATTGTGGCGGCACTTCAAAAAAGCGGAAAATACTGGTTGCACACGCCGGAGGAATTTCACGCAGCCGTGGAAACAGCAGGATTTCAAATCGTGCGGCAGGAACTTGTTTATCGTGGATACAGCGACTTGATAATCGCAAAAAAACTTTGAAAGTCAGTTTCGTTCGCGGCGGCGACTACGAGCCAAACAGTTTCTCCACCTTCGCCTTCACGCTTTCATCCCTCTTGATGAGCGGCGGCCAGGCGCGTTTGAAACCTTCGCCGGGAATTTTCTTCGTCGCGTCAATGCCGAGTTTGCTGCCGGATGTTTTCATCTGAAAAAAGAAATCAGGCGAGTTCGAGCAGTTGCAAACTCACCGGCGCCTCGTCTCCGGCAAAGAGGCGGTCGAGGGTCGTGCGGCTGGTTTTCATGCGGCTGGCCAGCTTCGCGCGGGAGATGCGGCAGCGTTTCATTTCCTCGGCGAGCTGCCAAGTCGCGACGCGCTTGAGCGCACTCGCCTCACATTCCGCGAGCAGGTTTTCCTGCGCGAGAAAGTCGTCGAAGTTCGAGCCGAGGTGCGCCTGTTTCATGGCGTTTGGACGACGATGTGCTACAGGCCGAGCGAGTGGCGCACGGCGTGTTCGACTTTTTCCAACACCGCGCCGGAAATCCTGCCGGACGGCGGGGCGATAAAGCGGCGTGGGTCGAGTGAGCGCAGTTGGAAGCCAAGAAAAACGGTCTCCATCGGCAGGCCGCTTTCGGCAATAGAGACGCGCACGTTCGTCGGATAATCCCGCGTGACTTTCCCGCCCTTCGTGCCGACCACCACCGTAACCACGAGCGGCAGGCGGTTGATGGCGTCAACGGAAAGCACCAGAACCGGCCGCTGCCCGGCCTGCTCCCGGCCTGCTCCCGGCCTTCAACCGGGTTCAGGTTTACAAAATAAATCTCGCCTCGCTGGATGGCCATCAATGCCTTTCCAAGCCGTCGGATTCAGTGGTCGCAAACTCGTCATTGATGCGATGAAGTTCGCGTTGCATTTCCGGATCGGCGGCCATCGCGGAAAGGTCAGCCTCCCAAGTGTCGCGGTTGCCGGACACGGCCACGCGGGCGCGGTGGACGAGACGTTCCAGCAGGGTGAGTTGCGCTTCAGGCGACAGGCGAACAAACTCGTTTTCAATTTCGGTGAAGACTGGCGTTGCCATGATGATGTTATTCTCTGATTTTTCCGCGGCAAGTCAATGGTGTCGTCATCATTTTGTTGCCCCAAACAGCGCGTCAATTTTCTTGCGCACCGCGTCGTCCATCTTGATCAGCGGCGGCCACGCGCGTTTGAAACCTTCGCCGGGAATTTTCTTCGTGGCGTCAAAACCCATTTTGCTGCCGCTGGCGATTTCGCTCGTAGCGTGGTCGAGCACATCGGACGGGCCTTTGGTGAAAATGCTGTCGCGCTGCGGATCGGTGTTGGCGGTGAGATGGAACAGCACTTCGCTAGTGTTGTGGACGTTCACGCCGGCGTCCACCACCACGATGTATTTCGTGAACATCATCTGCCCCATGCCCCAGAGGCCGTGCATGATTTTGTAGGCCTGCATCGGGTAGGTCTTCTTGATGCTGACGAACACGAGGTTGTGGAACACGCCTTCCGCCGGCAGCGCGATGTCCACGATCTCGGGGAAATTCATCTTGAAGATCGGCAGGAACAATTTCACGCTCGCGCCGCCGATGTAAAAATCTTCCATCGGCGGGATGCCGACAATGGTGCAGGGATATACCGCGTCCTTGCGATGCGTGATGGCGGTGATGTGAAACACCGGATACGGCTCGGGCAAGGTGTAATAGCCGGTGTGATCGCCGAACGGCCCTTCGTCGCGCAGCGGCTCGTTCGGGTCAATGTAACCCTCGATGACGAAATCGGCATTGGCGGGAACTTCCAGATCGTTCGTCTCGCACTTCACCAGCTCGACGGATTTTTTGCGCAGATAACCGGCGAGCAGAAATTCATCCAGTCCATCCGGTAACGGCGCGGTGGCGGCGAAGGGAAACATCGGGTCGCCGCCGATGAAGATGGCGACGGGCATGCGCTCGCCCTTTTCGTAGTAGCGTCGTCCGTGTCGCGCGGCGACTTTCTGCAACTGCCAGTGCATGCCGGTGGTTTTGTCATCGTAAATCTGAATGCGATACATGCCGAGATTGCGCTCGCCGGTGTCCGGGTCGCGCGTGACGACGCACGGCAGCGTGATAAAGCGTCCGCCGTCGAGCGGCCAGCATTTCAGGATGGGAAGATCGGCCAGTGTGGGACAGGCTTCCAGCCTGTCTCTCGAATTGTCTGCGTAAGCTGACAGGCTGGAAGCCTGTCCCACTTTAAGAATGTCCGGTGCCGCCGGCCACGGTTCCTTGCGCGATGGTGGCGCATCAAATTTCTGAATCACATCCTTGCACGAGCCGCTCTTCACCGTCTTCGGTTTCGCGTGGCGCAAATCCAGCGCGAGCGAGAGCAGCTTAATGGCTTCCTTGAAGCTCGTCGGCGGCTTGGCCTTCATCAGCGCGCCGAGTTCGTTCGCGACTTCGTCCACGGTTTCCGCGCCCATGCTCATGGCCATGCGCTTGTGCGAGCCGAGCGTGTTGATGGCCACGGGAAACGGCGAGACCACGCCGTTGACCGTGGGCTGCTCGAACAGCAGCGCCTTGCCGCCGTCGGGCAATTTCATCTCGCGGTCGGCGATCTCGGTGATTTCGAGTTCGGTGGCGACGGGCTGGGAAATGCGTTTCAGTTCGCCCGCCTGGTCGAGGGCGTTGACGAAATCGCGGAAGGAATCAAAAGCCATACGCCAGCGAAGCTAACTGAAAACCCCGCGCCGGGCAATGCAGGGAAATTCGATCAATCAATCAAACCAAACGTCCTGCTGAATGGTGCAAAATGAGATGTGTTTTTTACTTGCCAGATTGGGGGGGGGTAGAATAAAAACGATGAATGTTCTCATGGCGTGCTGACGTGGCCTAACGACCAAAAGCTGAGCCACCGGGAGGACAAGCCATGACCAACCTGATGCTTCTCGCGCAACAGACATCGCCAATCCCGGTTGGCTCCAGCGCCGTGTTAGGCATAGCGATCAACAAACTCATAAAATGAAATCACCCAATCAATGGCTTGAAATAATCCACCACCGGGGCGCGACAACGCAACCTGCTGGAACACTCCGGATCATCCAGCAAATCCAAGACGACGCGCTGGAGACAGCGGCTGAAATAGTCGGTAAAGATGCAATCATCGAAAACAATACATGCTGCTGGCAGGAGTTGCACCGCCGAAAACAAACTATACTTAAACTCATAAACGTGGCCGCGATGCCGAACGTCCCAAAGCTGAGCCACGGCGAATGAAAACTCCCGCCAACCTGTGACCGAAGCGGAAACTTCTAGGCGTAACCGGCGTTGGCTCCAGCGCTGTGTTAGGCATCATTTGGCAGCTTTTTTCCATACAGCCTCGTTGGTCGAATACCAATATGCAACTAACTGCTCCGTGTCCAGCCGAACAATGTGGTGAATGTCAGTGTGCGGAAGTCGCACGCCAACTCTCGCGGTGTTACTAATCGTCGTTTCAATCAAGTCTCCATTTTTGATGCGCCATGTTCCGGTGACGTGGAACAAGTTAGTGCCAGTCGCCTCCTGTCGCGTGAAACTACCATCTGGAGCAACCGTGTTTGTAACCCAAAGCATATCCATAAATGCTAACGTCCAAGTTCCAGTCAGTCTGCTTTGCAAGTCTTGGTCTCGCGCTTGCGTGTCGTGCTGCCAGAATAGCAGCACACATAAAGCAATCAGTGCGACAACCAAGCCAATAATCGCGAACTTTTTCATAGTGTGTGATGATGCCTAACGACCAAAAGCTGAGCCACCGGCAACCGGTGACATGGTCTGCGGCTTCCCGCCAAACGGAAAGCGCCCATGCCGGTTGGCTCCAGCGCTGTGTTAGGCGACTGGCTCATTTCTAGGTAACAATAAAAGCACAAGTGAAACGAGCGCGAAAATACTGGTGGGGACGCTCCAAGCAGGCAGCGATCTGGTCGCGACGATAAAAGCAATGCTGCCAAATCCCGTGTAAACAGCAATCAAGCCAACAATCCAACGCGGCCATCTAGCGCCTCGAAACAAAAATATGCTCGCCACAATGCCGGTCAAATCCAACAGGAGCGAAACAGCAAGAACACCCCAAGCATCCCAATGCCCTGTGGCTGTTGGATGAAGAGATAGCAACGCTCGAAATAGATTAAGGCCAGAATAGCCACAATATACCGGCCAAAGTATGCCTAGAATGCGATGTGCTTTCATAAACGTGTAAGTCGCCTAACGGACAAAAGCTGAGCCACCGCCGAACGGACGCGTGGCCAACCCAACGCTTCCCGCCAAGCTGAATGCGCTCCCGGCGGTTGGCTCCAGCGCTGTGTTAGGCGACTGGTCTATCATCTACTTTGTCAGTCGAGACTTCAAAACACCAATGTTCGCGTCGCTTGCCTCCACGAATGGCAGCATATCCGTGACATCCCGATAACAGGTGTCCGAGTTTGTGGTGGCTGGGCGCAGAAAGAAAACATACGAGTTGGTCAATCGCAAGGAACCGAAGCCACTATACTTGCGAGTAAACCAAGACACTGTAATCTGCTTCGGCGTCTGAAAATCTCTTGGAGCTTTGAATACCTCGCCAATCTCTATCTGACTCGTGGCTCCGCCTCCACCTGCCGCACCGGCTCCGAACTTCCCGGAAATAATCAAAGTACTGTTTGTGGCTCCGAATTGAATAATGTCGGCAACACTATTCGTGCTGTCGGCAGCCTGCGCTGATATGGCAACTGTGAACACAGAAACGCAGCAGAGAATAGATGTAATAAATTTCATAATCGCAAAGTCGCCTAACGACCCAAAGCTGAGCCACGGCGACGGAAATCATCCGCCAACCTGCGACCGAAGCGCAAACAGCTAGCAGTTTGTTGAAAAACGTTTGAACCAGCGAAGTTGAAGTTTGTCTGTAAGTCATGCGCGGAAAACCCCAAGCCCAGCCGGACTTTCTGACAGTGATCAACCTCAACCAATGCGTGCCCGCCG
>JAJXXW010000018.1 GCA_021780905.1 bacterium
GACCAGCGACGAGCAGGAAAAAAAGAATCTCATCAATGAGCATCCCGAAATCGCCAAAAGTCTCGCTGAGAAATTGAGCGACTGGACGCGGCTACTCGCGCCGCCCGGTGACCCGGACCGGCCGCTGAATGCCCAGGAGCAAAAATGGTATCAGTATTATTTCGGACTGCCGGATGATTAATTTGATGCCAATCCCTTCAAAAATCAGGATGTCACTCCCCCTTGGCCTGGTGCTGTTCATCGTGATGGCGGCGGCCCATGCCGCCAGCGCCGCGCCGGCCTCCGTCATTTCCCTCGCGGGCGCGTGGCGGTTCGCCTTGGATCCGAAAAATGAGGGCGTTGCGGGCGATTGGTTTGCCAAGACTTTGCCCGACCCGATTGAGCTGCCCGGTTCGTGCGAACAGCGCGGCTACGGCACCAAGCCCGACCAGCCGGAAACCCGCCGGCTGACCCACGTGCTGAAATATGTCGGTCCGGCGTGGTATCAACGCGACATCGTCGTTCCCGAAAATTGGTCGGGCAAGCGGGTAGAATTGTTTCTCGAACGCTGCCATTGGGAAACGACCGTTTGGCTGGACGGACGGAAAATCGGCAGGTTAAACAGCCTCAGCGCGCCGCACATCCACGAATTGGGACGCTTGCGTCCGGGCAAACATGCGCTGACGATCTGCGTGGATAACACTTACAAAATTCCCATCGGCACCTGGGCGCACGCCATCACCGAGGACACGCAGGGGAACTGGAACGGGATCATCGGCCGCATCGAATTACGCGCCACCGATCCGGTTTGGCTGCGGGCGGTGCAGGTTTATCCCACAAACCTGCTCGTGAGCGTCGGCAACGAGACCGGCCAGCCGATCACGGCAGAAATTCAAGCACGGAAATTTTCGGTTCCGACCGGCGGCGGCGAATTTGCCCTGCCGTTCATTCCGAAAAAGGGCGACTGGAACGAGTTCACGCCAACGCTGCACACGGTGAAGGTCACGCTCCAGGCGGGCGCCTTTGGCGACAGCAAAATCGTGACTTACGGCGTCCGCGATCTGGCGACGAAGGACAAGCAATTCACCGTGAACGGCCATCCGGTCTTGCTGCGCGGGCCGGTGGATGAATGTGTTTATCCGCTCACCGGCTATCCGCCGATGGACAAGGCGGGCTGGCTGCGCGTGCTGCGCATTTGCCAGTCGTATGGTTTTAATTTCATGCGTTTCCATTCGTGGTGTCCGCCGGAAGCGGCGTTCGCGGCGGGCGACGAACTTGGTTTTATTTTTCAGGTCGAACTCCCGCTCTGGACGATGGGCGCGCCGCATTTTGGCACGGACTCGACGCGGGACCAGTTCATCGCTGACGAGTTGAAACGCATTCTCGACACCTACGGCAATCATCCGTCGTTCGGCCTGATGGCCATGGGCAATGAATCGAGCGGTGCGCTCGACACGCTGGTCACCGCCGGGCGGGCGCATGATTCGCGCCATCTCTATCGCTGTGAAAACGGCGATGATGCCGCGCACGGCGATTATATCGAAACCGGTCTGCGCGGCGTGCTCGGCCCGCGCACGGACTGGGATCGGTGGTCGGTGGCGGCCGGCTGGATCGCCGGGAACGAAGCCACCAATCAATATACCGGTGGCGCGCTGCCCACCTTGACCCACGAAATCGGCCAGTGGGAAATGTATCCAAACCTGGCGGATGAAAAAAAATTCACCGGCACGCTGCGGGAATATAATTTCGACCGCTACCGGCAATCGCTGGCTGAACATCATCTGTTGGATGAGGCCAAAGTCTTCGCGGAAGCCAGCTGCAAATTCAGCGTGCTGCTCTACAAGGAGGAGATCGAAGCCTGCGAACGCACCTGGCCTTTTGGTGGATTTGAAGTGCTGGAAGCCCGCGATTACCTCGGCCAGGGCACGACGATTGTCGGCTGGCTGGATGCCTTCTGGGATTCCAAAGGTCTGATCACGCCGGCGGCATTTCGTGAGTTTTGCGGCCCGACCGTCTGCCTGCTGCGAATGCCGGGGCGGATTTATACGACCGCCGATCATTTCAAAGCCGATGCAGAGCTGTCGTATTACGGCCTGAATCATCAGGAGGCGAAACCGGAATGGTCCATCGCCGACCCGGACGGTCAGGTGATTGCGCAAGGAAAATTGCCGCCGGTGAAACTGGTTGCCGGTCGCGTCAACCCGCTTGGCAAAATCAATGCCGACCTGTCAAAAGTCACCGCGCCCGCCAAGCTGGTTGTCACCCTTAGCGCCGCCGGCACGGCGAACCGTTGGAACATTTGGGTTTATCCAGCCACGCAACCGCCGCCGCCCGCCAATGTGTTGATCGCGCATGAATACGACCAAACCGCCCGCGACGCGTTGGCCAGCGGCCAGCGCGTGCTGCTGTTTTCCTCGCCGAAGGAAGGCGTGATTCATCCGAAACGTGTGATGTATGGCCCCGAATCTTGCCGCGCGCTGCCACCCGTGCAGCCGGGCACAAACGCCTTGCCCGGCAGCTTCATGCCGTGCTTCTGGAATTTACTTCTGTTTAATCAAATCGGCACGCTCGGCATTCTGTGCGACCCCAAGCATCCCGCGCTGGCGGAATTTCCGACGGACAATCACAGCGACTGGCAATGGGCGGATTTGCTGGGCAATTTCACCGCCGCCCAATCCTTTGCCGGAGCGGGCGCGCCGGGGCCGGTGTTCGAGGCCATGGCCCGCGCGGGTGGTGAGGTCGCGAACCGTTCCAAGGCGATCATCTTGAACGAAACCCCGGCGGATTTCCGGCCCATCGTGCAGGTGATTGACAACCAGGAGCGCAACGCGAAGCTCGGCGTCCTCTTCGAGACGCGCGTCGGCCCGGGCAAACTGCTCGTCTGCGCGCTGGATCTCGACACCGATCTGGCGCAGCGTCCCGCCGCCCGGCAGTTGCGCCGCAGCCTGCTGGATTACGCCGCCGGGAATCAGTTCGCGCCCGAATATGCGCTCGCGCCCGATTTGCTGCTGAAACTTTTAACCAATCAACCGTGAGGCCGATGCTCAATAAAACAAAAAACGGCGACGGGCATCCCGCATTTGAACGACGGCGTTGGTATGACCGAAACCACGAGTTGCCAAGCCGAATCCCGGAAAGACCGCAAACACGTGATGCTAAATCCGGGCAACGCGAGTAATGTTTACGAAACTTCCGATGAGACAATGAAAACAAAGCAAACGATTCTGGGAGCACTATTGGCGGCGTTGGTGTCCACCGCCAGTGCGGAAAATACAACCGTGTCCGCCATCATAAGCAACTGCGGTGGTTCCACGAATTCGCTGCCCTGCCGGTTTACTTTTGCGTTGAACGCAGCACCCGGCGGCCAGGTGGTTAACGCCATGGTGATTCTGCCGGTGCGGTGTTCCGGCGCGGGTTTGCAGCCGTGCCTCAAGCTCATGTTGGAAAATCCCGATGGAACCAGACAGTTCCTCGCCGATGACACCCTCAACCCGAATGAAGCCACGGCGCATTTCTTTGTGACCTCTTTTTTGCGCGGACATGCGGGCGCAACGAATTTTCCGTTTTATGTGGAACCAGTGCCAGGACCTTGCGCCACGGTCCACACCGTCGCCGGCCGCCCGGCCATTTTGGAAATCCAATCGGCGCAAACGCCGCCGTGGAAGCTGGACGATATTTTGGCCCCGGTCTGGAAATCGCATCACCTGGTCAACGAAACGGTGCTGCCAGTCTCGCGGGATGGCGGCCGGCCGGAGGGACGGCTCATGTTCACTCCGGTGGGCAAAGTGGTGGTGCGGAATTACGCGCTGGACAAGACCTATCAGGAAGGGGCGGATTACGTCGTGGACGGCAATCGCATCCGGCTGCCGGCCGGTTCATCCATTCCGTTCATGACCTGGCAGCAGCTTTATCCCGACTCGGCGGATGCTCCGCCCAAGACAATGCGATCCTGGAATGGCGGCTATGTGGCGTTCACCGAGGGCAGCTTTTGGAATGACCGGCAAATCGCGGTGACTTACGACCACGAGGAAGATTGGAACGGGCCGATCCCTTCAACCGCTCCCGGTCAGTTGCCGCAGACGAAAGCAAAATTGCGCGCCGGTTTACCGTTTAAGGTGGCGTTGCTGGGCGACAGCATTTCCGCCGGCGCCTCCGCGAGCAAAGACCGTCCGCCGCATGTGCCGGGCTGGGGCGAACTGGCGATGGACGGTTTGCGCCGCCACTATCAGAGCGCCATCACCTTCGTCAATCCGTCGCTGGGCGGCACGGTTTCCGCCTGGGGCAAAAAGGTGGCGCCATTTTTTATCGCCCCGGAAAAGCCGGACCTCTGCCTCATCGCGTTTGGAATGAATGACGGTGGCGGGGTTCCGGTGAACCAGTATCTGGCCAACACGAAAGCGATCATTGACTCCGTGGGCCAGGAGAATCCGGCGGCCGAATTTATTCTGGTTGCCTCGTGGCCGCCGAATGAAAACTGGCGAAAGCTGGCACGCATGGACGGCTATTTGGCGGGGTTGAAAAGTTTGGAATCAAAGCACATTGCCGTGGCGGATGTCTGGTCGGTGGCTTCGTATATCCTGAAAGCCAAGCGGTATTGCGATGTCTCGGGGAATCACGTCAACCACCCCAACGATTTCATGGTGCGGATTTATGCCCAGGTGACGGACGCGCTGCTGGACGCGGACAAATTCTGAAGCGGCCGCCATGTCAAACTGGATTGCAATCTTGATCAGCGGCGATGGCAGTTTAAGCCTGAACCTTCACCCAAGCCCGATCGGCAATGGTTCGCCACGCAGCGAAATCGGCTGCCAAAATATAAATTGAAACCAGTATGAAAATCATTCCCCTCATCGCCTTCACCGTTTTGCTCACCGGTCGCGCTTCGCTTTGGGCGGCCGACGATGCATCCCCAACCAATCGTTTCGCGGCCAGCCATCCCAACGTGCTGCTGATCGTGATTGACGACCTCAACGATTGGGTCGGCTATCTCGGCGGTCATCCGCAGGCCAAAACGCCGGTGATGGACGCATTGGCGGCAGCGGGCACCGCCTTCACCGACGCCCACGCGCAGGCACCGCTCTGCAATCCGTCCCGCACGAGTGTGTTCAGCGGCTTGCGTCCGGAAACCACCGGCATCTATGGTCTGAAGCCCGGCCCGCGGCAATCGCCCGAGCTGCGCGACTGGGTGATGCTGCCGCAATATTTTGAGCAACACGGCTATTTCACCGCGTGTTACGGCAAGGTTTATCACGATGGCGCGATTCCGGTCGCCGACCAGACGAATGAATTCGAAGTCTATGGCCCGGCTCCCGGCATGCCGGTGCCCAAGGAAAAATTCGTCAACACACCGAACCCGATGCGCGGCGTGGATTGGGGCGTGTATCCGCCCAACGAAAACCAATCCTGCGACTGGATCACCGCCGATCACGCCGTGACTCAACTGGCTGAGATGCCGAAGGACCGGCCGTTTTTTCTGGCCGTCGGTTTCCGTTTGCCGCATCTGCCGATCTTTGCCTCGCAGAAATGGTTCGATCTGTTTCCCGAGGACAATATTATTTTGCCACCCGTGTTCTATCACGACCGCGATGATACACCGCGATTCTCCTGGTATCTGCATTGGGATTTGCCGGAGCCGCGGTTGAGCTGGCTGGAGAAAAATCATCAATGGAAACCGTTGGTCCGCGCTTATCTGGCGGGCACGAGCTTCATGGACAGCCAAATTGGCCGCGTGCTGGCCGCGTTGAAAGCGTCCGGGCAGGACACGAATACCATCGTGGTGTTGTGGTCCGACCAGGGCTGGCACCTCGGCGAAAAACTCATCACGGGGAAAAATTCACTCTGGGACCGCTCCACGCATGTGCCGCTGATTTTTGCCGGACCGGGCGTGACGCCGCGCGCCGTTTGCCGCGCGCCGGCGGAGCTGCTCGACATTTACCCGACGTTGATTGATTTATGCGGCTTGCCGGATCGTAGCGGGCTGCAAGGCCACAGTTTGCTGCCGCAGTTGCGTGACGCGAATGCTCCCCGCGAATGGCCCGCCATTACTACCGCCAACGCTGGCAACACGGCGGTGCGCACGGAGCGCTGGCGCTATATCCGCTACGCCGACGGCTCCGAGGAATTGTATGACGAACTCGCCGACCGAAACGAATGGACGAATCTTGCCGCCGATCCGCATTATGCTGCGATCAAGTCCGACCTGACGAAATGGTTGCCCACGAGTTATGCCGCACCCGCGCCCGGCAGCGCGGACCGCACGCTGACTTATACGAACGGCGTCGCCAACTGGGATGGCAAAGACATCCCGCCGAACGCACCGATTCCCGGACTGGATCAGGATTGATTTACACAACCCATCAGCATGAAAAAATATCTCTTGCCCGCCTGCCTAATTTTCAGTGCGACCTGGCCCGGATTGGGCGCGCCGGCGCATGGACCGCAAAAGCCGAATATCGTTTTTATCCTGGCCGACGACCTGGGCTACATGGACGTGGCGGCTTACGCCGCAAAGGTGCGCGGCGTGGAACGCTCCGCCTGTTATTACGAAACGCCGAACATTGACAAGCTAGTGGACCAGGGTGTCGCCTTTTCACAGGCATATGTGTTCCAGTTGTGTTCACCCAGCCGGGCGGCGATTCTTACCGGCAAAAATCCCAGCCGCATCGGCGTGACCACGGCGTGGTTTGAAACCATCACCAATTATTACAATCAAGGATTGACGCCGCCGCCGGGCTATCATCCGCTGGACTCGATTCACTTTGATCCAATCAAGGTTCAGCAAGCTTGGAAAAACGGCCGGGTCTTGCAGGGATTGCCCTCGGGCCAGCCGATGGATCAAGGCTGGAACGAACTTTGTCTGCCGGAGGTGCTGACGAATTACGACTCGGCCTTTTTGGGCAAATGGCATCTGGGCGGCGCAGGCGTGGTCGGCTACCAGCCCAAGGATCAAGGGTTCAAAAACGTGCTGGCGTATTTGGACAGTGGCGCTTCGGTTTATTATGACTGGCGGCCCAACTGGACGCCCGGTGCGTGGACCGGCTGGCCGGGTTGGTCCCACATCCGCAATCTGCCGCGCGCCCACGGCTACTATCCGTATGCGCAACCGACCCAACCTTATCTGACCGATGCGCTGACCGATCTGGCCGTGAATTACATCCATCGTCGTGCCCAGACGCCGGACAAACCGTTTCTGCTTTATTTCTGCGAATACGCCGTTCACGAGCCAATCCGGGCGCGACCGGAGGACATCAAGCATTTTGAAAGCAAATCCACGCGCGGCTGGAACGGCCAGACCAACACCGTCTATGCCGGGGTCATCAAGGGCTTGGATGATTCCGTTGGCCGGGTGGTGCGAGCGCTCAAAGACACCGGCCAGCTCGACAACACGGTCATCGTGTTTCTATCCGATAATGGCGGGTTGGTGCCGCCGACGTCCAATGCGCCGTTGCGTGACGGCAAGGCGTTTCTCTACGAAGGCGGCGTGCGGGTGCCGTTTGTCGTCTGGTGGCCGAAACATTACCGCCATGTCTGGTGCGACGTGCCGGTGTGTGCCGCCACCGACCTGCTGCCCACGCTGGCCCAGTTGACGGACATGACACTGCCGCCGACGGACAAAATTGACGGGCAATCGTTGCTGTCGCTGCTGACCGATCCCGCCAACGCGACCGGCGGTTATCAGATGAAACCGATTTACTGGAGCTATCCTTTTAACTGTGAGTTGAAAGACCCCGAAACCGGCCTGCCCCTGCCGCCCGCGTCCTCCATCCGCTCGGGCGATTACAAATTGATCTGGAACTGGGCGGGCACGTTGGAGCTGTATGACATCACCAAAGACATTGGGGAACACCATAACCTCGCCACCGCGAATCCCGAACTCGCGATGGAGCTGTATCACCAACTCGTGAACTGGCTGGATCACAATGTGGAGCGGCGCTATTTGCCCACGCCGAATCCGGATTACCAATCGCAGGAAGATCCACGCCGACTGTTGTATCCTTTCCGCGATCTGCGCCGGGATTTATTGAATCTGACCAATGCGCCCGGCCTGCCCGATGCGATGGACAAGAATTCGGAGCAGCGTCCGGCTCCGGCACCGGCGGACTAACCTCTGCCGGCACGAGACAAATAACACGCATCACAAAAGCACCTTTTATGCGACACCCAAAACGAATCTCCATGCAATCCTTCATCGCTCGCACCGCCTTGCTATTGACTCTCCCAATCGTCGGCACGCTGCGGGGTGCCGGGAATGATTCATCGGAACCGATGAAAGCATCACAGCGTCCCAACATCGTGCTGATCCTGATTGACGACATGGGTTACGGCGACATCCAGCCGTTTGGCTGCACGAATTGCGTGACGCCGAACCTGGACCAGATGGCCAGCAAAGGTTTGAAGCTTATTAGCTTCTATTATTATCTGGGTTACCAGTTGCAAGCCGTCCGTTCTGGCCCGTGGAAACTGGCTTTGAAACCGCAGGACTACAGCGCGAACTACAAGGAAAATGCGGAACACCACGGCGAACATCAACCCGGCTTGCGGCTTTACAACCTGGTCACGGACATCGGCGAACAAACCAATGTGGTCGCGCAATTTCCCGAGGTGGTGCAAAAGCTGAAAGCCCTGGCGGATCACGAGGAGGCCACACTCTGCGGAGGGCCGCGCCGCCCCGGCGTTCGTCCACCGGGTTACGTCGCAACTCATCAATTTCTCTATCCGGTAACTCCTGCGGAACTGAAAAGGGCGGAGGAGCTGAATGCCAAAATGTATAAGGATCTCAAGCATTAACATCTTGAAACCAGCCAGATCAATGATCTCCGCGAAAACCGTCACTAATATTTTATGAACAAACATGACCTGTTAACCCTGACAACGGTAATGTCCGCACTGGCCCTGCCGGCCATGACCCCCGCTGCGAACCTTACCGAATCGGCGGCGAAACCCAACATCCTGTTCGTCATAGCCGACCAATGGCGGGCGCAGGCTTTCGGCTTTGCCGGCGATCCCAACGTCAAGACGCCAAACTTGGATCGCTTCGAGCGGGAGAGCCTGGATTGCACTCACGCCATTTCCAGCGTGCCGGTTTGTTGTCCGGCGCGGGCTTCATTGTGGACCGGTCAACGCGCGTTGACGCACGGCGTGATTCTGAACGACGTGCCGCTCAATCGGGACGCGGTCACCATCGCTAAAGTTCTGGACCAGACCGGTTACGACACCGGTTACATCGGCAAATGGCATCTGAACGGCGCGGAACGCTCCGCCTACATTCCCCCCGACCGGCGGGAGGGTTTTGACTATTGGAAGGCGCTCAACTGCACGCATAACTATAATCACTCGTTTTATTACGCCGGCGACAACACCAACAAGCTCCTGTGGAAAGGCTATGACGCCATTGCCCAAACCGAGGATGCCGAGCAGTATTTGAAAAACCACGCCCGCGCGACGAAACCCTTTTTCCTCGTGCTGTCCTGGGGCCCGCCGCACAACCCCTACGAGACCGCACCGGCGCGCTACCGGGCGTTGTATCAGCCCGACCAGATCCAGTTGCGCCCGAACGTGCCCGCCTCCGGACGTCCGGAGGCGCAGCAAGCGGCCGCCGGCTATTACGCGCATTGCACGGCTTTGGACGATTGCCTGGGACAACTGCTGGCAACCCTCCGGCAGACCGGCCTCGCCAGCAACACCATCGTGGTCTTAACGGCGGATCACGGGGACATGCTCGGATCGCATGGCTATTACGAAAAAGAGCAGGCGTATGACGAGGCCAGCCGCGTGCCGCTGTTATTCCGCTGGCCGGACGGTTTGGGCTCGGCGGGACGCAGGCTGGACGCTTTCATTTGTTCGGAGGACATCATGCCTACGTTGTTGGGATTGTGCGGCGTGGCGATTCCCCAAACCGTCGAGGGAACGGATTTCAGCGGCTATCTGCAGGGCGGCAAAAATCCGTCCGATGGCACGGCGCTGATCAGTTGCGCGGCCCCCTTTGGCACCTGGGACCGGCGGTTGGGCGGTCGCGAATTCCGCGCCCTGCGCACGGAGCGTTACACCTACGTGCGCGGTCTCGACGGCCCGTGGATGTTGTTCGATGACCAGGCCGATCCCTACCAGACCAACAACCTGGTGAACCAGCCGGATCAGGCAAAATTGCAGGAGGACTTGGACGCGAGACTGCAGCGAAAACTTCAGCAGCATGGCGATCAGTTTTTGCCCGCGGCGGACTACATCAAGAAATGGGGCTACAAGGTGAACCAGAACGGCACGATTCCCTACAAACCATGAAAAACCGACAAGCCGAATAGCCGTCAACGGTTAGATCTGTTGGCGGCAAAGTTCATTTCGAACCCAACCAGACAAGCCCATGAAAAAAAATCTGCGCTTTTCCTTTTCGCAACTGGCGCTGGCCGGCACACTCTGGATTGCACTGCCGGTTCACGCCGCCAATCCGCTGTGGAATGGTGCCGGCAGCGCGACCAACAATTTGTTCAGCAACACGAACAACTGGGTGCCGGGCTCGGTTCCCGTGGGCAACAGCATTAACGGTTCGTCCGTCAACTTCGGTCCGCTGGCGGCCGGGGCGACGAACACGGCCAACTGTGATGCCACCGGCAACTCCGGGATCTGGACTTTCAATTCTGGAACGCCCCTTGTTCCGTCGGCGTTCGGCGGCCTTCACGCTGATCGAGTTGCTGGTGGTCATCGCGATTATTGCCATCCTAGCGGCGAGGTTGTTGCCCGCCCTGGCCAAGGCCAAGGAAAAGGCCAAGGCCATCAGTTGCCTCAACAACATGAAGCAGATTGGTCTGGCGAACAAAATGTATATGGATGACTACCAGGGAGGATTGCCCCGCTTTCCTTGTCGCGTGCCGTCAGCGCCCCGCCATGCTGATCGGGCGAACACGGGCTGGGTGGATGGCCATGCCGAGAGCGTCAAGAACAGTTCGCTGGGCTGGTGTGATCCCATAACTGGACGGGTATATTTGGTGGGTGACCCAATAGTGAAGTGGGATCTTAAATAATATGCCCGGCACGTCGTCCATTATCGAGCGGAATTTCCTGAAAGCAGACGGGGATATGATTGATTTCTAAACCCTGATTGACCGACCGATAAAGCATCGCCCCAATATGTTTGCCAATAACAAATTCGCCATCCGTCTTTTTGCCTTGGGAGCGTGCCTAGTTTTCATCACGGGGGTGTCATCCCGCGAAGCCCGCAGCCGACATCAGCAGCCGGCCGGAAGCGAGTTTGGAGGAAGTCAACGAAGCTTTGGTCACTTGGAACCTTTACAAAGCCGCCTACCCGAGCAACCTCGCTGAATTAGAGTCGGCCCCCTTTTTCAAAAGCGCCTACCCACGCCGCCCGCCGGAAAAAAACTGGTCTTGGACCGGACGGGGAAGGCTGTGTTTGTGAACGAGTGAGCCGGCGACTCTTGGGCATCGCCAAGGTTCAGGTGGCGAAAGCTGGACCGACATCCCGCGTTTGCGTGAGTGGACAGGACTGTGGCCCTGTGAGAAGGTCGTCACATTATGAAGCCCCAAATGATACTGATCAGCCATTTTGTCGTCAGTTCATCGCGGGCTTCCTCAACTCCCAAAAGCAAATAACCCAACCCAAAATTCATTCACCCGCTGAATTAAATCAAAAACAAGTAACCCAACATGAAAATGAAAACATTAACCTACGGCATCGGACTCCTGGCCATCAGCAGCCTGATGGCCCAGGCGGATTTGATCCACCAGTGGACATTTAACAATACGCTGAATGATGCCGTCAGCACTACCAACCCTTGCATCTTTAGAATAGGAGCCGCTGTGGCAACTCCTGTATTCACCAACGACACGCCTTTCGGCACCAACTACGGAACGTCGGTGAATTTGATCACCAACAACTTTGGGAACTATGTCTCTTTGTCGGTGAGCAACTCCAACGATGGTTCCGGCTCTTGTGAACCCGCCAAAATGACCTACGCCACATGGGTCAAAGCCAATGGGTGGAATGCCACCACGGCGGGGGTCTTTGCCAAGGGCGGAGCCACTGGTGCCCGGGTATTTCGGGCCTCGGGAACCGCAACCAATTCCATACTGCAATTCTTGGGCAACACCGGCGGCAATGGTAATGTTCCGGACACTAAAATTGTTAATATTGCCGATGGCAAATGGCATAATGTGGCATTCACTTGGGACGGCACCAATCTGACCTTCTATATTGATGGAGCGCAGGTGGGGACAAAATCCACCAACACCACCGCCTTTACCTACGTCACCTCCTATACCCAACTCCTGACGATTGGAAGTTTAAGCACGGCGGGAGGGGGCATCATGAACGGGCTGTTTTATGATTTTCGGATCTACAACACCGCGCTCGCGGCTTGGCAGATTGCCAGCCTGACCAATACGCCCAGCACGGTGCTCTTCTCGGACAACTTTAATTCCGCAGTTTCCACCAACTTGTTCGACCCGACCGGTCGGGCCACCGGCACGCTGGCCACCAATACGATTTATTACGCATGGACAGACACCACCGATGTGGTGGTGACGAATGGCACGTTAAGCTGGGCAGCAGACCTCGCCACCAACGGCTACAACCAGTTGCTGACGGCTAATGGCAGTCAAAATCTCCGGTTCGGTTCTTCAGCAAACGCTGGTAACTTCGATTGGTATCCCTACGTCGGTGGTCACGTTTGGGATGTGGAATACGACATTCTCACCGGAAACGATTATTCACTGGCCCTGGGATTGAGCGATACGACTCAAACTGGCACGCGTTTTCCCTGGTTCAGCGCATCGTATAATTTTGGCTTTGGCAACTTTGGGGCGACCGCCGATTATACTACGACCTCTTCACCCAATACCAGCAGCTCGGTTGCCAATGTTTTCCCCAGCCGGTCCACCGTGTATCATGTGAAGATTCGGTTTAATGAAACCACAGCCACCGCAAGCATTTATGTCAACGGTGTGTATAAGACGAATATGACGGGCCTCGTATTTAACAACAATCATCGCTACCTTTCCTGGGGGGAAGGGGGCACCTACGGCGGATATATTGACAACGTGCAGATTTCCGTTGAGCCAAGCCCGACTGTGGCGCCGTTCGCGGTCATTCCGGCCCCGTCGAATCTCATTCCCAATGGTAATTTCTCCCAGGTGGCCAATGCGGTATTGGGTTCTGGATCCGTGGGCAATAATTACAATCTCAACGGGTCGCATGGCGATTACAGTTCTTTTTGGGGCAGCACGGCCGACGTCGTGGGTTGGTCTCCCTATTACAATGATCCCTACGGCCTGACGACCAATTGTGTGCCGTTCACGAATGACCCGAGTTATGTGCTCAACGGAACCTTTTATCTGGACACCGTGATCAGCACGGCGAACAATTCCATCACGCTCAATTCCGCCGATTATTACCTGAACGGGTTGCTGCAAACCAACATCCTGAATGCGGTGACGGTCACCCCCGGGGCGCAATACCAGTTTACCGTGAACGCCGGAGCCACGGCCACCACGGAACAGTATTACGCCGCGTTTGCGGCGGCCTTGACCGTGGGTTCGGGAGCGAACGCCACCAATCCCGCCACGGCGGTGCCCAACTCGTCGTTCTCCCTGTGGGCCCATAACCTTCCCACCTCCGGAACGACCAACATTACCAGCGTGATCAACGGGACCGACTTGCTGGCCGCTCAGGGCAGCGGACCGGTCAATGTGATTTTTAACCAGATCAACACCAACGGTATTGCCGGCTATCCGACATCGCCTAATCCCACGGACTTGAGTCAGGTATCCCAAGTCAAAGTTTACGGCGTGAGTCTGACGGTGGTCAGCCCGACCAACGATCTCAACCACGACGGCGTGGTGGATCAAGCCGATGTCGCGCTGGCCCAGTATTATCTGAATGGTGCCGGCGGCGACTCGGCCACCAACCGGGAAAACACCTTAATCAACACTTACGGCTATACTCCGGCGCAAGCGCTGGCCTATCTAAACCTGACCGCATTTGACATCAATGGCGACGGCTATTTCGATGCCGCCGATGTGGCCGCCCTGCAGGCGCTCGTGGGACCAGTCACACCGCCGACGCTCAATTACAGCGTGGTGGCGCCGGGCCAAATCCAGTTCAACTGGAGCGGGGCTTTCAAGCTGCAATGGGCGACCAACGGATTGAGCGGGGGAGGCTGGGTGGCTTACCCGGACACCAACAATCCGGTGACGGTGACCAACGACCAGACCATTCCGAGCGCCTTCTTCCGGCTGTCGCAATAAGCGGCGGATTTCCTGGTTGGTGAATGGTGGGTGACCCGCCCGGTGCCGACGCGCCGGGCGGGTTTGTTTTGTGTTCTCGGCGCTTTGCTCCCGCGTTTGCGTGATGGTGAGGCTTGGGCGGGGATGATAAATTGCCACCACACAAGACTCAAACAACGAAAGCCAGACGCACCCTGCTGCTGGGCAGTCCAGCGACACAATGTATGAAATCCAAACCTGAATTGACGCCGAATCGGCCGCAAGTCCGCCGGTTTTCGGCGGCCTTTACCCTAATCGAGTTGCTCGTGGTCATTGCCATCATTGCCATTTTGGCCGCCATGCTGTTGCCCGCCTTGAGCAAGGCCAAGGAAAAGGCCAAGGCCATCAGTTGCCTCAACAACATGAAGCAGATCGGTCTGGCGAATAAAATGTATATGGATGACTACCAGGGAGGGTTTCCCCCGCTCTCCTTGTCGCGCGCCGTCAGCGCCCCGTTTCCCTACGATGCGAATAGTTATGTGGTGCAGAACCCGAATGCTATCTTCTGGGAGGATATGCTGCGGCTGACCGGGTATGCCAAGGGTGGGCAGATCTATAATTGCCCGTCTATTACTTGGATTTCGAGCGGCGGCGCTGCCGGTGGATCGAAGAGCACGAACGTATTGGGCATCGGCATCAACTGGCCCAATCTTGGCCATCCAGTCAGTGCCAATCCTTGGGTGGTGGTCAAGGAAACCGAGGTGCTCCACCCGAGTGAAACCGTGGCGTTTGCCGATGCGGCCGGCATCCTTAATCCCAGCGAGCCGAATGCGGACAACTGGATCGAGGACAGGGGGATCTCGCAGGTCATGGGCACGGGGGTATCTTTTTTCCGCTGCCCGAATGGCACCGGCAACTGGGCCAGTGGCGATTCTCGCGTGGTGCCCCGCCATGCTGACCGGGCGAACACGGCCTGGGTGGATGGCCATGCCGAGAGCGTCAAGAACAGTTCGCTGGGCTGGTGTGATCCCATAACTGGACGGATATATATGGTGGGCGACCCGTTGGTAAAATGGGATCTTAAATAATATGCCCGGCACGTCATCCGTCTCGGAGAAGATTTTGCCAGTAGCGGACTACAAGTGATTGATTTCTAATCCGTAATTGACTCACTGTTAAAAATATGACTTCAACTTGCAGCCTCTCTGCCCGGAGAATGAGATCCCGCGTTTACGCGACACCGCCGGGCCGCGCCGTGTGAATAGTCAATCCGTTACCCCTGAACTCCTAACCCAAAATCAAATGAATCGTATGAAGACCAACTCAATGTTTCGTGCCATCAGACCCCTCCGCCGGCTCGCCGGCTTCACCTCACTTGCCGTGGTCGCTTTCGTGCTGGCCCTCGGGTTGCTGCTCCCGGCCGGGGCGCAGGCCTCCACCATCGTGGCCGTAGCCAACACGACCATTACCACCGGCAGCACTTGGACGGGGGGAAGCGCTCCAGTCTCGGGCGATGCGAACTTGTGGCAAACTGCAGGTTCGGGAAACGGAGCAACTGTCTATTGGCCGATTTCGTCAGACGGCTCCTTTGTGTATTATTTCTACGGTCAAACACTTGAGATTGTAAATAACGGAACCTTGAATCACAACAAGGCACTCACGACCCAATACCACATTAACAACGTGACTTTGGATGCCGGCGGCAAACTGATCCATTCGGGCAATTCGGCGTGGAATCTTGCCTTTGATGCCGATGGCAGTGTCCACACCCTTCAGTTAAACGGCGGCACGATCAGTCTCGCTAACTCCAGCCCCTCGGATTATTTCAGCAATGTGAAATTAGCCGGCAGTGGCACCGTCACCATCACAAGGTATGCCGCCTCGACAGGCGTCATTGATTTTTCGGCGACGACGGTGGACACGCATTTGTTCACCGGCATTTTCAGCGTCACCGGCGGCGGCCAGACGGGCGTCACCAAGTTTCATCTGCCGGCCATCACGGACGCCAATGAATCCTTTGAGCTGGATATTGCTGATGCCAGCAGCCAACTGCAAAACGATCAAAACATTGCCGTTAAGGCGCTGAAACTGTGGAACACCACCAGTTCGAGTCTGGCGACCATCGCCCCCGGTTCTTACACCGCTTCCGGCCTTGGCGGCAGTTATGCCGGTTGCTTCACTTTATCCAGCGACAGCACGCATACCATCCAAGTGGGTCATTCGCTGACCTATAACGCCAATGGCGGCACGGGCGCGCCGGCAGGGGGGTGGTATAACACTGCGGTGACGCTGGACAGCGGGGCGGGCATGACTTATGCGAGTCACGCCTTTGCCGGCTGGAACACGGCGGCGAATGGCAGCGGCACGGCTTATGCCGGTGGCGCGTCGCTGACCCTGGCCGCGAACACCACGCTGTATGCGCAATGGACTTTGTTGTCCGGCACCATCACCGCCACGGCCAACTTTCCCGCCGCCATTAGCACCATTGCCGGAACGGCTTCCAGCCCGACGAGCGTGACCGTCACCGGTTCCGGGCTGTCCGCAAGCATCACCGCCACGGCACCGACCGGCTTGGAGGTTTCCAGCGACAACATCACCTATGGCTCCACCGCCACCCTTTCCAGCACCGGCGGCACTTTGTATGCGCGCTTGTCCGCTTCGGCGTCGGCGGGCACCTACAATTCGCTCAATGTGGTTCTGTCGAGCACGGGCGCCAATCCCGTCAGCGTGGCGACGACCAGCAGCGGTAACGTCGTGGCTGCCAGTCCGTATTGGACGGCGACGAGCAGCGGCAATTGGGGCACGGCGGGCAACTGGTTTGCCGGCACCATTGCGAGCGGCAGCGGCGTCCCGGCGGATTTCAGCCAGGTGGACCTCACCAGCGACACGACCGTGCATCTGGATTCCAGCTACACCGTCGGCAGCCTGATCTTTGGCAACACGGATGTGACTCCGGCGGCCAACTGGGTTGTGGACAACAATGGGAATTCCGCGAACACGCTGACGCTGGCGGGCGGCACACCCACGGTCACCGTCAATAATCTCGGCACGGGCAAGAGCGCGACCATTGCGGCGGAGATTGACGGAACGGCCGGATTGACCAAGGCCGGCAGCGGCACGCTGACCCTGTCCAGCGCCAACAATGCTTACAGCGGCGGCACGACCATCAGCGCCGGCACGCTGGCCTTGAGCGGCAGCGGCACGCTCGGCAGCCCTGCCGGCGCGCTCACCCTGTCCGGCGGCACGCTGGATTTGGGTGCGGGAACCCCCACCGTGGGCGCGGTCAGCCTCACGGGCGCGGGGACGATTCAAAACGGCACGCTGACGGGCAGTTCCTACGCGGCCAGCCTGACCAGCGGCACCGCAACGATCAGCGCCGCGCTGGTCAGTTCCGGGGGCGTGATCATGTCGGGTGCGGGGGGCACGCTGGCACTCTCCGGCACGGGCAATAGCATTAGTGGTCAAGTGGGCAGCACGGGTTTGGGGATTGAGGCCACCGCGGGCACGCTGACCATCTCCGGGGGCAGCACCACCGTGAACACCTACGGGCTGGGTTCCTACAGTGGCAACAACGGCATCTTCAATCAAACGGGGGGCACCGTGACCCTCGGGGGCGACCTCATCGTCGGCTGGAACAGTGGCCCGACCTTCACCCTCTCGGGCGGGTCGCTCACCGCCACCGGCAACATCCGCCACCAGGACGGAGGCACCGGCACGTTGACGATCGGCGGCACGGCCACCGCGACTGCCGCCACTGTTTATGACAATACCGGCGGCGCCGTCACAGATAGCCTGACGGTGAACTTGAACACGGGCGGGACGATGGTGGCCAACCGCCTGTATGTGAACGCGACCGGCAGCGGTGGCAGCCATGCTTTGAACGTCAATTTCAGCGGCGGCACGCTGAAACTGAACAACGCCTCTGGCAACCTGATTGACCTTCCCACGGGTGCGAACGCAGCCAACGCGTCCGTCAACGTCACCGTGAAGTCCGGCGGTGCCACCATTGACACCGGTGTCCTGAACGGAACCGTCCGGGTTCCCTTGCTGCACGACTCCACTCTCGGAGCCACGGCTGACGGCGGCCTGACCAAACTCGGCAGCGGCACGCTGACCCTCACCAGCGTGAACAACACCTATACCGGCAATACCACGATCAATGCCGGTGAGTTGCTGGGCGTGGTGGGCGGCAGTTCTGCGAGCAGTGCCGTCACCGTGTCGCCGGCCTCCGGCACAAGCGCGCTGGGCGTTTCCGTCACCGACAATACCAAGCAATGGACGTGCGCCAGCCTGACCACCAGCGGCGCGGGCGCGCCGGTCTTGGATTTCAATTTTGGCGCGACGACGCCCAGCGGCAGCTTGGCTCCGCTCGCCGTCACCGGGGCGGCCACGTTCACGACCCAACCCACGGTCACGGTGGACTTTTCCGGCGGCCCCGCCTTGGGCACTTATCCGTTGATGACGATGGCCAGCTATGCCGGCACGGTGCCGACGGCCGTCACCATCCCCGGCATCGCGGGCAATTACCATCTGACCCTGACCGGCACCGGTCCCTACACGCTGAATCTCGTGATTACCGGCATTGCCACGTCCCCGTTCAAGTGGGCGGCGAGCGGGGCGGGCACTTGGGACTTCACCTCGCTCAACTGGAAGGACAGCAGCACGCCCACGCCCGGCACTTATGCCTACGTGGATGGGATGGCAGCGGTGTTGGATGACACCTATTTGAGCGCCAACACGACGGTGACGCTGAACACCACCGTCAATCCGGGCAGTGTGACGGCCAATAATTCAACCTACAATTACACGATCACCGGCACCGGGGCCATTGCTGGCAGCACCGGTTTGACCAAGAACGGCACTGGCACCATGACGCTGGGCACCGCGAACAGCTACACCGGAGGCACCACGGTGAGTGCCGGCACGCTGGCCGTGAGCGGCAGCGGCACGCTGGGCGCGGCCACGGGCGCGCTCAACTTGAGCGGCGGCACGTTGGATTTGGGTGCGCTGGCCACGCCGCAGGTCGGGGCGGTCAGCCTCACGGCCGCCGCCGCCAGCGGTAATACGATTCAAAATGGCAGTCTGACGGGCAGTTCCTATGTCGCCAGCGTCGCCAGCGGCAACGCGATTGTCAGCGCGGCGCTGCTGGATAATGGGGGCACCGCTTTCACCATGAACGGCAGCGGCACGGTCACCCTCTCCGGTGCCAACACCTATACCGGAGCCACGCTCGTCAACAGCGGCACATTGGATTTGACGGGCAATCGCACGGCGGCGGCGGGGGCCATCACCATCAAAAACAATGCCACACTGGGCATTGGCGGCGGCTCCTTTTCCCTGGGGGCCAATTCACTTGTCATCAATACCATCACGGGCACCACCGGCACGGTCAATCAAACCGGCGGCAGCATTTCGTTCACCGGTGGCAATGAACTGCTCGTGGGGGCCGGCTCCAGTTCGGGCATCTATAATTTGAGCGGAGGAACATTGACGACGGTGGGCTTTAACAGCATCACCAATCGCGGGGTCATCCTCGGGGTGGGCAACAATGCCAGCGGCACGTTCAATTTGAGCGGCACCGGCACACTGGACATGTCGGCTACGGATTCAACCCTGGAAATCGGGCGCTCGGATCTGGACCCACTTAGCGCCAGCGTCATCAACTCCACGGGGGTTTTCAACCAAACCGGCGGCAGCGCCACCGTTTACCGGCTGGGCATGGGTGGCGCGGTCGGCACCCAGTCTGGCACGACCTCGGAATTAAACCTGTCCGGCGGCACGTTTTCGGCGAGCGTGTTTTCCTATCTTTCGTTTGGCAATTCCAGCACGTCTAGCATCAGCATTAGCGGCACGGCCGATGTCACACTGCCCGCTTTCCCCAATGCGTTGGGCACCAGTTCGACGGCGACGATTACTTTCAACGGCGGCACCTTGCGTCCCGGCGCGGCCAGTGCGAACTATCTCGGCAGCGTGACGGGTGTGGATATCATGGCGGGCGGCGCGACCTTGGCCGTGGGCAGCGGTAACGACATCACGATCACGCAGAACCTGCTGACTGATGGCGTTTCCACCGGCGGCGGTTTGACCAAGACCGGCCCGGGCGCGCTGACGTTGTCCGGGATCAACACCTACAGCGGTGCGACGGCGATCAACGCGGGAGAATTGATCGGCAACACGGCGGGTTCCTGCGCGAACAGCGCGGTGACGGTGGCGTCTGGGGCAACCAACGGAGTGCAACTGGCCACCGCCAACGGCCAGTGGACCTGCGGCGGTCTGACCTACAGCGCGGGCACCACCTACGCCGATTTTGATTTCACCGCGACCGCCCCCAGCACCACCGTTGCGCCGCTGAAGATGAGCGGCAATCTGACGGTTAATTCCACCGTAAATGTGATTGTTCGGAGCGGCAGTTCATTGACGGCCGGCACTTCGTATCCGTTGATTAATTGGACGGGCATCGGACCGGCTAACCTGAACGGCTTTGGCACGGTGACGCTGCCAGCGGCGATGCCCGGCACGCTGCAATTGTCCAGTTCAACCATCAGCGTGATGGCCGGCATCAAGGTTCCCAATCTGGCCTACACCAACGCGCCAGGTATCAGCCGGAAGATTGCGATAGCGGATCTCACCAGCGCCGGGCTGGCCAGTTCACAGGGCAGTCCGACTTATACGATCACCCTGCCCAGCGGCACGAGTGCTGGCGGCGGCAGCGTGACCACGGACGGCAGCCGGATGTTCTACACACCGTCCGGATCGCCGAGCAGCGACAGTTTTAGCTACACGGTTTCCGACGGCGTGGCGTCGGCGACCGCCACGGTGACGATCATCTTTGTTTCCGTGGCCGGAGCCCAAATTGATCCGGCGCTGATCGGGAATGATGGCGCGGACCATGCGCGGTTCACGTTCTACGGCATTCCCAACACCACTTATCATGTCCAGCGGGCCACAGCGCTGTCGCCGACGCCGAATTGGGCCAATGCTGACAGCGGCGTAATTGCTGGGGCAAATGGTTCCTATCTCTGGACTGACACCCAAACAATCACAAGTCTGGGGGGCAGCGTTTATTACCGGATTAGTTACCCCTAAGCACGCACATCAAAACCATATAAAATAGGAATCATGAAAAAGCCATTGCTAAGCGATTTGATCCGGATTGAAGCGCTGGCAATGGTCCAAGCCGACCTGTTTATCCAGACCGATGGGTCTCTCAGCGGCAGCGGCTTTACTGCCGGCACGCAATCGGGCGTGGGCACCTTTAATCAAACCATTGCGGATGGTAATGCGTCCGTCATGTGGAATTCGATTTCCGTGAGCGGACTGGGGCGCTCATTGTCGGCTATCTCCGTGACGCTGTCCGTCACCGGCGGCAATAACAGCGGGCTGTATGCGTATCTAAGCTACAACGGCACGCTGGGGGTGTTGTTGAACCGGCCAGGGGTTAATTCGACCACGCCGTTCGGAGATACGAGCGCGGGCCTGACCCAGACGCTCACGGGAACGCCGTTGTATGGCGGAGTCAGTCCGCTGTCGTCCACTGCATCCTTCACGACGCCGGGGAGTTCGACCCCGTTGAACGACAACAGCCTGTATGGCGGGATGGATCCCAATGGCAATTGGACGCTTTTCTTTGCGGATGTTTCTGGCGGCGGCGGAGACGCGACGTTGAACGGCTGGAGCCTCAACATCACGGCGGTGCCGGAAACGGTGAACGTGGCACTGGCGGCCTTCGGACTAATTTTTATCGTCGTCGTCGGGGGCGGCCGCGGCTATCGCCAGCGCACCAGGGTATCACCCATGGTTAACGGAACAGCTTAGCGACAGGATTTGAGTTCCTGTCATAAAAACGGAACCATGGGTTCCGATTTGGGGAGGGTGGTGGCGCTTTTGGACAGGCATCGCCACCCGAAATGAAAACGGGTGCAGCATTTGGTTCGCATAACCGACTGATTAAGTCCGAATTGCGGTTTTAATTATTATGAGAGTGATGGACGTGCGGTCGTTTTTGCCAAACATCAAACCAATGGAAGTTTTTTCCCAGAAGTTTTTATCCCGTCTGGCGCTGTCGGCTGGTGTGCTATTGACGTTGAAAGCTTACGCCGCCAATCCGCTGTGGAATGGTGCCGGCAGCGCGACCAACAATTTGTTCAGCAACACGAACAACTGGGTGGCGGGCAGTGTCCCCGTGGGCAACAGCATTAACGGTTCGTCCGTCAACTTCGGCCCGCTGGCGGCCGGGGCTACCAATACCGCCAACTGCGATGCCACCGGCAACTCCGGCGTTTGGACGTTCAATTCGGGGACGCCCCCGATGGTGATCACCCTGAATGAGACCAATCAACTAGGCGCTCCCGCCGGGCCGGACGTGTTCGTCAACAACAGCACGAATCTCCAGACCATCATCGGCGCGTTCCGGTTGTTTGACATCAACGGCACGACGACCAGCCGGCGGTTCAACGCCGCGGTCGGGCCGCTGCTGATTGCGCCCGGGGTCCTGACCTTGCGGGGCGATAGCAGCCCGATGAACTGGGCCATTGAATTGGGCGGCAGCGCCGCCGGCAGCCAACTCAACTGCGGTTTTGCCAACGGCGGCAATCTCGGCGGCAAGACGGTTAATCTGCTCAAAACCGGTGCTGGCACTTGGGAAATCCTATCGCCCTTGCCCGACCTGACGACCAACGCCACGGCGGTGACGGTCGCCGCCGGCACGCTGACACTAGATGCGGCCAATTCCTATACCGGCCCGACCATCGTCTCGAACGGGGCGATGTTGAACACCGTGACGGTTTCCATGGGCGGTGGCACGTATGCCGTGAGCAATGCGGCGACGCTGGGCGTCACGGTCGGCGCCGTCGGCAGTTCGTTGACTAATGCCGCCCTGACTCTGGGAACCACCGGCTCCGATGCCTCGACGCTGAATTTCAACCTGGGTGGCTCGGGCAATCCCACGCAGCCCGCCATCACCGTGAACGGCGTGTTGACGGTCAACGGCACCGCCACCCTCAACCTGACGAACGGCCTGCTGAGCGTCGGCCAGTTTCCGCTGATCCAGTATGGCAGCCAGACGGGGGCGGCGAATTTGGTTTTGGGCAGTCTGCCGGCCTACACCACGGCCTCGCTGTCCAACAATCTCGCCAACCACTCCATTGATCTGGTGGTGACCGCAGTGACCGCCGCTCCGGTGACGTGGGACGGCAATCTCAGCGCCGTGTGGGACATCAACATGACCGCCAACTGGCAGATCGGCGGAGTCGCCGGGCAGTTTTATCATGAAGGCGACCCGGTGGTTTTCGACGACACGGCGGCAGGCAATTTTGCGGTTGCCTTGACCGGCTCGCTGCATCCGCAGAGCGTGACGGTGAGCAACAACGTGAACAGTTATACCTTCAGCGGTCTGGGCGGCCTCAGTTGGACCGGCGGGCTGCTCAAAGCGGGAACCAACGGGTTGACGTTGGGCGAGGCGAATTTTTTTGGCGGCCCGGTGGTGGTGAGCGCCGGGGCGCTGGTGTTGAACAATTTGAATTCAGTCACCGGCCCGGGCGGGTTGAACATCGCCGATGGGGCGGTGGTGCAGCCGAAACTGGCCGGCACTTATGCCAGTGTGCCCACGACGTTGAACGGTTCGAGCACGGCCAACTATTCGTCTGGCGGCTCGCTGGATTTTCATGTGACCGGCACCGAGATATGGCCGGGCCAAATTAACCTGAACGATCCCAGCGCGACCATTGGTTGTTATGGCAGCTCGTGCAATGTGACGCTCGCCGGCCCGTTGACGGGCAGTGGCAGTTTGACGATAAGACCCGAAGGCGGCAGCGCCGCGAGCCACACCGCGACCTTCACGCTCTCGAATCCGGGTAACAATTACGCCGGGAGCACGACCATCAAGGTCGGCATCTCT
This sequence comes from bacterium, assembly GCA_021780905.1. Lineage (GTDB taxonomy): Bacteria > Verrucomicrobiota > Verrucomicrobiia > Limisphaerales > UBA11358 > UBA11358. Next base: position 24,086 of record JAJXXW010000018.1, read on the forward strand.
GAGTTGAAATCGACACTGAAACTGGGGGTGGATAACGGGTTGCCGGTGACGACCGCCCTCTTCTTGGATCACGTCGGCAGTTCGGGCACGGTCTATTTTGACCTGACGGGCCACAGCCAGACCCTGTCCGGGCTGACCTCGGATTTTGGTTCCAACGCGGTGATCAACAGCAGCGGGACGGCCGGGACCTTGGTGGTGAGCAACCCCGCGGCAAACACTCTCAGCGGCGACCTGGGCGCGGCGGGCGCGGCGAATTTTTCCTTCGTCAAAACCGGCGCCGGCACGCTGACCCTCGGCGGGCCGAACAATTATACCGGCACGACGACCATCACTGCGGGGACATTGGCAGTCCCGGGATTAGTGCCGGCGACGAGCGGATTGATTTTAAGTTCCAATGCCACGTTGCGGTTGGCTGTGGGGGCGCCGGGCAGTCCGACCAACATCGTGGTGAACGGCAACGTCACGCTGGCCGGCCAGTTGGATTTGACCGACGCGGGCATTGTGAGCAACACGCCGTATCCGGTGATTTATTATTCGGGCACGCTGAACACCAATGGCCTGACGGCGGCGGCACCGAAGTTGTGGGCGTTCACGATCGACACCAGCGTGCCGCATCTGGTCCGGCTCATCCCGACACAGTCGTTTCCGCTGATCGAGTTCACCAACGGTGATTTTGCGGTGACGACCCTGACGACGAATCTGGGCGGCACGTTGCGGGACACGACAGCCGGGCCGATCTGGTATGAAGTGCGCGACCAGACGAACAAGCTGTGGGATTTTGGCGCGACGGCGGCGGTGTCGCCCTGGAGCATCACGGTGCGGAACTTGCGGGAGGGAATAAACACGGTCACGATTTTTGCCCAGAGCAGCGGCGGGGTGACTTACAGCAACAGTATGCAACTGACTTTGACCCTCGGGCCAAATCCAGCGGTGCGCCCGCGGCCCATCCCGTCGGAAATCTGGTGGGGCGGCATACCGGACAACACGCAACTGACGAACTATTCGCAGTGGCCGTTCGTTCAAAAATACCAGGACGGCTATCTGCTGCATGACGCCTACTGGAACGGCAGCCTGGCGTGGCTGCTCCAGTCGCTGGCGCGAAATTTGCAGCCGTTCAACGTAAAATTCATGCCGGAACTGGCGGGGAACATTCCCAGTCCCAGCACCAATTCGGGGGCAGCGCAACTGAACAACGCCGGTGGCAAGGCGGCATTTTACGAAAGCAACGGCATCATCCTGTCTGAATTCACGCACGATTATCACATGGAAAACCTGCAGCCGCTCTGCCAGGTGAACCCCGCGTGGCCGACGAATGACGACATTGCCTGGTGGACGGGTGATTTATCCATCGCCTCGACCAATTACCCTTACACCAGCGGCATTTGGAAGGATGTGTTTACCGGTTATTACCAATTGTTCCCGCATGTGAAAGTGGGACTCACCAGCCAGCCCGAATGGTGGCCGTGGGGCAGTTATCCGGCCGGGGTGGCGAATCAACTCGCCTTCACCATCACCAACAGTTCCGGGCAGAACATCAAGATGTCGCTGAACGCCTCGAATGTTTTCGCTTCCTTCATGAACATGGCGGCGGCGATCGGGCAGCCTTACTTCTCGATGCAAAGTGATGCGCCGTGGGATTATTTCGGCGGCGGCGGGGTGGGCACGCCGGCCTCCGAGGCGACGATGCGTCAGATGATCCGCGCCTACGAAAACTCTTTTCAGACCCGCAGTGGCCGCCACACGCTGATCTGCAACGTCAGCAACGCCGGCACCAATTACTCGGGAGCGGTGTATTATGAATCGAGCAGTTTGAGCAGCATGTATCTCCACCAGAAAGAGGGCGGCCGGGCGAACCGCTACCTGTTTGAAAGTTGGTATTGGGGAGTGCCCTCGGTGGTCGTGCCGGAAACGCTGTCGGGCAGTTACACGCATCTGGCAATGTCGGCCATAAAATATTTGAAGGGCATCGCGGATACGAACGGCACGCTGGAACCATTGAACCTCACGCTGTTGAGCAATGGAGCCACGAACGTCATTCAGCTTCAAAACAACGGCGACATCACTTGTTTCCCAGCGGTTACCGCGACCGACAGCGGCGGCCCCGGCACGGTGGCTTATTACAACGCCGCCGGCAGCAACATCACCAGCACCATCTTGAGCGTGGAAGGCTATGTCCACACGAACCTGCTCGCGCCGGGCCAGACAACGACCATCAGCATCGTGTCGTCCGTGCAGCCGCTGAACCGGGCCATCACCCTGGAAGCGTTTTGGAATCCGCAAGATCCCACCGGCGTTGTGCGGAGCCGCCTGATCGTCACACAACCCAATACCCCACCGTCGCTCGCGACCAACGCCGATGTGACCATCGTCGCCGGCACGACCCTGATCGTGACAAACACAGCCACTGACACGAACCTGCCGCCGCAAACCCTCACCTTCAGCCTGCTGGCCGCGCCGGCCAACGCGGCGATCAATGCCACGAACGGGATTTTTTCATGGCGTCCGGCGATCGCGCAATCGCCTTCGACGAACCTAATAACAGTCGTGGTGACGGACAATGGCACGCCCGCCCTCAGTGCGACAAACAGTTTTTATGTGACGGTGAACACGCCGGTGGCTCCGGCCATGGCGAACCTGTCCCTGAGCAATGGCCTGTTCTCCATGCAGGTGAGCGGCGATTCCGGCCCGGATTATGTGCTGCAAACCTCCACCAACCTGACGCCGCCGGTGAACTGGCTGCCCATTCAGACCAATGTCTCGGCCGTGCCGCCGTTATCGTTCAGCGACGCCGGGGCCACCAATTTCAACCGGCGATTTTATCGCGTGCGGCTAGGGCCATAAGCCAATGAACCCTCAAGGCAACATCCATCAAATCCGCTTCGCAGTGGCGGCAGTCCTGTTTTTGACGCTGAAAGTTCACGCCGCCAGTCCGCTGTGGAACGGCGCCGGTAGTCTGACCAACAACTTGTTCAGCAACACGAACAACTGGGTGCCGGGCAGTGTCCCCGTGGGTAACAGCATCAACGGAGCGTCCGTCAACTTCGGCCCGCTCGACAGCGGGGCGACGAACACGGCCAACTGCGATGCCACCGGCAACTCCGGCATCTGGACGTTTAATGCGGGGACGCCGCCGATGGTAATTACGCTGAATGCGACCAATCAACTGGGCGCGCCCGCCGGGCCGGATGTGTTCGTGAACAACAGCACCAATCTCCAGACCATCATCGGCGCGTTCCGGTTGTTTGACATCAACGGAGTCAACACCACCCGGCGGTTCAACGCCGCGGCCGGGCCGCTGCTGATTGCGCCCGGGGTCCTGACCTTGCGGGGCGATAGCAGCCCGATGAACTGGGCCATTGAATTGGGCGGCAGCGCCGCCGGCAGCCAACTCAACTGCGGTTTTGCCAACGGCGGCAATCTCGGCGGCAAGACGGTTAATCTGCTCAAAACCGGTGCTGGCACTTGGGAAATCCTATCGCCCTTGCCCGACCTGACGACCAACGCCACGGCGGTGACCGTCAGCGCCGGCACGCTGGCCTTCGATGGGGCCAATACCTACACCGGGCCGACCATCGTCTCGAACGGGGCGACCCTGAACACCGTCACGCTCGCCACCGGCGGCGGCGCGTATGCGGTCAGCAACGCGGCGACGCTGGGCGTGACGGTTTCCACGGCGGGCACGTCGTTGACCAACGCCAGTCTGACGCTGGGCACCTCGGGCGCGGACACCACGGCGCTGAACCTGAACCTCGGTGGCGTTGCCAGTCTCGCGCAACCCTTCATCACCGTGACCGGCACGTTGACGGTTAATGGCACCGGCACGATCAACCTCAGCGGCGGCGGTCTGCCGGCGGGGCAATTTCCATTGATTCGTTACGGCAGCCAGACCGGCGCGGCGGGTCTGACGTTGGGCAGCGTTCCCAGCGGCATGAATGCGACGTTGTCGAACAACGTCGCGAACAGCACGGTGGATCTCGTGGTTGCCACCGTGTCGGCGACTTGGAATGGCAACGTCAGTGCCACATGGGACATCAACACGACGGCGAACTGGCAGATCGGCGGATTGGCCGGGCAGGTTTATCAGGAGGGCGAGCCGGTGATTTTTGATGACACGGCGGCGGGCAATTTTGCGGTTACCTTGACCGGCTCGCTGCATCCGCAAAGCGTGACGGTGAGCAACAATGTGAATGCTTATAGCTTCAGCGGTCCGGGCGGCATCGGCTGGACCGGCGGACTGCTCAAGGCGGGCACCAACGGGCTGACGTTGAGCGAGGCGAATTATTTTGGCGGGCCGGTGGTGGTGAGCGCCGGGGCGCTGGTGTTGAACAATCTGAATTCCGTCACCGGCCCGGGCGGGTTGAACATCGCCGATGGGGCGGTGGTGCAGCCGAAACTGGCCGGCACTTATGCCAGCGTGGTGACGACCATCAACGGTTCGAGCACGGCCAACTATTCGTCGGGCGGCTCGCTGGATTTTCATGTGACCGGCACCGAGAGGTGGCCGGGCCAAATTAACCTGAACGATCCCGGCGCGACGATTGGTTGTTATGGCAGCTCGTGCAATGTGACGCTCGCCGGCCCGTTGACGGGCAGTGGCAGTTTGACGATAAGACCCGAAGGCGGCAGCGCCACGAGCCACACCGCGACCTTCACGCTCTCGAATCCGGGTAACAATTACGCCGGGAGCACAACCATCAAGGTCGGCATCTCTGAGTTGAAATCGACACTGAAACTGGGGGTGGATAACGGGTTGCCGGTGACGACCGCCCTCTTCTTGGATCACGCCGGCAGTTCGGGCACGGTCTATTTTGATCTGGCGGGCCACAGCCAGACCCTGGCCGGGCTGACCTCGGATTTTGGTTCCAACGCGGTGATCAACAGCAGCGGGACGGGCACGCTGACGGTCAGTAACACCACCGATGCGGTTTTCAGCGGTCTGATTGGCGTGAGCGGCCAGGCGAACCTCAACCTGGTCAAACTAGGCGGGGCCGCCCTGACGCTCTCCGGCAACAACGCTTATGCCGGCGACACGACCATTGGCGGCGGCACGCTGACGTTGAATGGCACCAATGTCTATACGGGCAAAACCACCATCAGTGCCGGCACGCTGGTGTTGAACGGGCTGATCCCGGCGACGAGCGGCTGGCAGATGAACAGCAACGCGACGCTGCAACTGGCTTTGGGTCTGGCAGGCACCCCGACCAACATCGTGGTGAACGGCAACGTCACGCTGGTCGGGCAAATCGGCGTGAATGACTTTGGCATCGCCAGCAACACCCGTTATCCGGTGCTGTATTACAGCGGCAACCTGACCAACAACGGCCTCACGGTCGCATCAGAAGGGCCCTGCGTATTCGCGATTGATACCAACACTCCGCACATGATCTATCTGGACGTCACGGAGAAGTATCCACTGGCGGAATTCAGCACCCCAGGTTCCGCCGTCAGCGCATTGACCACGAATCTGAGCGGCGTGCTGCACGGCACGCCGGCAGGACCGATCTGGTATGAGGTGCGCGATCAGACGAACAAGCTGTGGGACTTTGGGGCCACGATGGCGGTGTCGCCGTGGAACATCACCGTGCGCAACCTGCGCGCGGGCACGAACACGGTGACCATTTTTGCGCAGGATCACGGCGGGAACATCCAGAGCAACCGCCTCCAGCTCACCTTGACTCTGGGCGCGTATCCCGGCGTGCGGCCCCGGCCGATCCCCACGGAAATCTGGTGGGGCGGCTTTGTGGACAACACGCAACTGACGAACTATTCGCAATGGCCGTTTGTGCAGAAATACGAAGACGGTTTTTTCCTGCGGGGCGCGAACTGGCTGCTGCCCGCCACGGCGGCATTGCAGCAATCGTTGGCGACCAACCTGTCGGCGTTCAACACCAGATACATAATGGTTGTGGCTGGGAAATGTTACTCTCCAAGTCCGACCTGGTATCAGACGGAAACGAATAATACTGGCATCATCGTGGCTGGGGTCGAGTCGAGTGGAATCATTATTTCAGAGTTAACACATGATTATCACATGGAAGACCTGCAGCAGGTCTGCCAGGTCAATCCCACGTGGCCGACCAACGACGATATTGCCTGGTGGACGGGGGATTTGTCCATCGCTTCGACCAATTATCCCTATACCAGCGGCATTTGGCGGGATGTCTTCAACGGCTATTACCAGATGTTTCCGCACTTGAAAGTCGGCCACATCAGTCAGCCGGAGTGGTGGCCGTGGGGCACTTATCCGGCCGGGGTGGCGAACAATAGTCTGGCTTTCACCATCACCAACAGTGCGGGACAAAACATCAATTTCTCGCTCAACGCGTCGAATATTTTCAGTTCTTTCATAAACATGGCCGTGGCGATTGGGCAACCCTATTTCGCCATGCAAAGCGACGCGCCTTGGGATTATTTTGGGGGTGGCCGGGTGGGCACGCCGGCCTCCGAGGCGACCATGCGCCAGATGATCCGCACCTATGAGCAAAACTTCCAGTCGCGGGGTTGTCGTCATGTGCTGACCTGCAATGTCAGCGACGCCAGCACCAACAATCAAGGGAGCGTGGCCGCCGCCGACGCCTATTATGAATCGAGCAGTTTGAGCAGCATGAGGCTGCACCAGCAGGAGGGCGGACGGGCGAATCGCTACCAGTTTCAAAGCTGGTATCCGGGCGTGCCCTATGTCGTGGTGCCGGAGACGCAGCCGGGCAGTTACACGCATCTGGCAATGTCGGCGATCAAGTATCTCAAGGGCATCGAGAATACGAATGGCGACCTGGAGCCATTGAATCTGACGCCGACGGCGACGAATGGCACGGTGGTGCAATTGCAATTGCAAAACAATGGCGACGTCCAATGTCTGCCCGCCCTGGCGGGCCAACCCGGAACCGTGCCCGGCGTGACCACGCGTTACTTCACCACCAACGGTCAGGAACTCACCGCCACCGTGCTGACGGCGGAAGGATTGTGCTTCACCAACATGCTGCAACCGGCCGCCAAAACGAATCTCATCGCCGTCACGCTCGCCGGCGGTCTCACGGTGGCGGCCAACGGCAATAACAGTATTGAAGCATTCTGGAATCCGCAGGACCCGTTGGGCATCGTGCGCGACCGGGAAATTTTTTCGCCGGTGGTCAGTCCGCTGGGATTGTGGCAGGACACCGACATCGGCAGCGTCGGCGTAACGGGCGGGTCGGCTTTGAGCGGCACAAACTTCACCCTGCTAGGTTCCGGTGCGGACATCGGCGGCACGAACGACGCATTTCATTTTGTGTATCAGGCCAACAGCGGCGACGGCAGTTTCACCGCCCGCGTTTCGAGCCAGTTGGCCGCTGATACTTGGTCCAAGGCGGGCTTGATGATTCGGGAAAATACCACAGCCGGCGCCCGCAATGTCTTCCTCGGTCTTACTCCTGGTAACGGCGTCAGTTTTCAAAACCGGGCCGCCACGAACAGCGCGGCCTTCAGCATGGCGGTCGCGGGATTCGTTGCGCCGTGCTGGGTGCAGTTGGTTCGCAGCGGAACGACGTTTACCGCTAGTTATTCAACCAACGGCGTGAATTGGGTAACGATGGGCAGCTCGAATGTGACGGGCTTTGCCAGCACGGCGTTGTGGGGCTTGGCGGTGACGGCGCACACCAATGCGCTGGCCAGTGCCGCCACTTTTGACAATGTGATCCCGCCAAACGCCGGTCCGGTCTTGAACTCAATTGCCGACCAGTCCCTAATCGCCGGACAGACGCTGACGCTGACCAATACGGCCACCGACCCGAATGCCCCGCCGCAAACCCTGACCTTTGGCCTGCTTGCCGGGCCGGCGGGCATGACGCTGAACGCAACCAATGGCATTCTTACCTGGCGGCCCGGCCTGCTTCAAGCGCCCTCGACCAACCTCGTGACCGTGCAGGTGGCCGACAACGGCACACCAGCGATGGATGCGACGCAGAGTTTTCAGGTGACGGTCACCGTGCCGGCCATTCCGACTTTTGGCGCGCCCCAGTTGACGGGCGGAGGTTTTACAATGCTGGTGAATGGTTCGACCGGGCCGGACTATTATTTGCAGTCGGCGACGAATTTAAGCCCGCCCGTCGCCTGGTTGTCGTTGCAGACCAATTTTCTGGCGACCCCGCCGTTTCGGTTCACCGATCCGTCCGCGACGAATTTCAACCAGAGATTTTATCGCGTTGGGCTGGGACCCTGAACTGCAACCCGGCGGCATGATCGGACGGGATGATTTTCGATGATGGGAGCGGGCGCGGAAGTTTTAACGGCAAGGGGAGCAGGTCAAAACAGCCGTTCGTTGAGCGCCTTGGCGACGGCCCCGGTGCGGGTGTGGACATGCAGTTTGGTATAGATGTTCCGCAAATGGGTGTCCACCGTGTGATAGCTTAGGTCCAGTTGGTCCGCGATTTCCTTCTTGATGAGTCCCCTGGCCATTAACTCGAGAATCTTTTGCTCCCGTCCGGTCAGCCCGTAGTCAAACCTGGGCGGCTCCAGCTTGGAAAACATTTTCAACACCTTTTGCGCCACCTGGGGCGTGAACGGCGCCCCGCCGCGGACCGCCTCTTGGATGCCTTCCACAATGCGTTCGACGGGCGAGGTTTTGAGCAGGTAACCGGAAGCCCCCGCGCACAACGCCCGGAAAATCTTGTCGTGGTCGTCGAACGCCGTGAGCATGACGACCCGCGTGGAGGGCGCGACCGATTTGATCGCGCTGACGGCGGTGATGCCGTTCTGGCCGGGCAGTTCAACGTCCAGAAGAATGACCTCCGGCACCGCGCCGCCCACGAGCGCGTCCAGCGCATCTTCGGCATTGGCAAACCGCTGCGAACACTCCAGGTTCTCGCTGGCGTTCAGCACCCGGGCCACGGTATTGCGAAACGTGTGGTTGTCCTCAATGAGCCAGATGCTGATGGCGGATTGGGCTGAAACGCTGGCGGGCGGCGTGGTCGGCTCGGTATTCGTGGCGGTCCGCATATGACAAATGAATTTGGTTCCGTGCCGGCCCGCCCGCAACCGGCGGGTGCGGCCAAACACCGAGTGTTTGTTGAGGGGCAGAATACCAGCATAAACCCGCAGCTGGCGAGTCCCGCATTCGCGGGACGTGGCCCCGGTGAAAGGCTCACGAGCTCTGGACATTCACGCCCGGTCCGCTCCGGGGCCGGCCGGGATCACGGAGTGTTCGCGGTGAGTTTGATCCGGGTGCCGTGCGCCGCGTCGCTGCTGATTTCTAGGTGCGCTTTCATCTCGGCGGCTCGGCGGCGCATGTTTTTCAGTCCGTTGCCCGACTGGTGATCGGAGGGGAAAAACCCGCGGCCATTGTCCTGCACGATGAACTCGAAAATCCCGTTGCTGCGGGACACGCCGATCTCAACCTCGGTGGCGCCGGCGTGTTTGATGATGTTGTGCAGCGCCTCTTTGAAAATGGGCATGACGTTGCGGCGGAAATCCAGCGGCAGGCCGGTGGAGGAAAAATTGCCGGTTTGTTTGAAAGTATAAGGAATATCCGCGAGCATGGCTTTCGCCGTTTCCGTCATGCGGGCCACAAGATCGCTGAGACGTTCGTGCTGGGGGTCAACGAACCAGACAATGTCGCGCAACGTGTCCACGGTCTGGCTGACAATGCCTCGGATCTGGCGGGCGTCCTCGCTGGAGGGATGTTTTTCCATGATTTGGGCCAGCAGCGAGATGCTGCCCAGATTGGAGCCAATATCGTCGTGCAGATCACGCGCGAGGCGCAAGCGCAGGCGTTCCAACCCACGCAGACGGGCGATGCGGATGGAATAGAGGACGAACAAAAGGAGGCCGGTGCCAAAAGCCAGCAGGGTGGAGAACCACCAGGTTTGCCAGAAATAAGAGGCCAAATGGAATTTCAGACTGGCGCCTTGCTCGTTCCAGATGCCGTCATTATTGCAGGCTTGGACAAAAAATTCATAGTTGCCGGGCGGCAGATAGCTGTAGCTCACGCTGCGGTCGGTGCCGCCGTCCACCCATTCCCGGTCGGCGCCGCGCAACCGCCATTTGAACTGCACCTTGTCCGGGGACACAAAACTCAACGCGGTGAATTTGAATTCGAAATAATGCCGGCCAGCCGAGATGAGCAACGGGGTGGCAGCGAGCCGGCGGGGCGGGCGGGCAGGCTCCGAAATTTCCCGTCGCGGCTGCGGGCCGGGATCCGATTCGTAAACCAGCTGTTTGTCCACCCAGAATTCCTCGATCCGCACCGGCGGCGGGAGGGGATTGAACGGCGGTTTTTTCGGATTGATCCAGGTGGCGCCCTTGATGGTGGTGAACCAGAGCCGGCCATCGGCCCCTGCCCAGCAATCAGGCTGGTAACCGCCGGAACATTCGATGCTGGGCAGGCCGTCGAATTTGCCGTAGGTGATGCACGGCACCGTTGTGGCTTCGCCCTGGGCAAATTTTTCGAGATCCGCCCGCTCCACGCACGCAATGCCCCCGCGGGTGCCGAGCCAGAAACGCGCCCGCGTATCTTCGAGAATCTGGCTGACATTGTCATTGGGCAACCCGTCCTGCGTGGTGTAGCGCGTGAACTTGCCATCCTGGAACCGCAGCAGGCCGCCGCTCAGCGTGCCGATCCACAAGACCCCTTGGTGATCGGGATAGATGGCCCAGAAACGTTCCGGCCCCACCAGACTACCGCTGGCCAGCGCCCCGGCCTTTCCGGGGGCGGCCACCACCCGGTTGGAACTGATCACAAAGCCATCGGTGGGACGGTAGGAGGTGAATTTCCCATCCTTGTAGGAACGGAGTTCCCCGGCGGCGGTGCCCAGCCAAAGTGTTCCCGCCTCATCCTCCGCGAGCGCGAGGACATGGGCGCTGGCGAAACCATCCCGGGCGGTGAAGGTTTTCAGTTGTCCCTTTTCCCAGCAGTAGAGACCGAACTCATTGCCGATCCACATCCGGCCGGAGCGATCCTGATAAAAAGCCCGGACCACGGTGCCCACCGACTCGGAGGGAAACGGCCGGCGCAGCGTGTTGGTTTCAAAAATCCAGACGCCATTTTGCACCGTGCCCACCCAGAGGCGATTCTGCTGGTCCGCGTAAACCGTCGTGTCCACGCCCGAAATCTCATCCGGCGGCGGCGACCATTTGTCAAAACGACCGTCAGCCCAGCGCAAAAAGTTGTCACCGGAGGTGCCAAACCATTGTTGGCCGCTGGCATCTTCACACACCGAAACGGCACTCCGGGCGACCGCCGGATCGTCCGGCCAGACGACATGAAAGGTGCGCCTGCGGACACAGGCGAGACCGCTGCCGTTCAAGCCCAACCAGACATTGCCTTCCCGATCTTGAAACCAGCATTCGATCAGGTTGGAGGGCAGCCCTTGCCGGGTGCCAATTTCAGCGATCGTGCCATCGGCATCAATGTGCCACAGGCCGGAACCATATTTAAACAGCCAGACCCCGCCGTGAATATCCGGATGCATTTCCACCGGGCGCTGCGTGCCGAAGAGGTTAAGCCCGGAGATATCCACGCTGGTTTGCCGTTGCGGATCACGCCATTTGATCATCTTATTGCCAGCCCAGACCCACAGGCCGCCATCCGGCGCGGCGGCAATTTGCCTGACGTTTTGCCAGGTTTGGCTGTTGGTCAACGGCTCGTCCACAAAGTTGGTGCCCTCCCAGCGGGCCAGTTCCTTGGGCGTGCCCACCCAAATCTGACCCGCAATGTCCTTGGCGAGCGCGAGGATTCGTTGATCCTGCAAGCCGGGAACAGAGTTGAGCACTTCCACCGCCTGACCGCGGATTCGACCCAGGCGCAAATTTTTCTGGCGATACCAGATCACCCCGTCGCGATCCGCGACCGGAACTGAGCCCAGGTGGGCCTCCGGCGGCTTCAACGTTGTCCAATGATTGGTGCCATTCTCGACCTGACCGTAAAAAAGCCACCCGAAAATGGAAGATAGAATCACCTCGTTGGTCCGTCTGGCGACCACTTCCCCCATCAAGCTACAGGGGGTTTTCGGATCCTGGCGCTCGAAGTGGAAGCGGCCGTTGCTCCGCGTAATGAAAGCACCTTCCACCACCCCGATCCAAAGCGTGCCCTGGGCATCCACTTGCAACCTTTGAATCTCAATAGAGGAGAGATTCGGGCTGTTGGCCGGATCAAAGGTGACAAACCGGACCCCGTCGAAACGGGCCAGGCCGCCGAGCAGCGTGCCGATCCACAAGTAACCATCCGGCGTCTGGGCAATGCTTTTGACCGTGCTGTGTGGCAGTCCTCGATCGGTGTCCCAGACATCCACGAGGTAATCATCGTCGGGGTTATTGCTGACCAAGTTCGTGCTGGGCGCGCCCAATGCCGGATTGACCCACATCAATCCCGCCAGGACGAGACTAATCTGCCACCATGTAAAGAGAACTTTCAAAGGCGATGCTGATTGATCTTTGGGCTGCGGACAAAACCCTATCATGCCCTGCTCCAAAATGACAACCCATGCCTCCCGGCGGGCAAGGCTCAAATAGGATGACCGGCGTTAACTTACGCAAAATTGCCAGTCCCGGCCAGCCCCGCATTTGCGTGATGGATCATTCTATTGAAACGATTGTAAACTTCGGGTCATGGATTTTTTTTCGCGCTTTGTCCTCGTCGTGGCCGCATTTGCCAGTGCGCTGCTGGGCCATGCGGCCGGGCTGGAACCCGAGGCGCTGCGTTGTGAATATCGGGTAAACCCCCAGGGCTTGGATGAACTGCACCCGCGATTGACGTGGCAGGTTCGCTCCGACCAGCGGGGATCCAAACAGACGGCGTATCAAATTCTTGTGGCCTCCAGCGCCGAACGGCTCGCCCAAGGGGAGGGCGATCTCTGGGACAGCGGCCGGGTAACCAGCGACCGGACGGCGAACATCACCTATGCGGGCAAACCGCTGGTCTCGCGCCAGCAATGTTTCTGGAAAGTCCGCGTCTGGAACGGTTCCAGACAAGCTCGCTGGAGCGAAGCCGCTGGCTGGACGATGGGTTTGCTGCAGCCGACGGACTGGCAGGCGGATTACATTTCGTTTCACGACACCGCGCCGGTTTGGACGAACAAGGAAAAACTTTTTCTGCCGCCCGCGCATCAATATCGCAAGGAATTTTCGGCCGATAAAAAAATCAAGCGCGCGACGATTTACGCGACGGCGCTCGGCATCTACGAACTTTACCTGAACGGCCAGCGCGTCGGCGATGCGTGGTTCGCGCCTGGCTGGACGGATTATCATCAACGCGCCTATTACAATTCCTACGACGTGACGCCGCTGGTCAAACACGGCGAAAACGCCATCGGCGCGTGGGTGGCGGATGGCTGGTATTCGGGCTACCTCGGCTTTGGCCTGCTCATTGGCTTGGGCACGGAACAAGTCGGGCGCGACACCTACGGCAAGACGCCCGCGCTGATGGCGCAACTGGAAATCGAATACACCGACGGCTCGCGGGAAATCATTCCCACGGACAAAACCTGGAAGGAAACCGGCAACGGCCCGATCCGCGAGGCGGATTTTCTGATGGGCGAATACTATGACGCGCGCCACGAAACGCCGGGATGGACGCAGCCCGGCTTTGACGATGCGCCGTGGCAGCCGGCCATTCTCGCCGCAGAAAACGGTAGTGTGCCCGCGACGTTTTACGAATTCACCAATCCCGCCAAACGGGGCGACAAGCTGGAAATCAAAGGCCACCCCGTTGATCTGGGCTTCCACCGGCCGGCGAAGCTTGAAGCCTTTCCCGGCGTGCCGGTGCGTCCGGTGGAGGAACTGAAACCGATGGCGGTCACCTCGCCGGCCAAGGGCGTTTACATTTTCAATTTCGGCCAGAATTTTTCCGGCATCGTGCGGCTGAAGGTCCACGGCCCGGCCGGCACAATCGTCCGGCTGCGCTACGGTGAAATGTTGCAGACGGACGGCAGCCTGATGACCGAAAACCTGCGCAAGGCCCGAGCGACGGATGATTATGTGCTGCGCGGCGACCCGGACGGCGAGACCTACGAGCCGCGCTTCACCTTTCACGGCTTTCAATACGTGGAACTCACCGGCTATCCCGGCCAGCCGGTCCTGGATACGGTCGTCGGCATCCATTTGCAGAGCGATACGCCGTTGACCAGCGGGTTCGAGTGCAGCGATCCGATGGCCAACCGGCTGTTCCAAAACATCGTGTGGACCCAGCGCAACAACTTCCTGGACCTGCCGACGGATTGTCCGCAGCGCGACGAGCGCTTTGGCTGGACGGGCGACGCGCAAATTTATGTTCACGCGGCCACTTTGAACGCCGACGTGGCGGCCTTCTACACGAAATGGCTGCGGGAGCTGATGGAAAGCCAGTGGCCGGACGGCATGTTTCCCGGCTACGCGCCGTATCCGTTCCAGCATGGCTGGGGCTTTGGCGCGGCCTGGTGCGATGCGGGCGTGATTTGCCCGTGGACCCTCTGGCAGGCCTATGACGACACCAACCTTATCCGACAATGCTGGCCCCACCTGGTGAAGTTTATGGACTGGCGCCAGGCCCGGGACCGGAATTATCTCGGCACCGTCTATGGCAACGACTGGGGCGACTGGCTTTCGTTTGGCAAAAAGACGCCGCTCGATTACGTGGACACCGTCTATTACGCCTACTCGGCGCGGTTGATGTCGCAAATGGCCGCCGCCATCGGCCGGCCGGCCGAAGCCGCTCAATATGCGACGCTGGCCGCCAAGGTCATGGCCGCTTTCGATAAAAAATACCTCAAGCCCGACGGCTCCCTGACCGTGGACACGCAAACGGCCTATGCGCTGGCGCTTTACATGGATTTGATTCCGGCCGATCTGCGCCTGAAGTCCGGGAAAATTTTGGCGGATAAACTCCGCGCCGGCGAGACCGCTGACAATTCGGGCATGACCACGGGCTTTCTCGGCACCCGGCCGTTGCTGCCCGTGCTGACCAGCGTGGGGCAAAATGATCTGGCGGTGAAACATTTTCAGAGCCGCAAATTCCCGTCCTGGGGTTATGAAGTGGAGCAGGGAGCCACGACGATTTGGGAGCATTGGGACAGCTACACGAAAGCCCACGGCTTCGGCGGCATGGACGGCAAGCAAAACGCCTCGATGAATTCCTTTGACCATTATTCCTTCGGCGCCGTGGGCGAATGGATGCTCGGCGATCTGGCCGGCATCCGGTCGGGCGCACCGGGCTATGACAAAATCATCATTCATCCGCACCCGCCATCGCCGGGCAGCGACCCGGAACACCCGTCCATCTGCTGGGTCAAGGCGCATTATGATTCAATCCATGGCCGCATCGCCAGTGACTGGAGCTTGCAGGCGGGCCGCTTTGAACTGGCGACCACGATCCCGGCCAACACCACCGCCACCGTCTATCTGCCGACGATCACGCCCGACAGTATCACCGAGTCCGGCCAGCCGCTCGCCCGGACCGAAGGTGTCCGGCTGCTGCGCGTCGAAGGGGACGGCACGGTGCTGGCCGTCGGCTCCGGCACGTATCGTTTTGCCACGTCCGCGTTCAAAGCCGCCACCGTCCGCGCCGGGGCGGCCGCGATTCCGGACGGCAATCTGCCGAAATGACATTGTGCGCCGAGGTCCGCTGGTTTCTCAAATTTGACTGGCAGGAGACAACCAACTTGGGCGCGCCCGCCGTTACGACTTTTTTATTATGAAATTTTAGGGCTAAATCGGGAATGGGTGAGGGCCAGGGAAGCGATCCGCCGTGCGCGGGCGGGAATGCCGCCGCCGCTTCGCGGCTAAACCAGGTGCTTCAGCCGTTTGTCCGCGGATAGCCGTTTGACCAATTCCTTGATTTTTTGCGCCTGCGATTTGTGCGCGAGCAGAACGGCGTCGTCTGTCTGCACCAGGATCGAATCGCGCAGGCCGACCACCGCGATGGGCGTCCGGTTTTTCGTGCGTGCGTCGTAGATGAGGTTGCGCGCGGCGTCCACGTGGATGAAATCCGCCACGGCGGCGTTGCCCTCGGCGTCCTGCGGGACGTGCCGCGCCAGCGCCGGCCACGCGCCGAGATCGTCCCACTCGAACGCGCCGTCGGCCACGATGACGTTTTGCGCCTTTTCCATGAGCGCATAATCAATTGAGATTTTTTTGATCTCCGGGTATTCCTTCGCCAGCAGTTTGGCCAGCTTGGCGGAGTGGTTCGCCACCTTGAACCACCGCTGGCACGCGGCAAACATCTCCGGCTGGTGTTTTTCCAATCCGTTGGTGACGGTGATGAAACTCCAGACGAACATGCCGGCATTCCAGCGATACTGCCCGCTGTTGACGTATTCCAACGCCGTCTCGAAGTTGGGTTTTTCGACAAACCGTTCCGCCTTGTAAAAAATCGTCCGGGTCTTCTGCGCTCCGGCCGGGGTGGGCAGTTCCGTCCCGGTTTGAATGTAGCCGTAGCCGGTCGCCGGTTCGGCCGGCTTGATGCCGATGGTCACAATCGCCTGGCCCTGCGCGGCGACATCAAAGGCGTCGGACAGGACCCGTTGAAACTTCCGGGCGTCGGGAATGACGTGATCCGCCGGCAGCACGGCCATGACGCCGGTCGTGGAACGCGCGCCGACGAGCGCCGCGCCGAGTGTGACGGCGGCGCAGGTGTCGCGGCCCACCGGCTCGGCGACGATGTTTTCCCCGGGGAGCCTGGGCAATTGCCGGCGCACTTCCGGCGCCTGCATTTCATTGGTGATGATGAAAATATTTTTCGCCGGCACGAGCGGGAGCACGCGCTCGACGGCCGCCTGCAAAAACGACTTCTTGCCGAGGATGGCCAGCAGTTGCTTGGGAGTCTTCTCGCGGCTCAACGGCCAGAACCGCTCGCCGCGCCCGCCGGCCATGATGATGACGAACCGGTCTTTGATTTCGGATTTCGTTTTCATTGGGATATCTTCCGTAAAAATGTTCGGTGAGGCAACTGCACGTTGCCAAGTGCTTTTGAGGATTGGCGAATCTTCAGCGCGAGTCACGCCAAAAGCGGCGACCGCCGTCCGCGGACCGCCGGTGCAGCATTGCCGCTTGCTCCCGGCTGGTTTTCGGCTATAACCCCAAGCTATGCATCAAATCATCCAGAGCTTGAGCGATTGGTATAATCACGCGCTGCAAACCGGCGGTTATCCGGCCGTCGCGCTCATGATGGTGGTGGAAAGCTCCCTCTTCCCGCTGCCAAGCGAAATCGTCATTCCGCCGGCGGCGCATTGGGCGCACACGGGCAAAATCGGCCTGTCGCTGTGGGGCATCGTGTTGGCGGGCACCATTGGCTCGTGGCTGGGCGCGACGCTGATGTATTGGGCGTCGCGGCTGGCGGGCCGGCCGCTGGTGCTGCATTTCGGCAAATATTTTTTCATCTCCGCCGAAAAAGTGGCGGGCGCGGAACGCTGGTCAGCACATTACGGGGCCATGGGCATTTTCACCTCGCGGCTGCTGCCGGTGGTGCGGCATCTGATCGGCATCCCGGCGGGCATCGTGCGGATGAATTATCTGATGTTTTCCCTCTTCACGCTGCTCGGCTCGGCGATCTGGTGCTCGGTGCTGTGCTATGTCGGCATCCGGGCCGGGCAGGACGACCAGTTGATGAAGGGCGAGTATCATCGCGTGACCCTGTGGCTTGCGGGCGCGATGATCACACTGGGCGGGCTTTATTATTTCTTCGTCCACCGGCACATGGTGGCGGGAAAAGAGTGGGGCGGAAAGCCGAAGGCGGAATAATTTTTACGCCTTGGCGTGAGGCCGTTCGTCGGCGTGCCTATTTCACAAATTCAATGAGGTAAGGATATTTGTAATCTTCGCCGTTATTGGCCTTGATGCCGGCGATGAGGGCGAAGATCAAACCGACCAGCCCGATCGCCGCCGCCACAAAGAACAGTAGAAATCCGACGCAGAAGAAGGCCAGGACAAAACCGGCGGCAACCGTGACGATGATTGCGATCAGCACGGTCAGTTGAAAGTTCAGCGCCGCCTTGCCGTGGACATCCACGGACGGAAACTCGTTCTGCTTGACCTGCCAGACCAGCAGCGGGCCGAGGACGTTGCCCAGCGGAATGCCGATGAAACCCGCCAACGCGCTCAAATGGCAGAGCATATTCCAGGTGCGTGTCTGGCTAGCGTACGGCGGCGGGCCGGCCGGAGCGACGGGCGGCGGCGCTGGGGGTTGATTTTCGGCCATGGATTGCCGTCTGAATACGCCGGTTTCATTTTCAGGGCAAGCAATTTTCCCGGCAAAAATTTCTTTGCGCCCGGACGACTTTGCGTGGAAATTCTCCGCGTGCCTGTCGCCGAAGCCATCCGCAAAAAACTGGGAACCGTCCCGCACAAGCCCGGCGTGTATTTGCACAAGGACCGTTTCGGCACGGTCATCTACGTGGGCAAGGCGCGCGATCTCCGCAAGCGCGTCAGCCAGTATTTCCATCCGGGCCGGCGCCGGGGCTGGGATTTGAAATTCAACGCGCTCGTCGAGGCCATCCACGATTTCGATGTCCACGTCGTCCGCAGCGAGCCGGAGGCGTTGCTGCTCGAAAGCAAACTCATCAAGGATTTCAAACCGCGTTTCAACGTCAGCCTGCGCGACGACAAGCGGTTCCTGATGCTCAAGGTCAACCTGCACGATCCGATTCCCAACTTCACTTTCACGCGGCTGAAGAAGGACGACGGCGCCCGCTACTTCGGCCCGTTCGTGAATTCCCTCGCGTTGCGGAACACCGTCGCGCTGGCGCGGAAGCAGTTCAACTTGCGCGGCTGCCGCGTGTTCACGCCGGGCGCGGCGGATTACAAGCACTGTCTTTACGCCCATTTGAAACACTGCACCGCGCCGTGCGTCGGCAACGTCACGCGCGAGCAGTATCTGGAACAGGTGAAGGCCGCGTGCCAGTTCCTCGAAGGCCAGTGCCGCGAAATGCAGCCGCAGCTTGAGGCGGAGATGAAAAAGGCCGCCGCCGCGCACGATTTTGAGAAGGCCGCCGGCTTGCGCGATCTGCTCCGCGATTTGCAGGACACCTGGAAACGGACGGAAAAATTCGAGCGCGTGCCCTACACGTTGCCGCTGGCGATCAATCCCCGGAATGATTTGGTCGAACTGGCGAAAGTTCTTGGCTTGCCCGCGCCGCCGGAGCGGATCGAAGGCTTCGATATTTCCAACATCAGCGGCACATTCGCCGTCGCATCGCTGGTCAGCTTCAAAAATGGCCGGCCCGACCGCGCGAACTATCGCCGCTTCAAAATCAAGACGGTCGCGGGGCAGGACGATTTTGCCAGCATGGCGGAAGTGGTGCGGCGGCGGTATTCACGGCTGAAACGCGAGTCCGAAGTCGAAGCCACCGCGCAACTTTCCACCTTCAAGCTTCAAGCTCCAACCTTTCCCGATTTAATCCTGATTGACGGCGGCAAAGGTCAGCTCGGCATGGCCGGCGCGGAGCTTGCGAAGCTGGGCCTGGAGAAAATCCCGGTCATCGGCCTGGCCAAGGAATTTGAGGAAATCTATTTGCCGGGAAAATCCGATCCACTGCGGCTGGGCTTGGACCATCCGGCGGTCAAATTGCTGCAGCGCATCCGCGACGAATGCCATCGCGTGGCCAACAGCTACAACGCGCAGTTGCGGCTCAAGAAAATTTCCGAGAGCGTGCTGGACGAGTTCCCCGGCATCGGCGGGCGGCGCAAAGCGGCGCTGCTGAAGAAATTCGGCTCGGTCGCGCGCCTGAAAACCGCGACGCTGGAACAAATCGCCGCCGTGCCCGGCTTCGGCGGCAAGGCGGCGGCGGAGTTGAAGGATTTTCTGGCGGCGCGCACGGCGTGATTTTTAACGCAAAGCTGCGGAGCCGCCGGCCGGTGGTTGGTAAAGCCGCTTTGCGCCTTTGTTTCCGGGCGCCTTTGCGTTAATCTTTTTGCGCATGAACATTCAAGTGGCCGTGCTTTGCGACGCGGCGACGGACGACAACGGCAAGTTGAATCTCCTCGGCTCGTTCGACACCATTTTCGCGCCGCAGTTGCCGGCGGTGCACCCGCAATGCGCCGTGGCGCTGCGCGTCACGTTCCAGCCCGGCGACGAGGGCACGCGCAAGCTCGCGCTCAACTTTATCAACGCCGACGGCCAGCCCATCATGCAGGCCATCGAGCTGCCCGTGCCGGTGGCGCTGCCGGACGACGCGCATTTTCTCACGCGCAATTTCATCGTGAACATCCAGCAGCTGAAGTTTGCCGAACCGGGGTTGTATTCCGTGGACGTGCGGCTGGACGATGAATCCCAGGCGAGCATTCCGCTGCTCGTGAAACTGGTCGAACGTCCGGTCGCGTGAGAAACCAACGCCAAAGTCGGCAGCCGGAACGCAGTAACATCCCGCTGTCCGCCCGGTTTGAAAATAACCAGTGCCTGCCGGCTTCCTTCTAAAATTCGCCTTTGATGGGCGACTTTGGGCTTTGAACTTTGCGTTCCGACCATTATTTTTTCCGCCATGAACGAACCGATTCTCCAACTCGATCTGCCCGGCATCAAAAAAGTCCGCTCCGGCAAAGTCCGCGAAGTCTTCGACCTCGGCGACCGCTATCTGCTCGTCGCCAGCGACCGCATTTCCGCTTTCGACGTCATCATGCCCAACGGCATCCCGCACAAGGGCGCGGTGCTCACGCAGATCTCGCACTTTTGGTTCGAGAAATTTGCGGCGCTCGTCCCGAACCACCTGCTTGCCAAGGCCAACGACCCATTGCCCGCGAACCTCCAGCCTTACGCCGACAAACTGACGAAGCGCTCGATGATCGTGAAGAAAGCCAAGCCGCTCGCCATCGAGTGCATCGTGCGCGGCTATCTTTCCGGCAGCGGTTTGAAGGAATACAAGAAATCCCAGACCGTTTGCGGCATCAAGCTGCCCGCCGGCCTCGTGGATTCCTCCGAATTGCCCGAACCGATTTTCACGCCGTCCACCAAGGCCGAGGAAGGCCACGACGAAAACATCAACTTCGAGCAAGCCTGCAAGATCGTCGGCACCGAGCTCGCCACGCAGGCGCGCGACTTGAGCCTGATGATCTACAAGGCCGGACGCGACTTCGCCCGCCAGCGCGGCATCATCATCGCCGACACGAAATTCGAGTTTGGTTTGTTCGAGGGCAAGCTCATCCTGATTGACGAAGTGCTCACGCCGGATTCCTCGCGCTTCTGGCCGGCCGACCAATACGCGCCCGGCAAAGGCCAGCCGAGCTTCGACAAGCAATTTGTCCGCGACTACCTCGAAACGCTGACGTGGGACAAAACCCCGCCCGGCCCGAAACTCCCCGACGACGTTGTTACCAAAACTTCCGCAAAATATCTGGAGGCTTACGAACGACTGACCGGTAGAAAACTCCATTAGCCACCAAAAAAGTGAGTTGACGGGCATCCGGCTCCGCTTTGGCGAAAGCCGTGGCTCATTGGTTGCGCTGGCCGCTGACGCAACTGCCCAGGCGGGCGATGGGGCTTCGGTCAGTCGCCGGGACGTTTCCGCGCGTGGCGGGACGACCGCGAAATCCCGCCCAAGCCTTTCTTGACACAAAGCCGGTCGCTGCTATGCTCGCACGCTCCGGTTTTTGCGCCGGAAATTTATTTTGGAATTTTATGAAACGCCAGTATCAACCGTCGAAGATCCGTCGGAAACGCCAGCATGGCTTCCTCGCCCGCAACAAGACCAAGCGCGGCGCGGCCACGATCGCGCGCCGTCGCCGCGCGGGCCGCAAACGTCTCACGCCGGTTTGATGCCGTGAACGCCGCGCCGCAACGCCTGCGCCTGGGCCGCGCCTCGCGGCTGGCGCAGAACCGCGATTTCACCCGCGTCCGGCAGCGCGGCGAACGGCTCGTGCTCGGCTGCCTCATCGCGAACTGGAGCCGGCTGCCCGCTGGCGACGGGCCGAAACTCGGCGTGGTCACCAGCAAGAAAATCGGCGGCGCGGTTGTCCGCAGCCGCGCCCGGCGGCTGCTTCGGGAAAGTTTCCGGCGGCATCAGCATGAATTCGCGCAGCCGGTGGAACTGATTTTGGTCGCGCGCCATTCCATCGCCCAAAAGGATTTCGCCGGCGTGGAAAGGGATTTTCTCACCGCGCTGCACCGCGCCAAGCTGCTGAAAAACTGACATGAACCCGCTCCAGCACATCCTCATTTTCGCGGTGCGCGCCTATCGCCTGGCGCTTTCGCCGGCGCAGGTTTTTCTGTTTGGCGCCGGTTCCGGCTGCCGGTTCACGCCGACGTGCTCGGCTTACGCCCTGGGCGCGGTGCGCGAGCACGGCGCGGCAAAAGGAAGCGTTTTGGCGGCGCAGCGGATTTGCCGCTGTCACCCGTGGGGCGGTTGCGGCCACGACCCGGTGCCGGAAAAAAATCCGCCCTCCGCCCTCCGCCCTCCGCAATTCATTTAATTTTCATGGACAAGACTGGAATCATCGTTGTTTCGCTGTGCGGCGTGCTGCTCGTTTGGTGGTTTGTGGAGCAGAAAAAAATCGCCGACCGGCAGGCGCAGTATCTGGCGGCGCATCCTGTCGCCGCCGCGCCGGTCGCCGACTCCAATCCGCCGCCGGCGGCGACGGTGCCGGGCAACCCGCCCGCGCCCGTGGCGGTGTTCGACACCAACGCGCCGGAGCAGACGCTCGTGCTGACGAACGGCCGGCCGCACCATGACTGGGCGCGTTACACCTTCACCTCGCGCGGCGGCGGGTTGAAGCTGATCGAACTGCTGGATTATCCCGAAACGGTTTCCGCGCGCTGGAAAGCGGCGGTGACAAACTCGGCCGCCGTCGCGGCGTTGAACGCGCGGGCCACGGTGCCGGCGCTGGCGCTGCTCGGCGAAGGCGACAACACCAGTTTGTTGGGCGACGGCAATTTCACTTTGACGCCGACGGCCACCGGCGTGCGCGCGGAAAAAAACCTGCCCGGCGGCCTGCGCCTGGTGAAAAACTTCCAGCTCAGTTCCAATTTCCTCATCAACGCCAGCTTCCGCATTGAAAACCCTTCCGCCCGGCCGGTCAATGTGCCGGCGCAGGAATGGGTCGTCGGCACGGCCACGCCGATGGATGTGGACGACAACGGCCAGGTGGAGGGCGCGCTGTGGTTTGATGGCACGAAGGCCGTGGATCAGCCGCTGGCGTGGTTTGCCGGCGGCGGTGGCTGTTCCCGCGGGGCACCCCGGTCCGAATTTCGCGCCGGCAACGGCAACGTCGTCTGGGCGGCCGCGCACAACCAGTTTTTCGCGATGGTGGCCATGCCGCCGACCAACGCGCCGGCGCAGCAGGTGGTTGCGCGTCCGGTCGTTTTGCCCCGTTTCCAAAATGTCGGGGTCGTGACGAACGTGGTCGCGCCGCAGGGCATCCAGACGGCGCTGGTGTATCCGGCGCTGACGTTGTCGGCCAACTCGGGTTTCGACCGGCAGATCGTTTTCTTTGCCGGGCCGAAGGAGTTTCGCACGCTATCCGATGTCGGCGAGGAACTCAACAACCACGCCGACCAGGTGATGAATTTTGGCAGCGGCTACATCGCGTTTTGGGGCATCGGCACCTTCTTCGCGAAACTGTTGCTGTCCGGCATGAACGCGGTGCATGATTGGTTCGGTGTGGGCTATGGCTGGGCGATTGTGCTGATCACCTTTCTGATCAAGGGGCTGTTCTGGCCGCTGACGGCGGCGAGCACGCGCTCGATGAAGCGGATGCAGGCGCTCCAGCCGGAGCTGGCCGCGCTCAAGGAAAAATACAAGGACGACGTGCAGAAGCTGACGGCGAAGCAGTGGGAACTTTACAAGCAGCACAAGGTGAACCCGATGAGCGGCTGCCTGCCGATGGTCATCCAGATGCCGGTCTTTCTCGGCTTTTTCACGATGATCCGCAGCGCCATCGAACTGCGCGGCGCGCATTTTCTGTGGGTGGCGGATTTGTCCAAGCCGGACACGCTGTTCATGATTCCGGGCCTGACGTTCGTGCCCTTCATCAGCACGCCGGAAGGGCTGCCGTTCAACCTGCTGCCGCTGCTGATGGGCGGCTCCATGCTCTGGCAATCGCACCTGACGCCGCCCTCGCCCGGCATGGACCCGGCCCAGCAAAAAATGATGCGCTGGCTGCCCGCGATGTTCATCGTGTTCCTTTACAATTATTCCTCCGGCCTGGCGCTCTACTGGACGGTCAACAACCTGCTCACCGTCGCCCAGACCAAGTTGACCAAGGCGAAAACGCCCGCGGCACCGGCCGGCCCGGTCACGAATCCGGCGTTGACACCGGCGGCGAAAAAGAAAAAATAAATCCATGCCTGCGCAACCCAAAGCCATCCTCGAGAAAATGCTCGGCACGCTCGGCCTCCCGGCGACCGTGGTGGAACAGAAATTCGGTGACGACCTGCTGCTCGACGTGCAGACGGACGAGTCGGGCCGTCTGATCGGCCGGCAGGGGCAGACGCTCGCCGACCTGCAATATCTCGTCAACCGCCTCCTGTTCCAGCAGGACCAGACCGCGCCCAAGGTGATGGTGGACGTGGGCGGCTATCGTTCACAGGCGCGCGAGGCGCTCGTGAAAAAAGCGAAGGAAGCCGCCGAAAAAGTCCGCCGCTGGGGCGACGCCGTGGAATTGGAGCCGCTCAACGCCTTTGACCGGCGCATTGTGCATCAGGCGCTCAGGGACGACCCGGACATCGAGGCGCACAGCGTCGAGGTGGACGGCACGGAGAAAAAGGTTTTGATCCTGCGTCCCAAGCCGCGCTGAAAGGTGCCGCGTGGACAGTGCGAAGGAGCAAAGAACCGGGTCAAGATGCGCGGCTCCGGAATGAACCCGCTCTATTACGGCCACAACCTCCACGGGCTTCGCGCGCAAATCCAAAACGAATTCGCTGACCTCAGCTCCTTCACCCCGTCGTTCAATTCCAGGCGCGACCACATCTGCTGTGCAAGACACCGAAGGCAGGATCATCGCGCTGCGACGATCCAGACCCCGCTGCGCGCCGTTCCTGCCCGGTGGAGACGGCCCTGCCTTTGGGAGCCTGATCCTTCGGATTTTGGAGGCCGCTTATTGGGTTTCCAGTCTCAAGTTTTCAGTTTTGGTTTTGGTGCTTGAAACTTGCCAGCCGGCGGCGGGCCAACTAAAGTCAAAACTTGCGCCCAACCGCGCAATCCGACCGAACGACGCCGATGACCGACCCCGCCAATCTGGACATGCTCAAAGCCGGCCGCGCGGTGGCGTATCAGTTCACGCTGCGCGACAAGCTGGCCGGCGCGCTGGGCGCGCTGCGGCTCCGGTGGTTTCCCCGCCGCGTGCTGGTGGCCGGACCGTATGTCGGCGAGTTCGGCCACGAGCTGATGGACTGGCAGCCCTGGGTGCGGGCGCAGGTTGCGCGGCATGACGAGGTCCACGTCATCACCTATCCCGGCCGCGATTATCTTTATCCCGGCTGCCGGGTGCATGCCCACGACGTGGCCCTGGAAACCGCCGGCTACAAGCACGGGCGGTTCACCCCGGCGCAACTGGAGACGATGGCGCGAAAAAAAGCGGCGGAGCTGGGCCTGAAAAATTACGACCTCATGACCGTGCGGCACATTTGCACACGGTATCACCAGAAGTATCTGCTGCCGGCGAAATTCGAGCGGCTCGGCGCGCCGCCGGCCGCCGGCGAAATGCGCGACGTGGCGTTTCATTTCCGGCAGGTCAACAAGGCGGGGCCGGACCGGACGCGGAATTATCCGCCCGCCGCCTGCGACCAATTGGCGGCATTCTGCCGGGAGCACGGTCTGAGTTTTTTCTGCATCGGCCACCCGCGCTATGCCTATTGCCCGGCGGGCGCGGAGGACCGGCGCTCGGAAGACCTGGCCGCCAGCGTGGCGGCCATCCGCGCGGCGCGGCTGCTGGCCGGCGAATTGAGCGGGCCGATGCACCTGGCGCAACTGGCCGGCACGCCGATCCTGATCTGGGCGCCGGGCCAGTGGCGACTGGACAATTGCGAGCGCTGGAATGTCTTCCAGGTGCCAACCTATGTCGTCAGCAACCAAACCCGCCCGCCGGAGCCGGAAATCGTCGGGCAAAAAATCCTCGCCGCGCTGGCCGATTTGCGGCAGCGCCCGCCACTGCAATAATTGCCCATGCGCGTCGTCATCCTGACCACCGACAACCGCGAGCCGCACAAGGATTACGCGAACCCGCAGCCGCATTTTGGCACCGCGCCTGCCGCGCTGCTGCAAGGACTGGCGCTGCTTCCGGAAATTGAGGTCCACGTCGTCGCCTGCATCCGCCGGCCGGTGGCGGCGCCGGCGAAGATCGCGCCGAACATGTTTTTCCACAGCCTGGTCGTCCCGAAAATCGGCTGGATGAAAACCCTGTTCCAAGGCTGCGTCCGCGCCGCGCGGAAAAAAATCCGGGAAATCCGGCCGGATCTCGTCCACGGCCAGGGCACCGAGGCGGATTGCAGCGTGAGCGCGGTGTTCTCCGGTTTTCCAAATGTGCTGACGCTGCACGGCAACATGCGGGCGGTGGCGCGGATTAACGGCGACCGGCCGTTCTCCTACAACTGGCTGGCGGCGCGGCTGGAAGGCTTTGTCCTGCCGCGCACGGATGGCGTGGTGTGCATCACGAACTACACCCGGGCGGCGGTTCAAGACCTGGCGCGAAAGACGTGGGTGCTGCCCAACGCGGTGGATGCCGGTTTTTTTGAAGTAGCGGCAGTGCCAGATTTGGCCGCGCCGCCGGTGATCCTGTGCGTGGGCAACGTCTGCGGCTACAAAAACCAGACCGGGTTGATTCACGCGCTAGAGCCGCTGGTCCGGGAGAAAAATTTCCGGCTGGTCTTTCTGGGCCAATTGGCCAAGGACGATTACAGCCGGGAATTTGTGCGGCTCGTCCGGGAACGGCCCTGGTGCGAGCACGCCGGGTTTGCCAGCCGGGAGCAGTTGCAGGCCTGGCTCCGGTCGGCGGCACTGCTCGCCCTGCCCACGCGGGAGGACAACTGCCCGATGGTGGTGCTGGAGGCGATGGCGGCGGGCGTGCCGGTGTTCGCCTCTGCCGTCGGCGGCGTGCCGGACTTGATCCAGCACGAGGTCAACGGCCTGCTGTGCGATCCGGAGCGGCCGGAAACCTTTGCGGCGGCGGTGGCGCGGCTGCTGGCCGACCGCGATTTTGCCGCCCGCTTGGCGGCCACGGCCCAAGCGCAGGCCCGGCAACGGTTTCATCCGCTCGTCATCGCGCGGAAGCATCTGGAGATTTACCGGGAGGTCCTTGAAAATAAAAAGCGGAAAGCAAAATTTGAGACCTGAAACTGGAATGAGCTTTTGGCGGGCATTCCCATTTTTCAGATGGTCTTCAGCCCAGGCCGAGGCGGGCCAACTGGCGGCGGAGGCGGCGGGTGGCCGGCATTTCCAACCGGGTGTGAAAAACCGAGGCGATGAGGAGGCAGAATGAAAAACAGGCCGCTGCCAGTAGCACCGCCGTGGTGGTTCATGGCGGGCAATTAGCTGACCAGATGCTTTTGCACAAACTTTTCCACGCGCGGACCGACGTCGTCCACCGCGATCCCGCGCAGGCAGAATGGCTCGGCGAACCGGCAGTAATCCGAGCACGGCTTGTAGGGGCAGGCCCGGCCCTCCACCACCTCGGCCGCCGGGTGCAGCGGCGCGAACCACTCATGCAGTTGCGGGCCGAACAGCGTGAAGGTGGGCAGCCCGCAGGCCGCCGCCAGGTGGCCGGGGCCGGAATCGTTGCCAATGAAGACGCCCGCCCGGTCCAGGCAGCCCAGCAGTTCCGTGACATCGCGGGGGGCGACGGCCGCTTCGCCCCGGCTTTGCCACCAGGCTAACTGGCCGGCATCGCAGGCCACCTGCACGGCCACCTTTTGTTGCCGCAGGCGCGCGGCCAGTGCCGCAAAATTTTCCAGCGGCCAAACGCGCAGCGGCAGGCGCGCGCCGGTGTGGAGCAGTGCCACCGGCGGGATCGGCCCGCGCGGCCCGGCAAACATTTCCGCGCGCGGCGGCAGGGTCAGGCCCAGCGCCGCGCCCGCCACCCGCCAGGCTTCCAGCCGGTGCGCCAGCGGGGCCGGCCGCACGAGTTCCTGCGTGAGATAACGACCGCTTTTCAGCCGGGAGAAGCCCAGCCGCACCCGCGCGCCGGACAGTTTGAGGGCCAGATGATCGCGCGGGTCCCAGCGGGCCGAGACGCCAAAATCGAACGCCTGGGCCGCCAGCCGGCGGCGCAGGCGGGACAGCTCCGGCCACTGCCAGCGCCAGAACTGATACTTGGCGCGGAAGGCCGTCCACGGCGCGGTGAAGGGCAGCACGTTCACCGCCGGCCACAGCCGGGGGCGCAGTTCCGAGGCGTAGGGTTTGGCCAGCAGGGTGACATCATATTTCTCCGCCGCCGCGCGGAGAAACGGCGTGGCGATGACGAGGTCGCCCAGCCCCCAGAGTTCCAAAACCAGAAGTTTAGGTTTCATGGGGCGGGTGAAAAGTTGAAAGATTGAAGCGTTGAAAAATGGAGTTGCCTCCCCCGACGACGGAGATTTTGCGTTTATAGGAGACCGGCCCTGCATCCGCCCGGTGAATCAAAATGGATGGCTCAAACGCGAACGCGCTCCCTTGATCTGCGCGCACCTGTGCCATTGGCGGACAAACCGACGGCGGAACTGATATTGCAAGCGGGTTCCGGCAAAGGGAAGGCTGACAGGCGGGTTTCATCCGGGTTAATTCGGCATTTCACGTCTCGACCCGTTTCGGTTCTCAATTTTTGGATGGGGCCGGCAATTCTCTGGTCGCCGGGATTTGCCGGCGGCCCGGCGGTCCGTCCCTGCCACGTCGCCTGGGCGGCGCATACGGAGTGAAGCACACGGCCAGCCCAAGGTCTCGATGTGGTTGGGTTCAGCCATCGCTTGCATTTTGCAGCTTCCAATTGCCGCTTTCCGGTTTCAGGTTTTCAGTCCCAACTCTCCGCCGGCGGGCGCGGCCACGGGCAGGGGCTTGATGCGGGGGGTGAAGGCAGGTTTGGGTGCGGGCCGGCAGATGCCCCAGTTCAGGGCGATACTGAAGCCCAGCCCCTTGGCCGCGTCGGCCACCAAATCGTGAAAACCGCCAAAGACGAAATAGAAGCCAAAGGTGCCGGCAATTCCCCACGCCAAACCATAAGCGTTAAAAGTCTTCAGTTCCGGATCGCCATACCGGTAGTTGCGGTAGAACACAAACAGGCCGGCGGCTTGCAGCCAGACCAGACCGATGGCACCCCAGAGACCAAAGGGGATGAGCGTGGTCAGCGGCCCGCTGTGATAATCTCCGGAAATCGCCAGCGTCTCCTGGGAGGCATCAAAACTCGCCCCCAAGCCGGAAAAGGCGCCTGAACCGATATGTTGAAAATCCTCGGCGCTCAGGCTGTAGCCTTTGCCCAATAGGAGGTAATCGGGCACCTGCGGCCAGAGCACGGCCCACATATCTTCCCGCCATTTCGTGCTACCCTGCGCATCGGCCAACACTTGCGGATCCCATTTCAGGGGCAGAAAGCTCATGGAGCGCTGGAAGGTATAAGGCAGGGAGTCGGAGAAAAAGCCCACGACCGGGGCCACCAGCAGCGCCGCCAGCAGCGCCACGGGCAGCAGCGGCGTGCGGTGCAGGCCCTCCATGAAAAACATGAGGATGATCACCACCGCAAACGAGAATAAATTGCTCCGGAAACCGCCCAGCAGACTCAGGGGAAACAGCAGCAAAAACACAACCGCCCGCCACCGCTGGGGCGACAGGAAAATTCCCCGCAAACCGTATCGGGCCATCAGATAACCACAGATGCCACCGAAAACCCCCGCAACGGATCCCAGCCGGGTCTTGCCCAAAGACACATCCTGCATCTGGCCCAGCGAGGAGGGAAACAACTGGTTGAGGGCGTGAAACGGCCCGCCGAGCAGTGAGGCCACATCCCCGATGATGCTCGTCGTGCCGGTAAGCAACCACAAGGCGATGTAAAAATTCCGCTTCTCCTTGGGGACGGCCTGGCTGGTCAGCGCAAAGTAGGAGGCGATGCCGATGAAAATGGTCAGGTATTTCTTGCCGCCACCGCCTGCCCCGCCCAACTGGTGCAGGCCGATGCCGCCGGTCAGTCTCGACGTCAGGTAGGCCATGGCGGCGATGTAGAGCAGCGGCCAGGTGACCATCGGCGCGCTGATGAACCGGCGGTTGCCCATGGCCCGGTCCACCACGGCGATGCCCAGGGCCAGCAGTGTCACCACCTGCCAGAGCGGCGGATTGCCGACCAGGAAAAAACAATAGGCCGGGCAGCACAAGCCGAAGACGAGGAAGGGATAATACCACTTGATGAACGCCGGCGAGAGCAGCAGGGCGATGATGATGGCGAAAAATCCGAGTGAGCCGTAGTCCATCGGATTGGTGAGCAGGTAGCCCACCAGAATGGCGAGCGGGATGATGACCGCATAGGTGATCAACATCCGCAGGGCGCTGGAAGGATTGGTCATGGCTCAAATTCGATTGCAACTCACCGGCTCAATCTAACTGTTCCCGCCGCACCGCGGCAATGGAAAAGGCGGTGTCCCCAGAAAGAACCTGGGGATTTGGATGCGGGTTTCAATTATCAGGGGTCTTTCCTAGTTGAGCGGGTGTGAACCTGCTGAAACACTAGGAAAGACCCTTGCGTTATCTACCCACTCCCGAAAAAATCGTTCACGCGGGGAAATCAGTTTTTTCCCGGCGGCAAGAGGCCGGCGCTGTCGCGGATGACCCAGATCGGCCGCCCCTTGACCTCCTCGTAGATGCGCCCGATGTATTCGCCGAGAATACCGAGGCAGATGAGCTGCACGCCGCCCAGAAACAAAATGGAAATTACCAGCGTCGGGATGCCGTGCGGGCCAGGCGTGAAGCCGAACTTCGCAAAAGTGTCCGCAAAAACTTTTTCACAAAAGGTGAACACGGCGCCGAGAAACGCGCACGCGGAAACCGCCAGCCCCAGATAAGTTGCCAGCCGCAGCGGCACGGTGGAGAACGAGAACATTCCGTCCATCGCCAGCCGGAAGGATTTTTTGAAGGTGTATTGCGCCACGCCGGCGGCGCGCTCGGCGCGTTCAAATTCCACCGAGGTCTGCCGGAAGCCGCACCACGTCCGCAGGCCGCGCAGGTAGCGGTTGCGTTCGGGCATCGCGTTCATCACGGCCACGACCTTTTTATCGAGCAGGCAGAAATCGCCGGCATCGCGCGCCATTGGCAGCGGCGTCAGTTTTTGCAGCAGCCGGTAGAAGCCCCACGCGAGAAATTTCTTCAGCGGCGGATCCTTGCGCTGCGTGCGGGTGGCGAAAACGACTTCATAACCTTCGCGCCATTTTTGCAGCAGCCGGGAAATTTCTTCCGGCGGATCTTGCAAATCGGCGTCAAGGATCACGACCGCGTCGCCGCCGGCGAAATGCAGGCCGGCGCTGACCGCCGTCTGGTGGCCGAAGTTGCGGGCAAAGCTCAGGCCGCGCCAGCGCGCGTCCCGGGCGTTTTGCGCCTTGAGGATTTCCCAGGTCCGGTCGCGCGAGCCGTCGTCCACGCAGA
This sequence comes from bacterium, assembly GCA_021780905.1. GTDB lineage: Bacteria > Verrucomicrobiota > Verrucomicrobiia > Limisphaerales > UBA11358 > UBA11358. Next base: position 55,543 of record JAJXXW010000018.1, read on the forward strand.
TGAACTCGCAGTCGGCCTGCCAGGTCGCGGCGGCCCGGCCCAGCCGGTCAAACAACGCCGGCAGCACCGCCTCCTCGTTGAAGCAGGGCACGACGACGGAAATTTTCTTCTGCATGGTCGGAATGAAACGGCCAAACTGCGGCAAATTCAATCCCGGAAATTCACAAACTGCACGGCCACGGGGAATTCATGCGCGCGCACGGCGGCGATGACCGCCTGCAAATCATCGCGGCTCTTGCCCTGCACGCGCACCTCGTCGCCCTGGATTTGCGTCGTCACCTTGAGCTTGCTCTCGCGGATGAAGCCGGCGATTTCCTTGGCGACGGCGCTCTCGATGCCGTTCTTGATCTTGATGCTCTGGCGCGCGTGGCCGAGCGGCGAGATGTCCGGGTCGCATTGCTCGATGCTTTTCATGCTGATGCCGCGCTTGGCGAGCTTGCCGATGACAATCTCATTCAGCGTGGCGACCTTGAACTCGTTGTCGGCGGTGAGCTTGATCTCGGTTTTGTCCAAAATGATCTCCCATTTGCTGCCCTTGAAATCAAAGCGGTTGGCCAGTTCCTTTTTGGCCTGGTTGACGGCGTTCTCGATTTCCATCGAGTTGACCTGCGAAACGATGTCGAATGAAGGCATGACTTAAATTGCGATTGGCCGGTAACGATTCACGATTTTGCGCGCGGGCGCAAACCTTAAATTGCAGTAGCCGCCGATTTGAATCGGCAGATTTCCGCGTTTTGCAAACGCGGCTACATTTGCGGATTGAATAGTTTAAAGTTTTTTGCCAATTTTCGCCCAACCGAACCGCCCCATGGCCGAAATCAAATCCAACGCCGACATCGAACCGTGCCTGACGGTCGTCATGCCGGTTTACAACGAGGCCGCCACCGTCGCCGAGGTCGTCCGCGTCGTGCTGGCGCAACGGCCGGTGCAGCAGCTTGTCATTGTGGACGACTGCTCGCGCGACGGCACTTGGGACAAGCTCCAATCCCTTGCGCAAAACGAGCCGCGCATCAAACTCGTCCGGCACGAAGTGAACCAAGGAAAAGGCGCGGCGCTCCGCACGGGCATCGCGCACGCGACGGCGGACATCGTCATCATCCAGGACGCGGATTTGGAATACGACCCGGCGGAATACCACCGGCTGCTCGCGCCGATCCTGACGGGCAAGGCGGACGTGGTGTTCGGCTCGCGCTTTTTCGGCGGCGGTGGCGCGCATCGCGTCTTGTATTACTGGCACTCGGTCGGCAACAACCTGCTCACGACGTTTTCCAACATGGCTACCGACTTGAATTTGACGGACATGGAAACGTGCTACAAAACTTTCCGCCGCGAAATCATCCAAAAAATTTCAATTGAGGAAAACCGTTTCGGTTTCGAGCCGGAAATCACGGCGAAGGTGGCGCGGTTGAAAGTCCGCATCTACGAGGTGGCGATTTCTTATTACGGACGCACCTACGCCGAGGGCAAAAAAATCGGCTGGCGTGACGGCTTCCGCGCGCTGTGGTGCATCTGCAAATACAATTTCTTCGGCGGAAAATAAAAAATGATGCCCGCCGCCTTTGCCATCTGGATCTGCGGTTGCGCGTATCTCATCTGCGCCGGGTGGCTGCTCGCGGCGCTGCACCAGCTTAATCTAATTGGTTATGCGCTGGCGCTGCTGCCGGGAATTTTCCTCGCGCTGGCGTGGCTGAAAAAAAATCCGCCGGCGTGCCGCCCGCAAAAAATCTTCCGCCGCGTCCGCCGCCCGCTGCCGGCCATTTTCTTTCTGCTCGCCGCGCTGGTTTTTCTCGGTGGCATTTTGTATGCGCCGAACAATTTTGACGCACTGACTTACCGGCTGACTCGGATGCTCAACTGGCTCGCGGCCGGAAAGTGGTTCTGGATTTCCACCATCAACGAGCGGCAAAATTATTCCGGCGCGAACTGGGAATGGATCGCGCTGCCGTTCCTGGCGGTGCTGCGTTCGGATCGTGGAATGTTTCTGATCAACGCGCTGGGCTTCCTGCTGATGCCCGGATTGCTCTTTTCGGTTTTCCGGCGGCTGGGCGTCGCACGCAAGGTGGCGTGGACGTGGATGTGGCTGCTGCCGCTGGCGTATGGCTACCTCACGCAGGCCGGCAGCATCGGCAACGATTTTCTCGGCGCGCTGTTTTGTCTGCTGTCAATTTACTTTGGTTTGCGCGCGCGGCGTTCCGACCATGTGACAGATGTCTGGCTGGCGCTGCTGGCCGCCGCCTTGTTGACTGGTGTAAAATTATCCAACTTGCCGCTGGCGTTGCCGTGCCTCGTCGCCGTCTGGCCGGCGTTGTCGCAACTGCGAAAAAATGTCGCCGGCAGCGTCGCCGTGGTTGGCATTGCCGCCGTCATTTCCGCGCTGCCCGTCATGGCGTTGAACCAGATTTATACCGGCAGTTGGACCGGCGACCCGCAGAACGAATACCGGATGCAGATCAAAAATCCCGTGGCCGGATTGTTGGGCAACAGTTTTCTTCAGGCGGAACAATCGCTTGTGCCGCCGGTTTTGCCGGGTTCAAATAAAATCCACAAGCGGCTGTTTAAGGCGTTGCCGGCATCATTGAAAAAAGATTTTCCCCGGCTGGCTTCGGTCAAGATCAACGAATTGCCCGGCGAGGAAGGTGCGGCGCTCAATCTCGCCATCACGCTGCCGCTGCTCCTGGTGTCGCTTGTCGCTATCTGCGGATTTTGCCGGGCGGGTTTCCTGAAAAATATATTTTCCCTGTGGCCACCGGTGGTGCTGGCGGCGTGGGTTGCCGTGCTGGTCTGCATGGCGAAACTTGGCTCAGAAGCCGGGCCGCGGCTGATGCTGCCGTATTATCCGCTGGTGCTGGTTCCGTGGCTGCTGCTGCCCGCGCAAAACAGTTTGTTGCGCCGGCGGATGTGGCGGATTTTTCTGGCGCTGACGGCCGTGGCCGCCTTGCCGGTGCTGGTGCTGTCCGTGGCGCGGCCGCTGTGGCCGGCCCAAACCGTGACCGCCCGGCTGGCGCAAACGCATCCCAACAACCAAAATTTGCAACGGCTGGCGACGACGTATGCCGCCTACGCGCATCGCAACGACATTCTCGCGCCGCTCCGCGCCGGCCTGCCGGCGGACGCGCGCGAAATCGGTTTCATCGCCGGCTCGAACGACACGGATTATTCGCTCTGGCGTCCGTTTGACGGCCGTTCGGTAAAAGATTTGCGCCCGGACATCGGACAATTTCTGGAACAGCCAAATGTGGAATGGGTCGTGGTCAAGGAAGACATCTGGCCGGAAATCAGCCCGGTCCCGTTTGAGAAATGGGCGCAGGAACATTCCGCCAAAATTGTGCTGACGCAGTCCATCGTCGAGTTGGTGTCGGCGGGGCCGCAAAACTGGAGCCTGCTGCACATTGAAAAGCCCGCCCGCTAAATTCATGCCCGCGCCGCGCCCGCAACACGCTTGTCAACGGCGTTTTTTTGGCGCAGCATCACGGTTTAGTCCGGTGCCAAAACCCATTTGCCAGGCATGGAACTAACCATCCTGATGCCGTGCCTCAACGAGGCGGAGACCATCGCCCGTTGCGTTGCCTCCGCGCGCACCGGCTTGGAACGATCCGGCGTGCCGGGCGAAATCCTCGTCGCCGACAACGGCAGCACCGACGGTTCGCAGGCCATCGCGGAAAAACTCGGCGCCCGCGTCGTCACCATCGAGAAAAAAGGCTACGGCAACGCCCTGCGCGGCGGCATCGCGGCCGCGCGCGGCGAATGGATCATCATGGGCGACGCCGATGACAGCTACGATTTCGGGGAGTCCGACCGGTTCGTGAAGAAATTTCAGGAAGGCTACGAACTCGTCATGGGCTGCCGGCTGCCGGCGGGCGGCGGCACAATTTTGCCCGGCGCGATGCCGTGGAAAAACCGGTGGATCGGCAACCCGGTTTTATCTTTCATTGGCCGTTTATTCTTCAAATGTCCGGCCCACGATTTTCATTCCGGCCTCCGCGGCTTCACCAAGACCGGCTTTGAAAAAATGGACTTGAAGACCACCGGCATGGAGCTGGCCTCCGAGATGGTCATCAAGGCCACGCTGAAAAATCTGCGGATGGCCGAGGTGCCCGTCACGCTGCGGCCTGACGGGCGCTCGCGGCCGCCGCATCTAAAACCGTGGCGCGACGGTTGGCGGCACCTGCGGTTCATGCTGCTCTACTCGCCGCGCTGGCTGTTCCTGATGCCGGGGCTGCTGCTGCTGGCGCTGGGCGTCATTTTTTCCGCCGCGCTGGCGGTGCAAGACATCAAAATCGGGGCTGTCCACCTGGATGTCGGCACACTGACGATGGCGTGCATGGCGGCGGTCATCGGGTTTCAACTCGTGGCGTTCGCGTTTTTCACGAAAGTTTTTGCCATTGCCGAGGGCTTGCTGCCGGAAGACGCAAAGCTGGCGAACGCCTTCAAAATTTTCACACTGGAAAAAGGCATCGTCGCCGGCGGGCTGGTGGCGCTGGCCGGTTTGGGCTGGCTACTCCACGCGGTCTGGCTGTGGCGCGCGGCGGGCTATGGCGAACTTTCCTACGCGGAAAATTTGCGCCGGCTGATTCCGGCGGCCACGCTGCTCATCCTCGGCATCCAGACGATTTTCTCCAGCTTCTTCATGAGCGTGCTCGGTTTGAAAACCGTTACGCGCCGGCCGCCGGGCGGTTCCGAAAATCAACCCTGATTTTTGATCGCGGCCATCCGTCATTAACCACCTTGGATTGTAATGCAAACGAACCAGATGCCGATGGCGCTGCGACTGGCCGGATGTTGGCTGCTCTGGTCGGCGTGGTGTTCCGCGTCCGGCTGGGGTTTGTCGGCAGTCAATCAGCTTTCCGGCTGGGGCCACCTGGCGTTGCTGCCCTTGCTCGCCGCCGCCGTCTGGTTCTGGCTCCGGGCCACGGCGTCGGCGCGCCATGATTTTTCCAATTCCGCCAAATGGCGGCGGCGGCTGGCGCAGCCGTTGCCCTTGATTTATCTCGCCCTTGCCGGATTGTCGCTGCTCTCCGGCCTGCTCAACGACAAACCCTGGAGCTACGATGCGGTGACATATCGTCTGCCGCGCGTGCTGGACTGGTGGTCGGCGCACCAGTGGTATTGGATCGGCACCTTGGATCACCGGCTGGATTTTAGCAGCACCGGCTACGAATGGCAGATGCTGCCCTTGATTGAACTGACTACACTGACCGGTTGGTTTTTTATTAAGCTGGATCCCGTTTCTGCTCATGCCGTGGCTGATGTTTCTCGCCTGCCGTGCCTTCGGCGTGAATGGCCGCAGTGCCCGCCGCTGGATGTGGCTGCTGCCCTCCGGCTATTGCTTCGCGCTCCAGTCGAGCGGCCCACAGAACGACGGCTACGCGGTCAACTATGTGCTGGCGGCGCTGGCGCTGGCCGCGTTTGCGTTTCACTCGCGTCACCGTGCGAGCTTCTGGCTGGCGCTGCTGGCCGTTGCCCTGTTGACGGGCGCCAAGCTTTCCAATCTCCCGCTGCTGCTGCCGCTCGGACTGGCCCTGTGGCCGGTTTTGTTTCGCGTGCGCTGGCTCAATTGGCGGCTGGCCCCGGTTTTGGCTCTGGCCGGTATTTGTTCTTTTTTGCCGCTCGCCGGTCTGTGCTGGCTGCATACCGGCGACTGGACCGGCGACCCAGCCGACCAGTGGCAAATGCGTCCGGTCAATTCCACTGGCGCGGTCGCGGCCAACCTGATGGAGTTTGCCAACGACGCAGTCCATCCGCCGGTTCTGCCCGGCTGCGAGCGCGGCAATGTGCTGTTGGAACCGCTCAACCGTTCCGCCTTCATCCATTGGCTCGAACGCGTCCAGCCCAATTTCACCGGCGTGAAGTTCGGCGAAATTGCCTACGAAGGTGGCGTGGGGCTGGGCTGCGGCGTCGGCCTTTACGCCTTGTTCCTGCTGCTCGGCAGCGGCTTTGTCAAACCAATCGCCAAAGTTTTTCGGGCAACGGACTTGCCGCTGGCCTGGCGGCCTTCGCCGTGCTGCTGGCCAAACTCGGCTCCGGCCACACCGCGCGCCCGGTCATCCCGGTCGCCCGGCTCGCGGCCATGGCTCACCGTCCGGCGTGGCTGAGCATCGCCGCCAAATATAATTACTGGGACTCCATGCGCGACGACCTCGCGCCGCTGCGCCACCAGTTGCCGCCGGATGTCACCCGCCTCGGCTACGCCGGCAAATTCCTGGATACCTCCTACGGGCTGTGGAAACCTTTGGGCCGGCGCGTGGTCGTCGAACTCGGCCTGTCGCTCGGCGCCAAGCCGCCGCCGCCGGCCGGCTTGGAATATGCAGTCGTCACGGTGCGCGGATTGCAGGAGCGTTACGGGATGAGCCTGCCAGCCTGGCTGGAATTTGCGCGGGCGGAGATTGTTTTTGAAATGGAGCGCAATACTTCCCTCACCGGCACCCACCCGGCTTACGAAATCTGGTATCTCGTCCGGTTCAGACGGTGAGCGCACCGGCTGTTTTTGAATCCGCTTCCAGCGGCCGGCTGCGGGACGGAAACCAGCGGTCACGCAGACGCAGCACGGGAAATTCAACCAGCAGCGCCATCCCGATTCCCACGCCAATCGAACTGACCAGGTAGATTGCGGCCCCGGCAAACCAGTTCTCCGTCCGCAGCACCATCCGCGTGAAGAACAAGGTCGGCATTCAAATAAAATTGCGTTCGCTCGCTTGGCCAATAAACTCCAATCACCCGCATGGACACTGGTGCGCTAAAAAACTGCTCCTGGGTGGCGACCCCGCCCTTTGGCCGCAATTCAGGGACCTCACGCAATCCGCCCGCGATTTCGCGGAATCGTTCCTGCTTTCTCCGGCGGAGTCGAAGCGCAAGACGAGTGCCGCTGGTCTGGCGTGACCGGTGCCGCCGCCCGGCAGGCTGCCGCCATCCAAACGCCACTGCCTACACCACGTTTGTGCTGGAAAAATTCATTGGAAATTTGGGCAGTCGCTTGCGGGGCAGCGTGATGCCCGGTGCCATGCTGGGCAATCCGGTCGGCGACGAAACGGCTTGCCCGGACGGTGTGGACCAGACTTGATGGTCCACGGTTGCGGCATGTTGGGGGACGATTCAGGTCGAAGTTGCCATCCGGAGCTAACTCTGCAATCGTTTCCCACTTCTCATGGGGTTTTCTTTGTGCTGTCCGAAGCATTGCTCGTGGACGCACGGGCGATAAAATCCTTCAGGCTGGTCAGGGTTGGCGCATTCGTGCTCGCTTCGATGTCGGTGATGTATTTGTCGAATATCTTTGCCTCGTTGGCTGAATTCGGGCGTTTTTTCCGCAACTCTGGCAGGACCGCTTTCGCGTGGGTGCCATAGCGCAGGAGGTATTCCATCCGCTTCTGCCACTGAAGCCCCCAGCGCCATTGGAACGTCGATACGCATAAATCCATGCCCTCGCGAATATGCCGCTGTGACAATAGATCCAAACCAGCCGTGCGAATGTCGTCGCCCCACATCTCGTCGGTGGGGGCCATGATTTCGATCGCCTTGACAATGGCCGGCAACAGGACCGCAAGATCACGGTCGGTTAATTTCTGCAGATATGGTCCCAATGCCCCGCGGGGGACACTGTCTTCGTTCTGCAAAATGGAGCACATGGCGGGGTAAAGCAATGGCCGGTCAACGCCATCAAGCGATTGGTTCAGAACCGTCGGTGTGCGGGTGCCGGGGAACGGCTCGAACAGCGCGATGGTGACGGCGCGCTGTGCCATCTCGCGCGGGTCGGCCGGATTCTTGCGCGCCGCCAGCATCAGCAAATCGTTTGCCGCCGTCTGGCGGGCCTCTGGGCTGAAATGCGCAATGGCATAACAAGCCAGGCTTTCCATCCACGGATCCGGATCCTTGAGCAGCGCACGCAACCGGGGTGCGGCCGCGTCCGCCCGCGGTCCCAGGCAGCCCAACGCCTCGCAGGCGCCGTAGCGCGAATCGCGGTCGGAACCGGCGAGCAATTTCAACAGTGGCGGCATAAAATCGCCCTCCCGTGATCCCAGCGTCTGGGCGGAGCGCTTCCGCACAATCGGCGACCAACTCGACAGGCCGGCCAGCAACTGTTCAGTCGTGCGCCCATGATAGACAACGCCATTTTTGCCGTCCGCGGAAAAGAAATCTCGGCCTGCGGCAATAACATTTCCCACTTCCCCGGGATTGAGAGGTTTCACCGAACACGGCTTTTTACCGGTCAGATACAGGCTCTTGAGCGGCAGGGCATAAGCCAACAGATAGGCTCCCGTGCAGTCCCACCCAGTGTAAACTTTATGTTCCTCTTCCCCAACCGGCGATCCTTGATAAACAAAACCACCGCGCCAGTTGCGGGCCAGATCGTAATACCAGCTCTGTTCTTTCAGGTAGGCACCCGTGGCCAGCGGACCGCACCGGGACACGCCGGGCAGCGCCCATAGGACATTGAAAAAGTTTCCCGTGTGCCCGCGTTCCCGCTCGTTATAGCCAGCCATGCCCATCTTGGCGAAAAACGACGTTGCCTCAGGGTCATCCAACAGGTCAAACAACACCGCCGCGCTGGAGCATTTGCCATTGTCCTCATGCCCGGGCCAGGGCTGGTGATCGCCATAGGGGATGGCTCCCTTGTCCACAAACCAGCGCAGCAATTGGATTGATTTGTCAATGGCCTGACCCACGGCGGGATCGGTCACACCGGCCTTGCGTGCCAGCACCAGCGAGATGGTCATCGGCAGCCCGATTTGGTTCATGCCGCCGTAACCTTCCGAATGGCCGTCCGGCAGGGCGGCATTATGCCCCCACATCCCGTTCATGCACTGGGCATGGACCGCTTCCAGGGTCGTGCGTTGAAGCTCCGGCAAAACAGACCGGTCGCCTGTGGCCAGGACATATTCAGCCAGGAACAGGTTCCCATAAGCGTAATACCACATCCACACGCCCCGATGCAGTGATGCCGCTACTATCTTGGCGTAGTCGGCCAGCATGGGGCGGTATTCCTCCTTGCCACTGGCTAGCAGCGCCAGCGCGTTGAGGTCAATGGGGATGTCGGCGTTTTTAAGACCCTCCTTCGCTATGAGCTGACAGCCTTGATCAAAAATTGCCTTCGATTTAGGACAATCGTAGGGCGCAGTGTCAGAATAAGCGCCCAGCACTGGCAGCTGGAGCTCCACATTTGCGGTCTGTCCCTCCCGCCAGCGAACCAACCGCAGCACGCCACCCCTGGCCTCGGCCGCCGCAATGGCATAACCGAAGCTCTTGCGGGCATCGTCCGAGAACGGCTGGCCATTGATCCCAAGGATGACGTCGTTGGTCCGCAGGACACCGTCCGCCGGAGATCCTGAATCCACCGCAGTGACCAGGATCTGCCGGGACGCAGCTGACTCGCCATTCTCGCTGTAGATCCAGCCGCTGGCACCCGTCGGCCCCAGCAGCCAGTCGTGGGAGTTGTCCCGGATTCCGCCGTGGATCAAGTCGGGCGGGGTTGTCGAATTCTGGCCGCCGGGAGCCGCCACCACCGGAACCGCCGCAGACAGCCAGGCGATGGCGGAAAAGGCGGCCAATTGACGCATGGCGCTCAAATTGCCAATTGTCTTGAGTGCGTATTTAATTCGGCCGTTCAAAAGCAAGTCCTGAAACATGATTGAGGTTAGTTTTTTTTTTATTCCTTGTCCATCCCCAGCGTAGGGATGCCCAAGCCGGGCGGAGCTGGGATGGCCGACTCCGGGCCGCAAAACATTGGCCGTCGCAAGGCGATTGCAAAAAAACATTGCTTCATTGCGCTTCCCCAATAAGCTCCTGCCACCTGCATGGACACCGGCCCGCTGAAAAAACTGCTCTTGAGTGGCGACCCCGCCTTTGGGCCGCAACTCAGGGTCCTCACGCAATCCGCCCGCGATTTCGCGGAATTGTTCCTGCTGTCGTCGCTCCGCAAAAAGGCGCTCGCGCGAAAACTTTTGCCGCCCCCGCCGCCGGGCCAAAAACTCCGCCTCGCCATCGTCGGCGGCTACAGCCTGTATCCGCTCCACGAACTCATCGTGCATCTCTGCGCGGTGGAAAATCTTCCGGTCGAACTCTGGCTGGGCGACTACGACAATTACCCGTCCGAAATCATGGACGACGCCAGCGGGCTTTACGCCTTCGCGCCGCACGTCGTTTTCATCCTGCCCGCCGAGCGCCGCTGCATCTATCCTGGCCGGCTCACCGACCCGCGCGACCTCGTGCAGGCCGAGGCGCAGCGCGTGGTGGATTCGCTGCTCGAACTCGCGCGCCGGTTGAATGAAAAAACGCGCGCCGAGGTCATCACGACGAATTTCCTGCTGCCCGCGCGGCACGACCTCGGCGCGTTCCGCTCGCGCACGCTCGGCTCGGACTGGAGTTTTCGCAAATGGGTGAACTTGGAACTCGGTTTGAATGCGCCGTCATATCTCCATGTTTGCGACTGGGAATTTCTGGCGAACCGTCTAGGCGGCCTCGCTGCGCGCGATGAGCGTTCGTGGTTTGAAAGCAAACAGCCTTGCTCATCCGCTCTGCTCGTGGAACTGGCGCGGGAAGTTTCGCTGTTGATTCTCTCGCTCAAACGCGCGCCGAAAAAGGTTCTGGTGCTTGACCTAGACAACACGCTCTGGGGCGGCGTGGTGGCGGACGACGGCTTGGACGGCATTGAACTTGGCGACACGTCGCCGCGCGGCGAGGCGTTCAAGGCGTTTCAGAAATACATCGTCTCGCTCAAGCAGCGCGGCGTGCTGCTGGCCGTGTGCAGCAAAAATGATTTTGCGAAGGCCGCCGAGCCGTTTGAAAAACATCCCGACATGGTTTTGAAAATGGACGACATTGTCTCCTTCAAAGCCAACTGGGAACCGAAATCGGAAAACATCCGCGCCATGGCGCCGAAATTGAATCTCGGCCTCGACAGTTTTGTGTTCGTGGACGACAACCCGGCGGAGATCGAGATCGTCCGGCAGTTCGCGCCCGAAGTGACGACCATCCTGCTCGGCCCCGATCCGTCGGACTACGTTGGGCAGTTGGCAGATTCGCGTTTGTTCGAGCCGCGCAGCATCACCGGCGAGGACGCCGAACGCACGGCGCAGTATCGTTCCGACGCGCAGCGCCAGGCGCTGGCGGCGAGCGTCACCGACATGGCTTCCTACTTGGAATCGCTCGAAATAGAGGCCGTCCTCAGCGAGTTCGCGCCGGTGGACGTGCCGCGCCTGACGCAGCTCATCAACAAGAGCAACCAGTTCAACCTCACCACCCGCCGCCGCAGCGAGGCGGAGGTGCTCGCGGTGATGGGCGATCCGGATTTCGTAGGCTTCTCCGTGCGGCTCAAGGACCGGTTCGGCGACCACGGCCTGATTTCCATCGTCATCGGCGAAAAAGCCGGCGACACGATGAAGATTGACACCTGGCTGATGAGCTGCCGCGTGCTGAAACGCGGCGTGGAGGAGGAAGTCCTGAATGAATCGGTCCGCCTCGCCCAATTGAAAAATTGCCGGTTCCTGCTGGGGACTTATCTGCCGACGCCCAAGAACGAAATGGTGCGTGATTTTTACGGCCGGATGGGTTTTACTTTGACCGCTGAATCGGAACTGAAACGGGAGTTTGAGCTGCGGCTGGAAAATTTTTCGCCGCGCGCAACGAAGATTAAAATTGTCCGTCACGCATATGCGTAGTGGGACAGGCTTTCAGCCTGTCGTGTTTTTGAATCACAACTGAAATTGCAAACTGGACAGGCAAGATGCCTGTCCCACCAAAAAATGACCCAAGCTGAAGTCATCGCCCAGTTGCAGACCATTTTTGACACCGTCTTTCTGGAGCCGGTGGTGCTCACGCCCGCCATCAGCGCGAAGGACGTGCCGGAATGGGATTCGCTCACACACATCTCGCTCATGGTCGCCGTGGAAAAGGCGTTCGGCGTCCGCTTCCGCGTCGGCGAGGTCGAGAACGCCAAAAACGTCGGCGAGTTTGCCGACCTCATCCTCAAGCGCCAGCAGGCACCGTGATGCGCCCGGCGTTTGCGTCAACCCCGTCCGCCGCGGCGTTTGCGCTGCTCCTGCTGGCGCTGCTGGTGCTGCCGGCGGTCGTCGGCAAAAACCTCCTGCCGCCGCGCGAGCAGGCTTATGCCCGCCTCGGCTGGGGCAGCGGGCCATATCCTTGGATTGAAAACCAGATCTACCACGAGACCAATGATATTGACATCGTGTTCATCGGATCCTCCCATATTTTCAATGCCATCAACACTCCGTATGTGCAGGCGCAATTGAGTGCGCGGCTCGGCCGGCCGGCGGTGGTGCGCACCCTCGCCTGGGGCGGCGCGGGCTACGATGCCCTGTATTTCATCGCGCGGGATCTGCTGGCGCAGCGCCGTGTGCGGCTAATGGTGTTCTACGATGAGCATCCCGCGCCCGGCATCCGCCACAACCAGACCCCGGCCTGGTTCCGCTTCGGATCGGATGCCGGGTTGTTGGCTGGGCTGGCCGGCCGGGAACAGGGCCTTTTTTATTTTGCCGCCATCATCGGGATGCCGCGCAACCTCCTGAGCCTGGTCCGCCCGAACCTGCCCGCGCCGCTGGTCACGGACCGGCCCAATTATTGGGAAACGGTCGTCAGCGGCGGCAATCCGGCCACCCAGCTCGGCTGCCTGCGGGTGCGCCGGGGGTTTGCGCTGGATCCGGCGGCCACCTTTGTGCCGTTCGCGCCGTATATGCCGGCCACGGCCGCGCGGCCGGCGGATGCCCTGGTTTATGTGCCGGCCACACGCGAGGATTTTGAATTTTCCCATGCGCCGCTCCCGGCATGGTCAGCCCATTTTGCGCGGCAGTTCGCCGCGCTGGCCCGTCAGCAGGGGGTCAAAACCGTCATGCTCTACCTGCCAGTGCGGGCGGAAGTGCGTTCAACCGTCATCCCGGAACGGACCTGCTGGCCGGACCTGCTGGGGGACGTGACCCTGCTGGGAATCCCGCCAGCGAAACTGTTCGGCTCGTTGACCGGGGATGAGTTAGATAAAATTTATGCCGACCCGGCGCATTTCAACCAGAACGGCCAGGAATATTTTACGCGGCTTATCACGCCCGCGTTGATTCAACTTTATGAAGCTGCCGGCAAACATTGACAATACGGGATCTCTGCAAAACCACCTTGTCGAAAGGGGTGGCGTCCGGCCTGTGGCCGGAAACGCAGGGCTTCATGGCCGTAATGTCGAGGCACAGCCTCGATGCGGCACGGTTTTTTCTCGCAGCTTGCCCCTGAACTTTTAATCATGCGCCCGGCCTTTTCCTCCACCACATCAGCGGCGGCGTTTGCGCTGGCGCTGCTGTTTTTGATGCTTTTGCCGGTGCTGATAAAGAAGGCATGGCTGCCGCCGCGGGAACAAAGCTATGCCATCCAAGGGTGGGACAATGGCCCGTATCCATGGCTGCGCCAGCAAATATTTGAAGAGACCAACGATATTGACATCGCGTTCGTCGGCTCCTCCTTAATGATGTGGGGAATTGATACGCCGTATGTGCAGGAAAAGTTGAGTGCGGAATTGGGACGTCCGGCCGTGGTGCGATCCCTTTGCTGGGGTGGCACCGGCTATGACGCCCTTTACTTGATAGGTCAGGATCTATTGAAACACCGGAAAGTTCGCCTGCTGGTTTTTTACGATGAGGACAACAAAATCAATGAGCGGAATCCACTATCCTGCATCTGGTTCCGGTATGGCGATAATGCCGAAGCGCTGGCCGGTCTCGCGGTGAAGGAAAAGGGTTTGCTTTATTTTGCCGCGATCATCGGCATGCCGCGAAACCTGTTAAATTTGTTGCGTCCCAATCTTCCGCTGGAATTGTATTCGACAAAGCCGAACTACATGGAAGTTCAATACCAGACACCCAATCCCGCGACCCGCTTGGGCTCCGTGTCTGCCGAAATGGGATGCACGCCTTCGGGAGAGGGTGCCACCTTCACTTGGTTTCAACCCCGCACGGCTGCCAGTCCGGCTGATGTCTGCCTTTATTCACCAACCAACCCGGCTGGATTTCAATTTCTAAATAAGCCCCTGCCCGAGTGGCAAATCCACTTTGCCAAAAAATTCGCGGATCTGGCTGGAACATCCGGCTGTGAGTTAGTCATGCTGAAGATTCCTCTTCTGGATACCGCCAGGTCATCGGTCATCCGGGAAAGGGCGGTTTGGCCGGATGTGCTTCAGCACCAAGTAAAAATGGTGGGGATTCCACCCGCCCGCTTGTTTGCGGGGCTGTCGGAAGAAGAGCTTTATCGGTTATACGCCAATGCTGGTCATATAAACGCCTCCCATATGAATCGTAACGGGCAGGAATATTTTACGCGGCTCATCACGCCGGCGCTTTTAAAAATCTATGAAACCTCCACGGATCATTAAACAAGGCATCTATGCGTTGTTGGTCGTTCTATCGCTGGTCGCGCTCTGGCTGGTGCTGAATGCGCCCGCCAATTTCTTGAACGCCCGCGTGGTCTACCAAGGTTTTTGACACATGGACACACCCTATCTTCTCGCCTGGCTGCTGGCTTATGTTTTTATTGGGCGGCTGGTCATGCGCCGGCTCACCGGTCCGGTTCGCGAAACGGCGCTGGCCGTTTTGAACGTTGCGGGTGTTTTCTTTTTCCTGTTCTACGGCGGCAAGGAGCATTACCTGCTGCGTTTCGTTATTTATCTGGCGCTGATTGTCGGCCTCTATCTGACCGTATGTCTGTTCGCGGACCAGCGCGGCCGCTGGCCGTGGCTGGCGTTCTTCGCGCCCCTTGCGGCGTTGATTGTCGTCCGGTATGTGCCGGGCGAATGGTATGTGGCGCTGGGCCACGCGCTGGGCAAGACCTGGCGCGGGGTGCCGCAGATGATCGGCATCTCCTACCTCGCCTTCCGCTGTAGTCGGCTGGTGCTGGAGGTTCGCAACGGCGTGGTGAAAAAACCGAACTTCCTGGAATACGTCAATTTCGCCTTTTTCCTGCCCACCATGCCGGTCGGCCCCATCAACCCCTACGCCAACTACCGGCGCGGCTTTGCGGAAAAATACGACGTGCCGGTGGGTCGCGCGGCGCTGCGCATCCTCGTCGGCGCGGTCAAATACGAGTTTCTCGGCAACCTTTGCAACCAGCTCTCCTACTCCGGCCTGTTGCGGGACGACCATCCGCATCACTGGGTGGACCTGCCGGTGGCCATGCTTTTTTTCTACCTCTATCTCTACCTGAATTTTTCCGGCTTCTGCGACCTGGCCATCGGCGCGGCGGCGCTCATCGGCATTCCCGTGCCGGAGAATTTCGACAACCCTTTCGCCGCGCGCAACGTGAAGGATTTCTGGAACCGCTGGCACATCACGCTCTCGGCGTGGATGCGCGACGTGGTGTTCTCGCCGCTCTCCAAATTCTTCGTGCATCTCCTGGGCGTGCGGCTGGCCGACCATGCCATTGCGCTGACCATCACCATCGTCTTCCTGCTCGTCGGCATCTGGCACGGCGCGGGCTGGAACTTTGCGGCCTACGGCGCCGTGCATGCGCTGGGCGTGGTGACGAACCATTACTACACGATTTTTCTGAAAAAGCGGCTGGGCCGCGACCGCTTCAAGGCCTACAACGACAACCGCTGGATTCGCGCCGTGGCCGTGGTGCTGACGTTCTGCTACTGCGGCGCGAGCCTGATTTTCTTCGCCAATACCTTCCCGCAGATCCGGGAAATTTTCTCCATTCTGCGATAACCACTCGGCCGCAATAAGGGTCCAAATGCGAAAAAGAAATTTTGTGGATTTCGCGGTTTTCTGCGGCTGAAATAAAATCTGTGTTTCATCTGTGTTGATCTGTGGCTAAAGTTTCAAAATGAATCCGCATCTGACCTTCCATCATTTCGGCCTCGCCGTCCGCCGGCCGGATGAGGCGCGCCGACTTGTCGCCGCGCTCGGGTTGACGTTTTGCGGCTGCGATGCCGGTCTGATTTTCTTCGCGATTACCCTTCCTAAAAACAAGGATATCTTCACGTCGTTAAAGTGATTTGACATGAGCCAGCCACCATCAGACTTGCACACTTGCCACTTCCACGAAATCATCGTGGGCATGAGCGCGTCGCGTGACTACGCCATCACGGCAGGAGTCTATGAACATTTTCTCGCCGCGTTTCAGGATTACAGCCCGTTGCACCTAGATGAAGAGTTTGCCCGGGCGCGTGGCTTTTCCGGAAAAGTGATGCACGGGTCGTTGTTGAATGGCTTCGTCTCCAACTTTGTCGGGATGTATTTTCCGGGCAAATTCAGTCTGCTGTTGTCGGTTGATTTGCGTTATGCCAATCCGTCCTATTTGGGCGACGTAATCACAATTGACGCCGTGGTGAGCCAGAAAATGGATGTGCAAAAGGTCGTAGTCTTGGATATCACGCTAACGAATAACACGCGCCACTCTCTGGCGGCGCGCGGCCGGGTTCAAGTCATGGTCAAGGAGGCCGCATGAGACGCACGGCCATCGTAACCGGCGGCACCAAGGGCCTGGGTCGGGAGACGGCGCTCGCATTCGGTCGGGCGGGATATGATGTTCTGGCGCTGTATTCTTCGGATGAAATCGCCGCCGCAGAATTTTCAAAGGCAGCAACGGCAGAAAAAATATCTGGACTGGCCCTGCGGCACGATGTGTGTTCTGGGGAAACCGCCCTCTGGAGCCGGCCGGAAATTCAGGCAGCCGAAGGCCTGACTTTGGTGAATAATGCGTGCGCGACATTTTCGCCCGCTCCCCTGCACCAATTGAGCTGGCCGGAGTTTGAAAGAAATTTTCAGGTGGCCGTCAAAGGTGCCTGGGGTTGCTCGTCTCCTTTGATCCGGGGGATGCTTAAAAACGGGCGCAGTTCCATCGTGAATGTTCTGACTTCCGCCCTCGAAGGTTCGCCGCCGAAAGGTTTCGCGGCCTATCTCACCGCCAAATATGCCCTGCAGGGCTTCACGCTGGCATTGGCGGCCGAATACTCTGCGCGCGGTGTCAAAATTTTCAGCGTGTCACCGGGCTATATGGAAACACCGTTGACCGGGCAGTGGGATTCCCGCTTGCGCGAAACCATTCGCGCCCATTCAGGCCGCATCACGCTTCCGGCCGAGGCGGCCGGGCGCATTGTGGGCCTGGTGGAAGACCCCGCAACTCCGGGGCAGGGCGAGAACTATTCGATATGAATTTAATGTCCGCCCACGCCTGCGCCGCTATTTGGCGGCCGTCCCGTTTCGTTTTACAACGTCGTCGGCCTGGGCCTCGTGGAGATTTTGGAATGAAGGAGAGGCCGGAAACCTGAGACCTGACATCATTACTGAACGTTGAATGCTGGAAGTTTCCGGTCTCCGGTTGCGAGTTTCCGGTTGCAAATTTCGCTTCCGTTTTTCCCCCGCCGCTGGCAAGCTGCGTGTCCTGGTATGGATCCGTTCGTCATCACCCTTGCCGCCGCGCCCCCGGTTGAGCAAGGTCGCCGCCGCCGGCGGCAAATCGTTTGATGTTCCACCGGCTCCACCAACTGCGCCGCTGGGCGGGGATTGACCGGGCGGTGTTTTTTTCCAATGCCGCCCAACTGGTGCGGCTGGTCACCGGCCCCATCACCATGGGCTTGGTGCTCCGCTATCTGACGCCGGAAATCCAGGGCTACTTCTACGCCTTCGCCGGCGTGGTGGCCATGCAGGTGTTTCTGGAGATGGGTTTCTCGCAGAACATCCTACAGTTCGCCAGCCATGAATCTGCCAAACTCCATTTCTCGGCGGGGCAGACGGTGGAGGGCGACCCGGTGGCCAAGTCGCGGCTCATCTCGTTGGGCCGGCTGGCCTTTGGTTACTATGCGGTGGCGGCCGCGATTTTTCTGTTAGCCGTGGGCATTGGGGGACACATTTTTTTCACCGTCTCCGCCCATCATGACCCGGCTCAGCCGGCCGTGGCCTGGCAGGGTGCTTGGTGGCTCATTGCGGCAACCGCCGCCGGCTCCCTGGCGGTCAATCCCGCGTGGTCGCTGCTTCAGGGTTGCAACCAGGTGGCCGTGGTGGCCAAGTTTAATTTTTGGGCGGCACTGGCCAGCTTTGCGGTGAACGCCATTGCGCTGATCGCCGGTGCGGGCATCTATGCCTCCGCCTTTGGTGCGGCCTTCAGCCTGCTGCTGTCGGTGGGTTATTTGATCTGGCGTTGGGGGCCGTTTTTCCGCCAGTTTCTGGAACGCCCGCGGCATGGCGAAGTTTCCTGGAAACATGAGATCTGGCCGTTTCAATGGCGCATCGCCGTGAGCTGGATGTCCGGCTATTTCGTGTTCGACATCATCAACCCCATCGCCTTTTATTTTTGCGGGGCGGTGGCGGCGGGGCAACTGGGCATGAGTTTCCAACTGGTGCGGATGATTTTCAACGTGGCCATGACCTGGATCAGCACCAAGGCGCCCCGGTTTGGCATGTTGATCGCCGCCCGGGCCTGGGCGGAACTGGACGCCCTCTGGCGGCGCAGCACGCTGCAGGCGTTTGTTTTTTACCTGCTGGGCTATGCCGCGTTTCTGGTCGCGATTCCCGTGGCCGGCCAGTTCGTGCCGAAAATCCCGGCGCGGCTGGCCCCCATGGCGGTCAATGCCTGGCTGGGCGGGGCCATGGTGATCCAGGTGCTGGTGGGGGCCATGGCCATGGAGTTGCGGGCGCACAAACAGGAGCCGTTCATGTGGCTCTCGGTGGCCACGGCCGGGTTCAGCGTGGCCTTCATCCTGCCACTGGTGCGAATCTGGAGCCTCACGGGTGAGGCCATGGGCTATGCGCTGGCCATCTGGGCGGTGTTTATTCCCGGCTACCGGATCTATCGGGTCAAGCGGCTGGAGTATCGCCACGCGGCGGAAGGCTGGCATCAGAGGCAGGCCCCAATTACCAATGCTGGCCCGCCCATCGGCGGATTTTCCTAGCCGCTGGCCTCGGAAAATTATATTCTTAACGAGTGGATCCAATATCCGTATAGGACCTGATTTAGTCATACAGACGTTTGCAGTTTCCCACTGTGACCAGATGTCCGCGCCGGTCCGACCAATACCATTTAACCATGTCCGATCCCGAGCAAATTGTTGATGAAAAAAGCATCGGGGTTTATTGCCTGGCCAACGATGAGGCTTTGGAGTGGTTCCAGGCCTTCGTCCGCAGCTTCCGCAAATTCAATCCGGTGTTGCCGTTAACCGTCATTCCCTACAATGCGGACGTTTTCAAGCTGGCGGCTCTGCGGGCGGAATTCAATTTTACACTGATGGACCAGGCAACTGCCGCTTGGTTCGACGCCATCGCCGACCGCGTGGCCGGACAAAATATCTCCGGCGGCACCTTTCGTAAGCTGAGCTGTTTTTTGGGCGGCTATGATTCGTTCATGTTCTTCGATTCAGACATCGTTGTAACCATGCCGTTTGACGGGTTAATGGCAGCTTTTGATCAGTCACCTTACGACGTCGTTTATTTCGACACAGATATGATGGTTTTCAAGCCAGAGTTTGCCCGGGAAATGATGGCCAAATATAATGCTTTTGGGTTTAACTCCGGCGCGTTTATGTCCCGCAAGACGGCGATCAGCGAAGTTGAAATCTTGGCGGCGGTCGCTTCCGGCGAAAAAATACGGGAAGATTTTGCCTGCTGGGGCGAGCAACCTTTTCTGAACTACCTGTTTCAAGTTTCCCGCTGCCGGATGACGCATGTGAACCGGCTGGCACCGGAACTCACCTTCAAGCCCAAGTCTTGGATGCCATTCCGTCATGATTCCACAAATGGAAGTTTTTTGGATCCGGAACTGGGCCGGCTGCCGCTGATCCACTGGGCGGGTGACGAATATCCCACCATGACCCGCAAAGAAATATTTCTGGAATTTCGCACGTTTGGGATGTCGGATGCCGAACGTGCTAGTTATCGCCGGGAATTTTATTTCCGCCGCTTCCGGAAACACCTGAAGCATACCCTGCTGAAAACGCGATTATTTGGCGGCTGGCTGGAGCGGCGGGAAGCCGCCTCCGCGAAAAACACCGGCGAATCCGGTCCGCCTCCGTTTCCTGAATGAAATCCCTGATTAAAAAACTTCTCGCCCAAGCGGTGCATGACGCCACGGTCTGGTCGTTGCTTGACGCCACGGTATTGAAGCTGGCCCGTTTTTTGGAGCGCGAGCGCCACCGGAATGAGAACGCGCCGCCACCCGCCGTGATTGATTTTGCGGCGGCCATGAAATTCATTTCACCCGATCTGACCGTCCGGCATGGAGTGTTTCAGGGCTTGAAAATTCCGACCAATGATTTCGGGGGCAACGTGGTGATCCCCAAACTGCTCGGCTCCTATGAGCGGGAACTTCACCCGCTGTTGGAGCGGCTGCGGGCGCGGAATTATTCCGAGATTGTGGACATCGGCTGTGCCGAGGGTTATTACGCCGTCGGTCTGGCCCGACTGTTTCCGGACGGCAAAGTCTTTGCCTACGACACCAATCCGGCCGCCATCCGGCTGTGCCGGTTGATGACGCAGGCCAACCGGGTGGAGCACCGGGTCGTCACTGGGGCTTTTTGTGATGCAGCGGCCTTGCTGAAGCTGCCGCTCACGCGGCGGGCACTGGTGGTCAGCGATTGCGAGGGCTACGAGAAACATCTGTTCACCCCGGATACCGTGCGGAAGCTGGCCGGCCACGACGTGCTGATCGAGGTGCATGACTTGGTGGACATCACCCTCTCGTCCCGGTTACGTTCGGTCTTTCAGGCCACCCATGAACTGGAGGTCATTGCGTCGGTGGATGATCTGAAAAAGGCGCAGACCTATGACTACCCGGAACTCGCTGCCTATGATCTGGCCCAGCGGAAAATATTATTGGCCGAATACCGCGCGTCGGCGATGGAATGGTTTTATTTTTCCCCGCGCCACTGACCGCTCACTTCAGCGCCGATTTTCTGGCCCGACCGTATTTCAAAATGGGTAGCGAAAATTTCCGGTAGATCAAAGCGGATATGGCCAGGCTCACCACCAGCGGCGCGCCCAGAATGAGGCTGTATTTCAAGAGGCTATCGTGGGCGGGGCCGAACCACATCCGCGACCAGAAGACCAGCGGCTGGTGGAAGAGATACCACTCGTAACTGATGATGCCGCACCAGCGTAGCCACGGGGCGCACAGCCAGCGGGCGCGCGGGTTTTGCGGGTCGGCCGCGTAGCCCAGCAGCATTCCGGTGCCGAGGACGAACGTCCACTGGAACAGCACCGGGGCCAGCCCGGCGTGCGCGGACGGGTTCAGGCGCACCCAGGCCAGTCCGACGAGGCCGAGCAGCATCACGCCCCAGCCGGCATCCCCGGCCCGGCTCCAGCCGGGTTTCCACCACTTCAAATTGTCCACGCCCGCCATGGCGACGCCGAAGCAGAAACTGCTGAGGCCGACGCAAAAGGGGTCGTTGATTTCCGGAGCAAACGTGACATGCCGGCCGCTCGTGAACTGGATGATCACCGGCACGATCAGCAGGAACAGCGGGATGACCGCGAGGCAGGTCTTGGCCGAAAGCCGTTTGGTCAGCAGGAACAGCAGCGGCAGGACGAGGTAAAAATGAATTTCCACCACCAGGCTCCACATCACCGGATTCAGCCGGCCGCTGACCGGCATCAGGAACGCCAGGCCGGTGAGCCACTGGACGGCAGTTTGGATGAAGAGCTTGGGCTCGCCCATCCAGAGGATGAAGCACGGCGTCAGCAGCAGGATGGAAAGCGCCAGGGGCGGATAAATTTTCCAGAAGCGCCGCCAGCCATAACCCGGCGGGATCAGCGCCGGGGCGCGGCTGACCTTCCGCTTCCAGAACGGCCAGGAAATCAGGAACCCGGAAAGCGTGAAGAACAAGGCCACGCCCAGGCCCAGGTTCCCAAAAAAATTCACGGCCAGCCGGCCGGCGAGGGTGGTCTGTTCCCTGGCGTAGAATGAATGGCAGACGAACACCATCAAAATCGCGACGCCCCGCAGGCCGTCAATGAAATCGTATTCGCGGTTGGCGTTGGGATCCACGTGCCAGGCCTCCAGCCAGTGGCGGGGCGGTTGATGTGGGGGGGGCAAGGGATTCTTTCGGGCGCGGGCAGAGCCGCGTTCAGGGCGGCCGCCAGTCGTCGATAACCGTCCGCGTTCAGGTGCAGGCCGTCAATGGTAAGGGAGGCCGCCAATCCGCCGTTTGCGTCGCTGATGGCAGCGTTCACATTCAGAAACAAAACCTGCTGCTGCCCGCAAACGGTTGCCAGCCCGGTGTTGAACTGTCGCACGGCTTCATTGAATTGGTGGCTGGCCCGATCCACCAGGGACTCGCGCACCGGCATGGCGGACAGCACGAGGATGGATGCCGGCTGCAGGTGCGAGCGGCCGGTCGCGACCAAAGTGGCATAATCGCGGAGACAGTCGGCGATGGTATCGCCGGCACCGAGGTTGTTGATGCCGCACATGAGCACCACCATTTGCGGATGGCGGTCGCCGATGGCCGCAACCAGTTCGGTGACATCGGCGATCTTGGCCCGTGACAACCCGCAGTTCCGCACCGCCCGGGCACCGTCAAATAGGTCATACCAATGGCCAAATTCAATGTGGCTGTCCCCGGCCAGAATCAGCAGCGGGCGTTGATCCCGCCAGCCGTCCGCCAGCTCCGATTTTTTTGCCGCCATCACCCGCCGCCAGTTTTCCCTCTGGAGCGCCGGCAGATGCGTGACCAGGTGCTGGCGGATTCGCGGTGCGGCCCCGGCGAGCAGCAGTGCCAGCAGCAGCCAGCCCGTGAGGCCAAACCATCGGCTTGCGATCCAGTCTTTGATTTTTTCCAGGATTGGCGTCAAGGGTGAAAGGGCGGCTTTGATGCTAAAGTGCGTTCAGATGAATGCGAATGTCCCCTCAACCCGGCCTTCTCTCTCTGGTGAGAGGGCAGGTGTCTGCCAGACGAATGAGAGGAAATTCATGTTTTTGAAAGCGATTAAGTTTGAACGGTATGAAACCGGCTGCGCATTTGTTATTGGATTTGTGCCGCCCGGTCAAGCCGCCGCCGTTGAAAATTCCCGTTGGCTGGGGTTGACGCGGGAATATTTTGTGCGCCATGGGGCGGGCTTTTCGTCCGGGCATGGACGTTTGGCACAGCTTCCGCGCTTGCGATGGCTGGCCCGGGTCTGGCGGAGAATTGGAACACGCCGGATGCGCCGGAGAATGCTTGGGGCCGGCGGACCAACGAAAGGTTCGCCGCCAACGACCGTTTCTAAACCGCCTCCAATTCATCGGCCTCCAGTCGCACGGCGGCGGCCTGGCCGATGAAATCCAGCCGGATCAACACCGTGTTTGGCCCGTGCCGTTTTTCCACCCAGCCCTCCACGCCGCGCAACGGCCCGCTCTTGATTTTGACCCGCATGCCCTCGCCGATGCTGGGGGCCAGCCGGATTTCAAGATTGGTCTCCAGGGCCAGCAGAACCTCGCGCAACTGCCGGATGAACAACTCCTGGTCGGTGACCGCCAGCAGATTGGCGACGTGGTCGCATTGCGCGACAAAATTTTTTTGCGCCGGCGGCAGTTGCAGGAAGACGTAACCGGGAAAGAGCGGCTTGAGGAACACGACGGTTTTGCCGCGGTATCTATGCGCGGCCCGGTAACAGGGCAGCGTGGCGGCCAGACCGGCGCGCTCGCAAAACACCACCAGCCTTTTTTCGCAGCGCGGCCGGGTGTGCGCCACGAACCACGGCCGCAGCGGATGGTTGAAGTCGCCGGCACAAGTTCCGGCGGCGGGTTCCGCCCTCATGGATGGGCTATCCAACTTGGTGTTCACGCGCAAAAATTCCCGGTTGCAACGGGTCCGATTCCGCTGGCCCCAAAAAAATCTCCGGCGCGGCGGCGGGTGAAATACTCTGGAACGGAAGTTTTCACCGGGCAAAAATCTGGCGGATGACATCCTCAATCGGCACCTCCTGAATGTCAATGTCGCTCACCGGCAACTCGTCGAGCAGCGCCTTGCAGACGGCGATCACCCGGTCGCGCTTGATTTTCAGGGTGAAGGTCGTCGGGCTTTGCTTGATGATTTCGCCGTAACCGGCCAGTTGCTCCGCCGGCGTCGCGCCGGCCCCGGCGCATTGAATGGTGACCAGCTTGCAGTCGGCAAACCGGTCCACGATGTCGCTCAACTTGCCGTCGAAGAAAATCTTGCCGTGGTCAATGATGATGACCCGTTCGCACAGCTCTTGAATGTCGGCCATGTAATGGCTCGTCAGCAGAATGGTGGTTTTCTGTTCGGCGTTGTGGCGGCGGATGAAATCGCGCACGGTCTTTTGCGAAGTCACGTCGAGGCCGATGGTCGGTTCGTCGAGGAGCAAAACCTTGGGCTGGTGCAGCAGCGACGCGATCAGTTCCATCTTCATCCGTTCGCCGAGCGAAAGTTCGCGGACGCTGACGTTTAATTTGTCCTGGACGCCCAGCAGCTCCGTCATCGCCCCGACCGTCGTTTCAAAACGGGCTTGGGGAATGCCATAAATCCGGGCGTTCAACTCCAACGATTCGCGGGCCGGCAAATCCCACCAGAGCTGGTTTTTCTGGCCGAGCACGAGCGCGAACTGCCGGCGGTATTCGTCGTGGCGCTCCCACGGCGTGTGGCCGAGCACTCTGGCGGCGCCGCCGGTGGGGTAGAGCAGCCCGGCGAGCATCTTGAGCGTGGTGGTCTTGCCCGCGCCGTTCGGGCCGAGAAAGCCGACGAGTTCGCCGGGTTCGATTTTGAAGCTCACGCCGTCAACGGCGACGGTCTGGGTGTATTGCCGGTGAAACAGCCCCTTGAGTGCGCCGGAGAATCCCGGCGGCTTTTTGTAGGTGCGAAAGGCTTTGGTCAGGCCGCTGACTTCAATGGCAGACATGGGAAGAGGTTTGAATTTGAAATGTGGGCTTTTTAGTCCGGCCCGGCTTAACCAAAAACTGAAAATCCCAAACCCAAAACGGTTTTCACCGCATCAACTGCTTTTCCAGATAGCTGACGATCTGACGCGTGTTGGCGTCCACTTCCATGCGGTCCTTGACGAGGCGGCAGGCGTGCAGCACCGTGCCGTGGTCGCGGCCGCCAAACGCCTCGCCGATGGTGTTCAGGGAGCTTTCCGTCATCTGGCGCGAAAGATACATGGCGATCTGGCGGGGGAAGGCGATGTTTTCCGGCCGGCGCTTGCTGGTCATGTCCGCCAGCCGGATGTCGTAATGCTCCGCCACTTTTTTCTGGATGACCTCGATGCTGATGGTCTGCCGGCCCTCTTCATGCAGCATTTCGCGCAGCAAATTCTCGACGACCTCGACGGTCAGTTTCTTGCCCGTGAGGGAAGCCAGCGCCGAGACGCGGATCAGCGCGCCCTCCAGCCGGCGGATATTGGTCCGGATGCGCGTGGCGATAAAATTGATGACCTCTTCCGGCAAGGTCACGTTCATGGACTGCGCCTTCTTGCGGAGAATGGCCAGGCGCGTTTCCACGTCGGGCGCCTGGACATCGGCGGTCTGGCCCCATTCAAAGCGCGAAACCAGGCGCTGTTCCAGCCCTTGAATTTCACTGGCCGGCCGGTCGCAGGTCAGAACAATCTGCTTGTGCGCCTCGTGCAGGGCGTTGAACGTGTGGAAAAATTCCTCCTGGATGCGCTCCTTGCCGGCGAGAAACTGGATGTCGTCAATCAACAGCACCTCGCTCTGGCGGTATTTTTTGCGGAAGGCCACCAGCTTGTTGTTTTGAATCGCCTCAATGTATTCGTTGGTGAATTTTTCCGAGGACACATAAGCGACCCGCGCGCCCTTTCTGGCGCCGGCGACGTGCTGCCCGATCGCCTGAAGCAAATGCGTCTTGCCCAGCCCGACGCCTCCATAAAGAAAGAGTGGATTATAGACCCTGCCGGGCGATTCAGCCACCGCCTTGGCCACGGCGTGGGCAAAATTATTGTTGCCGCCCACCACGAACGACTCGAACGTGTTCTTGGGATTGAAATGCAGATCCCCGTTGGCGGCCGTCCGCTCGGCAACCGCGGAAAGGGATTTCGCCTTGGCGGTTTCGGCCGCTGGCCGGGCGGAACTGATGGCGGTGGCGGGATGCGGCGGCGTGCCGGTCTTAAATTTCACGGCCAGTTTGCAACCGGCGGCGGCCGCCACGGCATCCTGCATCAACCCGAGATAATTGTCCTTGAGCCAGACCTCGCAGAATTCATTCGGTGCCTCGATCAGGATGTGGCTCGCATCCATGGCGCTGGCCCGCAGCGGTGCGAACCACATGCTGAAGGTGTCCTGACTCAACTTGGCGCGTAAATGTTCCTGCGCCGAGTTCCAAATTTTTTCTGCTGAAATCTGCATGTTATTCCGCAAAGACCCAAATTTTAGTGTTTTATTCACTTCACTGCTCAACCCCATCTTTTTGCGCGAGTCCAACTCCAGTCAAGCGCGTCGTGAATTTTTATTCAAGCGAAAACATCAACTCTTTGTCCCTGCCACCATCAGATTTTGCAAAACAAGGTTTACAACTAATTGATGTTTAATATGTTGTTAATTTCAGTGACCGTTTGCCTTCTGAACTTGAGCGGCATCACGTCTGCCAGCCAATGCATTGAAATGTTATGCGAACGTTTTAGAGGATTCGGCCGCAACATTCTAGGACAACATATTAACTCTTATTCACGAGTTATTCACATCTCCAAAAAGCGCAATAAAACCACGCGATTTGCATTTTTCCGGCAGCCCTTTTATTCCGCATCACCACCATCCATGTCCGCTGGCCCGGCTCATTTTGGGGCGGGCGAAGCCCCGACGGTGCCGGCCTGGCTAATTGGCGGACTGCAATTTAAAAAGTAATTCTTATATTATTAAATGCCGGTTGACAATGATAAGCGACTGTGATTTATTGTTGGCAGTTGCGGGGGCTGTAGCTCGCAACTTGATCTTTGAATTTTACAATTTCGGCGACGGCTTGAGTGCAGCCGGCGCGCGAGTTCTCCGTAATCCTACGTTGTGCTCATTCTGAATTCCCCGGACCTTTCGGCCATCCTCTGGCTGACTGGTCCGGTTTTTTCTTTTCTGGACCGGCCGCATATTACAGCGGCGATTTTCCGCCGTGACAGTTTTTTCCCGCACTGCTACCGTGTCTGTTCATTTTTGCGATGGACTACAAAGACACCTTGAACCTGCCGCGCACGGACTTCGCGATGAAGGCCGACCTCGTCACGCGCGAGCCGGAACGCCTGAAAAAATGGGAAGCCGCGAACCTTTATGATAAAATCCAGGCCGCGCGCGCCGGTGCCGATAAATTTGTTCTGCACGACGGCCCGCCGTTCGCCAACGGGGATGTGCATGTCGGCACGGCGCTGAACAAGATTCTCAAGGACATCATCATCAAGTATCAGACTCTGCGCGGCAAAAGCGCGCCCTACATCCCCGGCTGGGATTGCCACGGTCTGCCGATTGAGTTCAAAGTCTCCCAGGAAATGCACAAGGCCGGCAAAACCGACGCCGACGCCGCGACTATCCGCAAAGCCTGCGAAGCCTACGCCCGCAAATATATTGATCTCCAGCGCGGTCAGTTTAAGCGCCTCGGCGTGCTCGGCGATTGGGAAAATCCCTATCTCACGTTGAACAAGGAATACGAAGCCGATGAACTGCGCCTGTTCGCGGACATCGTTGCCAAGGGCTTTGTTTATCGCGGCAAGAAGCCCGTCTATTGGAGCATTCCCTGCCGCACGGCGCTCGCCGAGGCCGAAGTCGAATACGCCGACCACGTCAGCCAGAGCGTCTTCGTGAAGTTTAAGGTTTTTCAGCTTCCTGAATTTGTTCAAGGCTTGGAGCTTGCGGAAAAAGCCTCTCCGTCAAATTCATGTGTCGTAATTTGGACGACAACGCCGTGGACATTGCCGGCAAACCTCGCAGTTGCTTTCAATCCGAAACTTCAATACTCACTGGTTTTGGTTGGCAGCGAGCAATATTTCATTCTCTCGGCTCTGGTTTCTGCGGTTGCGGAAAAATGTAAATGGGGGAAATACGAAACGCTCACAACATTTCCGGGCAGCGACCTCGAAGGCTTGGAATATCAACATCCATTTTGCAGCCGGCAAGGCGAAGCATTTCCTGCCGAGTTTGTCACCGCCGACACCGGCACTGGCTTCGTCCACATCGCGCCCGGCCACGGTCAGGACGACTACCATCTCGGCCGCGCGCAGGGCTTGCCGGTTTATTCGCCGGTAGATGACGACGGGAAATTTGCTTACACGAACGATTTGCCAGTGGAACAGCAAATGCCGGCCGAGTTAGTCGGCAAATCCATTCTGGAAAAGCACGGCAAGAGTGACGCCAATGAAGCTGTGCTGCACGAACTCCGCGTCCGCCACGCGCTGTTGCATCAGGAAAATTACCATCACAGCTACCCGCATTGCTGGCGCAGCAAGACGCCGATCATTTTCCGCGCGATGGACCAATGGTTCATCAAGATTGACCACCATCATTTCCGCGAACAGGCCGTTGCCGAGATTGACCGCGTGAGCTGGATTCCTGATTGGGGCGTGAATCGCATCAAAGGCGCGGTGCAATCGCGGCCCGACTGGTGCATCAGCCGCCAGCGTTCGTGGGGCGTGCCGCTGCCCGCGTTTTATGACGCCAAAGGCGAAGCCATCCTGAACAAAGACGTCATCTGCAACGTCGCCAATTTAATCGAGCAACACGGCTCAAACATCTGGTTCGAGAAATCTGCCGCCGAATTGTGGGCGCTGGTGAAGCCCGCGAACTGGTCCGGCGCGGATGCCGTGACCAAATCCAACGACACGCTGGATGTCTGGATTGATTCCGGCAGTTCCTCGCGCGCCGTCATTGCGCGTCGAAAGGAAATCGCCGGGAAAGAAAAACCGTTTCAGGCGGATATGTATTTGGAGGGTTCCGACCAGCATCGCGGCTGGTTTCAATCCTCGCTCCTGCTCTCACTCGCGGGCAACGGCGCGGCACCGTTCAAGACCGTATTGACGCACGGCTTCATGGTGGACGCCGACCGCGAGAAGATTTCAAAGAGCAAGCAGGGCGCTTACGAGAAACCGCAGACCGCCGAGGCCTACGTCAAAAAATACGGCGCGGACGTCGTGCGGCTGTGGGTGGCGTCGCAGGACTTCCGCAACGACATCGTCGTGAGCGAGGAACGCGTCAACAAAGTGGGCGAGACCTATCGCGGCGTCCGCAACGCGCTGCGCTACCAGCTCTCAAATCTTTACGATTTCGATCCCGCGCAACACTCCGTGGCCGACGACAGATTGACCGGCCTCGACCGCTGGATTCTCGGCGAATTTTCCAAACTGGAAACCGACGTCGTCGCCGCCTACGACAAATACGATTTCCACGTCGTCTATCAAAAAGTCAGCCAGTTCATCGCCGTGGAACTCTCGTCCGTCTATCACGACGTCATCAAGGACCGGCTCTACACCGACGCCGCGAATTCGCCGCGCCGCCGCTCCACGCAGACCGCGCTGCACCGGCTGGTGAGCGGCCTGTGCCAGCTGCTCGCGCCGGTTTTGGCGTTCACGGCGGATGAAGCATGGGAATTTATTCCCGGCAAACCGACCGGCTCGGTGCATGAAAGCGAATTTAAGCAATGCACTCTGACGCTAGACCCTGATGAAATTGGAAAATGGGTCTGGCTCAAACAGTGGCGTGAAAAAATTCTTCCTGAATTGGAAAAAGCGCGCCAAGCCAAAACCATCGGCAAAGCTCTGGATGCAAAAATCGAATTCGTTGTTCCTCAAGTTCAGTGGCAATTGTCTGATTCTGAATTGCTCCGCGAACTCGTCAATGTTTCCGCGTTGAAAATTACGGTTGGCGAGACTGATTCACTTGTTGTTTCCAAAGCCGACGGCCAGAAATGCGAGCGCTGCTGGCATTGGGAAACGGACATTGGCAAGAACCCCGAACACCCGACGATTTGCGGACGCTGCACCGAAGCGGTGCTGCAATTCAAAGCCTGATTTCAAGGTTGTGGTGCTGCCTCGTTTTTTCGAGGAACAAAAGCTGCCGCATTTTGTTTGGCTGTGCCTATTTGTTCCGGTCTATTTCACGCCACCGGCTTCGGCGTTTGTTGCCGCAGGAACCAGAGGTGCATTTGGATCAGCAAATAATACACCACCGGCGTGGCGATGAGCGACAGCACCACGGAAATGAACAGCGCCCCGATGACGGCGACACCCAGCGGCTGGAGCATCTGCGCCCCCGTGCCCGCGCCCCAGGCCAGCGGCAACATGCCCAGCGCCGCCGCCAGCGAGGTCATCAGCACCGGCCGCAACCGGCGATGGCCCGCCTGCACCAGCGCCTCGATCAGTTCCACGTCTTGCGCCCGCAATTGCTGGAAATAATCCAGCACCAAAATGCCGTTCTTGGCGACGATGCCGACCCCAATGATGATGCCGAGGAAAGAGATGATATTGAGCGAAATGTCGGAAAGCCACAGCGCCGCCAGGGAGCCGAACAAGGCCAGCACCGAGCCAAAGACAATCGCGATCGGCTCGTAAAACGAGCGGAATTCGATGAGCAGCACGGTGAACACCAGCAGAATCGCGGCGATGAGCACCGCGAGCAGGTTGCGGAAGGATTCCTGCTGTTGCTGATAAAGCCCGCCGTATTCCACGGAACCGGGCGGCAGCCACTGGTCATGGCTCAATGCGGCCTGGATTTCGCGCATGGCGGTGCCGAGGTCAACGCCTTCCAGCCGCGCGGAAACGATGTTGTCCTGCCGCAAATTGTCGCGGTTCAATTCCACTTCGGCGGGTGCGACGTTCAGATCGGCGACTTGATTCAATCGGACGACCGCGCCGGTCGTGGTGCGCATCGGCACGTCGCGCAGTTTGGAAATGGTGTTCACGCTGCCGGGCTCGGCCATCACTCGGATGTCCACCGTGCGGTCGCCTTGCAGCAAGTAGGACGAAACTTGGCCGAGCAGCGCGGTGTTGACGGCGTCGGCGATGTCCTGTGCAGACAGGCCAAAGCGTTCGGCGTCGGCGGGCCGCACACGCAGATTGATGGACGGGCCGGTTTCGGTCAGGCCGCTGAACGTGTCCACCACGCCGGGAATGTCCTTGAGTTGTTTCTCCACGCGCGGCGCGGTTTTCTGCAGCCATTTCAAATCGGGCGAGAACAAATAAATTTCAACCGGTGTGGGCGCCAATTGCAAATCACCGGTCAGATCCTCCAGGTAGCCGTGAAAATCCCAGCGCACCATCGGAAAGCGCCGGTTGAAGTCGCGGCGCATTTGGGCGAGCACCTCGTCGGTGGAATGGTTCCGGTTCGCCTTGAGTTTGATGAGATAATCACCCATGTATGGCTCGGTGATGAACGGGCCGAGCTGCGTGCCCAGCCGGCGGGAATAACCTTCCACGTCGGCGTTGGTGCGGATGATTTGTTCCGCCTCATCCAACACGCGCGCGGTTTCGGCGAGGCTGGTGCCCGGCTGCGCCGTGAAATCCATGACGAATCCTCCCTCGTCAAAATCCGGGAGAAAGCCGGTTTCCAACTGGCGGAAAATCAGGCTGCCGGCGGCCAGAATCACCGCGCAGCCGAGCAACGTCAGCCACGCGTGCCGCAACGACCAGCGGACGGAGGCTTCATAAATCCGCAGCACCGGCCGCAACACAAAACCGGCCCCGTCGCCAGACGAATCCGATTTGCCCCGTCCGCGAATGAACCACGCGGCCAGCGACGGCGTCAGCGTGATGGCCAGAACCAGCGACACGAGCAGCGCCACCACCATCGTCAGGCCCAGCGCGCGAAAAAACACGCCGGCCATGCCGTTCAGATACGCCAGCGGCAGGAACACCACCACCGGCGTCAGCGTCGAGCCGACGAGCGCGGTCAGGATTTCTCCCATCGCCTCGTGAATGCCTTCCAGCCGCGGCCGGCCCGCCGCCAGCTTGTGGCACATCGCTTCGACGACGATGATGGCGTTGTCAATGATGAGGCCGATGGACGCCGCGACCCCGCCGAGCGTCATCATGTTAAAACTCATTCCCGTCACTTTCAGGATGACGAATGTGATCAGCACGGAAATCGGAATGGTGACGATAGCCGTCCAGACGCTGCCCCAGTTTTTCAGGAAGAAAAAGAGAATGAACACCGACAGGATGAGGCCGAAAATGATGGCGTCCCGAACGCTGCCCACGGAATCCTCCACGAATTGGGATTGATCATAAAAGAACGTCAGGTGCATGTCCGGCGGAAGCTCGTGACGCAACTGCGCGAGCTGGCTTTTCAATTCCGAGGCGATTGCCAGCACACTGGCGTCCGGCTGGCTTTCGATGTTGAACAAAACGGCCTGCCGCCCTTGCGCCGTGATGCTGGTGTAGGCCGGCGCCGGCCCGCGGGCCACCGCCGCCACGTCTTTGATTTGGACCGGATGGCCGCCGCGGACCGCGATCACCACGCTGCCGATGTCGTCTGGCGAATGGACGCGGCCGTCCACCGTCGTCAGGTAAAGGTGGTGGTTTTCGACGATCATGCCGGCGGCGGCGACGGGATTATTTTTTGTCAGCGCGTCGCTCACGTCCTGTAGGCCGAGATGCGCGGCCTGCAATTTTAGTGGGTCCACGACGACGTGATATTCCGGCACCTGGCCGCCTTCGATTTCCACCTTGGCCACGCCGGGAATTTGCAGGAAGAGCGGCTTGATTTGGTAATTGGCCGTGTCCCACAAGTCCATCAGGGTGCGGTTGGAACTCGTCAGGCTGATGCCGATGATCGGGTAGCTCAACGAAAACGCCACGCGCGAAACGTCGGTCTGCGCCGTGGTTGGCAGATCTCCGCGGATTTCCGAAAGCTGGCCCAGCACGTAAAGTTCCGCGCGCTGCATGTCCGCGCCCCAGTTGAAGATCACGTTGACGATGGCCGAGCCGCGCGCCGTGGAGGAGCGCACCGACACCACGCCGGGAATGCTCTTCATGGACTCCTCAATCGGGCGCGTGACGGCCGCCATCATTTCGTTGGCCGGCATGATGCCGTTGTTCACCAGGACGACGATGCGCGGAAAATCCGTCTGCGGAAAAACCGAGGACGGCGTCCGCATCGCGGAAAAGATTCCCGCCAGACACAACACCACCGCGATGAAGGTGATGGAAACCGCGTGGTGGGTGGCGAATCTGCCCAAGCCTGATAAGGATTTGGCGTTCATTGCGCGGCAGCGGAGTGGGTCGCCGACGTTTCGTCCGCCGGATGGGCGATTTGAATTTTGGTTTTGTCCGGCAACCCGTAAGCGCCGACCGTCACCACGGAATCGCCAGTCTTGAGTCCCGGCGCGTTGATTTCGACCCAGCCGTCCTCGCGCAAACCGGTCTGCACCGGCGTTTGCGTCGCCGTGTCGCCGTGGATCAGCGAAATGACGCTCGCGCCGTTTTCATCCGTGACCACGCTTTCGGCCGGCGCGGCCAGGCAATTCGTGTGAACCGCCGTCACGATGCGCAGCGGGGAAAACTCTCCCGGCCGCAAGCCGCTGTTCGCCGGCAACAGCGCACGCACCCGCACCGTGCCGTTGTCCCGGCTCACCTCCGGGCTGACAAACGAAAGCTCCGTCGTCACCGGCGGCTCGCTTAGAACTTCGACCTGATCACCCGCCTTCAAATCTTTTGCTTCCGCCGCCGGGATTTGGGCGCTCACGACGAGCCGATTCAAATCCATCACTTCCGCGACCACCGTGGTCAAATCCACCGCCTGGCCGGGTTTGACGTTGACGCGCACGGCGGTGCCGGACAACGGCGCGGTGACGCGCAGCAAGGCCAGTTGCACCTCGGCGTCCTGCAAATTTTTCAACGACGTGTTTTGTTGCGCGAATAATTGTTTTTGCCGCGCCACCTGCTGTTCCGCATAGGCAAAGGTCGCCGCGCCGGAATTCAATTCCATCAGCACGTCGCCCTTTTCAACGTGCTGGCCTTCGACCACGGAAATTTGGGCAACCACCCCGGCGACCGGCGCGGAAATCTGCGCCCCGGCCGGCGGCGTGTCACCCGTGGCCGGCGCAGTTTCCACCATGCCGTAGCCCTGAACGTAACGGTGGAGCGTGGCCAGCTTGAGCGCGCCGGTCTGCACGGTGACGAGGGTCGGGATGGTTTCGTCGGTATTCGTTTCCGGCACCGCGCCCCGGGATTTCAGAAACGCGAGCAGACCCAGTCCAGCGCCCAACACAAGGAGGCCGACCACAATGATTTTTCTTTTCATTTTAAAGGTTCAGAATGAGTTTTTTGCGCCGCCTCCAGCGTGGCCACTGGCAGCGTCAGCGGACTTTGCACGGCGTCCTCCAGCGCGCCGAGCGCCCGCTGCAACTGCGCCGCGCTGTCGAGCCGGGTGAGCAGGGTATTGGTCAATTCCAGTTGCGAGTTGAGCACGTCCAGCCGGTCCGCCGCGCCGGTCTGGAGCTGCGCCTCGGCGGATTTTTGCTGCCGCTGTTCGGCGGTTAGCAGCTCGTCGCTGGTCTGCAATTGTTCCTGGGCCACGCGCCAGCCCGCCACCGCGCGGTCAATCTCGCCGATGATCTGCGCCTGCAACGCGATGAATTTCGCGGCGGCCAGTTTCCGCCGCGCTTCCGCCTCGGCAATCGGCCCCTGGTTCTGGTCAAGGATGGGCAGCTCCAGCGTGACACCGAGGCTCCATTGATTGTCGCCGGCGTTGCCGGAATTCCACGCGTAGCCGGGGCCGAGGTGCAGGTCGGGATACTGCTTGGCGACCTGCAATTGCAAATCCGCCTCCGCCGCCGCGTAGTCGGCGAGCGCGGCCAGCACGTCCGGCCGCGACCGCAGCGCCACGCGCCGCGCTTCGGCGGAAGTCAGCGCCGGCACGTCGCGCGGGGAAAAATTGAAGTCAAATTTTTTGTCCGCCAGCGCGGCTTCACTCAGGCCGAGCGCCTCGGCCAGTCGCGAATGGGCATCCGCCCGCAGGGCCAGCGCCGCGCTCAAATCCGACTGGGTTTTGTTCAGCGCAATCTGCGCCACGGTGAGTTCCGGCCGGGAAATCTCGCCCGCGTCGAACCGCTGCTGGAGCCGCCGCACAATTTCGTTTTGCGTGGCGAATTGTTTTTGCAGCAGGCTCGCGCGCCGGCCGGCGGTTTGGAAATCGAGCAGGCTGGCGCGGACGCCGCTGCGGACCTGCCACACGGCGGACACAAAACTCCAGCGCGCGGATTCGGAGATTTTTTCCGCCTCGGCGAGCCGCTTGCCGCGCTTGCCGGCGGTCTCAATCGGCAGATCAAACGTCACCGGCACGAGCCACGGGCTGTAATTACCGGGGATTTGCGTGTCGTAGCCAGGCGCGACGGACACGGACGGATTCGGCCGCGCGCCCGCCGTTTTCAAGCCGGCCGAGGCGACGAGCCATTGCGCCCGGGCGACCTCGAGGCTGGGATGAAAATAAAATCCGGCGAGCGTAAGCTCCTGAAAATCCCAGTTCGTCTGGGGCCAGGTTTTGAATTCGCGGCCGAGGTTTTGTTCGAGGAATTTTTTCAGGCCGGCGTCGTCGAGCCGGCGCGATTCCAGGGCTGCCGCCGTTTTTTCCGGCGCAAGCGGCTGCGGACGGTAATGCGCGCAGCCGGCGGCAAAAAGGAGGATGGCGGCAAACATCGAACCTTCAACCTTCAACGTCCAACGCCCGCGTGAAATCAGGAACGGCCCGCGCGGCCGATGGGGTGTTCGAGGTTCGAGGTTCGGTGTCGGAGGTTTCATGGTTTGGTTGCCAACGGCAGTTGCACGGTGACCATTGTCGGCTTCGACGGCTCGGAGGCAACCCGAATTTTTCCGCCGTGCGCGGAGACAATCCACTGCGCGATGCTCAGGCCGAGGCCGCAGCCGTCCCCGGCGGCATCGTGCGCCGGGTCGCCGCGAAAGAACGGCTCGAACACGCGCGGTAAAATTTCCGGCGGGATGTTTTTGCCGGTGTTGGTGATTGTCAGTTCGGCCAGCGCACCGTCGCGCCGCAGGGCTGGTTGTATTTGACGGCGTTGTCGGCCAGGTTCAGCAAAAGCTGGCGCAGCCGGTGCCGGTCGCCCCGGATTTGAATTTCTTCACAGACGGCCAGGTGGACGGAATGACCGGCGGGCTTGGCGAGAATCTGCGCGTCGGCAAAACGTCACGGACGATTTCATCGAGCGCAATGGTTTCAAACTTCAGCGCAATCTGGCCGGCATCAGCCTTGGTGAGCCGCTGGATTTCATCCAGTTGGCCGAGCAGTTTTTCCCGCTGGGCCGGCGGGAGCGTTTCCGCGCCGCTGGCCAAAAAATCATTCCGGCCCGTAAACCAGAACCTTGAAGCTGCCGGGCACCATCCGGCCGCGCCGCTGGCCGGCGGCGGGTTCTTCAAACTTCGCCGCCGCGAGATAAATTTTGTGCGTCGCCGGATCAATCGTCATGGTCCGTGCGCCCTTTTCCGTTTTCAACGTTTGCACCACCGTCAGCTTGTCGCCGTCCTCTTTCGCAATCGTGACCGTGCCATCGCCACAGGAGGCAAAGGCGAACTGCGTGGCCGGATCAAACGCGTTCGCGTCCACGCCATCGCCAATCGGCACGCGGGCCAGAACTTTTCCGCTGGTGCTGTCCAGCATCACCATCAGTTTGTTGCCGCAGCCGAGGAAGAGCCGGTGGTTCTGCTCGTCGAACGCCAGGCCGCTCGCCTCTTCGCCCGGCGCAATCGGCCAGCGGTTCACGACTGCATGCTTCTTGGTGTCAATCGCGACGAGTTCGCTCTGGTCTTCGAGGTTGTTGAACACCAGGCCCGCCTTGGAATCGGCCTGCGCGAACTCCGGTTTGCCGCCGAGCGGAATCGTGGCGACGACCTTTTCCGTCTTCGCGTCAATCACCGTCGCGGAACTGCCACGCCCGTTGAACGTGTAAAATTCCTGCTGGCCCGGCTCAAAAATCATTCCATCCGGATTCGCGCCCGTGTCCACCTTGGAAAGAATCTGCAAGGTTTTCAGGTCCACAATCGCGCCCTTGTTTTCACGGCCGCAAGTGACCAGGCCGCGATTCAACTCCGGCGCGACGGCGATGCCGTGGACGCCGGGCGTGTTGGTGATTTCGCCGACGACCGCGTCCTTGGCGAGATCAATCACCACGACCTTCGTGGCGTGGCTGACGTAAAGCCGCTGCGCCGCCGAATCCACCGACAGGTAATCCCAGCCGCCGTCACCGCCGACGGGGATTTCCTTGATGAACTGATACGGTCCCACGGCGCGGCCGGGGATGGCGGCGGTTGCGGCCAGGGCAAACAGAAGGGGGAACAGGATTTTCTTCATGGAAAAACGGTTTGAATTGGACTACTCACCAAATGGTTGCCGCTTGGGGCGGCAACGTCAACCCACAACATCCACGCCGGCGGCGGCGCAAGCTTTTTGTTTCATGCGGCGGAGATCGAATCGCGAGATGCCGGTGCCGGCGGGAAAATTTTGCGCGGCTGAAACGGCAGTAGTGGCCGGCACAGGCTGGCGGGGGCGATGAATCACCGGCGGGCGGAACAGCCGTCCATCGGTTTTATTTTCCGGTCTTGGCGGTGACGGTGACGTGGTCGAACAGCGTGGAATTCAGCACCGAGTTGTTGTGGCCGCTCAAGGCAAGACCAACGGAAACGGATTTTTTCATTGGCACGCTGATATGATCCACCGGCTGCCAGGTTTTGCCGTCCACGGAAATTTCGCCGGTGAACGTGTCGCCGGCGCGGGTCAGCCGCACCCAGCTCGCAATGATGGCGGCGTTGGCATCGGTGTTGTGGGTGCCGGTGTCCGGCGCGGGCCGCCATTGATAGACGGCGGTGTTGTGGGCGGTGACGGCCATCAGGGCGTATTGGGAGCCGGGCGTGTTATTTTCGCGGAACATCACGCCGGCCTTGGCCCACGGATCGGTGTATTCCAGCGAGCTGATGTGCGCGGTGATCTGGCCGTCGCCGCTCAAGGTCCGGCTGGCAAGGTGAAACGAATCGGCGATATCCCACAGGTCGCTGCCGGCGGCCAGCAGGTTGAAATTGCCATTGAGAAAATCCGCCTCGCCGCTGACGCCGACGTTGCCGATGTCGGCGCTGTTCCAGCCTTTGGGCAGCACGGGCGGTTTGGCGCGCTGCGTCAGGATCCAGTGGCCGATGACGGCGACGGCCTTTTCATCCACGACATTTTTGCCGATGGGCGGCATCTGGTTTTCGCCGACGCGGCTGACGCGGTAAAACAAAATGGATTTGTTCGTGTAGCCCGGCGTGATGACTTTCGCGCTGGCGATGCCGAGCTGGTTGGCGACCGGGCCGTTGATCAGATTTTGTTTCGGGAGCGGCGTGTCAAACCGTGCATCAAAGAAGGCGCCGGCGCCGCCCGGCCGATGACACATCGAGCAGTTGGCGTCCAGATAGGAGCGGACGCGAAGTTCGGGCGCGGCGGCGGCGTTGGTGAGGTTGGCGAGGCGCGGATAGCGGAAGATTTTCCGGTCGTCGAACGCGGCGTCGAACAAACCCAGATGGCCGAGGGTGTGGAGCTGGTTGGCGGCGACCGCGTTGGGATAGGTGAACGGGCCGTTGAGCTGGCGGGTATTCACGCCCAGCACGCCGCCGGACGCCGGGCTATGGCAGGTGAGGCAATCCTGCCGGCCGGGATAAAACCAGTTTTGCGTGCGCGTGCCGGTCGCGGTTTTGATTGCGATCGGCTCGGTCAGGCCGGCGGTGACGAGGTCGGCGTCGGAATTGTCCGCGCGCCATTTGTAGCTCGCGCCATAGACGTAGCCGTTGGTGTCGCGCACCAGGATGCGCGTCTCGAGGCGATGCAGGATTTTCGGATTCGTATCGTCCACCGGCAGTTCAAAGTGCTTCACGAAAACGCTGCCGGCGGGAAACGTCCATTCGCCGTTCTGGCTGAAATGAATCGTTGTGTCCGTCGGGATCGTGAACCAGCGGGTTTTGACCGCGCCGTCCGACCACAGCGGCGAATTGACGGCGTAGGGAATGAGGAATCTGGCGGGCGCGAGGTTGGTGAGGTCAGCGAACACGCCGGTTTGGGAAACCAGCTTGGGCATCAGTTTGGTCGGGGGCGGCGGGCCGCCGCGTTGCAGCTTGAAAATGCGCCCGCCGAGGCTGCTCATCTGGCAGAAGTAAAGTTCGCCGGCGGCGTCCGTCCCGAACGACGACAGGCCGGTGTAATCCGTCCCGGAGTTCGGCCCGGTGCCGCGCGGCATGACGCAGAGCAGTGTTTTTTTCACCGGCGTCGTGGTTTCATCCAGCGCCCAGACGGTGCGGAAGACGTTGTCGCCGAAAATATATTTGCCGCCAAGGTCCTTGGCGAATTCCCGGCCGCGATACACATACCCGCCGATGACCGCGCGACCGTCGGTGTGCGGATAGTCCAGCAGCGGCCGGCGGCTGATGCCGATAAAGTTGGCGGGCATTTTGCCGAGGTTGCCCTCGCAGAAGTTCCACTGGAAATTCAGGCCGCTTTCGCCGGGTTCGATCACGTCAATTTCCTCGCGCGAGCTTTCGCCGACGTCGCCGATGAAAATTTTTCCAGTCGGCGCATCGCAGGTCATGCGGTGCGGGCTGCGCAGGCCGAGGCAGAAAAATTCCTCCAGCACGTTCGACCGGCCGACGAAGGGATTGTCGTTGGGAATAAAATAGTTCGCCGTGTAGCCGCCGGTCGGCTGGCGCGGCGGCGGGTGGCTGACATTGCCGCCACGGCAATCCACGTCAACGCGGAAGACGCCGGAGTAAAGGCTCTGGTCCAGGATCTGGTCGTTGTCGCCGACGGAATTGTCGCCGTCCGTCCAGTAGAGCAAGCCGTTCATGGGATGAAAGAACATACCGCCGCCGTGATGCCAGACGGTCTGGTTCGTGAGGTCCACGAAAATCTTCACCGAGTCGGGCATGGCCACGCCGCTCGCGTCGAGCGTGTAGCGTTCGAGCCGGTCGTGATATTTGTTGGGAATGATTGGATTGGGCCGCGTGAACGGGTCGCCCACAACCGTCCCGGGCGCGACCCAGGTGTAATAGACGAACATGAAATGGTTGGTCGCGAACCCCGGATGAAACGCGATGCCGAGCAGGCCGGAATCGTCCCAGCCCTGGCATTGGCGGCTGAGGTCGAGCACGAGTTTTTTCCGTGCCGCGCCGGGGGAGTTTGGAAACGACCAGAGGCGACCTTCGCGCTCCCAGACGCAAAGCTCGTCGGTGCCGGGAATCGAGGCGAGGCCAACGCTGTTGGTGAACAGCAGATTGGTGAACGCGTTGACCGCCGTCCAGTTGCCGGAAATGGCGGGGGCGATTTCCGGCAACCGGCCGTTGAGGAACGCGCCGACGCACGGACGATGGGTAAGACCGTAGGCGGCGCGCTGGGTGATGACAGCCTGGGTGCCGGCGTTGCCGACGAGGCTGCCCAACAGGGCGAGAACCAAGAGTCCCTGGCGTTGCGCGCGGAATTTCAGAGTGGAGATGTTCACCTCAAAACCCCTTAATTTTGGCTGGGCGGGGCGGTTCGTCAAATTTTTTAGTGTGAATTCCGGCGGCGTGAAACTAGGCTGACGCCATGTTTCGTCCGTGCATTGACCTGCATGAAGGCAAAGTGAAGCAAATCGTCGGCGGCACGCTCAGCGATGCCGGCACGCGCACGAATTTTGTCTCCGAAAAGCCGGCCGCCTGGTTCGCCGAACTTTATCGGCGCGACCACCTGCGCGGCGGTCACGTCATCCAACTCGGCCCCGGCAACGAAGCGGAAGCTCGCGCCGCGCTGGCGGCGTATCCCGGCGGCTTGCACCTCGGCGGCGGGGTGAATGCAGCCAATGCGCACGACTGGCTGGAGGCCGGCGCGTCGCACGTCATCGTCACAAGCTGGGTGTTCCGCGAAGGCCGCGTGGATTGGACGCGGCTCGATGAGTTGGTCAAAGCCATCGGCCCGGAAAAACTCGTCCTCGATTTGAGTTGTCGCAAACGCGGTGAAAAATATTTTGTCGTCACCGACCGCTGGCAGAAATTCACCGACTTGGAAGTGAATGCAGAAACGCTCCAAAAGTTTTCCGCCGGCTGCGCCGAGTTTTTGATCCACGCGGTGGACGTGGAAGGTTTGTGCCGCGGCCTCGACCGCGAACTGGTTTCGCTGCTCGGCCAGTTCGCGCCGATTCCGGCGACTTACGCCGGTGGCGCGAATTCGATCGCGGATCTGGAGTTGGTCACGCAACTGGGGCAGGGGAGAGTGGACCTGACCATCGGCTCGGCGCTGGATATCTTCGGCGGCAGCGGCGTGAAATACGCCGACTGCGTAAAATTCAACCGCCGCAAACATTCCGGATGGGCGGTTCCATAAAAAGGTTCTTGACTCGCGGTGGTTAATTCCTTATTTTCCTGTCTGAACAGAAATGGCATTGAATCCGGTCATCCAGAAAATGGTGCTCCATTGGGGCGAGATGGGGGCGAGATGGGGCATTAGCCGCACGGTGGCCCAGATTCACGCGCTGCTATATTTTTCCCCCAAGCCGCTGACGGCGGATGATCTGGTCGAGGCGCTGGGCGTGGCGCGGTCGCACGTCAGCAACAGCCTCAAGGAGTTGCAGACCTGGGGCGTGGTCAAAGGCGTGCATATCATGGGCGACCGCCGGGAACATTTTGAATCCATCAAGGATGTGTGGCAGATGTTTGAAATCCTGCTGGACGAGCGCAAACGGCGCGAGATGGATCCCACACTCAAAATGCTGCGGGAAACCTCGGCGCAGTTGCGGGACGGCCCGCCGGTTGACCCGCACACCCGGCAACGGCTGGCGGAAATGCTGGCCTTCTTCGAGCTGATGGACGGCTGGTTTGGTGACATCCGCCGGCTGCCGCTGGCTTCACGCGTGAAACTGGTCAAACTCGGCGGACACGTTGCCCGGTGGCTGAAATAATGTTTTTTGACGTTGTATTTCACAAATTACAGGAAAAACAAAAACATGAGAAATAACGCCATCCATGCCGTCACCGGAGCCTTTGGCTACTCCGGCCGTTACATCGCCACCCGTTTGCTGACGGAAGGTTGCTCGGTCATCACGCTCACCAATTCGCCCGCGCGCACCAATCCCTTTGGCGGACAGGTGAAGGCGCTCCCGCTGGCATTCGACCAGCCGGATCAACTGGCGGCGGCGCTCGCAGGAGTGGAGGTGCTTTACAACACCTACTGGGTGCGGTTCAACCATGCGACCTTCACGCATGAGCAGGCCGTGAAGAACACGCTGGTTTTGTTTGCGGCGGCCCGGCGGGCCGGGGTTCGAAAAATCGTCCACGTCAGCATCACCAATCCCAGCGAGGATTCGCCGCTGGAATATTTTGCCGGCAAGGCCAAGCTGGAACGCGCCTTGCAGGAAAGCGGAATGAATCATGCCATCCTCCGACCGACGGTGCTGTTTGGCCGCGAAGACATTTTGATCAACAACATCGCCTAGGCGCTGCGCCGGTTCCCCCTGTTTGCGGTGTTTGGCGACGGCGCGTATCGCCTCCAGCCGATTTACGTCGAGGACTTGGCGGCGCTGGCGGTGGTCGAGGGCAAAAATCAAACAGACCGGATCATCAATGCCATTGGCCCGGAAACGTTCACCTACCGCAAACTGGTTGAAGTCGTCGGTGACGCCATCGGCAAAAAGTGTCGTATGGTAAAAGTTTCGCCGGGCTTCGGCTATGTCGCCGGCAAAGTCATCGGCTGGCTGGTGCGCGACACCTTCATCACGCGGGAAGAAATCAAGGGGTTGATGGACGGCTTGCTCTGGGTGGACTCGCCGCCGACCGGCACGACCCGACTGACCGACTGGATGCGCGCCAATGCAAATTTACTGGGTCGACATTATGCCAGCGAACTGGCGCGTCGGCGAGATCGCCTGTCGCCTTATTTATCGGCTTGATTTGAAATGGCGAAAAAATGCGCCGCCGGAAATAAATCCGGCGGCGCGCGCTGCGAGATTTTGGTTTCTTACTTCGCCACGTCAATCTTGCTTGCCGTCATCATTTTCTTGCCGTCCTCTTCGGTGACGGTGCCGGTGACGGTGACTTTTTCACTGTCGCCGTGGCAAACGGCCGCATGTTCGGCCTTGCTGACGCCATTTTGCCTGAGGAAGTAATTAACAGTGGCGCCGTTTTCCATGACCTGAACGACGTTCTGGCATTTGTCGGTGATATGCAGTGTGCATTTGCCGCACACCATGTTGCCGGTGATGGTGGTTTCCTTGGCATCGTCCGCCCGCGTGGTCATGGTGGCACTGGCCAGGGCCAGCCCGGCGAGCAACGCCAGCGTGAGTTTGAATTGTTTCATGAGCTTGTTGTTTCGTTGGTTGTTGTTTTTGCTACGGGCCAACGATAGTGCAATTAATGGTTTTGTTCAACCAAAATGATGCCATCACGCGGCGAACAGCTCTTTCATCGTGATCTTGAACTGCGGCACCAGCTTTTCCCGGAGGCTT
Organism: bacterium; assembly: GCA_021780905.1. Taxonomy (GTDB): domain Bacteria; phylum Verrucomicrobiota; class Verrucomicrobiia; order Limisphaerales; family UBA11358; genus UBA11358. Next base: position 98,873 of record JAJXXW010000018.1, read on the forward strand.
TCGCCGCCGGCAAGAATGCCTTGCAATTTCAAGCCGAACTCGAAGCTGTGGTAAATCTCCACGTTGTCGTAGCGCGGGTCCACCATCCACAGCCGCGGCACGCGGAACTGCTCGTAGATTTCCTTTTTGATGACCGTGTCGGCGTGGTGATCGTCACGGCTGACAATCTCCACGGCGAGAAACAGCTTGCCGGTGGCGGCCGTCACCAGCGCGAGATCCGGACAAAACGCCGTGGTGCGTGAAAGTTGAATTTTGGTGCGCGGGGCCAGCAGTTGCGTGCTGCCCAAGCCGGCAATGCCAACCGCCATTTCGCGATGCAGCCGGGCGCAAATGATTTCGTGCCGGTCGCCGGGCGCGGAACGCGGCAGCGTCCCACCGTTCAAAATTTCTTCGTAAGGCCGGCTCATTGCGTGAGTTTCGAGTTGAAGGCGGAAAGTTTCAAGTGCGGAATTAATCGCGAAAGACGCGAGCCACGCGACAAAGTTTTGACACGGATTACACGGATTCAATTCAGTCACCCATGCCGCCGTTTCCAATCCGTGCAAATCCGTGAAATCCGTGTCTAATAAACCAGCACCGGCACCGCCGCCTCCTGCGCCGACTTCACCGCCTCCTCAAACGCTTCATCCTTCGTGTTGGGTTCTTTCAGTTTGGCATCCACCTCCGGCACTGATTCGAGGAAGCTCAAGCGCACCCGGCGTAGCTCGTTCCTCGCAACGCCGGGCTGAATGCTGAAATCCTTTCAGGATTTTCAACCGTCCATTGCCCCGTTCGTCCACCCCAAACTGCCCTTGGTCGCCCGGCTGGGACTTGGCTGTCTGGGTGGAACGGGCGACCTGCCCGTTGCGGTCGGCAACTTGCCGACCGACAGCCCGCCACAAACTTGTCCGGCAGGTTGCCGGACAACACAGGCCAGTGGCCTGTGCCACCCACCACCCCAAACTGCCATTGGCCGCGCGGCTGGAATATGGCATTGGGCACCCGTCCCGGTGTCCGTTTTCGCCGTCGCGCCATGCGCGTCGTCCCCCAGCGCCGTAGGCGCGGCATCTTTGTAGAATCCAAAACCAAAATGAATTCCAGCACCGTCGGGGCGGCATATTCCCTCCGCACACCCGCGGATATCGCTCCTGACGGAGCTTTGTCCGTTGGTGGATGTCGGACTACAAATATTTCAGCCCTGACGGGCTTCAAATAATCTGTGTTTCATCTGCGGTTCATCTGTGGCTAAAAAATCAATCGCCCTTTGCCCCGTTCGGCCAATCAAAACTTTGACGCGACGGACAAACCGTTTTTCCCAAAACAAAGGCTTGCAAAGGCACCCCGGCTTCGGTAGTTTCCATGCTCTTTTGATAAATTTATGTCTGTAAAAATCCGCATGAAACGCATCGGCACGAAAAACACGCCGGTGTTCCGCATCGTCGTCGCTGACAGCCGCAGTCCGCGGGATGGCAAGTGCATCGAGGAAATCGGCACCTACCAACCGCTCAAGCAGGGTGAGAATTTCACCCTCAAGCTTGACCGCGCCCAATACTGGGTCAGCAAGGGCGCGCAGCCGAGCGACACCGTGGCCAGCTTTATCAAAAAGGCGGTCAAGGCGGCTCCGGCGGCAGCCAGCTAGTCTTGAATTTTTTTATTTTGAGTTTTTAGCCGGGTCAACTAAAAATTAAGAACTCAAAACTGTTTTATGCAGGAGTTCCTCGAATACGTCGTCAAAGGGCTCGTGCAACACCCGGACGCCGTGAGCGTCACGGCGGTGGAGCGCGGCGGGGCGACCGTTTACGAACTGCGCCTCGAACCGTCCGATGTCGGCAAGATCATCGGGCGCCAGGGCGTGACGATCAACGCCATCCGGTCGCTGCTGCAAGCCGGCAGCGCGATAAAAGGGCTTCGTTGCTCGGTGGAAATCGTCGAAGACAAGCCGGCACGCTGACGAAAATTTTGGCACGCATGAGAATTGACGTGCTGACCCTGTTCCCGGCGATGTTCGCCGGGCCGCTGGATGAAAGCATCATCATGCGGGCGCGCAAGAAGGGTCTGCTGGATTTGAACATCCACCAGCTGCGCGACTGGACGCATGACCGGCACAAGACTGTGGACGACAAACCGTTTGGCGGCGGGCCGGGAATGCTGATGAAGTGCGAACCGCTGTTTGAAGCGGTGGAGAGTTTGCAGCGTGCGGAAACAAAAGTGATTTTGCTTTCGCCGAGCGGAAGAAAATTTACGCAGGAAATTGCGCGCGAACTTGCGGCGGAAAAGGATTTGCTGCTCGTCACCGGCCATTACGAAGGTTTCGACGAGCGGGTGCGGGAAGCGCTGGCGGACGACGAGTTGTCCATCGGCGATTACGTGCTGACGAACGGCGCGCTGCCGGCGATGGTGGTGATTGACGCGGTGACGCGGCTGCTGCCCGGAGTTTTGGGCGATGACGCGAGTTCGAGCGACGAGTCGTTCAGCCACGGATTGCTGGAATATCCGCACTACACGCGGCCGGCGGAATTTCGCGGGATGAAAGTCCCGAAAGTGTTGCTGAACGGCAACCACGCCGAGATCGAGAAATGGCGGCGCGAGCAGGCAAAGGCGCGAACAAAAGAATCGAGACCGGATTTATTGTGAGTCTTAAGGTGAAAAATCAGAAGGCTCAGCAGTTGAAAATTAAAATTACGAACTATTTTTATGAACCAGGCATTACAACACAAAATTGAATCGGCACAGTTTCGCAAAGACGCCGCGAAGTTCAACGTGGGGGACAGCGTCCGCGTCCACACCAAGGTTGTCGAAGGCGACAAGGAACGCATCCAGATTTTCTCCGGTGTCGTCATCGGCAAACGCGGCACCGGATTGAACGAGACGTTCACCGTTCGCCGCATCAGCTACGGCGAAGGCGTGGAGCGCATCTTCCCATTCCACTCGCCGCGCGTGGACAAGATCGAAGTCGAGCGCCAGGGCGATGTCCGCCGCGCCAAGCTCACCTACCTGCGCAAGCGTCTCGGCAAGGGCGCGACGCTGGTCAAGGAACGGGAAGAAAAGACCGTTGCGTCCGCGAAGTGAACGGTGGCGCTGGCGAATTTCAAGGCGAGGCTCCGGCCTCGCCGTTTTTTTTGCTTGAGCCGGCGGCAGCATCAGGGCGGCAAAATATATTTGCTGCCCCGGCTGAACGGTTCAGGCAGCATGATGTCTCAATATTTCCGAGATGAAGACCTTTAAATCGATACTAATTTTAGCGGCGGTCCTGGCGGTTCTGCCGGCGCGCGGCGGCACGAATGATTATGCCGGCCCGCTCTGGGCGTTGGACGACGCCCAAACCGTTTTGTCGGCGGCGGCGGACATTACGCGTGCGAAATATCCCGACTGCGACACGGCGACGGTCGAGCAGAAAAGCGTGCGCCTTTTCCGCCGGGACGGCACCGGTGAAAGCCAGGATGAAACCTTCACCAAGGTGCTGACCGAAAAGGGCCGGCGCGACAGCCGGACGTTGTCGCTGGGATTTCAACTGCCCTATACAACGGTGGTCGTCGCGAAACTGGAGGTGTTGAAGCCCGACGGCACGGCGCAGCCGGTGGACGTGGCGGCCAATTCTCAGGAGAGCATTGACGACAGCCAGATGGCGATGAACATCTACGACCCGAACACCAAGGTGCTGGTGGTCAACCTGCCCGAGGTGGACATTGGCGATGTCGTGCATTCGGTGGTGCGGCAGACGACCGAGCGACCCTATATTCCGGGGCAGTTCACGGATGAAAATATTTTTGAAGGGACCGGCTACATCCGGCACATCAGTTACGAGGTTCACGCGCCGGCGGAACGGCCGCTGCTCAACCTCCGGCTGCGCGATGCCATTCCCGGCACGGTGACATCCACCAACGCGACCAACGCCGACGGCTCCATCACCTATCACTGGGAGGTCGCCAACGTGCCGCGAATGTTTGATGAGCCGGGCATGCCGCCGGACGACATGGTGCTGCAACGTCTGCTGGTCAGCACACTGCCGGACTGGCCGGCGGTGTCCAAGTGGTATTGGCATTTGAGCGAGCCGCACCTCGACGCGACCGTGCCGGAAATGCAGCAAACCAACAATATTCTTACCGCCGGGTTGACGGACAAAATGGACAAGATCAAAGCCATTTTCTATTACGTCTCCAAAAAGGTCCGTTACATGGGGCTCACGCCGGAAAAAGACCGGCCCGGTTTCGAGCCGCACGACGTGAAGCTGACGTTTGAAAAAAATTACGGCGTCTGCCGCGACAAGGCCGCGCTGCTCGTGTCGCTGTTGCGCGCGGCCGGCCTCGACGCCTATCCGGTGCTCATCAATGTTGGCAGCAAGCTCGATCCCGACGTGCCCGGCCCGAATTTCAACCACGCCATCGTTGGTGTGGAACTGAAGCCGGGCGATTACCAGTTGATGGATCCGACCGACGAAAACACGCGCGAACTCCTGCCGCAGTATGACTGCAACCGCAGCTATCTGGTCTGCCGGCCGGCCGGCGAGACACTGCTGACCAGCCCCGTCCAGCCGCCGGACCAAAACCTGATGCGGGTAACGACCACCGGCACGCTCACCGCCGCCGGCCGGCTCGAGGCGAAGTCCGAGCTGGCCTTCGAGGGCGTGAACGACGACGACTATCGCAATGCGTTCGTGAAGATGAAGCCCGACGATCTGCGCCGTTTTTTTGAGCGCGACCTCAAGCTGGCGGTGCCCGGTGCCCGGTTGAAATCCCTGAAGCTGCTGCCGGCCAACCTGCTCGATATGTCCTCCGGCCTGCGCGCCGAGCTGGAATTTTCCGCCGCCGGCATGACCGCCGCCGGCCACGGCAAGTCGGTCGTCACCGTGCCGTGGATCGGCTCCGGCCTTGGCGTGGTGAATTTCATCCTGCACGACACCGGGCTGGAAAAACGAAAGTATCCGTTACAGACCGACGCGACCTGCGGGCTGGCGGAAACGGTTTCGCTCAAGCTGGACAAGGGATTTGCCGGCGTGGTCTCGCTGCCGGAATGCGCGCCGCAGGACGACGCCGGATTGAGCCGCCGGGAAACCTTCACCTGCACGAACGGCACGCTGAACTGCGCGCGGGAATTGAAATTGAAAACCGTCGAGTTTTCGCCGGCGCAGTATTTGCAACTCAAGCAGACTCTCAAGGATATGCAATACGACGGCCGCAAATTGCCGCTGCTGGCGCTGGCGAAATCCGCGCCGGAAAATGTGGCGGCGACCGTGGACGCAGGCGCGGAACCCCCGGTCAATTCCGACGCCAAAATCCTTGACGTCCGCAAGGAACTCTCCGTGAACGACGCGCATTCCGCGGTTTACCGCGTGAGATACTCCAAGCAAATCTTGAGCTATCAGGGCAAGAAGCGGGAGGCGGAGCTGAAAATCAGCTTCAACCCCGCGACGCAGTCGGCAAAGCTTGTCCGCGCGGTCGTGGTTTCCAAGGCCGGGGCGCGCGCGGAGATTTCCCCTGGCGAAATCAACGTCATGGACGCGGGCTGGAACGCCTCCGCCAAGCGCTACACCGGCGGCAAGGTGCTGGTCGCCAACCTGCCGAACGTGGAAATCGGCTCGACCATCGAGGTGGAATATGAAATCGCCATGACCAACCAGGCGTATTTGTCCGGCTTTGAATCCTTCCAGTTGCCCGATGAGCTGGCGCAAAAAACCTTTGAACTCTCCGCGCCGGCGAATCTCACCGTCCGGCAACTGACCACCGGCAGCGGCGGCATTCAGGAGACGCGCACGCGCCGCGACGGGCGGCAGGTGTTTGCTTGGCGGGCGGAAAACGCCCCGGCGCTGCCGGCCGAAAATAGCTTGCCGCCGGAGTGGACTTACAATTCCGGCGTCGGTTATTTCCTCGGGAACGCCGATGATTATTACCAAAACCTCAACGCCATCCTGCGGGATCGCGCGGCGAAAAATTCCCTCGCCGCCGCCCGCGCGCGGGAGTTGACGGCGACGGCCACCAGCCGCGCCGCCGCCGTGGCCGCCATCCGCGATTTTGTCGCCAAATCCATCCGGGTCGCGGGGCCGTCATTCACGGAACTGCCGTTGAGCGAGCTTTCCGCCGCCGACACGACGCTGACGGACGGCTACGGGCACCTGGCTGACCGCGCGATTTTGCTGCACGCGATGCTGGCCGCCGCCGGCTTCAAGCCGGAATTTGTGCTGGCCTCGGACTTGCCGCCGATCCAGCCAATGGCCGGCGTCCTCAAAAAATTTCCCATGCCGCAGGTGTTTGCCACGCCGCTGGTCCGCGTGGTCGTGGACGGCGAAACCGATTACTTGAATGACACCGACCAGTATGCGCGCCTGGGCGCGACCGCGCACGATGGCAAGCTGGGGATTGTCCTAGCCCGCCGCGCCAGCGAGGAAATCCGGGCGGCCAAAGGCTGCGCGAACGAGATGAAAACGTTCTATCATTTGTCGCTGGCCGACGACGGCCGGGCGCGGATCAATGTGCGCCACTCTTATTATGGTCTGAACTACGGCCAGCAGCACCGTTTTTTTGCCGAGTTGCCGCCCGAAGAACGCCGCCGGTATTTCCAGGAGATCGTCTCCCGGGTGTCGCAGGGCGCGCGGTCCGTGGGCGGGCTGGTCACGCAGTTTGACAATTATCCCGGCACCGAGGAATTCACCGTTGAAGTGGACAACTATGCCGTGGTGGACGGCCGATATGCCTACTTTGATCTGCCGTTCACGCCGTCGCTGTTTCCCGTCGGCGCCGACCGCCGCGCGTTGCCGCTGTTCATCTCGCAGGCCGGCGCGCAGAGCGTGAAGGCGGACATTGACCCGCCACCCGGATTTCGCCGGACGATCATCGCGCCCAAGAGCAAGACGCTCGCGGCCACCGGCGGCACGGCGCACATCACCGCGAGCGGACGCGGTGGCGACTACTTCATCACGGATCAACTGGTGATCCAGCCCAGCATCGTCAGCCCCAAGGATTATCCCGAACTGCTAAAAGTCGAATCGGCTCTGCATCAGGAATCTGCGCGGCTTTTCCTGCTGGAAAAGGAGTGACGTCGCGTGGCCGGCGCGTTTTTTTCCCGTTGCGAAGCAAGGGCGGGGCTGGCGTGGAAAGGGCGTTGACACGTTTGGTTGCGGGGTTTAGTCTCTTCAAAAACGGCAATACCATGTTACTTCGCATCAGTTTAATCATCGCCATCCTGGCCGGAATCGGCGCCGGCGTGGTTTCCTACCTCGAAGTGTCCGACAAAGTCCCCGCGTTGGCCAAGCAGCGCGACGATGAAAAAAGCGCCAAACTCGCCAAAATTGACGAGTTGAAAAAGACCAACGAAGTGCTCGCCAAAACCAAAAGCCAGTTGGCCCAGACCCAGCAGGATTTGGAGGACACCAAATCCGACCGCGACAAACAACTGGCCCGCGCCGACGCCCAGACCAAACGCGCCGATGAATTGACGGACAAACTCGCCAAGGTCACGCAGGCGCGCGACGACGCCCTGAATTCCCTTGCCGCCTACAAGAACACGGATTTGACTCCCGAACAAATTTTGAAATTAAGCAAGGATCTCAAGGGCGCGCTCCAGGAAATTGCCGTGGTCAACGGCGAGAAGTTGGTCATGCTGCGCACCATCGGCCGGTTGACGAACGAGCTCGCCAAATTCACCGACCCGGACCGGTTCGTCAAACTGCCGGCCGGGTTGCATGGCAAAATTCTCGTCGTGGATCCCAAGTGGGACTTTGTGGTGCTCAACATCGGCGAGGATCAGGGCTTGATCACCGATGGCGAGCTGCTGGTCAGCCGCCAAGGCAAGCTGGTCGCCAAAGTCATTGTCCGCAGCGTCGAAAAAGACCGGAGCATCGCCAACCTTGTTCCCGGCTGGCAACTGGGCGACATGATCGAGGGCGACGAAGTTTCCCCGGCGCATCCCTCCACCTGACATGAAATTCCGCGCCACCCACTGCTTCTGGCTGCTGCTGCTTGCCATCGTGGTGTTGTTTGTTTCCGGTTGCGCTACCAACGAGTCTGACAACGTCTCCGTCCGACCGTGGAACTCGCCGACCGACTGGCAACAGGGCGGCGCGCTGGGCGCGATGGACACCCAGCACCGCTAATCCCGCTTCCTGCACACGCACCGCGCCGGCGTCAGGATGAAGTTCACCCTCGCATCGTGCGGCTCCGCCGGGATGGTTTCCAGCAGTTGAAAATCATAGGCCACGCCGCATTTCACGCCGCTCGCCGCCGCCAGCAGGCGATCGTAAAAACCCCGTCCGCGTCCGAGCCGGCGGCCGCTTGAATCAAACGCCACCCCCGGCGCCAGAACCAAATCCAATTGGTCCAGCGGAATTTCCGCGCAGCCTGTCGCCGGCTCCCGGATGCCGAATTTTCCGATGCTGAGGTCCGTCGCCAGGGTTGTTAACCGCTTCGCGCCGTAAATGCCCCTGGGCGCGTCAAAAAACGGCAGCGCGCAATGCACGCCCAAGGCCAGCGACGTTTCCACCACCGGCCAGATGTCCGGCTCATCCTGCAGCGGCGCGAAAAACAAAATCGAACGGGCGCTGGAAATCTGCGCCTGCAGCCGCTCGCACAGCGCGCTGGATTCCACCGCCCGCACCGCCGGGGAAATGTTTCCCAGCGCCGCGCGGATTTTCTGGCGCAGTTCGGATTTGGAATGGGCGGCGGTGGAGGCGGTCATTGTTCAGTCGCGGAGAAAACCCCCATCAAGAAAAAGTCCAATGCCGGTGGGAATTCCCATTTTTGTTTCTTGCGCGCCGATCGGGAATTCATTCATTTTGGAAACGCGCCGCAGGCACCTTTGCCGGCGGCTTTGGCGATTGGCTTTATCGTCGGATCGCTGAAGGCAAGCAGGACACTTTGTGCGCGGTTCTTCCTTTTGCCGTCCAGTTTCGCCAGCGCGGCGCGGAAATGCTTCAGCCGGAAATCTTCCGGCCCGGTCGCGCGCTCCACGCGGTCGAGAAAGGCGGCCAGTTCGACGAGCCTGTGCCGCGCGTCGAGAAAATACAGGTCGAGGATTTGCTGTTTGGTCATGCGAGTTTGGGAAAAAAGTCGTGCGCCGTCCGGCAGGTCGCCGCGCTGAGTTCGTCCAGCGAAATCCGTTTCACTTGCGCCACCGTCTCGGCGATCTCCATCACGAACGCCGGTTCGCACCGCCGGCCGCGATGCGGCACCGGCGCGAGATAGGGGCAGTCCGTCTCCAGCATGAATTTGTCCGGCGGCGTGGCGGCCACGGCGTCGCGGATGTTCTGGCCGTTCTTAAAAGTCACAATGCCAGTATAGCTCACGAGGGAGCCGATGGCCAAAACCGCTTTCAACCGCGCCACGCTTTCGCCGAAGCAGTGGAACACGCCGCGCACTTTGCCGGCGAACGGTTTCAATTGCGCCAGCGTGTCATCAAACGACGCGCGCTGGTGGATGATGGCATTCAGGCCGAACTCTGCCGCCACCTCAAGCTGCTGCCGGAAAATCTCCGCCTGCCGCTGTTTGTAATGCGCGTCGTCCGCCGGGCTGCCGCCTTGGGAACTGGGCAGTCGGAAATAATCCAGCCCGGTCTCGCCGATGGCGACGACCTTGGGATGCCGCGCCAGTTCACGCAGGGCCGGACGGAGGTCGGCCGGTGCAGCCAACGCCTCGGACGGATGCCAGCCGGCGGCGGCGTAGAGGGCCGGATGCCGTTCCGCCAGCGCCACCGCGCGGCGGCTGCTGTCCAGGCTGGTGCCGATGGAGATGATCTTGGCGATGCCCGCCGCCTCCGCGCGGGCGAGCACCTCGGCAAAATCCTTCTCATAATCGGGATAATCCAGATGCGCGTGCGTGTCGTAGAAGATGGGCATATTCGGCTGGTGTCAAAACAACGGCCTCTGCGCCGCGTTGCTTTCGGCCTTGGCCCGTGTAGCAATCAAAGATCTGTCCCGACTCGGAGCGCGGGGCGTATTCGATTGGTGGCCGTGCGCAAGCACCTTGCCGATGAATTGCGCGAATTCTTTCGGGCTGATTTCGCCGAGGCCTTTGAAATGTGTGATTTCCGGTTCGCCGACGCCGAGCGAGATGGCGTCCTTCATCTTGGCGACGATGTCAAAAAAATCGCGGATGCCCGACTTGGGCAGGCCGGCCATGTGCGTCGCAATGTAGCGAGATTGACCCATTTAAGCTGTGAAGAATAATTAAATCATGCCGCGTTCGCAAACGAATAGACGGGCGCGGAAAATTTTTTTAACGCAAAGACGCAAAGGCGCGGAGTTGCGAGCCGAACGGGCCAAGGAATTAACCGCGAAACACACGAACGACACGAATGAATGGCTGCCAAGCTCCGGCTGCGCTGAAGGCGCTACGGAAATTAACCCGGTGTTGACCGATGCAATCGGACTGCGCCGGGAAAACGTCCCACAAAATAATTCTCCCACTCCTCGCCGTCCTTCGTTCGCGGGAGCGGAAAAATCCTTCGCCCATCGGATGGGAGAAGGTGGCGAAGCCGGATGAGGGATTGAATTTTGGCCGGATGAGGGTCGTCGGGAGAAACACATTTTAACGAGGAGAGGGCCGGGGTGAGGAGTTCGATGAAAACGAATTGGTGTTGACAAACTCCCCGCTTTGCAACCGCCGCCCGCCGCGTTATTCTGCGCCGCACATGGCAAACCTTGGCTCCATCCACACCTACCGCTCGGAAGTGGACCACATCATCCGCTTCGGCGGCAGCACCAAGGAAACCTCCATCCGCCGCGCCGTCTTCAATCTCATCAACGCCTACGCCCGCCCGCGCGATTTGCTGCTCGTCGAGGAACTCGATTATTTCAATCCCCGCCGCGACAAAACCGTCCGGCCCGACGGCACGCTGAAAAACATTCTCCGCATTGACCAGGGCTTTTGGGAAAGCAAAGACACCGCCGACGACCTGACCGAGGAGATCAAAAAGAAATTTGATCGTGGCTATCCCGATTCCAACATTCTCTTCGAGGATTCCCAGACCGCCATTCTCTATCAGGACGGCGCGCGGCTGCTCACCGCGCCGTTTGCCTCGGCCGAGAGCCTCGACGAACTTCTCACCGCCTACGTCTCGTTCGAGAATCAGGACGTTAAGGAATTCCGCAAGGCCGTCGAGCGGTTCAAGGACGACATTCCCAACATCGTCATCGCCCTGCGCAGCATGATCCTCAAGCAGGGCAAGGCCAACGCCCCGTTCCGCACGCGCCGCCAGACTTTTCTGGAACTCTGCCGCAGCGCCATCAATCCCGCCGTCACGCCCGACGACGTGGATGAAATGCTCATCCAGCACATCCTCACCGAGGAAATTTTTCTCTCCATCTTCAGCGACACCCAGCTCCTCGATGAAAACAACATCGCGCGCGAATTGAAGCAGGTGGAAAACACCTTCTTCACCGGCGCGACCAAGCGCGACACCCTTGGCCAGATCAAACACTACTACGAATGTATCAAGGCCCACGCCACCAGCATCGTCAGCCCGCGCGAGAAGCAGACCTTCCTCAAGGTCATCTACGAAAATTTTTACAAGGCGTATAATCCCAAGGGCGCTGACCGGCTCGGCATCGTTTATACGCCCGGCGAAGTCATTGATTTCATGATCCGCTCCACCGACACGCTGCTCAACCGCCATTTCGGGCGCGGGCTGGCGGATCAGGCCGTGGAAATCCTCGACCCCGCCACCGGCACCGGCAGCTATGTGTGCGACCTCATTGAATATCTTCCGCGCGCAGTCCTCGCCCGGAAATACAAGCACGAGCTGCACGCCAACGAAGTCGCCATCCTGCCTTACTACATTGCCAACCTGAACATCGAGACCGCCTACGCCGCCAAGATGGGCAGCTACGCGCCGTTTGAAAACATCTGCTTCGTGGACACGCTCGACAACACCGAGGGGCTGCGCGTGGAGAACCAGTGGGAACTCGGCGCGATGAGCGCGGAAAACACCCGCCGCATCAAGGCGCAGAATCTGCGCAAGATCAGCGTCATCATTGGCAACCCGCCTTACAACGCCAACCAGCAGAACGAAAACGACAACAACAAGAACCGCACCTACGAACACATAGACCAGCGCATCAAGGCCACCTACATCGCCGCCAGCACCGCGCAGAAAACGAAAGCCTATGACATGTATGCCCGCTTCATCCGCTGGGCGAGTGACCGGCTTGGCGATCAAGGCATCGTTGCTTACATCTGCAATCGCTCGTTTATTGACCAGCGCACGTTCGATGGCTTCCGCAAAACCGTCGCGCAGGAGTTTGACCATATTTACATCATGGATACGAAGAGCGACGTGCGGGCGAACCCCAAAATCTCCGGCACCAAGAATAACGTCTTCGGCATTCAGACCGGCGTTGCCATTGTCTTCTTCGTCAAAGACCAAAGCCACCTGCGGTCATTCGATGAGGCGGGCAGCGCGAATGTCCTGAACCGGCGCACGGCCCTCCCTCACCCCGGCCCTCTCCCGCTGGGAGAGGGGGAACCGTGCGCCGCGCCTGGCGCAGGCGCAGCGACCGCTATATCCGGCGGCGGCCGAACTGGCTCCCTCTCCCAGCGGGAGAGGGCCGGGGTGAGGGAGAACGCCCCCGAACGTGCCGCCGACGCGCTGACACCGGGAACCCGTCCGTCGCATCCCTGCCGGATCTACTACGCCTCCATGGCGGATGAGGTTCCACGCGAAGAAAAGCTCGAGATTCTAAGTGCCGCCAAGATTGAGATGTTGGACATGGAGCGAATTGAGCCGGATGCCGATGGTAACTGGCTGGATATGGATACCAGTGATTTCAAGAGCTTGCTGCCACTGGTCGGTGAGTTGGAGAAGGCGGTGTTTGGCCTCGATAGCAACGGCGTCGTCAGCAATCGCGATGAATGGGTTTATGATGTGGATGCCGACGCGCTGGCAAAGAAGGCCAAGTATCTCAGTGACGAATACAATCGGTTGCTCAAAGCGAAAGATTTATCTTTCCCCGATACCGTCAAGTGGAGCGAGAGTCTTAAATCCAAATTCAAAGCCGATCTAAAGTCGAAGTTCACGCGTAAGTTAATCATTGCGGCGATGTATCGCCCATTTACCAAGCTGCATTTCTATTCCGAGAAAGTCTTCAACGACCGGCTCACTGAAAACCATTACCAGATGTTCGGCCCGGAATTGGACAAGGAGAACATTGTCATCCTTCACACCGCGCCGGATTCGCAGAAGCCTTTTCTCGCCTATGTCGGCAACTGCATTCCCGATTTGCATTTTGTCGGAGCCGCCGCCGGAACAACGTGCCTTCCACTCTACCGTTACGATGAAGACGGCCACCGGCAGGACAACCTGACCGACTGGGGCCTGCGGCAGTTTCAGCAACACTACGGCGATGCCGCCATCACCAAGCGCGACCTATTCCACTACACCTACGCCGTGCTGCATCAACCGGCCTACCGGACGAAATACGAGATCAACCTCAAGCGGGAATTCCCCCGGCTGCCCTTTTACGCGGACTTCCGCCAATGGGCCAAGTGGGGCCAGTCGCTCATGGAATTGCATTTGAATTATGAGCAAGCCGCGCCCTTCAAATTGAAGCGCCACGACGCGCCCGATGAATCCGGGCGTCCCCTCACCCCGTCCCTCTCCCCTCCGAGGGGAGAGGGTGCCCGCAGGGCGGGTGAGGGGTCCGACATGGCTCGTGGACGCGTCACCGCCCCCGACGACAAACCAAAACTAAAACCCAAACTAAAAGCCGTGAAGGAAACCGGCACCATCGAGATTGACGCCACCACCACGCTCGCCGGCATCCCCGCCGCCGCGTGGGATTACAAGCTCGGTAACCGCAGCGGCCTGGAATGGGTGCTGGATCAATGGAAGGAACACAAAATCAGCGACCCCACCGTGGCCGCCAAATTCAACACCTACCATTTCGCCGACCACAAAGAGCCAGTCATCGAACTGCTCCAGCGCGTCTGCACCGTGAGCGTAGAGACGATGAAAATCGTCCGGGCTTTTCCAAATTGAACTCCTCACCCCGGCCCTCTCCTCGGTCGGCGAACCGGCTGGACCGGCTTGCTCACCAAAGATTGCCATTTTCGGGGTGAAAATTGGCAAAATCAGGTTTTTTTGGCGGATTTGGCGACTTTCAGCGGTCATCAACCAAGTTGCAGCACCAATAAACCAACTTGCGATGGTCAAAAGGCGACAGCACGAAGGCATTTGGCGACTGGCAGATGCCATCCGGCGACCGCACATGGTCATAAGTCAACAGCACGAGGCGATAATCCAACTGGAAGATGGCGTTTGGCAACCGACAGATGGCATTTTCCAACTGGCAGCGGTCATTTGGCGACCGGCAGCAGTCATTTTTCAACCGGCAGATGCGATCCGGCGACTGACAGACGCGATCTTTTGACCGGCAGATTGCATCCGTCCACCGGCAGTTTCAATCCAACGAACGGCAAAAGGAGTCTTGAGGAAACTTTTATTCTTCGACCGGCACCACGAGGCTGTCCATGATGTAATCCTTCCGCTCCGGCGTGTTCTTGCCCATGTAGAAATTGAAGATCGGCCCGGATTCGGCACGCGGGGCGTATTCCACTTTGCTCAAGCGCATTTCCTTGCCGATGAATTGTGCGAATTCTTTCGGGCTGATTTCACCGAGACCTTTGAAGCGCGTGATCTCCGGTTTGCCGCCCAGTTTCGTGGCCGCCGTGTCGCGTTCGGCTTCGCTGTAGCAGTAAATCGTCTCCTGCTTGTTGCGGACGCGGAACAGCGGCGTTTCCAAAACGTAAACGTGGCCGTCGTGGACGAGCTGTTCGAAGAACTTGAAGAAATACGTGATCATCAAATTGCGGATGTGCATGCCGTCCACGTCCGCGTCGGTGGCGAGAATGACCTTCTCGTAGCGCAGGCCCTCGGTGTTGTCCTCCACGTTGAGCGCCTGCATGAGGTTATACATCTCGTCGTTTTTATACATCACGTCGCGCTTGAGATCCCAGACGTTGAGCGGCTTGCCCTTGAGCACGAACACGGCCTGATTGTTCACGTCGCGGCAGCTCGTGATCGAGCCGGCGGCGGACTGGCCTTCGCAGATGAAGACCATCGTGCCTTTGCCTTTTTCCTTCTTCTTGTCGAAATGATTTTTGCAGTCCTTCAATTGTGGAATGCGCAGCGTGATGGCCTTCGCCCGCTCGCGCGCGAGCTTCTTCACGTTCTGCAATTCTTTCCGCAATTCCTGTGTGTCCTTGACCTTCGCCATGATGGTCTCGGCGATCTGCTTGTTGCGCTGGAAAAAGTGCAGCAGCTCCTCGCGCACGTTGTTGACGAGTTCGGTGCGGATTTCCGTGTTGCCGAGCTTGTTTTTCGTCTGCGACTCGAACACCGGGTCTTTCAGACGGATCGCCACCGCGCCGACCATGCACTCGCGCACGTCGTCGCCTTCGTATTTGGTGTTGCCATATTCGTTGACCGCCTTGAGCAAACCTTCGCGGAACGCGCTCAAATGCGTGCCGCCGTCGCTGGTGTATTGGCCGTTGACGAACGAATAAAACGTCTCGCCGTAGCGCGAATTGCTGTGCGTGAAACAAAACTCCAGCGTCTTGCCCGCGTAATGCAGCGGCGAATAAATTGGTTCGCTGCCGTCGCTCGCCAAATCTTCCATCACCAGGTCCATTAGGCCGTGGCGCGACTGGAAAACCTTCGGCTCCGGCAGCTCCGGCGTTTTCAAAATCAGCTTCAGACCGGTGTTGAGATAGCTGTAATGCCGCAGCCGGCGCTCGATGTGTTCCAGCCGGAAAGCGCTTTCCTTGAAAATGCTTTCATCCGGTTCAAACTCAATGAGCGTGCCATTCGGCTCTTTCGTCTTGCCGGAATCCTCCTTCTTCAGCTTGCCAATCTTAAAACTCGCCTCGGCGAATTCGCCATCGCGATGGCTGCGGACAAAAAAGTTTTTCGACAGGGCGTTGACGGCTTTCGTGCCGACGCCGTTGAGGCCGACACTAAATTGAAACACCTCGTCGTTGTATTTCGCGCCGGTATTAATTTTTGAAACGCAGTCCACCACCTTGCCGAGCGGAATGCCGCGCCCGTAATCGCGCACGGACACATTGTTGCCATCAATCGTGATGGCGACCTCCTTGCCGTGGCCCATGATGTATTCGTCAATCGCGTTGTCCACGACCTCCTTGAGCAGCACGTAGCAGCCGTCGTCCGGATGCGCGCCCGTGCCGATGCGCCCGATATACATGCCCGTGCGCAGCCGGATGTGCTCCAGCGAGGACAGCGTCTTGATCTTGCTCTCGTCGTAAATCGGCGTCGGTTTTTCAGCCATAGAAAATAGTGCGGCGAGGAAATTAGTCGAAACGGCGAAAATGAAAATGCGAAAGTGCGGGCCACCGGCATTATTCGTCGGCTCAAAAAGCAAACCGGCGTTCCCGTTAGTGACAGAAACGCCGGTTTTACGAGGTGAAGATTACTGCTTCAAAATGGCTTCGTAGCCGTTGGCTTCAAGTTCCAACGCCAGCTCCTTGCCGCCGGATTTCACGATGCGGCCGTCCGCCATGACGTGGACGAAATCTGGCACGATGTAATTCAGCAAACGCTGATAATGCGTGATGACGAGCTGCGCGGAGTCGGCGCGCTTCAATTTGTTCACGCCGCTGGAAACGATTTTCAGCGCATCAATGTCCAAACCGGAATCTGTTTCGTCGAGAATGGCGAGTTTCGGTTCCAGCACGGCCATCTGGAAAATCTCGTTGCGCTTCTTTTCGCCGCCGGAAAAACCCTCGTTAACCGAGCGCTTGAGCAGATCGTCCTTGAGTTCGAGCAGCTTGATTTTGTCCTTCACCAGATCCAGAAATTCAATTGCGTCGAGCTCCGGCTGGCCTTTGGACTTGCGGATTTCGTTCAGCGCGGCCTTGAGAAAATAGGTGCTGTTCACGCCGGGAATCTCCACCGGATACTGGAACGCGAGGAACACGCCTTCGCGGGCGCGTTCTTCGGGATCAAGTTCCAGCAAATCCTTGCCGAGATAATTCACCGTGCCCTCGGTCACTTCGTAGCCGTCGCGCCCGGCGAGAATGGCGGCGAGCGTGCTCTTGCCGGAACCGTTCAGTCCCATCAACGCATGGACTTCGCCGGCGTTGATCGTCAGGCTGAAGCCCTTGAGGATTGGTTTGTTCTCCACGCCGGCGTGGAGGTTTTTGATTTCAAGAATAGGTTGCTTGCTCATTTTCTAAATTCATTTTAGCCACAGATAAACACAGATGAAACACAGATTCTGACGGCGAAAACGAAATTTTTTATCTGTGTGCATCTGTGGCTTTTTGATCAGCCAACACTGCCTTCCAGACTCACGCCCAGAAGCTTCTGGGCTTCGACGGCAAATTCCATCGGCAGTTCCTTGAAGACTTCCTTGCAGAAGCCGTTCACAATCATGTTGACTGCGTCCTGCGTCGAAAGCCCGCGCGAGTTGCAGTAAAAAATCTGGTCTTCGCCAATCTTGGAGGTCGAGGCTTCGTGCTCAACCGATGACGATGTGTTTTTCACCTCGATATACGGAAAGGTGTGCGCGCCGCATTTTGCACCGATGAGCATCGAATCGCACTGCGAGAAATTGCGCGAGTTCGCCGCGCTCTTGCGGATTTCCACCAGGCCGCGATAACTGTTCTGGCCGCGCCCGGCGGAAATCCCCTTGGAAACAATGGTGCTTTTCGTGTTCTTGCCGATGTGGATCATCTTGGTGCCGGTGTCGGCCTGCTGCATATTGTTGACGACGGCGACGGAATAAAATTCGCCCTTGGAATTGTCGCCGAGCAGGATGCAGCTCGGATATTTCCACGTGATCGCCGAGCCGGTCTCGACCTGCGTCCAAGTGATGCGCGAATTCTTGCCTTTGCAAAGGCCGCGCTTGGTCACGAAATTGTAGATGCCGCCCAAGCCGTTTTCGTCGCCGGGATACCAGTTTTGCACCGTGCTGTATTTGATTTCGGAAGTTTCGAGCGCGACAAGTTCCACGACGGCGGCGTGCAACTGGTTTTCATCCCGCATCGGCGCGGTGCAACCTTCGAGGTAACTGACCTGTCCGCCGTCATCGGCAATGATCAAGGTGCGCTCGAACTGGCCGGACTTGGCGGCGTTGATGCGGAAGTAGGTCGAAAGCTCCATCGGACAGCGGACGCCTTTCGGGATGTAGCAGAACGAACCATCGGTGAACACGGCAGAATTCAGCGCGGCGTAATAGTTGTCCGTGTAAGGCACGACCGAGCCGAGATATTTTTTGACAAGGTCGGGATGCGAATGCACCGCCTCGCTGAACGAGCAGAAAATAATCCCCTTCTTCGCCAGATCTTCGCGATAGGTCGTGCCGACGGAAACGGAATCAAAAATCGCGTCCACCGCCACGCCGGCCAGCCGGCCGCGTTCGCGCAAGGGAATGCCCAGCTTCTCGTAAGTTTCGAGCAGCTTCGGGTCAACCTCATCGAGGCTCTTGGGTGCGTTGGCCTGCGGCTTGGGCTGGGAAAAATAGCTGATGGCCTGAAAATCAATTTTGGGATACTTGACGAACTGCCACGTCGGTTCCGGCATCGTCTGCCAGTAACGAAAGGCCTTGATGCGCCAGTCCGTCAGCCACCCCGGCTCGTTTTTCTTGGCGGAAATGTGGCGGATGGTTTCCTCGCTCAAACCGGGCGGGGTGGATTCGGATTCGACATCGGTGACGAAACCGTATTTGTATTCCTGTTTGACCAGGCTCTCAATGGTGTCGGTCGCGGTGCTCATCAATAAATCATTTCTTTTTCGCGCAGTCGGCGCAGAGGCCGTGGATGGTCACATCGTAGCCTTGCGGCTTGAAACCACGGGGCACGGTCACGCACGGCAGTTCGTGCGGCAGATTGACATCATAAATCGTTCCGCACATCTCGCAATGAAAATGCCCGTGTTCGGTCATGTTCGGGCAAAAGCGGGTCGCGCCGCGCTCGAGTTGCACCTGCCGGGCGAGGCCGCTCTTCACCAATGCGTCGAGGCAGTTGTAAACCGTGGCGTGGGAGATTTCGGGCATCGCCTGCTTGGCGCGGAGGAAAACCTCCTCGGCGGTCGGATGATCGCGCTTCTGGAGCAGCACGTCATAGACCTGCTGGCGCTGCGGCGTCAGGCGCAGGCCGGTGGCGCCCAACTGTTCGGTCAGGTGCTGTTCGTCCTGCGGATGGCTGCGCGCCTTCATTACCGGGGGAATTTAGCGCAGCGAAGCCGCAAGTCAAGATTTAGAACAATTCTAAATTGGTGGTTTTGCGTGTGGTGATAAGTATGGCGATCATTTTCCATCCAAATCCGGTGCCTCCGTTGTCTATTTGGTGGCAGCGTAAATAAACCCTTGGAGTGCGTCTGAATAATCCGTTTTTTGGGGGCGTTACAGTGAAGTGGAACGATGTGTTGACATCCGACTTGGAGTTTGCGGCTCATTTTAAGCGCCGCTTCAGTCGGGGCGTGAAAACACTACCAGCGGAGCACTTGTCCGGCGCGCAGCGATTGTCGCCGACTCCAACCCGCCCGCCGACAACTTGAAACGACGTCGCTCATTTCTGTTTCAGCAAAAGGCTGCCGCCCTGGCAGCCATGAAATTCACGGAATATCCGATCAATGAATTCCAGGTGAAGCACGGGAATGTGTTTCATCTGCGGCAGGCGGCGTGGATTTCCGTCAAAATTTCCCGGAGGCCGTAGCGGAATTTCCAGTTCGGATAGTGCGACTGGAATTTCCGCACATCACTCACCCACCAGATGTGGTCGCCGATGCGGTTGTCCTCGACATAGCTCCAGGCAAGCTTTTGGCCGCTGATCCGCTCGCATTCGTCAATCGCCTCGAGCATGGAGCAGTTTGCGTGGCGGCTGCCGCCAAGGTTGTAAACCTCGCCCGCCCGCGGTGCCTGGAAGAATTCCCAGAAGGCGGCGACCAGATCATGACTGTGGATGTTGTCGCGAACCTGCTTGCCTTTGTAGCCGAAAACGCGATACGGATGGCCCGTCACCGTGCAGCGCATGAGATAGGCGAGAAAGCCGTGCAGTTCCGTGCCGGCGTGCGATGGCCCCGTGAGGCAGCCGCCGCGAAACACCCCCGTTTTCAGGCCAAAATATTTTCCGTATTCTTGCACCAAAATATCCGCCGCCACCTTGCTCGCGCCAAACAGGGAATGTTTGGTCTGGTCAATGCTCATCGTCTCGGAAATGCCCGGCTCGTATTCGTGCCCGGACTTGATTTCCCAGCGCTTCTCCAGTTCGACCAAGGGCAGCCGGTTGGGGGTGTCGCCATACACCTTGTTCGTGGAGGTGAAAATGAAGACCGCTGCGGGACAGAATTGGCGCGTAGCTTCGAGCAGGTTCAGGGTGCCGACAGCGTTGACGCCGAAGTCCGCGTGCGGATCGCGCGCCGCCCAGTCGTGCGAGGGCTGGGCGGCGGTGTGAATCACCAGCGCCAGTTCGGAGCCAAGTTTTTGGAACAGGCTTTCCACGGCGACCCGATCGCGAATGTCGAAGTCATGGTGCTCGTAATCAGGAATGGTGGCGATGAGTTTTTGCCGGTTGCCGAGGGTGGAGGCTTCCCGGCCGAAAAACCACTGGCGCAAATCATTGTCCACGCCCACAATTCTAAAGCCCCGGCCGGCAAAATGCTTCACACTCTCGGAGCCAATCAGCCCCGCCGCGCCGGTGACCAGAACCGTGGATTTCATCTGCGCAATCATAGCAAAGTGACGTGGCTGGTCGATATATTTTGGACGACCGCATCCAGCGTGCTTGCCAACCGGCGTTGGCACACTGGCGCTGATCGGTGACTGGCGCGGCGTCTGGGTCTGGCACCATCGCCCACCCAGATTGAAGAAATTGCGGTTGCCTACGGAGCAAATTTGCTGAAGCAATAATCAGCATCTTCGCTGCGTCTTTGCGCCTCTGCGGTTAAAACTTATTCGTCCTCATCCTTCACGCCCTGCATCCGCTTGAGCGGACAGCCGGCGCGGAGCCAGGCGTTCACGAACGGGTCGAGCGCGCCGTCCATCACCGCCTGCACGTCGCTGGATTGCGCGCCGGTGCGCAAATCTTTGACCATGCGATACGGCTGGAAAACGTAGCTGCGAATCTGGTTGCCCCACGAGATGCTGCCCTTGTCGCCGTAAAAACGTTCCATCTCGCTTTTCGCCTGATCCAGTTTCAATGCGTAAAGCTTGGAAATGAGCATCGCCATCGCCGTGGCTTCGTTTTGCACCTGGCTGCGCTGTGCCTGCGACGCGGCGACGAGGCCGGTCGGAAGGTGCGTCAGACGCACGGCGGTTTCCACCTTGTTCACGTTCTGGCCGCCTTTGCCGCCGGAGCGGAACGTGGCGCGCAAGATTTCCGTCTTGGGAATGACGATGTCCGTCTCCAGCAAGTCACTCAATTCCGCGACGGTGTCCACGCTGGAAAAACTCGTGTGCCGGCGCTTGTTGGAATCGAACGGCGAAATGCGCACGAGCCGATGCACACCGCGTTCGGCCTTGCAAAAACCGTAGGCGTTTTCGCCCTCGACACGGAAGGTGACGGTCTTGAGTCCGGCGGTATCGCCTTGGAGCGCGTCGGTGACTTCCCATTTCCAGCCGCGCGAATCGAACCAGCGGCTATACATGCGCGAGAGCATTTCCGCCCAATCCTGTGCTTCGGTGCCACCCGCGCCGGCGTTGATGGTGAAAATGCAGTTGCACTTGTCGTGCGGGCCGCTCAAAAAGGTTTTCAGCTCGAAGGTGTCAAGTTCTGCCAGCAGTTTGTTCGCGTCGCGCGCCATCTCGGCTTCGTGCTGCGCGTGGGTCGGTTCCGGCTCGGCGGCGGCGAGTTCGAGCATGACCTGCAAGTCCTCGACCTGCTTGCCGAAGCGGGCGAGCGGTTCGAGCTTGCCGCGGATGTCGTTGGTCTCATTGATGACTTTCTGCGCGGCCTCCTGATTGTTCCAGAAAGTTTCGCCGGTCATCAAGGCTTCCAGTTCGGCGAGACGTTGGTTCAATTTGGCGACGTCAAAGAAACCTCCGCAGGTGAGTGACTTTGTCGGTGGCGGTCGAGATTTGCGGGCGGACGATGTCGAACATCGGCGGAGCATACCGGAGCCGGAGGGTGGAATCCAGCCGGGAACGCCAAAAAATCCAGCGGGCCGCACGGCAAATTCGACCGGAGGACGCGTGACTGAGAATGCGGGAGTCAAGCCGCTGCGGGAGTTTGCCCTGATCCACGAGCTGAAACTTCCGAAAGAAGTTGAGGATAAGATTTGCCGGGGGAATGCGGAAAAACTATTTTGGCAAGAATCCGCTACCAACCAATCCATAATAAAATTTCGTTGCCGTATGAACGCACGTCCAATCCGCCAAATTCCGGCAAGGTCAATTTTTCGCCGAGGACATTCGTTAGTAATTTTTGCCTGCTGGTTTATTCAGGCCGTCAATGTGAATGCGGCCCCGGATGCGCCGCTGGGGGTTGAGCGCGTCGCCCGGCCGGCCGTGCGGAACTACGTCACGCCGGCGGTAACGAACAGTGATACCGTATGCTGGGTGCAGGTGGATTTGCAGCGTTCGCTGCCCGTCGAAAAAGTCAAATTGTTTCCCATCGTCGATTGGAACTGGCTGGGGCCGATCAAAACGCAGAATTTTCCCGCCCGCTTCAAAATCGAGACGTCCGACGATCCGGAATTTCGAACCGCCAGTGTGATTGCCGATCAGACTGGGGCCGATTTTTCCAACACGGAAGACGCCGTTCTTATATTCCCCGGCAACCAAACGGCCGGGCGTTATGTGCGGCTGACCGCCACCCGCCTGAACGGCCAGAAACTTTGCTTGATGCGGTTCGAAGTCTGGTCGGGCGGCACAAATGTTGCCGAAAGCTGCCCGATTGCCGATTCGTTCAAGGGAAATCTGGGCGTGACCGATCTTACCCGCAAAAGTCGGCCGCAGGATGAAGTGGTGACGGATAATCCCGGCAACATCCTGCCGGTCGAGCAATGGCACCCGGTGGCTTATCAAGCGCAAGCTCCGCTTGGCGGCGTGCATCTGGGCGACGGCTTGTTCAAGACGGCGATGCAAAACAATATTACCTATCTGATGACCACGGCCACGGCGGACGAAATGGTGCGCTATTTCCGCGAGTGCGCCGGCCAGCCGAATCCGCCCGGCCTGCGCAAGCCCAGCCATTTTTGGGATACCATGCTGGCCGGCCAGAGCGCCGGACGCTTTCTGATGGGTGCCGGCAACACGCTGCGCTGGATGGACGATGCCGCTTTGCGTCAGCGCATGAATCAAATTGTGGATGTAATCGCCGAGTGCCGCCGGCCCGATGGCTACCTCATGGCCTTTCCGACCAATGAAATTTTCCTCTCGGAACGCGCGGCCTACACCCGGGCGTGGGTGACGCATGGTTTGATCGAAGCGGGCTACGCCGGCAATCCCAAGGCGTTCCCCTTGTTGCGCGGATTTTACGATTGGTTCGACCACTGCCCCTATTTATCCGAACTCTTACGCCGACCAATCCAGGGAGAGCAGGGAACGATCGCCGATACGCGGGTCTATTTCACGCCCATCGGCAAGCCGGAGGATCTGCAGGTGGTGCAACGCTATTTTCAAGAAGATTATTGGCTGGACCAGTTGGCGAAACGGAATCCTGACGCAATCTGGAAATATCCGTATGACCGGCCACACTGTTACCTGCTCACAGCGCTGGAACCTTATCTGGATTTGTATCGGGCAACCGGCGAACATAAATATCTGGAGGCCGCAAAAGGCGGCTGGGAATTGTTTCGCGATGACTGGGAACAAATTGGTGGCTGCATCTCCATCATCGAAGGCAAAGTTTGTCCCCCGAAGTCGTATCTCTATCATGGCACCGGCGAACTGTGCGGGAGCGTCTTCATGGCGCGTCTCAGCCAGCGATTTCATCTGCTCTATCCGGATGAGGACAAGTATGTCGAAGAGATCGAAAAAGCCATTTACAACGTCGCGCTGGCGAATCAGCTCGGGGATAAAGGCATTCTTTACCACGCCAATCTGGTCGGCCGCAAAGACGACAAGATTCCTCATGACATCGGCACTTGTTGCGAAGGCCAAGGCACGCGGATGATCGGATCGCTGCCGGAATACATTTACTCGATTGCCCCGGACGGCCTCTATGTGGATTTATTCGCCGCTTCAGAAATTATCTGGCAGCAAGATCAAAAGACCCTCAAGTTGCAGATGACAACCCGTTTTCCGTTCGATAACCAAGTGGTCTTGCGCTTCTCGCTGGCTGCCGCCACCGCGTCAAAAATTCATGTGCGCGTGCCGGCGTGGGTGGCCCTACCGATGCCGATTCTGATCAACGACCATTTGGCTGCGACCGGCGTGCCCGGCAGCTATGTCACTCTGGAACGCACTTGGAAAGATGGCGACACCATCACGTTCACGCTGCCGGCCGAGCTTCATCTAACCAAATACACCGGTGCGGAAGCCACCGCCGAAAACCCGCGCTATGCCTTGCAATACGGCCCCATCCTGCTGGCGGCGGTCGGCACCGGTGCGGACGGCCCGGAGGCGCGATTCGCCGGTGACAGCATCGGTTTCCTGACCCGCATCAAACCCATGGCGGGGCAGCCACTGCACTTCTCCGTCGCGGGCGAACCCCACTACAGTTACATCCCTTACTGGGAAGTTCCACTGAAGCATAATTTCACCTGTTTCCCAACCTTCGCCGCCAACAGGGAGGATCAACCTGTTCGCCAATGAATCGTTGCCCTACGTGCAAACGCGCATGACTAAACTAAAATCCTTCCCGATACTTTGCCTGCTAGGGTTGCTGCCGACGGCAGCGTTTGCGTTTGAGAAAGACCGGCCGGCGAATCCGGCGGTGCTGCCGCCGAATCCCAATCACCTGCCCCGGAGCATTCTGGCCGCGCTGGAGGGAAATAAGATTGCCACCACTAACGGCTTTGTCTGGCCGTCGGCCATTCCCGCCGATTGTCCGTTTCCGCATTCGCCGACGTTGAAGGGAATTTATTTCACCGGGCGCAATCATGCTTATTGTGGTTGTGACACCTGGTATCCCAGTTGGGCGGCTGACGGGAATCTCTATTCGCCGTGGGCGGATGGCGGCGTGGACGGGATGGTTTGCAGCGCCGGTCGTGGTGCCAATTCTGCCACCGGCCAGGCCGAGATGATCGGGGATGACCCGATACAACTCCAGCTTCACAACACCTCGCCGCCGAAGATTGCCAGCGCGCTGCCCTACGGCGGACGCTATCCCTGTGGCTCGTTGGTTTACAATGGCGTCTGGTATTACGGCACCTATTGTCTCGGGCCGAGTGGCGGCTATATGCACAACGGCATCAAATGGAACTGGCCGAACCTCGGCCCGATGCCCGGTTTCCAGATTTCTCGCGACGACGGCAAGACGTGGGAAGCCTCGCCGCACACGCCGGATAACCCGTTGTTTCCCGAGCCGGCAAAATACCTTGGGCCGGTCAAGATGGGTGCGCCGCATTTCGTGGATTTCGGTAAAAACATGGAATACTCGCCTGACGGCAAGGCGTATCTCCTTGGCATGGGCGCGGAGGAAAATGATCCGCAACCGCGGCCGTGTCTCCGGCTTGATGCTTCGGGCAACCTGGTCGAAGTGGACCCTTCGCACTGCACCAATGATTTCGCCCACGCCAACCTGAGCTGGATTTCCGCCGATCAGGTTTACCTGGCGCGCGTCCAGCCGTCGCCGGAGACCATCAACGACGCGAAGGCTTATGAATTTTTCGCCGGCCGCGACGCGGATGGCCGGCCGGTTTGGACGGCGGATTTCGCGAAAATCAAGCCGTTGCTGGAATGGAACAACCACATGGGCTGCGTGACGGCCACTTACAATCCGGGGTTGAAGAAATACCTGATGTGCGTCACCGACGGCTGGCCGACGTTCGCCAAAATGGACTCTTATATTTTGGAGGCGGACGAAATCACCGGGCCGTGGCGCATCGTGACCTATATGAAGGATTTTGGTGAGCAGGCTTACTTCCTCAATTTCCCGAGCAAGTTCATCAGTCCGGACGGCCGGACGCTCTGGCTCTGTTACTCCGCCAACTTCAGTCCGGGGTGGAACGGCGTAAAAATGAAACTCAATCCGCCGGGCGGCCGCGGTGGCTTGCGTTTGCATGAGATCCAATTGCTGGGGCCGGGCGAAAATCCGCCCGCCAATTTCCAATGAAGACACGGATTCAAAACAACAAACGCTGGGCCGCCGTCTGGCTCCTCGCGTTGGGCGGCGTCCAGGCCGCGTGCGCGGCGGAGACGCGAGTGCAACCAGACCTTGACACCCAATGGCGCTTTCATCTCGGCGATATCGCGGAAGCCAGCAACGCCGCCTTCGATGTCTCCGGCTGGCGAACACTGGATGTGCCGCATGATTGGAGCATTGAAGGGGATTATTGCCGAACCAATCCGGCGAATGTTCTGGGTGGCTGGCTGCCCGGCGGCGTCGGCTGGTATCGGCGCGAAATTGAAATGCCGGCGGCGTGGCAGGGGAAAATCGTCACGGCGGCGTTTGATGGCGTTTACATGAACAGCGACGTCTGGCTCAACGGCGAGCGCGTCGGCGGGCGGCCTTACGGTTACCTGGGCTTCACCTGCGATTTGACCGCGCAGTTGAAACCGGGTCGCAATGTTCTGGCCGTGCGCGTGGACGATGCGCTTGAACCCAGCGCCCGCTGGTATCACGGCTGCGGCATTTATGGTCATGTGCGGCTGCGGGTTACTGATCCGGTGTCCGTGCCGGTGGACGGCGTGTTCGTGCAGACACCGGAAGTGAGCGCCGCCGCCGCCACGGTCAGCGCCGCCGTCGAGGTGAAAAACCAGTCCGCCGGGGCGGCGGCGGTCGTGGTGGAGGTCGAAATATTTTCGGCCGATGGCAAAAGTGTCGCTGCGAAATCAGCGCCGGCCAGCCTGGCGCCGGACCAATTGCAGACGGTGGCACAGGTTTTGACCGTGCCGCTGCCCGCACTTTGGTCCGTCGAAACGCCAACGCTCTACACGTTGAAAACGCGCATCCTGCGCGGCGGAAAAATGATTGACGAAGTGGCCACTCCGTTCGGCATCCGCAGCCTGAAGTTTGATCCGGACCAAGGATTTTTTCTGAATGGAAAACCGGTGAAACTCAAGGGCGTCTGCGAGCATCAGGGCGGCAGTCCGGTCGGCGCAGCGATGCCCGAGGCGTTGCTGGAGCGCCGGCTGCGGCAACTCAAGGACATGGGCTGCAACGCGATTCGCACCGCCCACAATCCGCAACTGCCGGCGTTTTACGACCTGTGCGACCGGTTGGGCATTCTGGTGATGAACGAGGCTTTTGACGGCTGGCACCAGAAGGCCCCGAAGGATTACGGCGGGCGGTTTTTCGCCGACTGGTGGCGGCGCGACGTGACCGCTTGGGTGCGGCGCGACCGGAATCATCCATGCGTTATTTTCTGGAGCATCGGTAACGAGACCGGATTGACGGACACGAATGGAATCACGACGTTGATTCACACGCTGGATGCCACCCGGCCCACGACGGGCGGCGCGGTCATCTACGGCGTAGATGTGGCGGGTTTCAATGGCGGCATCGTCGGCAAAGATTCGGTTCTGCTGGATTATCATCGCGATCATCCCGCCACGGCAATCGTCATGACCGAGGAACCGCACACGTTCCAGACACGCGGATTTTACCACACAGTGAACGCCATTTTCCGGCCGCTTGAAAAGCTGCCCGACTATGCCGCGCCTGAAGTTTTCACCGGCGGCCCGGCGGCTTACCGTTCCGCCTACGACAACTGCGGCCGCCGGCTCGTGGCCCGCAATTGCTGGCAACGCACCGCGTCGCGGCCGTGGGTGATGGGCGAATTCCGCTGGACCGGTTTCGATTACCTGGGCGAAGCCGGGTGGTCAGGCCATGAACGCCTCGCGCGGGAATTCAACTTTGGCGTGCTCGACCTTGCCGGTTTTCCCAAGGACGAATACTACTTCTACCAAAGCATCTGGACCGAAACCCCGATGGTGCATCTGTTGCCGCACTGGACGCATCCCGGTTTGGATGGAAAAATCATTCCCGTCGTCGCCTACGCCAACGCGGACGCGGTGGAACTGTTTCAAGACGGCAAATCCTTGGGCCGCCAACCGCGTTCGCAACTTTTCGAATGCGTGTGGCAGGTGCCTTACCACCCGAGCGAACTCAAGGCGGTCGCCTATCGCGGCGGCCGCGCCGTGGCGGAAACCGTCCAGCGCACCGCCGGCGTTCCGGCGGAGCTCGAACTCACCACCGACAACGCCAGCTTGAAACCCGACCGCGCCGACTTGTCCCTCGTTTCGCTGGCCGTGCACGACGCCAACGGGACGCTCGTGCCCGACGCGGATCACCTCGTTGCGCTGTCCGTCACCGGCCCGGCGCGGTGGCTGGGTGGGGAAAACGGCGATCCCGTGGACCTCACGCCGCAGCGCGAGACCGTCCGCCGGGTGTTCAACGGATTGGCGCGTGGATTCTACGCCGGTCGGGAGGGTGAAACCGGCCCGATCGAAGTGACGGCGCTGACCATTCTCGGTTCGTTGCATTTTGAAGGTCAGGCGGAAATCCGCATCGTCTGTGAGCGCGTGGCGTTGCGGGGCGTGTTGTCGGAGGCCGCGCCGGAAGTGCGCTACACCACTGACGGTTCCGAGCCGGACGCCCGTTCGCCGCTTTACCATAAGCCGCTGTCACTGGCTGGCACGACCACCCTCAAGGCGGCAGTCTTTCGCCAAGGCCGCTTGCTGGCGGTGGTTGCTGGCACCTTCACTCGGGATGCCAAACCCGAATAGGTCAGCGCACGACCGGCCGATGAAATAATTTTCCCGCGCAGCCGGCTGAAAAATTTCCGACGCAGAATTTCCGACGCAGAATCATCCGCCGGGAGAGGTGAACCAAAAAACCGGAACAAATTGCTTGCATGGGATAAAAAACTGTCCAAGTCTGGCCAATATGAACCAGCTAAATTTCCGCCCGGTGAACCGGGCCGGCACGCGCCGGGGACTGTTCCCCGTTGCCTTGTGCCTGTTGTTGGCGTTGGTCATCGGCAGCGATTCGGCCACGGCGGCCGGGAAGAAAAAAGCCGCGCCGCCCGTGCCGCCATTGACCGAGGCCGGCAATAGACTGAATGCCCAATATGCCGCGATGCTCGCCACCCTCCGGGCGGAGATCATCCAAGCCCTGCCGGGCGTGTCCGAAGCCAAGAAAGCCGCGCTGCAAAAAGCCCGGGAAGCGACCAAGGCGGCCGAGCAGGCGGCGCAGACGGCGAGTATCTCCGCCGACCAGGCCAAAGGCATCGAAGCTAAAATCGCCAACTGGAAAAAATTTTGGATTGGCCGCGCCACGAAGAACATCGCCGAAGCCCAGGCCAATCTCAACGCCGCGACGACGGACGCGGCCCGCGCAGCGGCCAAGCAGGACCTCGCGAAATGGCAGGCGAACAAGGCCGACGGCGAGGCGAAAATCAAGGAGGCGCAGGCCGATCTGGCCAAGGCCAAAGCCGGCGAACAGTCCCAGGTCGCGGTGAATCAGGCCGCCCAGGCGGCGCTGGCCCGGGCGCGTGCGAACGAAATGAGCGCCGCCCAGGGGATCCTGGCGGACGTGGAGCCGTTTTTGGCGGGCGACCAACTGGATGCGAAGCTCGTCAAATACACCGTGCTGACGGAGGCGACGCCCCACGGCCTGGCGGAGTTCGCCCAGCAGGACCCGGCGAAGGAAACCTTGGTGGCGAAACTGCTGGCCGATGACCGGTTGATGAAGGAAATGCTCATCGCCGGCGGCGCGAAGTTTGGCAAATATGGGCGGGCGATGGAAATTTACACGGCGATTCAGCAGGCCAGCCCGAAGGCGGCGGAAGGCATGTTTCAACGGCTGGCGCTGGCCACCAGCCTGGAACACGCCGTGCCGATCAGGCAAAACAACGCCGAAGACGACAAGAATGCGTCGGCCACCGTGGACCCGGTCAAACGCTATCTGGATTATGAGAAAGCCGATCTGGCTGGCGAGCTGGATCCGGCGTTCAAAAACTTTTCCGTGTGGGAATACCGGCTGGTCATTGACTGCGACGCGCCGGATCAAATTCTTGATTGGGGCCGCGAGATGCTCCGGACCTACCGGCCCGACCATGTTTATAATCCGAACTACGGCTGGCGCTATTCCATGGCGGTCCGGACGGAAGTCCCCTACGGCTCCCAAAACGTCGCGAACGACCTGCCTTCCTTGAACGAATACCAGAACATCCCCAGGGATGGCGGGGTGTGCGGCCGGCGGGCGTTCTTCGGTCGGTTCATGCTGCGCGCTTTTGGCATCCCGACCTGGGGCGTGACGCAGCACGCGCACGCCGCGTTGAGCCACTGGACGCCGAACGGCTGGGTGGTCAATCTTGGTGCCGGCTTCAACGCCAGTTGGTGGGACAAGGATGAGGCTTCGCGCAGCGGGACGGACTTCCTGCTGGAAACCCAGGCGCGGGCGCATCCGCAGGATTACCTGAAGGTGTTGCGCGCGCAGTGGGTCAGCCGCATCCTCGGCGAGGAGGCCTACAACGATCGCCGGCAAATTCCTGGCGGCTTGTGGAGCAGCCTGGCGCATTATGAAGCCATGGTCATCGCGGCCCATGCCGTCGAGTTGGGGCCGCTCGGCCAGGAACTGGCCGAGGCGAACGAGTCGCTAGATAAAATGAACGCGGACCAGGCGGCGGTCAAAATGGCGGACCAGCAAGTGACGACCGGGCCGGACGGTGCCATCAGCATTTCGGCGGTGATGCACTGCAAGGCGACGGGGCCGGCCATGATCCTGAAGTGTTTCACCGGCGGCCAGCAGATGAATTGCAGCGGGGGTTTCAAGACCCAATATGTGTTCACGGCCCCGCAGGCCGGTAGGTATGCGCTGACCGCGCGGGTGGCGACGTTGCAGGAAGGGCAGAAGTTTCTGTTCGCGGCGAACGCCAAGCCGGCGGTTGAATTCGCGGTTCCCTACACCGTCGGTTTATGGCAGACGACCCGGCCGGTCGAGGTTTCCCTGGTCAAGGGGCAGAACGTCCTCAACTTTGAAGTGCAGGCCGGCAGTCGCGGGGTGGCCATCAAACAGTTCACGCTGACCCCGGCAAAATAGCCGCCGGTTTTTGAACAACAACCAACACAACAAGGAAAGGAACAAAATTGAAAAATAAATCTATCCTGCGGCTCGGCTGTCTGACTGCTGCCTTCGGTATCGGACTCGCCAGCCTCGTCTCAGCGGCGGACGTCAACCAGCCGGTCCAGGTTTTCATCCTGCTCGGCCAGTCCAACATGGTGGGCATGGGCCACATCGCCGGCGATCATCCCGGCACGCTGGAGAATGCCGTCAAGGTGGAGAAAAAATACCCCTATCTGATGGACAACGACGGCAACTGGACGGTGTGGAACGATGTCCGCTACGTCCGCGTCATGGATGGCCGGGGCGGCGGAATGCAGGTGTTCAACAACGAACCGATGACGGTCAAAACCTGCCGCACCATCGGTCCGGAATTCGGCATCGCGCAATACATCAGACATGACCCTGCGGGGCCGGTGATGATCCTGAAAAGCTGCATCGGCAACCGGAGCTTGGGCTGGGACCTCCTCCCGCCCGGCAGCAAGGAATACGACTTCACGGAAAAGGATCGGAGCGGCAAGGAAGTGACCTATACCTACGCCGGCTACAAGGAATCCCCGATGAAGTGGGTGAAGGGCACCGCGCCGCAGAAAATCGGCTGGTATGCCGGCAAGCAGTGGGATGATGACATTGCCAATGCCAAGAAGGTCCTGTCCGATCTCGCCAAGTATTATCCCGGGGCGAAGAGTTACAAGGTCGCGGGCTTCTTCTTCTGGCAGGGTGAAAAGGACTGCGGGGACGCAGGTCTTTCCGCTCACTATGAGGAAAACCTCGTGAATCTGATCAAGGCGCTGCGCAAAGAATTCGATGCCCCAAACGCGAAATTCGTCATGGCCACCCTGGGCGAAGCCAAAAAGGGCGTCGGCGGCAATGAGGAAAAGGTGCTCGAGGCCCAGCTCGCTGTTGCCGGCGATAGCGGCAAGTATCCGGAGTTCAAGGGCAATGTGGCCACGGTCTATTCCAATCCCATGGCTCAAGGCGGCAGCGGTAATGGCCACTACGGTGGCAAAGCGGAGGTCTACATGGATGTCGGCGAAGCCATGGGCAAGGCCATGGCGGATCTGTTGAAGAACAACTAGACCGTGGGCCGCCCGGCGCCGACTCCCTGGCACGGGGCGGTCGGCCAAACGCACCCGGCCGGATAAACAAAATCCCGCACTGGTAAAATTGGCCGTGACGGCCTCGAAGCGGCGCAGCAAAACAGCCCGCAGTTCCAATTGTGGGCTGCCGGCTGGAAAGAAATCAAATAATAAACCAACCCCGTCCCGAAACTGACTCGGGATCGGGACCAGAAAAGTGGTCTGACCGGAGCCGGAAGATGGCCGCCGGCAAATCCAGCACCCGCGATTTAACAAATGAACTACTCCCCAATGCTCAACTGTCTGGCGGTTTGCAGTTGGTCGCTGCAACCGGCGGATCCGCAGGACCTGGCCCGGAAACTTCAGGCGGCCGGCGCGAACCGCGTTCAGCTTGCCCTCGATCCGCTTCGCGAAAACCCGGTGCGCTGGCGCGAGGTGCCGCAGGTGCTGCGCGTGGCCGGCTGCGCGATCGTCTCCGGCATGTTTGGCTGCGTCGGCGAGGATTACTCGACGCTGGACTCCATTCGCGCCACCGGCGGCATCGTGCCCGACGCGACGTGGGAACAAAATTTGAAAAACATCCAGGCCACCACCGCCATCGCGGCCGGCCTGGGATTGAAGCTGGTCACTTTCCACGCCGGTTTTGTGCCGCATGAATCGGCCGATGCCGGCTACATCAAAATGCTCCGGCGGCTGGGTGTGGTGGCAGAGACTTTTGCCGCCGAAAAAATTGTCGTCGGCCTGGAGACCGGCCAGGAGACGGCGGCCGATCTCGCCGCGCTGCTCGGCGCGCTCCAGTATCCGAACGTGGGCGTCAATTTTGACCCGGCCAACATGCTGCTCTACGGCAAGGGCGACCCGGTCCAAGCGGTGCGGTTGCTGGGGCCGTGGATCCGGCAGGTGCACATCAAGGACGCGACGCGCACAAAAGTGCCGGGAACGTGGGGCGCGGAAGTCCCCGTCGGCACCGGCGAAGTGGACTGGCCCGCCTTTTTTGCCGTGCTGAAGGAGATGAATTTTGCCGGCGACCTCGTGATTGAGCGCGAAGCCGGCACACAACGCGTCGCAGACATCCGCACGGCGCGGGAAGTGGTTTTGAAGTCGGTTGCTTGAAATGATTTTCTGACCTTGCCACGATTTGGTAGACAAGGATTGGATGATTATGCAACGGCGTTGGTAAATTGCTTGAATTGAAAACGACGATAAATGATAAGACGTGCTGTAACAAAGAGCAGGAATTTCAAACGCGTGAGCAAAAAAGTAATGAACAACACGGGCAAGTAGCCGATGCCGCCGGCATTTCTCGTCATGGCAACCCTGACCCTTGGCCTGATGTTTTCCGGATGGCTGACGCCCACGCCAATCCAAGCGCAGGGACAGGGTGGCGGAAATCCGACTAACAACGCCGGGGTTATGGACGTGCCCGGCAGCCCGTATTGGCAAATACATCCTAACCCCTATCCTGCCCCTTGATTATGAAAAAACACATTGTCTGCATTATTACGTTTGTCCTGTTGGTCAATTTGGTTGCTTTACGCGCGGCCGAAACGTGGACAAACTTTAACTGGGTTGCGCTTGGCTTGAGGATGCCCAAAACCAACCTGCTGGTGGGAGAACCGATTCCAACTAGCATCTCCTGTTCTAACACTTTTGAATCCGGCCGCTATATTTATGGTAAAAATTCTATTTGTGGCCCATGGTTTGCCTCATATCGAGTTACCGAATTGGCATCGAGCAAATTGATCGAATGTATATATACACCCAATCCAAGTGCGAGTGGCAGATTGGACATACTTTACCCGCATAAAAACATTTCATTCCAATTGGATTTGGCGCCAATTTATCACCTGACCAATGCTGGCACTTATACTGTGCAAGCCATGGGGATTTTTACTACCAATGAAATAGGCAAAACTCTCAGCCAACAATTTATCCTCACTACGCCGCCGATCATCGTCAAACTTCTGTCAAAACCGGAAACCAATAAGCCATCCCAGACACGATAAATGGCTGTGGCAGGGTGATTTTCCGTCACCGATGTGTTCTTTTGCCTTGATTTAGTGAATAATCACACGGTGATCTAATGAAGCGATATTTCGGCATTATTTACCTCGTGATATTAGTTTTTGCGGTGGGGACCGCCACCAATGCGGTTCCCAAAATGCCGCTGGTTTCAGTTCCATTCGTTTCTTCCCCGGCCAAGGAGCCGGTAAAGACCGGCTGGCAAGGTTTCAAGCAGCCAGGCGGTTTTGTCATGGCCTTGGCGCGGGATGCGGCGGGTAATCTTTGGGTCGCGACGGAAGGTGGTGGCGTGTGGCGCTATGCGCCGAAGGCAGAAACGGGGCAAAACGAAAAGCAGAAAGCAGAAGGCGGAAATTTCCTCGCGGCGTCCCCCTCATCCGGCCTCCGGCCACCTTCTCCCCCAGTGAGGGAGAAGACAGAATGGAAGCGGTTCACCACCAAGGACGGGCTGGGGGATGATTACGGCTATGACGTGGCGGTGGATCAGCAGGGGCGGGTGTGGGTGGGGCATTTGAACCACGGCGTCTCGGTGTATAACGGCTATATCTGGAAAAATTATGACATTCCCTATGGTCCCATCGGCGAGCGGGTTTTCAAAATCGCGGTCTGTCCCACGGACGGGGATGTGTGGATGGCCACCAGTGCGGGGCTGACAGGATATTCAGTCAGCAAGGACACCTGGACGCACTATACCAAAGGTCAGGGACTGCCTTCGGATCAGATCAGCACGATTGCCTTTGATGATTGGGGAAATCTCTACCTTGGCACGCAATGCGACGGGGTGGCCATCGCGAGCCGGTCATCGGATTATGAGGACTGGCGGCGGGCACCGCTGGGCGCACCCAGCGGCCTGCCCTCGCGCCTGATCAATGAGGTGTTGGTGGCGGATGGCAGCCGAAGCCCAGCCTACCGTTACGGTTTTGGCTGGATTTGGTCGCTTTAGGGCAAAAGTGCCATTTTTCAAGGGTTTTTACACAAATCCATGACGAATGAAGATCAATTCATCATGGTCGAATGTTCTTTCGTCATAAATGGACGCTCTTTCGTCAAGGTTGAATGTTCTCCCAGCGTGGAGACGGCTGGTTTGTCTTGGGAGAATGTTAATCCGTCTTGGCTGAATATCCTTTTAAGGCGAAAACCGCTGCTTTGTCACGGATGGATGTTCTCCCCTGTCGGTTGGATGTCCGACTATGGCAAATCAATGTTTGTTTATGAAGGCTGGATGTTCTTTCATGGTGAACGGTTATTCATTTTTTGCGGTTAAATGCCCTGCCGCCATGGACGGTTATGCTTTCGCCATAGATTAGTATATATGCTTTTTATTTTAACGTATAATTAAATCATCTTTTGACCCATTGACGGGTGGCGGCAATTTGGATTTATTGGCCGCGTTAGTTTTAACGCAATAACCTCAACCAAAAATCAAATAAAGTTATGGCCAGAAAAACGGTTCGCGTAGATATACCCACCAGCAGCCCGGATACGCTCATGGCTTTGAGCCTGTCCATCCTGAAAAAACACGCGGCGGATGGCAATGCCAGCCCGCTGGACAATGACAAGATGACCAAGCTGCAAGCGGCGCTGAATATTGCCGTGCCGCAAAATCAAGCGGCCTTGGACGCGGATGCCGTGGCGCAAAAGGCGCGGCAGACGCGCGATCAGGCGCTCGGCACGGCGGACGGCCAGACGGTTTACACCAAAGACACAGCCATGAACATCGTCACTTATACCCGCGATTTGTTGCTGGTGGAAAATGAAGGCACGGAGGAGGCGCTCACGGCCTACGGCTTCAACGTCGTGGTCGGCTCGGCCAAAAATCCCACGCCCGCGCCCGCCAAGCCGAAATAATTTTAGCGGCAGAAATTTCAAGCCCGGCCATTTCTGGCCGGGCTTTTTTTATGCGAGCGCGCTTGCGCCGCCGAAATCTGGATTTGAAATCAGGCTTTGCGCCGCCCTTCAGCCGATTGCCGCAACGCCTGGCGCAAGGTAGCACACTCGGCCTTCGTCGCCGCTGCGAGTGGTTGACGCGGCGCGCCGCAGTCGTGCCCCATCAAGCCGTAGCCGGCCTTGACCCATTGCGTGTATTTGCCGCCGCCTTCAATCAGTTCGATGGCGGGCAACATTTCGAAGAACAGTTTGCGGGCGCGGACATAATCTTTTTTCACAACCGCCAGCTCGTAAAGCTGCGCGTGCGATTGCGGCAAAACATTCGCGATGCCGCCGACCCAGCCGGTCACGCCGACCATGAACGCCTCCAGCGCGATGGCATCCGCGCCGCAGAAAACGGCGAGACGGTCGCCGCACAAACGCATAAGCGTCGTCATGCGCGCCATTTCGCCGGTGCTTTCCTTGACGTAGCGGACGTTCTTCAACGCCGCGAGCCGCGCGATGAATTCCGGTTTCATATCCACGCCGGTGCGGCCGGGATAATTGTAGAGCATGATCGGCAAACCGACGGCGTTGTTCACGGCGCGGAAGTGCGCGAACAATTCCTCCGGCGTCGGCAATGAATAATACGGCGCGGCAAGCATGACGCCATCGCAGCCGAGCTGCTCGGCCTGGCGCGCAAACATCACCACGTCGCGCGTGGAACTGGCGTTCGCACCCGCAACCACCGGCACGCGGCCGGCAGCGGCGGATAACGTGGTCTTGATGACCTGTTCACGTTCGGCAGACGAGAGCGCGTAAAATTCGCCGGTGCTGCCCAGCGGAATCAAGCCGTGGATGCCCGAACGGATCTGGTGATTGACCACCGCGCCGAGTTTGGCGTGGTCAACGTCGCCGTTCGCCTTCATCGGCGTGACAAGCGCGGAGAAAACGCCGCGGAAGTTTGTGGGATTTGATTTAGAAACTTTGTTTTTCATATTTTTGTTAATTCCTACTGTCAATGAGGTTCGTTTGGATTGAATGATGTCGGTAGGGCGCGTCACTCCGTGCGCGCCGTTCCCATTTTCTCCCGCTACGGCGCGCACGGAGTGACGCGCGCTACCAGCCAACGGGATTCACCGACATTTGTTGTAAAAGTCATTTTCAAATCAGGCGAGCTGCATCCAGATGGTCTTGAGTTCCGAGTATTGCTCGTGCGCCCAGATGGACTTGTCGCGACCGCCGAAGCCCGATTGTTTGTAGCCGCCGAACGGCGTGGTGATGTCGCCTTCGGAGAAACAGTTCACCGAGACCGTGCCGGCGCGGATGCCGCGGGCAACGCGGTGGGCGCGGTTGAGGTCTTGCGTGTAGAGAGACGCCGCGAGACCGTAATTCGTGTCGTTGGCGATGACCACGGCTTCCGCTTCGGTGGAGAACGAAATCACCGAGAGCACCGGGCCGAAGATTTCTTCGCGCGCAATCTTCATCTTGTTCGTCACTTCGTCGAAGATTGTTACCTCGACGAAATAACCGCCGGACTTTTGGAGAATCTGTTTGCCGCCCATGATCAGGCGCGCGCCTTCCGCCTTGCCGGCGGCGATGTAGCCGAGAACTTTTTCTAGATGCGGCTTTTCAATCATTGAGCCGAGGCGATTGCTCGGGTCGAGCGGATCGCCGGTCTTCCACGTCTTCGCGACCTTGGCGATTTTCGCGACGAGTTTGTCCTTGATGCTCTTGTGGACGATGAGGCGCGAACCGCAACTGCAATTCTCGCCCATGTTCCAGAAACCGGCGCTGACGGCGTTCGCCGCCACAATGTCGAGGTCGGGCGCGTCGGCGAAAACGACTTGCGGGCTCTTGCCGCCGCATTCGAGGACGACGCGCTTGAGA
Source organism: bacterium (assembly GCA_021780905.1). GTDB lineage: Bacteria > Verrucomicrobiota > Verrucomicrobiia > Limisphaerales > UBA11358 > UBA11358. The sequence continues at coordinate 136,821 of JAJXXW010000018.1, forward strand.
TTCGATTCGGCGGCGTATTTCAAGAAGTAACGGCCCACTTCGGTCGAACCGGTGAAGGCCACCATGTCCACGTCCATGTGGCGGCCGATGGCTTGGCCGGCGGTTTCGCCGAGACCGGGCACGACGTTGAACACGCCGGCGGGCAGACCGGCTTCGACGGCGAGTTCCGCCATGCGGATGGCGCTGAGCGACGTCAGTTCTGCGGGCTTGAGCACGATGCTGTTGCCGGCGGCGAGCGCCGGACCGATTTTCCACGCGACCATTTGCGCCGGAAAATTCCACGGCACGACGCAGCCGACGACGCCGACGGGTTCGCGCAAAATCAACGCGAGATTGTCCGGACCGGTCGGCGAGACGTGGTTGTAAATCTTGTCAATCGCCTCCGCGTGCCAGCGGATGCAGGTGATCGTGTCGGGAATATCCATCGTGGCACAGTCGCCGATGGGCTTGCCGGCTTCGAGCGTGTCCAGCAGCGCGAGTTCGCCGGCATTGGCTTCGAGCCGGTCGGCAAACTTGAGCAACACGGCCTTGCGGTCGGACGGCTTCATGCGCGACCACACGCCGCTGTCGAACGCCTTGCGCGCGGCCTTGACGGCGCGATCCACATCGGCGGCGGCGCACGCGGTGATTTCCGCGAGCGGCTGGCCGGTGGCGGGATTTTCGGTGATGAAGGTTTCGCCGCTTTGGGCCTTGACGAACTTGCCGTCAATGAAGGCCGAGGTGCGGAATTTGAGTTTGGCCACCGCCGCGCGGATGGCTTTGGATTCAAGTTTGAGGCTCATACTGCAGATGTCGTGTTGGTTAATTTTGTGTTTGGTTCAAATTGGCAACTCCTAAATTGCGGCAACAACTATGACAGAGCCGCCGCCGTAACGCACGAAAACATTGTCGGCACCGGCGCGGTCGCCCGCGCCCACCCGAACCATCCAGAGTTACAATGGCCAGACCTACTTGATAAGACCAACGTCGTGAATTCGTTAAAAATCCAAATCCGCGTCACGGATTGGCCGGCGTCAAAATATAGACGCCGCCCACGGTGGTCGGGAAACGCACCAGCGTCGTTTCCGGTTTTTCTGCCGGCACCAGACTGCCGTTTTGACTGACTGCCAACGGTGTGGCTGATCGCACGGAACACGTTCCGCCGAGAACTGAATGGATGGTGGCCGAAACGAGCCGGCCTTTCGCCCAGACTTCATCCACCGTGAAACCACCGCGCGCCTTCAGGCCAGTCACTTCGCCGTCAGCCCAGGCTTTCGGCAACGCAGGCAGGAGTTGGAGTTCGCCGGTCTGGCTTTGCAACAGCATTTCCGCAATCGCCGCCGTGGCACCGAACGAGCCGTCCACCTGGGGCGAGGAGAAGCAGATGGAAAACAGGTTCGGACAAGTCTGGCGCGCGACGAGATTGGCGAGGCAGACATTCGCGTGGTCGCCGTCCAGCAACCGCGCCCAGCAGGCCGCTTTCCACGCCATGCCGAAACCGGTGCCGGCATCGCCGCGTTCGGCGAGCGTCACCTTGCAAGCATTGGCGAGCGCGGGCGTGGCCGTCGGCGAAATCTGCGCGCTGGGATACAAGTTGTATAAGTGCGAGAGGTGCCGGTGGTGCGACTCGACGATGCCGGTATAATCTTCAATCCATTCCTGCAAGTTGCCCATTTTCCCAATCTGCATCGGCGCGAGGCGTGCCCGCGCCGCAGCCACCTGCTGGCAGAATTTTTCGTCGGTTCCCAAAATTTTTCCAGCGCTGACCACCGCGTCGAACAGATCGCGCAGGATGCCCATGTCAATCGTCGAACCGGCGGTGATGGTGGTGCCGGGCATGTTCATCTGGGTGTAGTCATCGTAAAACCGGTGGTTGCCGGGCCAGGCCGGAAAATTTTCCGGCGAGGTGGACGGACAGGTGACCAGCCAGTTGGTGTTCTTGGGATACGCCACGAGCGTGTCCAGGAAAAATTGCGCGGAGCCTTTGAACAATGGATAAACTTGCCGGAGAAAAATTTTGTCGCCGGTGAACTGATAATGTTCCCACAGGTGCGTGCACAGCCACGCGCCGCCCACGGAGAACGTGCCCCACGTCGCGCCGTCCATCGGCGCCGCCGCGCGCCAAAGGTCGGTGTTCTGATGGAACACCCAGCCGCGCGCGCCGTAGTGGACTCTGGCCACCTTTGCGCCGGTTTCGGAAAGATCCCGGACCATCTGCGTCAACGGCTCGACCAATTCCGGCAACGCGGTGGTTTCCGCCGGCCAGTAGTTCATCTCCAAATTGATGTTCGCCGTGTATTTGCTGTCCCAGGCCGGGTTCATGTCCTCATTCCAAATGCCCTGGAGATTGGCGGGTTCGCCGCCGGGCTGGCTGCTGCCGATCAGCAGATAGCGCCCGTATTGGAACATCAGCGCCATCAACTGCGGATCATTTTTGGGATCGTAAGTGCGCAGACGCTTATCCGTCGGCTGCGTGGACGCCTCGGTCGCCGGCAAATTCAAGCTGACCCGTTGAAATAAATTCTGGTAGCTGTCCAGGTGCCGGGTGAACAGCCGGTCATAGTCCCGATTGGCCACGCAGTCCAGATATTCGGCGGACAACTTTTCCGGGTCGCCGCTGATATCGTCGTAATGTTTGACGTTGGTCGCCGCGACATACATGAGCATCACCGAATTGGCGCCGGCCACCGTCACCGTGTCCTTGGAAACCGTCAGCCGGCCGCCGTCGTTGATCACCTTGACGCGGCCCACATATTTCACCCGGCCTTTGATGTCGCAGTAAGTTGCCGTGGTGCCGCGCAGCACCAACTGGCCGTCCTTGAGCGCTTCGGTGGAAAATTTTTCATCGCCGGGCGGATTGGTGTTGGCGATGCCCGCGAGTTTGGCGGTAAATGAAATCGCCCCCGGATGATCGGCCGTCAGCCGGAAAACGATGACGTGATCCTCCAGGCTGGCAAAGGTTTCGCGACGAAAAGTCACGCCGCCGGACCGGTAGGTGACCTCGGCGATGGCGGTGTTCAAATCCAACGAGCGGCGATAGTCGCAGACGTTGGTGTGGTCGGGAAATTCCAGGAACAGATTGCCCAGCGGCTGGTATTTCATCTGGTCCGGCTTGCCCATCATTTTTTGGTTGAACAGTTTTTCGGCTTCAAAATATTTGCCCGCGAAGACGAGCTGGCGGACTTCCGGCAACGCCGCCGCGCCGCCCGGCCGCGTCGGGTCATACGGCCCGCCGGTCCAGACGGTTTGTTCGTTCAGCGGAATCCGCTCCTGCGCCACACCGCCAAAAATCATCGCCCCCAACCGGCCGTTGCCGACCGGCAACGCTTCGCGCCAGATGCTGGCCGGCTGGTCATACCACAAGGTTGTGGACGCATCGGCCGGGCGAATGGGTTTGAGCTGGGTTTCGCCGGGATGTTTCACCGGGCGGCTGCCGACAATCGGCCCCCAGATGGCTTGCATCAATTCATAAATCTGCGGCTCGGCCGTCATCAGCTCGGCGCGGTTGAAGGGGAAAAAATCATTTTCGCCGAAATACGATTCGGTCATTTCCGCAAAGAACTCCTTGTGATCCGTCAGCGCGTAATGCCGCACGCGGGTGCCGTCGTAAAGCAGGGTGGCGTCGCCGTGGCCGCTTTTCTTGTAATGCTCGTAGGCCACCCTGATGCGCGGGTCGTCAAAACCCAAAACCTGGTCGTGATAGGCGTGCGCCAGCTCGTGCAAGACGAACCACGGTTGCTCATTGATGTTGCGGGTGGAGATCAGATATTTCGCGTTGGATAGATGCACGCACTTGGCAAGATTCGTGTCGTAGCCGTTTTGCGCCAACCAGTCGGCGTCCGGGTGATATTGCGCGGCGGAAAGACTGCCGTTGTTCAAGTCGAGCACAATCGTCACGGCGTGCAGATGGGCGAGCGGTTCCGGCGACACCACGGCGTTGATGTCCGAAAGTTTACTTTCCAAAAAGCGCAATGCCCGTGCGCCCAGTTCCACATTTGGCGGCGACAATAACCGGTCATCCACGCGGACCGTCCAGCCTTCCATCTGGCGATCGGTGTGCGAAGTGGGTTTGGCGGACTCCGGCGCGTCAGCGGCGCGAACAGGAACGGTGTTTTGCATGAGCAGAACCGCCGCCAGCGCGGCGCACAGGGGATGGGTTGACGTTATCATATTCAGGAAAGTCCCTTCACAGACCAGCCGCGGCGGTATTCGCGCCGCACCAGATGCGTGGCGGCCGCGAGATCAAATTTTTGATGCGCCGCGCTCCACTTCAAGGTCGTCTGCGGAAAATGCGACGCCACGCCGCCGAGCAAGACCGATTCCGTGAGCGGCCCGGCATAAGCGAAATCCGCCGTGGTCTTGTCCTTGCCCATGCACGCGTTCGCAAACTGGTGCCAGTGGTTCGCACTCTCGATTTCCGGCGCGACGTAATCATGATACTTCTCGACCGGATACAGTTGCGGGCGGCCCACATGCGGCAGCACCATCACCCCGGCGGTGCCGAGGAAAACGGAGCCTTGGTCGGGCAGCCGCCGGCCGCCAGCCAGCGCGGTGATTTCCGGCGGCGGTTTCTGCGCGCCGTCATACCAGGTCACCGGCAGGGTTTTTTCCGCCGTGTAATCCGTGCCGGGGAAAAGATAATGGATTTTCGCGTCCATGGCCCAGTTCCATTCGTTCGGCGCCGGGCCTTCCGACCGGACCGTCAGCGGTGCCGTCAATTTGATCGAAGAAAACACCGGATCAAAAATATGGCAGCCCATGTCGCCAAACGTGCCGGTGCCGAAATCAAGGCGCTTCCGCCAGTTTTCTGGATGATAATATTCATTGCCGATGAACGGCCGTTCCGCGCAGACGCCGAGCCACAGGTTCCAGTCGAAACCGGCAGGCACGGGATCCGTCCGGTCCGGCCGGGCGGTGGTGTCGCCCCAGGTTTTGTTGCTCCAGGTATGCACCTCCCGGACCTTGCCGATGACCCCGTCCTGAATCACGCGAACCGCCTTGCGGTATTGCGAGGTGGAGTGGATTTGAATGCCCATCTGGGTGACGACTTTCTGCTTCCGCGCAATTTCCGCCATCCGGCGCACCTCGTAGAGATCGTGCGCGAGCGGTTTCTCGCCATAAACATTTTTGCCCAGTTGCATCGCCGAAACGCCAATGGGCGCGTGCATGTGGTCCGGCACGGACACATTCACGGAATCAATGTTCTTCGCCTCCTTGTCCAGCAGTTCGCGCCAGTCCTGATAAATCCGCGCCTGCGGAAACCGGTTGCGAACGTCGGCGGTGTGGGTCAAGTCCACGTCGCACACGGCGACAATTTCGACGCCCGGACAACTCGCGATGGAGGAAAGATCCTCCCACGCCTGGTTGCTGGCGCCGAAACTGGCGTGGCGCAGGACGCTGTTGGGCGATTGCGCCATCAGGCCGCGCGTGACGAACGGCGCGCCGGCGGCGGCGAATCCGAGGGCCTTCAGGAACGAACGGCGCGAGGTGTGACGGGAGTGGTTCACAATTGGCAGTGCAGCTTAATTCAGAGGTTTGATGGAGATGTTGCGGAACATATCGGGGTCATTATGGCCGGCGAATCCGAAATGGCCGCTGGCGCGGTCCCTGCCCGGATGCGCCTGGTTGTGCATAAATTCGGTGACCTTGCTCAAATCGGCGTCGAGAATCACCGTGCCGTTCAGCTCCACCTTGATGGTCGGGCCGATGACGGTGACCTCCTCGTAATTCCAGTCGCCGATGGGATGCTGATAGCCGCGCAACGCCGCGACCATGCCGTAAGCCGAGCCGTGCGCCTGGCGCGGATCAATGGTCTGGCCCGTTTCATTTTCGTAATCGTCATCCAGCACCTGGCATTCGCACATGCCGACGTAGGCGGTGTCGCCGCTGCCCGGATAGCGGATGGCCAGGCCGTTGTTGCCGCCGCCGGGCGCCAGTTTGAATTCCAGGCGCACGACAAAATTCGTGTATTCGGCCTGCGTGTAAATCGTGCCGCCCTTGCGCCGCTGCCAGCGGATGGCGGAGTTGGTCACCTGACAGCAGTCCAGCGGCCCGGCCCAGCCGGTGAAATCCTTGCCGTTGAAGACGGAGTTGAATCCCGCCGGATCGGTTCCGCGCAACAGCCGATCCGCCTCGTCGCTGCCGATTTCGCGGATGAACAGGTGGCGCCAGCGGATTTCGCCGCCGTGCGTCTGGAGTTGGATCGGGCCGCGCGGCGGCGGCGGCAGCTGGCGGTTGTAATCATTTTCCAGCGTCGCGCCGTTGACGGTTTGCTGGCCGTTCAACCAGACCCAGACGCGCGCGCCGACCATGACAATGCGGAAATGATTCCATTCGCCGAACGGCCGGTCCGCCTTCACCAGCGGGTCTTTTCCCGGCGCGCCGGGGGAATTGTTCCACAATCCGCCCGAACCTTTGTCCGCACCGAGTTTGAAATTGTCCCGTTCGGTCGAATCCCAAATCTGAACCTGCGGACAGCCGCGCAGATAAATCCCGCTGTCCGCGAGCGGCACCGTCCGGTAATCCACCAGCAGTTCAAAGTCGCCGTAGTTCTTGTCGGTGGTGAGGAACAGGCCGTGGCCGTCGTTGACCAGTTCGCCGTTCTCGACGCGCCAGTGTTTCTGGATGTCGGCGAGCGACGCGTCGTGCTTGCATTGAAATTCGGCTGGCGGCAGCGCGAGATATTGGCGGGGATCTTCGGTGGCCGCGCCCCACCAGCCAGCCAGATTGGTGCCATTGAAGAGGGCGGTGAAACCGGGCGGCGGTTGGTTGCCGGCTCCGGCCCGCCCGGAGGAAGACTGGCAGCCCGTCAGGAGCAGCAAGCCCGCAACGGTCGCCGCCAGCCGGCAAAACCAATTTTTCGCGGGTCGCAGACGTTCAAACATGGCGGCAAGTATAGATTTGCCCGGCCGCAAGTTCAAGCGGCGGGCGCGGATTTCGGCGGATGGAAAAACAGCGCGAGCGCCGCTGCCGCCGCCAGCGAGCAAATCATCGGCACGAGGAACAAGCCGTGAAAATTCACGCTGCCGCCGCAGGTGAACACCTGCTGGCTGAGATAGGGGCAGATGGAATTCGCCAGCAGCGCACCGGCGCCCAAAATCATCACGTTGAACAGACCCTGCGCGCTGGCGCGGGCGTCCTTGGGAAAATAGGCGTCCACAAAAATATAGACCGCGGCGAAAAAGAACGCGTAGCAGACGCCGTGAACCAGTTGCACCGCGACGATCCCGAGCGGATGCTGCGGAAAATACGCATAGACCGCAAACCGCGCCGCGTGACCGAGGACGCCCACGATCATGGTCGCGCGCCAGCCCAGCCGTTTGAGCGTCACGCCGAGCACGAACATGGTGAGGATTTCCGCGATCTGCCCGACACTCATCACCGGCATGATCCAGTTGCCGGCGATGCCCACGCCGCCGGCGTCGCGCGCCGTGCCCAGAAACAGGCCGGTCCAGTTGAAATAAGCGTTCTGCACAAATGAATCCGCCAGGGCGACGAGCCAGAGCACGAGGACGAACGGATGCTTGAGCAGCTTGAACGCCTCCAGCCACGCGAGTTTTTCCGTGCCATTGCCCGCCCGTTTCGGCGGCGTGTGCGGCAAAACGAAACTAAAAGCCGCCAGCAATAAGGAGGCGATGCCCGCCACGATATAAGTCGAACGTGCGCCGGCTTTCGCCGCGTCGCCCGTCAGCGGATTGGCCAGAATCGCACCGATCCATGCCGCGATGCCCTGGGGATGGCTAGCGTGGACCTTGTCGTAGTCCACGAGGATGAACACGAACGGCCAGGCCGCCAGAATCCAGCCGATCGTGCCGCCCATGCGCACGAGGCCGAATTCCTTTTGCGGATCTTTCATGCTGGCGAAGGCGATGGAGTTGACGATCGACATGGTCGGCACATAGAGCAGGCAGTGGACGAGCATCAAGCCAAAGAACGGCCAGAACGCTTTTGTGAACGCCAGCCCGATCATTGCCACGCCGCCGATGAAATGGCTGAAGGCGAGAAATTTCTCCGCCGCAAAATTCCGGTCAGCGAACTGGTTGCTGAAAAACATACCGACGATGGCGGCGAGGGGAAATGCGTTAAGGATCCAAGCCTGTTGCGCCGGCGAAAATCCGAGGCTCGGCAGGTAGCCGAAAATCAGCGGCAGCCACGCGCCCCAGATGAAAAATTCCAGCGCCATCATGACGAACAATTTGAAACGCGGCGATTTTTGCATGGATGTGGAATGTGTAATGTTAGTTCAAAGCTTCACTGGCTGGCTAGTGCGGACGGATTTTTCCTCGGCCTCGCAAATTTCCAGAGCGATTAAACCGTCCTGGCCGGTGACCACTTGCGGCGGACGACCGTTCGCCACGCATTCCAGCACATAATTGATCTCGGCACCATAGCCATCCAATCCGGCACATGGCATTGTGCGCGGCGACTGGCCAAACTCCGTCACCCGCAGCGCGTCAGCGCCGCGCGCCAGATCAAAATCCAGCGTGGCCCGCTCGCAGTGCAGCGTGTAGGCCATGTTGAATCCCTGCGCCAGCAGCCAGCTGCCCTCGGCGTGAACCGCCGGACCGTTGGGGAAATGATATTGCGTCACGACGTGGTTGATCGAATGGTTCACGCCGGTCACTCCGGAGGAAAACACGCTGGCCGGTTTGCCGAAAAGAAAGTTCACGAAGTCCGTGTCGTGGATGTGCAGGTCAAACAACGCGCCGCCCAAATCAAGCCCGCCCGCATAGGTGCCCTGGCTGCTCCAGCCAGGCATCTGGGAAACCCGGCGGAAATTCGCCGCCAGAATTTTCCCGTAAGTCTGCTCCGCCACGACCGGCTTGAGCCAGCTCCAGCCGGGCCAGAACCGCATGCACATCGCGGGCATCAAAAATCCCGGCGCGCTTTTCGCCGCCTGCAAAATCTCCCGCGCCGCCGCCGAGGTCCGGGCGAGCGGTTTTTCACAGAGGACATGTTTGCCGGATTTCAACGCGGCGATGGCCTGCTCCGGGTGCAGCGGCGTGGGCGTGCAAATGTCCACGAGTTGAACATCTGGATCAGCCAGCAGTTCCGCCAGTTGGCGAAACACCTTCACGCCGGCGCCGAGGTGGATGTCGTCAGACTTCTTGATGTTGCCGGAAACACCCGTCAGCACGCCGTTCACCGGCACGCGCACGGCGTCGCACACGGCCACGACCCGCGCCAGCGGATTCGCCAGATAGGCGCGCAGATGCGTCACCCCCATGAAACCGAGGCCGACCACGGCCACGTTCACCGGCTTTGAAGAAATTGCGTCAGCCATATTTGCATTCATTTTGCTTTTAAAATTTTGCGTTTTCACACTAGCAGGCCGTTGAAAAACGGGTGATTTTTCAGCGCCACGATTTTTCATGGGTGATTTTTTCAAAATTCAGTGTGCGAACCGTGGTAACGGCTGTCCCCACCGCAGCCGCAAGTCGGCGGTTGGCCTGTCGGCACCGAGGGTTTTGATGTTCACGCCCTCATGCAGTTCCCGATGCGCGTCCACTTGCGCCAGCGCCACCGCCGGTTCGCTTTCGGCAATCGGATTATGCAGCGTGAAGCCAGCGCACAGGCCGTTCCGGTTTTCCATCAGCGCGTGCGCCCCAAAACACAGCCGCGCTTCCTTCCCGCTGGCTTTCCGATACAGCACGCTGTCAGGGTCGGTGCTGCTCTGGTGCGTGTCGTTGCGCCGGGGTTCCCCGCGAAAGTGGATCGTCGGATTGCCCGGGTCTTCGTCCTTGGCCGACTGCACTTTCGCCGCGTCGCCCCCGTCCTTGCGCACAAAGCTTTTCAGGCTCGCCCACGCTTCGATCAGCGTGCCGTCGGCGGTGAAATGTTCGTTGCTGGTCCAGCCCTCCTGCCGGCTCAGGTCATACACTTCGACAAAGAACAGCCGGGCCACGTCGGCGGAAAGCACCCGGTCGTAGTTCTTGGCAAAGATGCTGTGGTCGAAGCTGCCTTCGCTGAACTCCCGGTCCAGGAACCACAGCCAGAGCAGATTGTAACCCAGTTGTTCGCAGAACAGGCGTTCGCTGCGCACGCTGT
>JAJXXW010000014.1 GCA_021780905.1 bacterium
ATTTAGAAAAAGGAAGGACGGCGCTGACGGCACTTCACCCACATTGCCATCGTAAACTCACCCAGATTTACGACCCCAATTGGGCACAAACACGGCACTTCTTACGACGGCACTGCGGCACTTAACAATTAGCGGACACCAAAACGGACACCAAACGAGTTAAAAAGTGTTAAACCGAGTTACCCCGAATTTACTTGAATCCCCAATGAAATCAGGTATATTTTAAGCGCGACGGTAAGGAAAAACAGCCGATTCCGATCTCCGCCTCCAGTTTCAACCGCGCGTGCGGCAATGAATCAGGAATGTGAGCCGGCCGATGGCTGACAGTCGAGGTGACAATTCTTGGAGTATTCCAAGATTATTTGACGATTCGGAAGGATTCTCCCGCTATTGCCCCACGACCGGAATCTTCGACCAGGTAGAAGAACGACGCATCAGCATGAAACTGCGTTACCGCCTGCTCCTTCGTCGCAAAAGCGTTTACCACGAACGAGGCGGGCAAACAGCCCGCCATGCATTTGCGCCTGGCCCGCGCCTATCGGCGCCACAGTTGCTGCACCCCAAAACCGGCCGGCACCGGTTCACTCCGCCCGGCCGCGTGGCCAGGCGGTTTCACCGTTGCAGGAATTTCGCCACCGCTTCCGTGCGCGTGCGCACCTGGAGTTTTTCGTAGATGCGCCGGATGTAGGTGTGGACGGTCTCGTAGCTGATGTTCAATTTCTCGGCGATTTCCTTGTAAATCAATCCCTGCGCAAGCAAATCCAAAACCTGCTGTTCCCGTTCGGAAAGTTCCGCCAAATCGCCGCCGGACGCCGGCGCGGCGGGCTTTTGCAGCGACTGCACGACCAGGCGCGCGATGTGCGTGGTCATCGGCGAACCACCGCGCTGCACCTCGCGGATGGCGTCGAGCAATTCCCTCGTCGGCGTGCGCTTGAGCAGGTAGCCGTTCGCGCCGGCGGCGAGCGCGTTGAAAATATTTTCCGTGTCCTCGTAAACCGTCAGCATCATCAACTGCGTGTGCGGCAGGAGCGGTTTCAGTTTGCGGACGCATTCCACGCCGTTCATGCCCGGCAGATTGATGTCCATGAGAACGACGTCCGGCTTCACCTTCGGCAAATCGGCGAGGGCGTCCTCGGCGTTCGCGTAATCGCTGACGCAGCGGAAACCCTCCGCGCGGCCAATCATCTTGGCGAGCGTGCCGCGCAACTGGTGATTGTCTTCGACGATGGAAACGGTGATGGGCATTTCTTAAAGGCAGAATGATGAATTATGAATTATGAAACAAGCGCCAAACGCAATCCGGACGGCGGTAAATTTGGTGGCCGGCGGCATGGTGTCCGTCCGCAAGGACCAACTCCGGGCCGGATTTTTAACCACGAAAGACACGAAAACAAATTTGCCCTAAAATCCGTAGGGCTTACATCGTTGCAGATTGCGATTTCAAAATGGCTGGTGTTTCCTGACCATCTCTGTGCGTTTTTCGTAAGCGGCTTTCAAGGTGGCGTGCTGCTCTTCACGATCCTCCGGCGTCCACCACGCCATTTTCCAGCGCCAGTTCGTCAGCAGATTACTCGGCGCATTGGCCGCGAACGCCGCCTGATACGCCGCCAGTCGAAATTCATTCTCCAGCGCCACGCCCGCCGGCGTGATATAGGCCGTGTCCAGTGCCGCCCACAGTTCTCGCGCTTTCAGCAGTTCCGGCGTTTCCCGCGCCGGATCAGCGGGCGGCACTTTGGGCGCGAAATAAAAAGTATGTTCCATGCACGGTGGCCAGGAGGTATCCGACCCATACCACCCGAACCCGACCAACCGATCCACAAACACGCCGCTGCACATGGTGTTGTAACTGTAATTACGTCCAATCTTCAAGTGATACTGTCCCGCGCCCTGCACGATAAAGCTTTTATACACGCCGCCATTAAAATCTTGCACCCGACATTGCGCCAGCGTCGGCTGCTTGTCCCAATCCACCGCGTTCGTGACATACGGCTTGAGTTCCAGCAGATAATCCCGCCCCGAGTTGCCGTTGTAATTGCAAAAATAGACGGACACCCGAAATACCCCATCCGGCAGCCCCACCTTGATCCACACATCTGGCCCGTCGTAAGTCGTCGGATAATCCTCGCCGTGGTCATCCCATTCCCCAATCCGGCGATGGCCTACCACCGTCGAATAGGGACAGCGCGGGTCTTGCGTATTCACGCGAGAGGAATTGATAAAATACCGCAGACTGTCGCCCGGCTGATGATGCGCCCCCATGTGCGGATCAATGGAGATGCGCCAACTCCAGCCCGTCGGATGGTCATCCGGGCAAGCTGCCGAACATAGCTTGCCACTCTGCCAGCCATAGCGCCCCGTCCAATCCCCCAGCGTCCGCCAGTCCTCGCCCAGATACGCCGCGTTTGTGTAATACACATTCGGCGTCTTCCAAGGATAGCTGCTAAATGATTCCTCGATTTTTGCTGGTCGCCAGTTCGTTGGAATACTTTTTTCCGCCGCCAGATTTTTGACCGTTTCCAGCATCTCTGTGAGTTCCGCCAGCGATGGCGCGCGGGCGGGTGTCGGCAAATTACCGCCAGCGGCGAGATTCGTTTGAGCTGGCAGATTCGTCCGCCCCGGCCAGACCGGCAAATCCGTCTGCAATAAACCCGCGCCGTAGCCTGCCACCAGCAACCGGCCATCCGGCAGCGGCAGAATGTCCCGCACAAAATTTGCGTTGCGGCTTTGCGCCGCTGGCACTTTGTTCAAAAGCTCCTTGGTCGGATGATGCCACGCCTGCACTCCCAACGACCAGCCCCGGAATCCCAGCCAGACCACGCCCCCGACATCTTCCGTCAGGCACGTCACATAATCCCGCGGCAGCAATTTCTTGATCAAGTCGAAGGGGACTTGGTTGGTGACCGCGCCCACCGCCAGCCCTTTGAGTTTGTCGAGAGCATCCACGCCCCGGCGACATTGCCAACTGGCCGCGTCCGTGTGGCTCCACGCCAGCCCCGCCGTCGTCGCCGCATACACCGTTCCATCTGCCAGCACCAACAAGTCATTGATCAGGCGCGACGGCAGCCCGTTCGTTGGCAGCCGTTTCCAATCCTGATAATTTCCTTCCCGCGTAGCCCGCGCCACCCCATCGCATTGCATGCCGACAAAAATGTTCCCCGCCTGGTCAAAAGCAATGGCGTTGATTTGGTCGGAGGGCAAATTACCGGACTTTGGAAGCGTCCGAGCGTCCCCCTCATCCCGACCTTCTCCCCCAGTGGGGGAGAAGGTGTTCGCAGGACGGTTGAGGGGGCAACCGCCCCTTGTGTAGTGTTTCCACTTATCCCTGCCCACCTCATACCGCGTCAGCCCCGCGCTCGTGGCCAACCACACATCCCCATCCGTGGGACAGACGGCGATTTTGAAGATGCGTTCCCCAATAGGGCCGTTCGGCACATCATAATTTTGCCAGCGCGTGCCGTTGAAGACCGAGACGCCATGGTTTAAGTGGCCGACCCATACCCGCCCCTGTTTATCCACCGCCAGCGCATAAGCATAATCATCCCCCAACCCGTCCTTCGTGGTAAATTGTTTCCATTCGCCCTTCTCCGCCGCTTGCGGGGGAGAAGGTGGCCGCAGGCCGGATGAGGTGGCCACCGGGAGGTGGTTTTCATTTGTCCCCGCATCTGCCTTCTGACTCTTGCTTTGTGAATTCGGTTTGAACCGCCAGACACCCTTCCCCTCCGTTCCCGCCCACACGTTGCCCGCCCCATCCCGCGCCAAAGCCATGACGAAGTTGCCCGGCTCCGGAAAGTTTTGCCATTTGACCACCACCGGCGGCGCTTTTTTGGCAACCGCGTTCGTGCCGGCCAAAGCTGATTTAGGAACGGCGTTGGTGGCGGCGGACGCTGCAAATACCAGCGCCAGCAAGGAAACTATGCCCAAACTTTTTTTCACATCGTCATCATCAGCTAACGCCAACATATCAAATCGGGGCAACCCCAGCCCGCTCACTATTTAGACGGCGGAAAAATCCGTTGTAGACCATTATATTTGATCTCTGTTTTTGGGGAGTCAAGGTAAGCGCAGCTAGTCCAAATAATCCGATTGTATCCCTCCAGATTTACGCCTCGGGTCAAAGCCTCCCGCACTGCGATGTTCTTTTCATGAATGGAGATCGCCGTGTCATGGTTAACAACGATGGGGCCACCTCCATTATTAACATTATTATCGTTGACGATTGGAGGCGCTGTTTGCCCAAGCTGCTCCAAATAATCAGAGGCGTTGCCGCTGAAATCCACTGCCGTCAAAGTCCGGTTCATGACATAGTCAGGCATCTCCAGAAGCCGCCGATCCATGACGTAGTGAACACGCCGGTCATGGCTGTCCACCCTGACGGTGATGTTGGTCAGCAGATTGGTCAGGGTCGCCAGCGCCATGTCCACATTGGTTGGGAACGCCGTTATCGCCAAAGTTTGCGACAAAATATAATCGGGCTGGCGGCGGGCATAGGCGGTCTCGGCGGCAAAAAACACGTCGTATCGTTTGCCTACGTCTTCCAGATAATCCTCCACGAACATTTTTTTAGGTTGGACGGTTTCTCCGCCCAAAGCCAGATGGCCGATGAACGAGACGGTTAACCAGATAATAATTTTTTTCATAAGCTTTTAAGTCTTGATTTTTAAGTTTAGGGCCATTCAATTTTCAAATGATTGTTACCCATGTATGTGTAACTTCTTCCAGCAAGCCCCGGAGTTAAAGTAAAACCATCCACTTCAACGGACGGAGCGGATTTAAATTGTTTGCCTACAGGTGGCTCACCACATAAATTTGTGGGCATTGTAGGCCACTGGGCTACCATGGGGTCATTGGCCGTTGTAGGTTGCCCCGGTGGTGCTTTTCCAGGGCCAACAGGATCACTGTAAGAACTCCCCGAAAGTGTTTTATTGATAAGCGTCCCACCATTTTCTGTTATGATAGATCCGTCATATAAATCACCGCACGGATTAGTAAACTGATCAACAACTTGAATGGTTAGATTTTTTATCCACGCAGTTTCAAGAAAAGTATTTTGTGGAGAAGACGGTGGGTTTGGGAAATAAGACGGTGATGAGGTGGCATTACAAACCAGATTAGCTGGAGTCACAACACTATCAAACGTCGGATGGGGCTTGCCCACATCCGCCGGGATAATTACAGTGGCGGTCTTTTTCACACTGCCACCCGTCCAATAATCAGCTTCAACATAAGTGTCGCCCGGGCCGTTGCTTTTATCTGTCCCCACCAAATCAAAACTGATAACTCCATTTCCCTGATTCCTTTCATTTGACAACTGCAAGTGCGGGCCAGAACTAATAAACACATTGCCCGCCTCGTCTGCCGGACAAACCGTGGCGGAAAAATGTTGCGTGCGATCATGTCCGTTGGCCGTAATCCCAATCCTCTGCCCATCACTCATGGAAAGTGAAATGCTGACCACCTTAACTGACTGGGAGCCACTATTATTCGCTGTCGTTGTATATGACGTTGGATTGGGTGTGTAGGTATTTTGGGTGCCGGTAAAAATAACGGTCACGGAGGCAGTCAGAGTCTGGGTGTCGCAGACGGAAGGTGTCCAAGGTGGGGTCCAGTCGGCACCGGCATTGGATTGGTTGGTTGTCCAGCCCGTGCCGTCCGAGGCGCTCCAGTCATATTGCCAGCTGGTGATTTGAATCTCTTTCTGGGCATTGGCCGGATCGGTTTTAGTGGCATGAAAGGTAATACTTACAGGACTGCCCAGATAAACTGGATTTGGATGGGCATTACCGGGAGCAACTGTTACCGCTGCGCCGTCATCGGCCTTCATGGTGGTGGAGGTTACAAGCAGCCCCGTCAACAGGGCGAGGAGATATTTTAGTTTCATTGCAAAATCGAATTTATTTAAGAGGATTTTTTAACAATTTAATGATTTCAGCCTTTAATTTATCATCTGGCTGTTTGAGTGTTGTGCAGGCGTAATCCACGGCGGTCAGCCCCGCGCTCGTGGCCAGCCACACATCTCCGTCCGTGGGACAGACGGCGATTTTGAAGATGCGTTCCCCGATAGGGCCGTAAGGCACATCATAGTTTTGCCAGCGCGTGCCGTTGAAGACCGAGACGCCGTGGTTCAAATGACCCACCCACACCCGCCCCTGCTGATCCACCGCCACGGAATAAGCATAATCATCCCCCAGCCCGTCCTTGGTGGTAAATTGTTTCCATTCTCCCTTCTCTGCCGCTTGCGGGGGAGAAGGTGGCCGCAGGCCGGATGAGGTGGTTTCCGCTTTCTGCTTTCCGCCTTCTCCCTTTTCATCATTCTGCATTCTTACTTCTGCCTTCGGGCGCGGGGGCGCATAGCGCCACACCCCCTTACCTTCCGTTCCCGCCCACACATTGCCGGCATTATCCCGCGCCAAGGCCATGACCTGATTGCCCGGCGGCTTCAATTCCTCCCACTTGACCACCACCGGTAACGCTTTTTTAGCAACTGCGTTTGTGCCGGTCAAAGCTGATTTAGGAACTGCGTTGGTGGCGGCGGACACTGAAAATACCAGCGTCAGAAATAAAACTATGGTGAAGTATTTATTCACACAATCACCCAATGCTGTCCACCAAATTGAGTCAATGTCAACGGCGTTTCACCTATTCGGGAGTGGACGGGAATGGTAGGGTTTTCTTAAAAAGTAGCCTTTAACATGAGGGCTGCCTGACGCATCCACATCAATATGGATCGAAAACTTTTCGTTCATTATCCAACTAAAATGCTGTAGCTGGCCATTGTTCCCAAAGTGGGCGTTTTCTTTGTTTTCAGATGTATAAATAGCAAAAGATGCTAGTTTTCCATTGTCATAAAATGCGGCCTTCACTCTAGCTCTAGACACACCGCTTACTATTTTCCTAAATTCGCTTGCTGGGCCATTTTTAGACAGAAAATCAAAGTAGATCACTTCTTTATTTTTCAATGAATCTGGAATTTCTGCTCCATAACCAGACTGACCAAGGTAGGCATTTAGTTTGGGATTGGTCAAATAACCAGCATACTCATCCAAGATAGAGGTCAACTGCATTGAAAAAGCTTCAAAATTAAAAATCATGTCCGCATTCGTTACCAATACGACAGTCTGCGTGCCATTGGTTAGCGTGTTTGTGAATTGCAAGACAGCGGGCTGGTTGGTCAGCTTGTCGGCAATCATCGCCAGCCAGTTGGTATCCACCGAGGCACGCATCAACTCTGCACTATGCTTAAGCGCTTGGCCGCTGTTAGGCCATGCAACAGGTTGATTGTAATACTCGATGATATTGGTGGGAACCAGCGACCAGTCCACATTATCACTGACATAATACTGGATATTAGTCGGCAACTGAAACCAATCCACCTTCTTAAGAATGATGCCCCAAGCGTTGGCCGGAATCTTGGATGGGTTGGCATTTTTGACAATTGCAGTCAATTCGTTGGATGATATTTGAGACCACTCTATGGCATTGTAGTTAATCGCAGCAGGTTGAATTGGATTATTGGTTTGAGCCAAAGAGCGACCAACCTGAAAAAACAAGGAAAAAGCGGCTAAAAGCAAACCAACTTTCATTAATTTCTTTTTCATATGATTATTCTTATGATTATTGAGAACAAGAACAAGTTGCCGGCTGGGGAAGCTGGTATATTGTGCTGATTCCAGTAAAGACTACTGCATCGCCATTTAACCATTTGCTCAATTCTCCTGGGTATATGGATGGCGGCACATTTTGCACCCCTGCAGTAGATGCCACGGCCTCAGCCTCTGTGGTGCAATTGTCGCTCGCGACTCTGTATTCAGGAGGATTCAAAGCCAGATCATATATATGTTGTAGGGTTGCCACATATTTATTAAACGAGACGCACCACCAATAAGAACCGGTCGCGGTATGGGATCCGCCAGTGCTTTGATCGGGCTGTGGATTTGCAAATTTTACCCGACCAGGACCATTTAAGGATTGATCGTCATAAAATCCTCCCATAGTTTGCGGTCCATACGGATCCACCCCACTCAAGCTAACCGGATCACCCGTGTCAGGGTCAGTGCCTTGTAAAAAAGGATAAGCATCTATTGGTGTAATGGTCAGGTTCCACCACGAATGACCAAAATCAAACAAACTTGGGAAACTTCCTTTTTGAGCATCAAGTTCAACTTTGGCCTGATAAACAATAATTGTAACTGTTTTGGAGGTGCCGCAGGTCACATTAATCACCGTCTTACCAACGGTGTTACCATCCACGGAAAAAGTCTTGTTGTCAATTTTGGTCGCGCTGCCCACGCTGTTGGTTGCCTGCCAGCAAGAAGGCAAGGCGGCTGCATTCAATCCTAAACAATCCACGGCGGAAACAGTTATACTGTTGTTGCATCCATATTGGACAAGATAAGTAGCCGTATTTGGATCATTATCACCATCATCAACCCAAGTGCCAGCACTCGGCGTTAAAGAAGTTACTGCATCAACTTGCACCGTTGCCGACGCACTGCCGGTCGCCGTGGTGGAATAAGACGTTGGGTTTGGGGTTTGGCTGTTTTGCGTGCCGGTAAAGGTATTGGTTACGTAGGCGGTCAAGGTCTTGGAGCCGGAACCGGTCGGCGTCCAACTGGGCGTCCAAGTGGCCGCGCCATTGAGCTTGGTGTCCACCAACCCCGTGTCATCGTAAGCTGCCCAGTCATAATTTGTCCCGGTAATCATCAGTTCCTTTTGGGTATTGGCAGGAGCCGTCACGGCGGCACTAAAATCAACAGTTACCGCGCTGCCCGAGCAAACCGGATTGGGATTCGGATTATCAGCCGTCACTGTCACGGCTGCGCCGTCATCGGCTTTCATGGTTTGGGAGGTTACCAGCAGCCCGGTCAACAGGGCGAGGAGATATTTTAGTTTCATTTTCAATTTAGGAATTCTGATTTTTTATCCGCAGATGGCGCAGGCGGACGCAAATATTCTGCATTGCCGCCCACGCGGTAGCTGGCGGTTCCGCCAGCCGTTTGATAAACATAGCTTGCCGCCGCCATTTTTTATTACAAGAACTATTCTGTAATTTATGATTATTAACCGTTCCGTAACAAAGCACACCTAATAAAGCACACCTAATGTCTAGTTTTACACTAAAAGCAGCGGCGCAAGAATTTCTCAAAATTTGGGTTTATCCCCTGCGTGCATCGGTGGGCAACCCCAGCGGTTCAAACCATGTCCGTTTTGTCTCAAAATCATACAAATTATGTCCCGGCGGTGAATGATTTTGAGACGCACGGAGTTTTGGCCGTTCGGGGGTAGTTTGCCCCACCGTTTCCCAATATAGCGTCGTCCGTTCGCAAACCAATGAGGGCGCGTCGCCATATAACGAAACGATTTCCCTAACTTGTAAAATGATTTCGCAAGTTCACAAAATTATTTCGTTAGATTGCGAACTGCCGCCGCAACCTTGGGCGCGCAACTTTAACCTTAAAAACCGATTCCCAAATACGGGGAAACCGTTTTGCAAATGAACCAAATGATTTTGCAATGTTGGGAAATGGTTTTGGGATATTACAAAACCGTTCCGCAAGGTTGCGAAAGGCGTCCGGCAGATTACAAAACTCCGCCGTTGGTTTGCGAAATCACGGCTCGGAACCGCGCCGCCGCCCGTTTGATTTAAGACTTATTTATGTAGTTATTTACTATAAGCTATACTTAACAGTTGGCATGGCGGTTGCTGCTTGTGGCGTTGTCCCCAACTGCAACAAAAAATAAAAACGAAAGGAAAAATATGATCGTCAAACCGGCCATCTCCTGGCTTACCACCGACTCGGACACCGCGCTGATCAATGACATTACAGTGGTCATTCTGGGCGTCAGCAATAACCCGACAATCTATCCCAAACCGTTGCCGGACATTCCCACGATCCAGAAGGCGCTGGATGATTTCAGCGCGGGTGTGGCGGCCACGGCGGATGGCGGCCCTTCAGCCACGTCCAAGAAAAACAATCTTCGCCTCATTGTCACCGGTTTGGTGCGTCAACTCGCCGGCTATGTGCAGACGGCTTGCGGCGGGGATATGACGAATCTGCTATTGAGCGGGTTCCCGGTGCAGAAACCCACGCGCTCGCCCATTGGCGTGCCGCCCGCACCCAGTAATCCCGTGCTAACACTCGGTTCCCGCAGCGGCGAGCTGGATGCCAGCGTCAATCCGGTCTTTGGCGCGTCTATCTATAATTGGAAACTTACCAGCAATGCGCCGGGCGCAGCGGTGCTGACGCAGCAAACCACGGCGTCGTATGCCACTTTTACCAGCCTCACGCCGGGGGTGACTTACACGATGACGGCTAATGTGGTGGGTGCCGCCGGCCCCAGCGACCCCTGCCCGCCGGTGCCGCAGATGGCGGTGTAACTACTTGCGGGCGGCCAGCCTTTGCAGGCGGCTACCATGCGGATGCACCTATCCCCTCACCCGGCCTTCGGCCACCCTCTCCCATTGGATGGGAGAGGAATGGGGTGAGAGTAAGCCGAAGCGGAGAACCCGTTCCGCCATTTTTTCCGAGACAGGGCTGGGTGAGAATCAAAGGAAGAATGCTGAAACAAACTTAAAACTCGCGGGAAAATTGTTTCTATATTCTGCTTTCTAAATTCTTCATTCAGGCTTCAGGGGCACGGTCAATTTCACCACCGTGCCACCGTTCGCACCCGGATCAATTTCAAATTCGCCGTGAATCTCGGCGAGCCGCTGGCGCATATTTTTTAGGCCATTCCGTAATTGCTTGCCGGAAAGGTCGCCCAGTCCGCAGCCATTGTCGGCCACGGTCAGGATGAATTTATCCGCGTCCACCTGCAATTTCACGCGCGCTTCCGTCGCTTGCGCGTGTTTGACCACATTGTTCACGGCTTCCTTGAACGCGAGAAAGACGTTGTGCCGCACTTCCGGCGGAATCGGCGTGGACGGCACGGCGGGCAGTTCTGCGCGAAAACTCACGCCGGCCAGCGCAAAATAATCCTGCGCGTATTTGCAGGCGTAGTTGGCGAGGCTCGCGAGCGTGTCGTTGGAGGAGTTGAGCGCCCAGACGATTTCGTCCAGCGACCGCGTGGTGTCGCGCGCCGTGGCGGAAATCTGCTGCGCGTGCTGCTCGACTTCCTCCGGCAACGCCTTGTCCGCCTCGGCCATTTCGCCCAGCAGCGCGACCTGCGTGAGGTTCGCGCCGATCTGGTCGTGTAGATCGCGGGCGATGCGGCTGCGCTCGCGCTCGAGCAATTCCTTCTGCCGCGCGGCGCGCAACTGGCGCCGCAATTTCGCGGTGGAAATCAAATAAATGAGTCCAGCCAGCGCGCCGAGCAACCCCGGTGTGGCAACTGCGAGAAATGCCGGCCGGCGCCAGAAGGGCGGCTCGACGGTGACGAGGAGCGAGGCGCCGGCTTCATTCCAAACGCCGTCCTCGTTGCAGGCGATGACGTGAAAAACATATTTGCCCGGCAGCAATTTGGGGATGTGCGCCACGCGTTCACCGCCAATATCCGTCCACTTTGGGTCGGCCTTGCTTTGGCCGTGTTCCTCCAGCCGGTATTGGAACCGCACGCCGGCCGCGGTGTTTTTGGGCGCGGAAAAATTCAGGCTGGCGAAATGGATTTCCAACTGCTCGTTGGCCGGTGTCAGTTCCACGCTGCCGGACCAGTTCGCGCTCAAGGCATTGGTCTTCTGCTCGACGCCGTCCACCAGCACGGATTCGATGACCACCGGCGGCGGATGGGTGTTCGGCTGCAAGTCCGCCGGATTCACGGCGACCACGCCGGCAATGGTCGGAAAGAACAGTTTTCCATCCGGCTGGCGGAAGGCGGCGGGCTGGGCGCCGGCGGAACATTCGCGGGTGAGAAACGTGCGGCAGGAAACCGTCCTGACCGCGCCGGCGGCGTAATCGGCAAAGGATTTTTTCTCCAGCCGCATCAGCCCTTGATACGAGCCGAGCCACAAATTCCCCGCCGCGTCGTCGAGCAGATAGCCGATGCTGTCGCTGGCCAGCCCGCCGTGGAGCGGGGAACAGATGGTCCAAACGCCGTGGCGAAAGCGCGCGAGGCCGTGGCCGGACGTGCCGGCCCAAAGCCCGCCGTCGGGATCGGCGAGCAGGCAGGAAATGTCATCCACCGGCGCGCGGGCGCAGGAAATTTTCCCGGCGTGCCATTGAAACAGACCGTCGCGCTCGGTGCCGATCCAGAGAATCCCCTTGGTGTCTTCGGCCAGGGCGCGAACCGGACTGGCGGGCAACCCGTCGCTGGCGGAAAGGAAATTCCACCACAGGCCGTCAAAGTTGCCCAGACCGTTTTCGCCGCCGGCCCAGATTTTCCCGGCGCGATCCTCGTAGAGCACAAAAATTTCCCGCCCGATTTTTTGCGCCTCGAACACCGGCTGGAAAACTCCGCCGCTGAACCGGAAGAGGCCTTCACCGCGGGTGCCGGCCCAGACTTGCTGCTGCCGGTCCACCAGCACGGTCCAGGCATTGGAACTGGTGCCGATGCCGTGGCTGGTGACCGAGTTGCTGATCCAATACGCCAAGCCGTGGCTGTTGAACGCCACCCAAAGGCCGCCCGGCGCATCGGCCGAGATGGATTGGGCGACTTCGGTGGACAGCCCGGCCGGCGAGAAGAATACTTTCCGCTTGAGCCGGTTCAGGCCGCCGCCGTCGGTGCCGGCCCACAGGTTGCCTTCCCGATCGGCGG
This sequence comes from bacterium, assembly GCA_021780905.1. GTDB lineage: Bacteria > Verrucomicrobiota > Verrucomicrobiia > Limisphaerales > UBA11358 > UBA11358. Next base: position 12,688 of record JAJXXW010000014.1, read on the forward strand.
ACAATGACAGGACGAGATTGAGGGAGAGGCCGTCGTCGGTCGTCACCTGCCGGCAACTGCCGTCGGGCTGATACCAGAACAAGCCCGCGCCCAAAGTGCCGACGACGAGATTGCCGGCGGCGTCAGCCACCGCGGCGGAGACATGGGAATCGCCCCACGGCACCGGGCCCAAATCTTTTTCCAGCCGTTCGCCGCGCCATTTTTCCACGCGACCGTTTTGAAGCTGCCAAAAGCCGCCGTTTTTTCCCGGAACATAAACATGCGTGGCGCGGTAAAAAAGCTGGGCGGGAAAAATGTCCGGCTGCAAATCCATTTTGCCGCCCTGCCAGCAGATCAATTTGCCGGATTTGGCGCCAAACCAGAGGTGGCCGCTGTCATCTTCGTAAGCGACGGTGACCGCCCCGACCGCGCTCGTGCCGGGGAAATTGCGGACGACGCCGCCCTGGATGGCACAGAGGCCGGCGGTTTCCGTGCCGACCCAGAGCGTGTGGCGGCTGTCCTCAAACAAAAAAACCACGCGATTGCCGGGCAGGCCGGGCGTGTTGTTGACGTTGAAACAGGTGAAGGCTTTGCCGTCGAAGCGGACCAGGCCGTTGAGCGTGCCCAGCCAGAGATAGCCGTCGTGCGTCTGCGTGAGGGCGATGACGGAGCTTTGCGGCAACCCGTCCGCGGTGCCCCAGACATCCACAAGGAACGGCGAATCGGCCCCGGCGCGCTGCCCCAAAAGCATCGCCGTCGCAAGCCAGAAAAGGCAGGACCGGAATAAGCGTTTCAATCGGGGGGAAAGCATACGCGTTTGCCGCGCGATAAAAAGATTTTTAAAAAGCAGCTTGCCGATGGCACGGAATGGGCTAGGTTTTTGTTGCCCTTGAGAACGGGTGCTCCGTTTTTCCGGTCGAAAGACGAGCTTCGGCGGATCCGGAAATTTACCGTGTGCCGGGTCCGCCGATTTTTATTTGCCGCCCCGGCCAATTTCATCCCGCCGCCCGTCAAATCCTGCTCGACGCCCCCGCCCGCCCCGGCTAATTTCCCGGCATGTCAAAGGACTCCCCCGCCCCGCCCAACAAGATCAACCTGCGCCGGCCCGACATCATGGAAGCGGTGCAGGCCCAGGTGCTGTCCCACTACCGCAGCGAAATCGTCGAGAGCATCCGCGCCAACGGCGGCGTTCTCGCCGCCGACGGACTGACCGTGAAACTGGCCAAGGAATTCGGCTTCTGCTACGGCGTCGAGCGCGCCATTGATCTCGCCTACGCCGCCAAAAAGTATTTCTCCGACGTGTCGCCGCAAACGCCCATTTATCTGCTCGGCGAAATCATCCACAACCCGGAGGTCAACGACCAGATCCGCAACATGGGCATCCAGATCATTTCGCCCAAGCCGACCGACGCGGAACTGGAGCAGTTGGAATCCGGCGACGCCGTGATCATTCCCGCGTTCGGCACCGAGGTCAGCACGCGCAAAAAACTGGAGGCCAAAGGCTGCACGCTCGTGGACACCACCTGCGGCGACGTGATGAGTGTCTGGAAACGCGTCCGCCAATACTCGAAGGAACACGTCACCAGCATCATCCACGGCAAAGCCAAGCACGAGGAGACCAAAGCCACCACGTCGCAGGCGCGCGCCTACGGCAGCGGGCATTACCTGGTGGTGTTCAACCTGGCGGAGACGGATTACGTCTGCAATTACATTCTGCACGGCGGCGACAAGCACGAGTTTTTGAAAAAATTCGAGGGCGCGTATTCCGCCGGCTTTGATCCTGATCTGCATTTGTCGGCGGTCGGCGTGGCGAACCAGACCACGATGTTGCGCGGCGAAACGGAGGAGGTGCAGCGCCGGTTCAAGGCGACGATGGAAAAGAAATTCGGCGTGAACAGCCTGGGCAGCCATTTTCGCTTCTTTGACACGATTTGCGGCGCGACGCAGGACCGGCAGGACGCGCTGGAAAAAATGCTGCTGACCCCGCCGAACCTGCTCATCGTCATCGGCGGTTACAATTCGTCCAACACCTCGCACCTGGCGGAAATGGGCGAGGCCAAGCTGCCGACCTACTTCATCAAAAATGCCGCGATGATGGAATCCGCCGCGCTCATCCGGCATTATGACCAGCATAAAAAAGAAGAGGTCGTGACGCAAAACTGGCTGCCCTCCGGCACCCTCACGGTCGGCATCACCGCTGGCGCCAGCTGCCCGAACAATCTCATCGAGGACACCATCCGCCGCCTGTTCGAACTGCGCGGCATCTCCGTGCAGGAACTGTTGAAGAAATAATTCCGCCGCCATGCCGCGCACCCGTCTGGAACTCGAAGTCCTCGAACGCCAGTGCCTCGCACCTTACGCGCAGTTCAGCGGCGACACGCGCGGACGCACGCATGACGAACCGCCGCCGGCCTGGCGCACGCAATACCAGCGCGACCGCGACCGCGTCATCCACTCGCGGGCCTTCCGCCGGCTGGAATACAAGACGCAGGTTTTCCTCAACGGCACCGGCGACCACCTGCGCACACGGCTGACGCACACGATTGAAGTCGCCGCCGTCGCACGCAACATCTCCAGCGCGCTGAAATTAAATTCGGATCTGGCGGAAACCATCGCGCTCGCCCATGACCTCGGCCACTCGCCGTTCGGTCACAAGGGCGAAACGGTGCTGGCGCGCCTGATGCAAGGCCACGGCGGCTTCGAGCACAATCTCCAGAGCCTGCGCATCGTCGAGGAGCTGGAGGAAAAATACCCCGGCTTTTCCGGCCTGAACCTTTCGTGGGAAGTCCGCGAAGGTCTCGCCAAACACCAGACCGCCTACGACCGTCCCGACCGGCGCAAGGGTTTTGCCGCGAAAAATTCCTCGCTTGAAGCGCAGATTGCCAACCTCGCCGATGAAATCACCTATTACAGCCACGACCTCGACGACGGCCTGGATTCCGGCCTGCTGTCGGAAGCGCATCTGGCCAAAAATGTCCGCGTCTGGGCGCAGGCCGCGCGGGCAGTGAAAAAGGCGCACGGCAACCTGCCCGACGAATGCCGCCGCTACTTCACCATCCGCACCATCATTGACCTGCAAATCCGCGACGTGGTGGAACACAGCGAACGGCTGATTGCGCGGGCCGGCGTCCGGTCCGCCGACGCGGTGCGCCGGTTTGCCCGGCCGCTCATCCGATACAGTCCCGCCCGCAGGAAACTCAACCGGCAACTGCGCCAATATCTTTACCAAAATCTTTATTTCAACGACGTCGTCCACCAGCCGAACCGGCGCGCGGTGAAAATGCTGGGGCAGCTTTTCAAATATTTTCTCGCGCATCCGGGGGAAATTGGCGACAGCTCGCGCCGCCGCCTGAAGAAAACCGGCCTGCACCGGGCCGTGTGCGATTATCTGGCCGGCATGACCGACCGCTACGTGATGCTGGAATGCGAGCGGCTTTTCGGCCAAACCTTCGAAATCTGATTTGAGGGCAATGAAGCAACGGGTTGACCGCGCCCGCGAATCCCAGTCATGCTCACGGCACCGGCCACAATTGCGACCGTTGCGGCTCCAGCGCGCCCAGATCGGCCTACCAAAAAATTCAGCGGGCGGCTGACCAACCAAGAGTGAATGAAGCGCATGTTCCCGCTGCCCTTGATCCATCGCGCCGAGCCATCAAGGAACACCTCGTGCCGCCCGGCGGCGTCTTACCGTCGCCGCATTGTGCGCAGGCAACGACGACCAGGCGGCAAGCCAGGTTGTCAAACCCCAGTCGGTGTTATGACCGTTCGGTTGCGCCACCAAATCCGCCGCCAGCATCCAAGAGGGTTTGGATTGGGCGGTCTTGATCGGACTGGCGGAGGTAAAAGTCCCAAGGTTCTTGACCCACTTGGCAATGCCACCGTAGTATTGATACCCAATCACCCGCTGGCCTCCCGCACAAACTTGGCCACCAGAAACTCTGGAATGAGGTTGCAAATCTGCCGCAGAAGATTCAGTTTTGACGGTGCTGGGACGGTTGTTTTTTCATTTATCCCTGCCGTGTGGCGGGGCTAAATAAATCGTTCCCACAGTTTTTCAAAAATCCCGTGGGATGGCTGTAAATCTATTGCATAGAATCATGCGTGTGGCTTTGACTCACCAATCTGCGCCCGGTGCCTGGCAAGTCCTGGTGCGAAGCGCCGCGCTTTTCTTCGGCCTGGCGCTGGCGGTGTCGGCGCAGACCACTTCGGAATCAGACGCGGGTGATCTTATTGACGTGTGGCAGACGGATGACGGACTGCCGCTCTCCAGAGTATCAAACCGCCATGCTCCACTTCCTCGCTGGCAAACTGGAAATCCCTCACTATGCCAAATGACCAACTGATTACCCATTACAAACGTCGCGGAACAAAAAATATGAACATATTAAAGTTATTGCTACCTATTGCGGTTTTGGTGATGAACCTGGCTCCAACAAAAGTGGCGCAGGCTGAAAACACCCCTTTTGTTTTTAATCCGCTCGTGTCGGAACAACAGCAGGATGTGGTCAGGCCGTTCAGTTATTTTTTGAGGCAAAATGACGAACTCGGCTTCAAGGATTCACCCAAGGGCGTGCAAGTCACCATTGATGGCGAATACAACACGCAGTTCGGGAAATTCATGCTCAGCGCCGGCACGCCGCTCAAACCCTTGAACAGCCGGTTGCGCACGCTCTCCCAGGATGATCTGCCGGTCATCAACTACGCTGAATTGCAGGACGAAATCGAATACCGGGTGCAAGCGTTCGCCACGCCGGTCAACTTGGATCCGCTTAACAACCTCATTCTTTTCATCCGGGTCACGGCGCACAATCCCGGCAAGGAAGTTCGGCGCGCGGCCATCGGCGGCCGGTTTTACGACCGGGAAGGCGAGTTTCTCCAAGACCTGTTCGACCGCCGCCAGCCGTGGTGGTGGGTGGATAAATTCATGAGCCGGACCAACTGGACGCCCTGCAAGTCGTGGGAAAAATTGGATGTCCAGACCGAAGGCCAGCTCTCCCGCTGCGGCCATCTGGCGTTCTGTTATGTGCCGGAATCCACCGGCTGGACGGTCATTAAAACCGAGGAAAATATTGAGCCAATGGAGTTCACCATGAATCTCCAGCCCGGTCAAACCGCGTCGGTGGTGTTCAAGATTCCGTTTGCCCCGGTGGAAAAGACCCGCCCGCAAAATGTGCAGGACGTGACGAACGCGAATTATGATGATTATCTGGCAAAAACCGTCCGCTTCTGGGAACAGACGCTGAACCAGGGCGCCACCTTTTCCGTGCCCGAAGGAAAAGTCGTCCATATGCAGAAGGCGTCGCTGATGTATGACCTGGTGGCCAGAAACATTGATGCGGACCAGAAAACCTTCGTGCAGACGGTCAACGACGTCCATTACAACAATTTTTTCTCACGGGACGCCGCGTTCATCATCCACACCTACGATCTGCTCGGCCTGCCCAAGATTGCCGAGGAATGTATTGAATACGTTTTGCTGAAAGACAAGGACGGTAAATTGGATGGCTTCCGGATGACGCATCCTGATGCGTGGGGTCAAGCGGTCTGGACCATGGCCGCGCACTACCGCATGACGGGCGACAAAAAATTTGTGGAACGAATTTACCCCCTCATCCCGCCGCACATCGAAAAGCTCAAAGCCGAAATCGCCAAGGACCCGCTCGGCCTGTGGCCGGTCGCCGGCCCGTATGACAATGAATTGATCAACGGCCATTATACCGGCCATAATTTCTGGGTGTTGCTGGGCTTGCAGGACGCCGTGCAACTGGCCCAGGCGTTGGGCAAAACGGAGGACGCGGCCAAATTCCAGGCGATTCACGATGATTACCTGGCCAAGTTCAAACAGCAGCTCGCCCTCGTCACCCAATCCACCGGCGGCTACATTCCGCCGGGCCTGGATAATCCGCTCGACGGGAATGACTGGGAAAACGCCACCGGCGGCGTCTATCCTTTCCGCGTGCTGTCGCCGGAAAATCCGCTGGTGGCGGGGACCGTCCATACCATCCGCCAGTTTCTTTACCAGGAAGGCATCACCACCTACGGCAAAAACGCCTTTTATCTGAAGACGCAAATGGCCACCCATGGCGCGGATTGGTCCAAGCCCCGCAAGGCGGTGATCCATCACTACGAATTGTTTAATGTGCTCCAGACCGAACTCGCGCTGGGCATGGATCGCCAGTCCATCGCCGACTTTTATTCCTTTTTGCTGCATACCGGCAGCACGCACACCGGTTTTGAGTATGACACCTGGGCGTGGCGCGACCGTTTCACGCACAACAATTATGCGCCGCACGGCTGGTGCGCCGCCCGCTACAACGAATGTTTGCGCAATATGCTCCTGCGCGAAGACACGGAAAAACCCGCACTGCATCTGGCGAGCGCGCTGTCACCGCTCTGGCTGGAAAAAGGCAGAGAAATCCGCGTGGAAAATGCCCCGACTGATTTCGGGCCGATCTCATACCAAATCAAATCGGCTTCGGCCGGGGCGGAAGTGGCGATACAGTCCAATTGGCGGCAAGCGCCAGACGAACTGGTCTTCCATGTGCCTTGGTTTTTGACCGCAACTTCAGCCAAAGCCGATGGCCAATCCATTGCGGTGAATGACCGCGCCATTCACCTGCCGTGCACCACCCGCCATTTGTCGTTGGTGTGGAAATGGAATCAGCATCCGGATTTGAGCTACGAGACGGCGGTGAAATTGTATCTGGACAAATACTGGAAGCTCCAAAAAGGCATGGCCATTCCGGGCTTCGACTCCCGCTGGATTTTTCCCGCATCGGACCGGTAACCAGCGGCCGTGGAAATATAGAATAAACCGCCTATCGCTTTTGATCCCGGACGCGGCCGCGCGTTTCCATGCCGGGCGTTTGATTTTTGCGGTAAGCCTTCGGACTCATGCTAAAGAATTTGCGGAATGTTCTGAATAGATGACTGGGGCGGGCAAATCCGGTGACGGCGGCGATTTTGGCCACGGTCAGCTTCGTGGTCGAAAGCAGCTCTTTTACTTTATCCATCCGTATTCGGACGATTTCCTCATTCAGACTCCGCTTGAGTTCCTTACGAAAAGCAATTTCCAGCGGCCGGCGTGAAAGATCCGTCGCCGCGACGATGTCATCCACCCCCAGCAACGGATTAGCATAGCGATCTTGGATGTAACGCAATGCCCGCGCCACTTGCAGGTTGTCAATCGCCGTGATATCCGTGCTCCGGCGCGTGACCAATCCCTTGGGGCGAACGCGGATTACTTTCGCCGGCGGTTTTCGCCCCGCCATCAGCCGGTCCAGCAAGGCCGCCGCCTGGTAAGCCATCCCCTCGAGATCGTGGCAGACACTGGACAAAGGCACCCGCACGCATTCGCAAAGAATCTGGTCATTGTCCACCCCCAGAACCGCCACCGCTTCGGGCACAAACAAGCCGGCATCATCGCACGCGTCAATGATGTCCGCCGCCACGCAGTCATTGTAGCCGAAAACTGCCAGCGGTTTGGGCAGACGCCGCAGTTCGCCGATAAGTTGTTGGCGCCGGCCGCTCCAATCACGCGTGGCCAGCGCGGCCTGTCGGCTGTCAGCCGTCGGCAATATGTTACAGGTGAAACCCGCGCGGGCCAGCCGGTTGGTAAAGCCACGATACCGCTCGGCGTTGACGACGTCATTAAAAAATGGCGCCCAGGCGAAATTGCGGAAACCGCGCTCCAGAAAGTGCTGGGCGGCAATGTGTCCGATCATTTCACTATCCCCTTCCACCCGGGGCAGCCTGATGTCATCGCGCACCTTCGAAATTTCCACCGCCGGCAGGCCGGAGGACAGGATGAACTGCGCCAGATCATCGCGGTCGCCGATGAACGAGAGAATGCCATCACCGCGCCAGCCAACCGGAATTTTAGCCGTGTAAATCATGTCCGCGACCACATGCCAGTGGTGTTCCTTGGCGTATCTGGTGGCCCCTCTAAAAAAACCGTGGTGGGTGTCCGTCAAAGCCAGCAAAACGGAGCGTTTGGCGCGCATAATGTCAAAAAACTAACCATGTCGGCACATTCAGCAAGCAAAAATGGCAGCGTAAAATGGCACAACTCACGACGTAAAATGGTAGTAGTCACCCATCCACCGTTCAGGTGATACTGGAAAACAGTCAATTGTGGCTCATCATGCGGCTCGACGCTCATCAATATTTCAGTTGTGTGCGTCAAGTTCTGCAAACTGGTTTTTGGTCAAGGTGTGGCCACGTGGTCAATTGAGGCGGCGCAGAGCGGCGACCCTGGATGACGGTTGGGGAACAAAAATGGAACCTTCGCCGGGGCGCTACAAGCTGTCAAGCGCGCCGGAAGCGTTTCCGGCAAACGCGTGTTGTTGGCGCGCAGCCAGCCTTGCAACAGGCGTTTGATCTGGTTCGCCCCGGCGGCACGCTTGGCACGTGAAGACGGGCCGTTGCCGGCTATTTGCGGATGAATCGTGAAATCAATTTCATCGGTTCCATGCGCTACGGCGATGTGTTTGACGAAGCCATCCGGCTGGTGGCAACCAAACAGATTGACTTGCGGCCGCTGATTACCAGCGTGCTGCCGCTGGCCGCTGGCCGACCCAGCGATGCGACAGGCAGGCAACCAGCCGCAGGCATTAAAAGTTCAGATGGAGATTTACGACAAATCGAAAACATGCACTTATCCACATTGATCTGGTGGTCGGCGCGCCCTACTGTTGGCTGCGATGAGATTTGGCATCCGTCTCAATTTTTATGAAACATAATCTACTCGGGAAAACGGGCCTGCGGGTTTCGGCATTGAGTTTTGGCGCCTCGGCGCTGGGCGGCGTTTACGGCCCCGTGGACGAGGCGGAAGGCATCCGCGCCGTGCATACGGCGTTGGATTTGGGCATCAACTATTTCGACGTCTCGCCGGCTTACGGAGCGACTCGCGCTGAAACCGTTCTGGGCCGGGCGTTGCGGGGCATCCGCCGCGACCGTTACCACCTTTCCACCAAGGTTGGCAAATACACCCAACCCGGCGGCTATGGCGTGGACACTTTGGATTACTCCCGCGCCCGCATCCGCGCCTCATTGGACGAGAGCGCCGCGCGTCTGGGCACGGACTATTTTGACATCATTCACATTCACGACATTGAATATCAAGGGCGGCGCTTCACCGAATGGGCCTTGCGCGAAGGTTTGGCCGCGGTGCATGAATTGAAACGCGTAGGCCGCATCGGGGCTGTGAGCTTTGGCATTTATCCGATGGATCTGTGGCACCGCATTTTTAATGACTACGATGTGGATGCCGGTTTGGTGCATAATCATTATTGCCTCAACTGCACCCGGCTGCTCGAATTGCTGCCCGTGGCAAAGAAGAAAAACATTGGCATCATCAACGGCTCGCCGTTTGGCAGCGGCCTGCTGACCGAACGCGGACCGGCGGACTGGCATCCGGCCTCACCGGCCGATCGCCAAATCTTCCGCGATGCGGTAAAGTTTTGCCGTGAGCAAGGGGTGCCCATCGGCCAACTGGCCCTGCAATTTGCCAGTCAGCATCCGGTGATTCCCACGACGCTGTTTAGCTCGGCGCGTTCGGAATCCGTCCGCCGCAACGTGCAGTGGCATGAGGAGCCTTTCGACCCGGCGCTCCTGACGGCCGTGCAGCGCATCTTGAAACCGGTGATGAACAAGCCATGGAACTATGACGACCCCATCAGCAAACCCAAAACGAGTGCGCAAAAGGCCGTTCACCAGCTAGCCAGTCAGCCGGATGTGGTTCTTCGTTGCACCAATTGAAGTAACCATTGTCAAAATTTGATCGGGGCTGGGAAAGGGTCCCACCCCCTGCTCCGTTTGTAGGCGGTTGCGTAAAATTGATATGACCGGATGACTTTGCGAACATTCATAAGCCGTCAGGCGCAACTTTTGCGTTTATGAAAAACCATTCTCTGTTTCCAATCCGTCATAACCGGTGGCATTTTCTGTTTTGGAAAGACGCCACACACCCACACCAAATTTGCAAATGAACTCGCATCATCCTGCCCCTGGCAAAAACGGCTACAACCGCCTGCTGCTCTTTGTCGCCGGCCTCGGCGGTCTGCTCTACGGTGTGGACGTGGGCATCATCGCCGGTGCGCTGCCATATCTGCAGGACACCTCCGGACTGAACGCCAGCCAGCTTTCTTTCATCGTGGCGGCGGTATTGGCGGGCAGCGTCATTTCAACGATCTTTGCCGGCCTGCTTTCCGACCTGCTAGGCCGGAGGAAAATGATGATCATCAGCGGCATTTTATTTGTGATCAGCATTCCGATGATTGCGCTGGCGCAGGGTTTCACGCCGCTGGTGCTCGGACGATTGTTGCAGGGCATCAGCGCGGGCTTCATCGGCGTGGCGGTGCCGCTGTATTTGGCCGAGTGTCTGGGCGCATCCAACCGAGGCAAAGGCACCGGTATTTTCCAATGGTTGCTGACGCTGGGCATCGTGGCGGCGGCGTTGATTGCGATGGGTTTCAGCGCCTGGCTTGGGGGCATTGAAAGCGCGGTTGAAAAAGGAACCGCTACGGCGGCACAATTATTCGCCGCCAAAAATCTCGCGTGGCGCAGTATTTTCTGGGTGTCGCTGCCGCCGGGAATTTTGTTTGTCATCGGCGCGTTCATCGTTTCCGAATCGCCGCGCTGGCTGTTCCGCAAGGGACAAACGGAAGCGGCGAAAGCGGCGCTGCTGCGCTCGCGCACGCCGGAACAGGCGGAGCTTGAATTGGCGGAAATGGCGGCCACCGCCGCCAGCGAAAGGCAGGCTTCAGCCACCGGCGGCAAAATCAAGGAATCCCTCCTGCGCCGGAAATATCTCATCCCGTTCGTCATGGCTTGCGTCATTCTCGCTTGCACGCAGGCCACGGGCGTCAATTCCATCATCGGCTACAATGCCACCATCTTGATTCAGGCCGGCCTCTCCGACGTCGCGGCCCATTGGGGCTATGTCATCCTCACTTCGGTCAACTTCCTCATCACGATGATTGGCGTGGCGCTGGTGGATAAGCGGGGCCGCAAGTTCCTGCTCTCGCTGGGCAGCGCCGGCATCATCGTTTCCCTGCTGGGCGTGGCGTTCTTGTTTCATCGGACGGAAAAGCAACGGGTGGATTGCGCCCTGGCGGTGCAGGCCATGGTGACCACAACCAATCAGACGTTGAACATAGATTTTAATCCAGCCACCGTGACCGCGCTCCTCGGGGAAAAATCGGCGGTTCCCGCCAGCCAGCCGCAAACGCTAATCATCATCTATTCCTACGGCGATTTTCGCGCTGCCACCAAGGTGGTGCGCTCCACGGATAAAACCGCCACCCTCAAGATAGACCGGGGCAGTTGCGTTCCCGCCAATCAGGGCGTGGCGTTTTTCTCCAATCCATTTGCCGATCTGAACGCCGCCAAAACCGCGCCGTTGAAGATCGAAAACGCCCTCATCACACCGGTTCCGAGCGCGATCAACGGCTGGTTGACCGCCGCGTTCGTCTTCTGTTTCATGGCATTTTTTGCCGTTGGCCCGGGCGTGTGCGTCTGGCTGGCGCTCTCGGAATTGATGCCGACGCGCATCCGCTCCAACGGCATGGCCATCGCGCTGGTCATCAATCAGACCGTCTCCACCGTGATTGCCGCCACGTTCCTGCCCACGGTCGGCAAATACGGCTACGGCACGATGTTCTTTGTCTTCGCCGGTGGAACCGTTATCTATTTCATCACCGCCGCGTTCTTCCTGCCGGAAACCAAGGGCAAGACGCTGGAGGAGATTGAGGAGTATTTCGAAGGAAAAAATAATCCGCAGTGAACAAATCAAATTTTTCCCGCCGCAATTTTCTCAAAGCGTCCGCTCTGGCCGGCGTGAGTGCAACCCTCACCGGTCGCGCCTCGGCGGCTCCGCCAGCCACCGCCGGAACTCCAGCGTCCGACATCAGCCTGACTCGTCCGCGCCCCGCCGGCCATAAGCCGGTGCACCATCTCACCACCAAGCCGCTGGAAAAAGTGCGCGTGGCCGTCATCGGCTTGAATCGGGGCATGGCCCATGTTCAGAGCTGCCTTGGCATTGAATTCGCCGAAGTGGTCGCGGTTTGCGATTGGCGCCAAGAGCGGGCGGAGCGGGCCGCCGCCGCCTGCGAAATGAAAACCGGCAAACGCCCCGCCATTTACGGCGGCACCGAGAACATTTGGGAGCAGATGGTGGCGCGCGACGACATTGACGCTGTCTATATCGCGACGCCGTGGGAATGGCATGTGCCCATGGCCTTGCGTGTGATGGAGCAAGGCAAACACGCGTTCGTCGAAGTGGCGGCAGCGGTGACGGTGGAGGATTGCTGGCGCTTGGTGGACACCAGCGAACGCACCCAACGTCATTGTGTCATGTTGGAGAACTGCTGCTACGGCGAGAACGAACTTTTTGTCCTGAACCTGGCCCGGCAAGGGGGTGTTCGTCCAATTAAAACACGCCGAATGCGCGTATCTCCACGACCTGCGCGGCGTTCTGTTTTCGCTGGGCAGCGAAGGCGACTGGCGGCGTGGTTATCACGAGCGCCTCAACGGCAATTTATATCCCACGCACGGCTTGGGCCCGGTCGCCCAATATCTCGGCGTCGGTCGCGGCGACCAGTTCAAATTCCTGGTTTCCATGAGTTCGCCGGAAATGAGCCTGACCCAATACCGCGATGAAAAGCAGCCCAACGGCGGACGCCATGCCGGCGAGAAATATATTTGCGGCGACATGAACACGTCGCTCGTGAAGACCGAACTCGGTCGCACCATCATGATCCAGCACGACGTGGTCAGCCCGCGTCCCTACAGCCGGATCAACGCCTTGTATGGCTCGGGCGCGACTTTTTTTGATTATCCCGCCCGGCTAGCGGTCGATAAGCCAAAAACCTACGACTTGAAATCAAAAGGTTCTCATGAATGGCTGTCCGATGCGGATCTGGCCATCATGCGCGAGAAATTCACCCATCCGCTGTGGAAAAAACTCGCCGAACGCAGCAAGGGCGGCGGACATGGCGGGATGGACTACGTGATGAGCTGGCGCTTGCTGGATTGTCTCCGGCAAGGCATCACGCCCGACAGCGTGGTTTATGACGCGGCGGCGTGGAGCAGCATCATTGAAACCTCCGTGCGTTCGGTGGCCACCGGCTGCCAGCCAGTGAATATTCCCGACTTCACGCGCGGCCTCTGGAAAACCCTGCAACCGCTGGCCATTGTCGGCCAGACTTGACCATAAATTAATCATGAAAGCAAAAATTCTCATCGGGCTGGCCTTTTTATTTCTGGCTGCCATGACGTCCAACGCCGGCCGGCCAAACATCCTGTTCATTCTCACCGACGACCAGAAATGGAACACGCTCGGCTGTATGGGGGACACGAACATTCTCACGCCGCACATTGACCGGCTCGCGCGGCAGGGCGTGTTGTTCCAAAACCATTTCGTCACCACATCGATTTGTTGTTGCAGTCGCGCCTCAATTTTTACCGGCCAATATATGAGTCGCCACGGCATCGGCGATTTCAAGACGTCGTTAAGGGCGGCGCAGTGGGCGGAGACGTATCCTGCGCTGCTGCGGCAAAACGGCTATTGCACCGGCTTCATCGGCAAGTTTGGCGTTGGCAACGACAAGGCCGTAAAAGCCATGGCGGCCAGGTTTGATTACTGGAAGGGTGTTCCCGGCCAGGGTGGAAAATACTTCATTGATCCGAAAGATCCGAGCCGGACGCATGAAACCAAAAAATTTGGCGACGACGCGCTGGAGTTTCTTGCCGCCACGTCCACCAATCAGCCGTTCTGCCTCTCGATCAGTTTCACCGCGCCGCACGCCCGCGACAACATGCCGCATCTGGAACAATACCAGCCGGACGACCGCGATTGGTCACTTTACAGCCGCACCATGATTCCGCTGTCGGTGACGGACAACTCGACGTATTTTTCCAAGCTGCCCAAAACCGTTCAAACCTCCATCGGCCACGAGCGCTGGGGCTGGCGTTTTGATACGCCAGAACACTACGAGATTAGCGTGAAAAACTATTATCGCCTGATTTCCGGCATTGACCGCGAAGTGGGTCGCATCCGGGCGGAACTGGAGCAGCGCGGCCTGGCGAGCAATACCGTGATCATTTACACCTCGGATAATGGTTATTTCCTCGGCGACCGCGAACTGTCAGACAAGTTTTATATGTATGAGGAAGGGTTGCGCGATCCGCTGATCATTTGCGATCCGCGCGAACCGGCGGCCAACCGGGGCCGAACCGAATCGGCGATGACGCTGAACATTGACTTTGCACCGACGATGCTCGCGCTGGGCGGCGTGACTCCGCCCGCCGGAATGCAGGGGCGCAGCCTGTTGCCGCTCCTTGCCAACCATAAGCCGGCCGACTGGCGCACGGATTTTTTCTATGAACATCACACTTTCCCGACGCTGATTTCTCCCAGCGAAGGTGTGCGCACCGAACGCTTCGCCTACATCCGCTGGCTGGCGGAAAAACCGCTGGTTGAAGAACTTTTTGACCTCAAAAATGATCCGCTCGAAGGCCGCAATCTCGCCGGCAATCCGGAATACGCCGGCCAGCTTGACCGCTTGCGCGCCCGGTGGGAAAGTTATAGAAAGGAATTGAAGTGATCCGGTTTAATTAGGAATTCGGCGCATGAAATCACCGTCAAACCGATGGTTTCCGCCGCCGCAAAATACGACCTCGTAATTCACATGAAATTAAAAGCCAATATTGGCCTGTTGGTTTTTTTGCTGGCGGTGGCGGCTTTTGCCGCGAACGAGCCGACCATCATTCCGCAGCCGCAGAAAATGGTGGTGAAGGATGGGGTGTTTGAGCTGACGCCAAAAACCAAAATCACCTACGCCGGCGGCGAAGCGGAGGCGAAATTACTGGCGGAAAAATTATGCGAATCAACCGGCTTCAAACTGCCGGTTGCACCGATTTCTTCACTGCCGGGCCAATGCGAGATCTTGCTACTACTCAAGCCTGACAAACTAGAAACACTCGGTAACGAGGGCTATGAACTTTCTGTCACCCAGAAATTTGCGACGATTACCGCGCCGACAACAGCCGGCCTGTTTTACGGCGCACAAACCTTGCTCCAGCTTCTCCCGCCGGAAATTTTTGCCACCAATAAAGTCTCCGGCGTGAAATGGGAAATTCCCTGCGTCGAAATTACCGATTCACCGCGTTTTCCGTGGCGCGGGCTGATGCTGGATGTGAGTCGCCATTTTTTCACCAAACAGGAAGTGGAAAAACTGCTCGCCGTGATGGCGCTGCACAAGCTCAACGTCTTTCACTGGCATCTGGTGGATGACGGCGGCTGGCGCATCGAGATCAAAAAATATCCTAAGCTGACCAGCGTTGGCGCGTGGCGTGACGGCGTGGGCTTTGGCTTGGACACCAATTCAACCACGGCCTACGGCCCGGACGGCCGCTACGGTGGCTTTTACACGCAGGACGATATCCGCGAAGTCGTGGCTTACGCGGCGGCGCGGCATATCACCATCGTGCCGGAAATTGAAATGCCCGGCCACGCGCTCGCGGCGCTGGCGGCGTATCCCGAATTTGGCACCGGCTTCGGACCGTTTTGCGTGCCGCTCAAAGGTGGCGTCAATCGCGGCATTTATTCGCCGGCCAATGAGCAGACGTTTCAGTTCTTGGACGACGTGTTGACGGAAGTGGCGCAATTATTTCCGGGCAAATATATCCACATCGGCGGCGATGAAGTGCCGAAGGCGCCGTGGAAAAATGACGCCGCTTGTCAGTCCTTGATGAAGCGCGAGGGATTGAAAAACGAGGAGGAATTGCAAAGCTGGTTCATCTGCCGTGTCGAAAAAATGGTGAACGCCAAGGGCAAGACACTGCTCGGCTGGAGCGAAATCTTGCAGGGCGGTCTGGCCCAAAATGCCACGGTCATGGATTGGATTGGCGGCGGATATGAGGCGGCGAGTCGGGGTCACGACGTGGTTATGTCGCCAAAGACGCATTGCTATCTGGATTTTTACCAGTCGCGCAACCGCGCGGCCGAGCCGCACGCCATCGGCGGGTTTTTGCCGCTGCAAACGGTTAATGCGTTCGAGCCAATTCCCGCAAAGCTTGCGCCAGAATTTCATCAGCATATCCTCGGGGCGCAGGGCAACATTTGGACGGAATACATCGCGAATATGAAACACCTGGAATACATGGCATTTCCGCGTCTAGCTGCGCTGGCCGAGGTTACTTGGTCGCCGAAGGAGACGCGCAACTATGATGATTTTCTGCGCCGGCTCAAGACGCACGAGCAACGGCTCGACCAGTTGGGCGTGAATTATCGTAAATTTACGCTGGGCGATGGCACCGACGCCACGCCGGTAAAACCAGAGGCAAAGCCGAAAACAAAATCTATCAGTTCACAATGAAGCTTAAATTCACACCGCCGCTCGATCCGGGTTTTCAACCCGCTGTTCTGGTTAATCGCAATTACGTCGCCGCCGCGAAAAAATCCGGTTGCGCCGTGCCGCTCGTCATCGGGCTGGAACGCGAATGCGGCCTCGTTTCGCGCTTTGCAACCGTGGTATTCCCGGACGCGGACGCCGCCACGCTCCAGTATGTCGAGCGCACGGTGAAGTTTCTGCTCTGGGCGCGCGGCGGTTGGAAGGTTTATGTCGGCGGGCCGAAAGCCATTGGCGAATTTATCCGCAAAACCTATTCGCCGACTGGCGCGCGGAAGTTTGATTGCAATCTGATGGGCATGGCCTACGGGAAAAAATTCCAAGTCGTCGTGACCACGCCGGAAAAAGTTCCCGCGAACAGCGAAATGGAAGTCGCAGCGGGCGGTCACCTCCAGGGCTGCCGCATCGGCTTTGATTTGGGTGCGAGCGATTACAAGGTTTCGGCAGTGATTGACGGCGAAGCGGTGTTCACTGAGGAATCGCCATGGGATCCAAAGAGCCAGTCGAATCCCGAATATCATTACCATCACATTTCCGCCGCGTTGCATCGCGCCGCCGCGCATCTGCCGCGCGTGGACGCCATCGGTGGCAGCTCTGCCGGTGTGATTGTGGACAATGAAATTCGCGTGGCCTCGCTGCTGCGCGCGATTCCGAAAAAAGATTTTCCGAAAGCGGCGGCCGTTTTCAAACGCATCCAAAAAGAATGGAACGTGCCCATCGTGGTGATGAACGACGGCGACGTGACGGCGTTGGCCGGCGCGCTTTCGCTTCGCAAACGCGGCATGCTCGGTATCGCGATGGGCTCAAGCGAAGCCGGCGGTTTCATGGACAAGCAAGGCCGCATCCTCGGCTGGCTGAACGAATTGGCGTTCGCGCCGGTGGATTACAATCCCGCCGCCGCTGCCGATGAATGGTCCGGCGATCGCGGCGTGGGCGCGCTGTATTTCTCGCAGCAGGCGGTCAACAAGCTGCTGCCCGCCGCGAAAATCAAGCTGCCCGAAAAAATGGGCTTGCCCGAGCGCCTCAAGGAAGTGCAGGCGTTGATGGCCAAAGGCGATGCCCGCGCCGCCAAGATTTACGAAACCGTCGGCGTCTATCTCGGTTACACGATTCCGCTCTACGCGGAGTTCTACGATTACCAGCACATGCTCATTCTTGGCCGCGTGACGACCGGCAAGGGTGGCGACATTGTCATCGCCAAAGCGCGGGCAGTGCTGAAAAATGAATTTCCGGAAATTGCCAGAAAAGTTCAGATCCACGTCCCGGACGAAAAATCGCGGCGCGTCGGCCAGGCGGTGGCGGCGGCAAGTCTGCCGATGACCAAAAAATGAAAAAGACATTGTTCAGCTTGTGCGGGTTGGTGCTGGCCGGCGCGGCCTTGGCCGCCACGCCAGATTTTCAATCAAAATATTTGTCGGTGAGCTGGTCGCGCACCCATCCGGCCGTGGAAACTTTGGGCGTGGATTCGCTGGGGCAGGGTCGGTTGAAGCCAGTGAGCCTGCTGACGACCAATCTTGCCGTCTGCCAGTTTTCCAACGCCGTGGGAAAAATTTTCTACCAGCTCGGCGGCACGAACCTCTGGCGCGGTGACTGCAGCGAAAAGGAAATCAATTTGCGTTCCGATTACACCGGCTTCGTCGGCCCGGCGTTCGTGTGGCAGCTGCGGGAACATACCGTTCATCCCACGGTGCTGGGCTTGATGCAACCCGGCGAACGCCGCGTCGCGCTGCCCTGTCTGCTGCACCTGCCCGACCTGGGCACGTTGCGGATTACGTGCAATCAGCCCGGCATCAAATTGGATTATGACGCCGACCGGTATGTGCGGCTGGACTTTCCCGCCGCGACGGCGGCGCAGCCGCATTTGGAATACAAACTGGAAGTCGTGGCCATTTATCCAAAGCTGCCCGGCATCGAAAACAATCCGCTCTACGACAGTTTTCGCCGCGACTGGCTGAATGTTTTTCAGGTCAATCCCCGCCGGCAGATGTTAGCCAATAATTCCGCCAGCGACATCTGCACATTTACCGTGTTTGAATATGCCGATTTGGCCGTGCACACGCCGCCGCTGGCGAACGGGCTGACCGCCAACGACCTCGTCCGCATGACGCTGGATCGCTATCTGGCGGGCGTCAAAGGCTACGGCCAGATTGGCGGCTGGAAAACGCCGTGGAATTCTTTGGACTCCTTGCCGTCCGTGTTGATTTCCGCGTGCAACTACGTCAACAGCTCCGGCGACTGGAAATGGGCGGAAGCCAATTACAAAAAACTTTCCGTCTGGGGCCGCGAGATGTTTGCCGCCGACAAGGACGGCAACGGCCTGATTGAATATCCCGGCACCGGCAACTTCGGCGAACGCCCGACGCCGGAACGCCGCCCGGCGAACTGGTGGGACACCATTAACTTCGGTCACGAGGACGCCTTTTCCAACGCGCTGGCTTACGAGGCGGGAAAACTGTTTGCCGAACTGGCCCGCCGGCTAAATAAAACGGAAGACGCGGAATTTTTTGCGGCGCGCGCGGCAAAATTGAAGGCGGCCTACGCGCCGACGTTTTTAAATCCCCAGACCGGCGTGCTGGCCGGCTGGAAAAGCGCCGACGGCCAGTTGCACGATTATTGGTTCACCTATGTGCAGGGCATGGCCATCACGTTCGGCCTGGTGGATGATAAATTGGCCAACCGCATCATGGACAAGCTGCTCGCCAAGATGACGGAAGTCGGCTTTACCAATTTTTCACTCGGTCTGCCGGGCAATCTCGTGCCGGTCAAAAAGGGCGACTATGTGGACCACGGCGATATGTCGCCCCAGCGCTTCGGCCAACCCAAATTGGACGACGGCAGTGACGGATTTCAATATTATGAAAACGGTGGCGCGACCGGCTGTTGGGCGTATTACACGGTGAAGGCGCTGATTAAACTCGGCCGGATTGAAGACGCCCGGCGCATTTTTCATCCGATGCTGGCGGCGTATGCGCGCGGCGAATTTCAGGGCTTCGAGCCCGGCGGCGGGTCCTACGACTGGCGCGACTGGGCCGGCCATGGTCACGGCTATGAAGGTTTGCTTGTGGATAATTATCACGCGCTACTGGCGGTGCTGGATGATGTAAAAGCGTCTTCCGCTTTGACGACCAATTTACCGATAACTAAAAAATGAAACATCTATCCAAATGGTTTTGTCTTGGCGGGCTGCTATGGTGCAGTCTGGCTCTCGCCGGCGAGGCCGAGCAGCCGATGAATATTCTCGTGCTGCTGGCGGACGACTGGCGATTTGATTCGTTGCATTGCGCGGGAAATCCAGTGGTGCAGACGCCCAATGTTGACCGGCTGGCGGCGGAGGGATTGCGCTTCACGCATGCCTGTGTGACCACCCCGATTTGCGGCGTGAGCCGGGCCTCCATCTTCACCGGGCAATGGATGTCACGGCATGGCAACGAACGGATGCAGATGTTCAAGACGCCGTGGGCGGAAACGTATCCCGGGCTGCTCCGGGCGCATGGTTACTATGTCGGCCACGTTGGCAAATGGCACAATGGCCCCTTTCCGGCGGCGAATTTTGATTTTGGGCGCGCGTATTCCGGCCATCATTGGATTCCGCAGGCGGATGGGACGAAAATTCATGTGACGCAGAAAAATGAAAAGGATGCGTTGGAATTTCTCCGCACCCGGCCAAAGGACAAGCCGTTCTGCCTTACGCTCGCCTTCTTCGCGCCCCATGCCGAGGATGGCAACCCGCTGCAATATTTGCCCCAGCCCCAGAGCATGGAACTTTACCGGGACGTGAAAATTCCCGTGCCGGTCAATGCCACGGACGAATCGTTTCACCGCCTGCCGGAATTCGTCGCCAACGAGACGAATGAAAGTCGGATCCGCTGGCATTGGCGTTTTGACACGCCGGAAAAATTCCAGACGATGATGAAGAATTATTACCGGCTCATCACCGAAGTGGACGCCACCTGCGGCCGGGTGCTGTCCGAATTGAAGGCGCAGGGGGTGCTTGATCATACCCTCGTCATCTTCACTGGCGACAACGGCTATTTTCATGCGGAACACGGCCTGGCCGACAAATGGTATCCGCATCAGGAAAGCATTCGTGTGCCGATGATCGTGTGGGATCCCCGGATGAGCAAATCAGAACAGGGAACCACCAACGATGAATTCGTGCTCAATGTGGATATTGCCCCGACGATTTTGTCCGCCGCCGGCATCCCGGCACCCAAAACCATGCAGGGCCAAAATTTTGCGCCGCTTTATCTGGCGGCAAAAGCTCCCGCGTGGCGCACCGAATTCTTTGAAGAACATGCCGCCAGCACCAAAGGCGTGTTCATCCCGGCATCGGAAGCGCTGGTGCGCAAGGACTGGAAATATTTTTATTGGCCGGATTACCAGCGCGAACAGCTTTTTAATGTAATCGCCGATCCGCACGAGGAAAATGATCTCGTCAAAGATCCGGCTCAACAATCCCGGTTGGCGGAAATGCGCCAGCGTTTCAATGAACTCAAGGCGGCAGCCCGTTAGGCTTATGCTCGACGCCTCCAAATGTAATCAGGTGATTCTGGTAGAGCCTGTCGAATTAATGAAATTGACAAAATGAACATCCCAAAAAAATTCCCCCTACTTGGCCAAACTGTTCTGATGGTGGTGTCGGCCGGCAGCTTGTTCGGTTCGTCGCCGGATTTTAGATCCGAGTTTCTCGCGCTCGGTTTGGCGTCCAATGCGCCGGCGTTCAGCGTGTTTGCCGTAGATTCGTTGGGGCAGGGCAGGGTTTCGCAAAACCCGATTCTGCCGGAAACCAACCAAATTGCTGGTCTGGACTTGGACGACCAAAACTACCAGCTCAATGGCAAGTCCATCTGGCGCGTGAAATGGAGCCAGCGGGAGTTGACGCTGCTTTCGGACTATGTGGCGGGCGTGGATGCGCCGCCGTTCGTGCTCGCTTTCAAGCAAAAGGTCAACCACGCGACGCTGCTGGGCTTGATGAAGCCCGGCGAGAAACAGATGGGCCTGCCCTGTGTGTTGCATTTGCCGGATATGGGTTCGCTGCGTATCACGGGTCAAGGCAAGATTGATTATAGCGCCAGCCGGAGTGCCAAGCCGCCTTTTGTCCGCATTGCCTTTTTGCCCGCGACGGCGCAGCAACCGCACGTGGAATATCGGTTTGAAGTCACGGCCATTTATCCCCAGCTCGCCGGTATCGAAAAAAATCCGCTTTACGACGGTTTCCGGAGCGACTGGCTGAATCTGTTCCAAGTCAATCCGCGTTTGCAGGTGCTGGCCAACAACTCCGCCAGCGATCCGTGCGCCTTCACGCTCTTCACCTATTCCGATCTCGCCATGCACACGCCGCCGCTGGCCGCTGGGCTGACGGCGAACGATCTCGTGCGTATGACGCTCAATCGCTATTTGTCCGGTATGAAAGGCTACGGGCAGGTCGGTTACTGGGGCACGCCGTGGACGTCGCTGGATTCGCTGCCGTCGTTTGTGATTTCAGCCTGCAATTACGTCAACAGTTCCGGCGACTTGAAGTGGGCGGCCGCCAACTTCGATAAGATTTCCGCGTGGGGCCATGAAATGTTCGCGTCGGACACGAATAACAACGGCCTCATCAAGTATCCACGCTCCGGCAATTTTGGCGATCGCCCGACGCCCGACAGCCGGCCGGCCAACTGGTGGGACACGATCAACTTCGGCCACGAGGACGCGTTCGCGAACGCGCTGGCGTATCACGCTGCGACGCAGTTCGCCGACCTCGCGCGACGGTTGGGTAAAAGTGCAGACGCGGATTACTTCGCAGCGCGTGCCGCGAAATTACGCGCGGCTTATGTGCCCACGTTCCTGAATCCGCAGACCGGCGTGCTGGCCGGCTGGAAAAGTGCGGACGGTCAGTTACACGATTACTGGTTCACATTCATTCAGGGCATGGCCATCACGTTCGGTCTGGTGGATGACAAAACGGCGAACAGCATCATGGACAAGCTGCTCGCGAAGATGAACGCAGTGGGCTACACAAACTTTTCCTTGGGCTTGCCCGGCAATCTGGTTCCCGTGCCGAAGGGCGATTATGTGTTTGGCAACGGACCGCCGGAAGAGGTCGGCGAACCGCTCAAGGACGACGGCAGCGATGGGTTTCAATATTATGAGAACGGCGGCGCGACGGGCTGCTGGGCGTATTACACCATCAAGGCGCTTTACAAACTTGGTCGGGTGGCGGACGCGCGCCGAATTTTATATCCGATGCTGGCCGGTTTTGCGCGTGGTGAGTTCCAAGGCTTTGACCACAGGAATGGCCGTTCCTTCGACTGGCGGGATTGGAAGGGCGGCGGCCATGGCTACGAAGGTTTGCTCGTGGACAATTATCAAGCCTTGCTGGCCGTATTGGATGACGTGAAAGTATCTGAGGCCAAGCCGGCCAACCTGCCGGAAACGAAGAAATAATCATGCCCGAAGCTCCGCCACAATTACCCTGCCGTTCGTTGTCGGCGTTTGAAGTGGACAAGCTAACCGCCGTGCAAGCCGCCTTTGCGACGGCTGATGGCTGCGAATTGTGTCAGGTGTGGCCGGCCAAGCCGGAGGCGGATTTTGCGTCCGCCACTGTGCGCACCGGTTGGCGCGAGGATTCATTGCTGGTGTTTGCCGAGCTGCCGGACGCCGATATTTTTTCCCGGGCTACCGGTCACAATCAGCGGATGTGGGAACTGGGCGACGTGCTGGAAATATTTCTGTCGCCGGAGAATTCCGTCAGCTATGTGGAATTCCACGTCACACCGACCAACTATCGGTTGCAGTTGCGTTTTCCCGACACCGCGACGCTGCGGCCGGCGCCGGTTTATTCCTCCACCTCGCCGCACGCCGATTCTGATTTTCATCGGCGCGAAGATTGGGGAACATTGATTTTTGTCTAGGAAACAACCTATGAAACTGCACCACTCGACCGCCCAAGTGTTTGTTCCCGACGGCCAGCCCGTCGCGACGGCGCTTTCCCGCATCACGCATCTGGGCATCGGCGCCCATCAGGACGACCTGGAATTCATGGCGTTTCACGGCATCCTCGAATGTTTTGCGCGCCCGGACCGCTGGTTCGGCGGCGTCACCTGCACGAATGGTGCGGGCAGCTCGCGCGCCGGCGTGTATGCGAATTTCACTGACGTGCAGATGATGGCCGTGCGCCGGACGGAACAGGACAACGCCGCCGTGGTCGGCCAATACGGCGTGATGATTCAACTGGATTATCCCAGCAGCATGGTCAAAAGCCCGACCGATCCGACGCTAAAAAATGATCTGAAGGAAATTCTTGTCGCGACGCGCCCAGAATTTGTTTACACGCACAATCCGGCGGACAAGCACGACACGCACATCGGCGTGGTCATCGCGGCCTTGCAGGCGATGCGTGAATTGCCGCGCGACCAGCGCCCAAAAAAAGTCATTGGCTGTGAAGTCTGGCGCAATCTCGACTGGCTGGCGGACGCGGAGAAAGTCGTCATGGACGTGAGCGGACGCGACAATCTGGCGGCGGCACTGAACGGCGTGTTTGATTCGCAGATTGCCGGCGGCAAACGCTACGACCTCGCGACGCTTGGCCGGCGCGCGGCGAATGCCACCTTCTTCGAGTCACACGCGACGGATCGTGCAAACCAGCTGATTTTTGGCATGGATCTGACGCCGTTGGTGGCGGACGAAACCAAGGACATCGTGGGATTTGTCAGCGGTTTTATTGACCGTTTCCATGCGGATGTGAAAAAAAAATTGAGCCAGCGGCTCGGAAAAATTTAAGCCATGGAAATCATCATTCAACCTACTGCCGAAGCCGCCACGAGCGTGGCGGCGCGGCTCATCGCCCGCCTTTTGCGTGAAAAACCAAACGCCGTGCTCGGTCTCGCCACGGGCAGCACGCCGTTATTGCTTTACCGCGAACTCATCGCGCTGAAACTCGACTGGCGCAAGGTGACGACCTTTAATCTCGATGAATACGTCGGGTTGGATGCCAAACATCCGCAGTCTTACCACAGCTTCATGTGGGAAAACCTGTTCCGGCACGTGAACATCGCGAAAAAGAACGTCCATATTCCCGATGGCATGACGAAGGATATCCCGAAGTTCTGCGCGACGTATGAGAAACAGATTCGCGCGGCGGGCGGCATTGATTTGCAGGTGTTGGGTATCGGCACGGATGGCCATATCGGTTTCAACGAGCCATCCTCGTCGCTCGCTTCCCGGACGCGCATCAAGACGCTCACGCAGCAGACGCGAAAAGATAACGCTCGATTTTTCGGGAGCGAAGCGGCGGTGCCGCATCATTGCATCACAATGGGTATCGGCACAATCATGGAAGCTCGGCAGAATCTGTTGCTGGCGTTCGGCCCGAAAAAAGCCCGCGCCATTGCCGCAGCGGTGGAAGGTCCCATCACGGCGATGAATCCCGCCTCGGTCTTGCAACTGCATCCGGTCACCAAAGTCTGCCTGGATACGGCGGCAGCCGCGCGCCTCAAGCGGGCGGATTATTACCGTTGGGTTTATGAGAACAAACCGGAGTGGCAACAGATTTGATATGGGCGGAACATTGGACAACGCCGTCCGCGCCATTGCCGGGCATTTTCAGATCGCCGGCGCATTCGTGGAGGCGGCACCTTACGGCAGCGGTCATATCAACGATACTTACTGCGTTGTCTTCAGGCAGGGATCTGCCCGGGTCCGCTATATTTTTCAGCGCATCAATCACCACATCTTTAAGCAGCCCGCGGCGCTTATGGAAAACATCCAGCGGGTCACGACGCACTTGGCCGCCAAGATTGGGGACGAAGCGGACGCCCGCCGCCGCGTGTTGACGCTGATGCCGACCCGCGCGGGCGCGGCTTGTCACTGCGATGCAGACGGCAACCACTGGCGTTGCTATCTTTTTATCGAACAGGCCCGGACGTTTGCTGCCGTCGAGTCGGCCGCGCAGGCGTGCGAGGCGGCGAAGGCATTCGGCCAGTTTCAAAAGCTGCTCAGCGACCTGCCGGCGCCGCGGTTGCATGACACCATTCCCGATTTTCATCACACGCCGAAACGGTTTGCCGCGTTGGAGCAGGCCATCGCCGCCGATGTCGCCAACCGCGCGGCGGCGGCAAAGCCGGAAATTGAATTTGCCCTGCGCCACCAGGATATTTGCCACGTGCTGCTCGATGCCAATTTGCCGGAGCGCGTCACGCACAACGACACGAAGTTCAACAACGTGATGCTGGATGACGTGACCGGCGAGGGCATTTGCGTGATTGACCTGGATACGGTGATGCCCGGCCTGGCGCTTTACGACTTTGGCGACATGGTGCGCACCACGACCAGTCCGGCGAAAGAGGATGAGCGCGATTTGTCCAAGGTCACGATGCAGTTGCCGATGTTTGCGGCGCTGGCGCGCGGCTACTTGAGCGCGGCAAATGAATTTCTGACGCCGGCGGAGCGAACATTTCTCCCCTTCTCCGGCAAGCTCATCACATTAGAAATCGGCCTGCGCTTCCTGACCGACCATCTTGCGGGCGACGTTTATTTCAAAGTCCATCGCGACGGCCACAATCTTGACCGCAGCCGCACGCAATTCAAGCTGGTCGAATCCATTGAACAGCAGGAAGCAGCCATGAACAAACTCATGGAATCCCTTTGAAATGAAAATTCTGCTCGCCGGCGGTGCGGCTTCATCGGCAGGCGCATTTGCTCCTGGAGTTCGTGGAGGCATCCACGCTCAACCGCGCCGCAGCGCGCCCTGCCCTGCAAGGCGCGGATCATGGCTTTAACCTCGCCGCGATGACCAACGTGACGGAATCTATCGCGTAGCCGATCGGGTGCGAAGAACTGACCACCAAAGTCACGCTTTTTGCCGCCCCCGCCGCAGCCACCAAAGGACGGCCAGGCCGCCGCCGAACATCGCCCACGTCTGCGGCTCCGGCACCGTCATGATGTTCAAGATCACGCTCTGCAACGTGCTCTGGTCCCCCGCCGACAAGTCCGCTATGAAAAACGTCCACACCCCGTCCGGATTCGTCCCAATCAGGTTGTTCAACCCCAGCGTCGCACTCGTCCCCCCAATCACCGACCCCGCCGCCTGCGGATTCACATTCCGCCCGTCCGCCGTCCACGTCCCCGTCAACTGCCCGCCGCCGTTGTAGCTCGGACTGAGCGTCTGATACACATGCACGTCCCCCTGCGTTCCGCTCGTCGCCAGCGTGATGTT
>JAJXXW010000006.1 GCA_021780905.1 bacterium
GCGCTCCAGCCATTCGGGGCCGGAAAGTTCGGCGGGGCGATCACCGGCGACCAAGTGGCGTCCGTCAGCGCATTTTTGAAGACGAGCCGGTAAAGGTAGCCCGCCACCGTGTTGAAGGTGAAAGTGGGCGGGCCGCCGCCGCTCACGGTGATGGCGTTGCCCGGCAGCAGGGGCGTGGGCGGCGGACCCATGGTCACTGTTAGCGTGGTGAAGCTTTGCGTGTTGGTCGCCCAAAGCGTCTGCACGTTGGTCAAAGATAGATCATTCACCGTCTGGTTGGTGGCCGCGTAGGTGTAGTAATAGGTCGTGTTCGGCGCCAAGCCGGTCGCGGTGTAACTCAGGTTGGTCGCCGCCACGGTGACCAGGGGACCGCCCGCCAGAATATAATCACCCGCCACACCATACGAATTGGTCGGGGTTGTATTGGCCCAGGTATTCACGAGCGCGCGGTTCGGCCACGCGCCGGCGTTGGTGCCGTGGTCGGTGGTATCCCAATAGACCACGCCGTTGGCTGAAGTGAACGGCCAGGTTACCGTGGCGTTGAGCGCCGCCGCGTTGGTGGTCACGCTCCCGGCGGGAGTGTTGGTCACGCCGGCTTTGTTGGAAAGAAGCTGCATCATCCCCAACCCCATGGACTGGCCGATTTGAAACTGGCTCTGGCCGTTGAAATACCAGTGATAGCCTTGATTGTTAACGCCCAGCAAATAACCATAATCATAGGGCCGCGTGTCCACGGTGAACACCGTGCCGGCCAGTTCGGGATGCAGCACCGGGTTGGCCGCCGCCGCCTGCGCCGCGCAAATCAACAACTGGCTCCCGCTGGCGCTGGACATGCCGATGTTGTCGATGACAAACGGCATATTGGGCACGCCAAACTCGGCCCGCAAGTCGTGGATCAAATTCACCAGGTTCGTCTCATACTCCGCTTCGGGTTCCCCGATGTCATTCCAACCTTGATGCCAACCAAAGCCGGCGATTTCGTAACCCGCCGCCGGGTTATAGCTGAAATTGCTTAACTCATTGGTCAGGTTGTTCAGGATGTAATGCACGTTGGCGACCATGTTGCTATAGGCGTCGCCGAGCGTGTTGATCCCCACGGGCGTGACATTATTCGTGCCCGAACTCGGCGGGCGGAAATTCCATGCCAAACTGTTGCCGCCCCAAGCCGTCTTGATGATCAACACCGGGTCACCCAGCTGACTCCCCACCACCAAGCCGAAGCCATACTCCGGTCCGATCCGGCCATTGCTGGAGCCGTCGCCAAAGTCCGCATCCAGATAGCCTTTGCGCGCCTCGATCGCGGAAGCGGTTGACCCGCTGGTGAAATACGAAACCCACACGTTGGTCAACGTCCGCCAGCCCGGCACCGTGGTGTTGGTGGTGTTGGCATAGCTGTTGGTATCCACTAAATAGCCAAACTGGTTGGGATTGAGGTTGAGCATATTCCGCATGGTCCCCAAGCCGCCGACAATCGATGCGCCGTAGAGATTGTTCGGATCGCGCCCCAACTCAACTTGGCCTTTGCCCTGCATATTGGACTGGCCCGCTAGGATGAACACCTTGAGCTTGCCATTGCCCGCCGGCGGCTTGACCGTTTGCCACGTCACCGCGCTCGTGCTCGGCGCGTTGTTGGCATCGCCGAGATAATTGGCCGTAATCCCATCCCAGCCGCTGGGAAGATTGTTGACGACGAGGCTGGCTTGCCCCGCGCTCAAGGCACTCGAACCAATCGCACTCGTGCCATTATAGAAAACCACTGTGCCGGTGGGCGTTGCGCCCGTCACTGTCGCGGTGTAAGTCACCGCCGCGCCCAAGCTCGATGGATTGTTTCCGGCCGTGAGCGCCAAAACGGTGGTCGTCGCCGGCCGGGAATCATTGACGATCTGCGTCACCGCCGGGGAAGCACTCGGCGCATTGCTGGTGTTGCCCAAATACAGTGCGGTAATCGAATGCGTTCCCCCGGTCAGGGTGCTGGTGCTCAAGCTGGTTTGGGCGGAACCGTTCAAGGCATTCGTGCCCAAGACATTCAAGCCGTCATAAAACACCACGCTGCCACTGGGCGAATTACCGCCAGTCACGGAGGCGGTAAAGGTCAACGCCGCGCCGCCCGCAGACGGATTAGAACCACTGGTCAAGGCCAGCGTGTTGGTCGTCGCCGTGGCCAGTGAACCCACCACGACTGCACCTGATCCCACAAAGTGAACATCATCCTTGGTGGTCGCGAGTGAACTGGACGAACCATAGATGCCATTCGGCTGCACCACGCCATTGATCGTCAGCGCCGCCACCGGCCGCAAGCCCACGAAATCCAGTTCCAGTTTGGCGATCACATCCGCGTCGGTAATGACCAAGGGACCACTGCCCAGCGCCGTAGCGCCTTTGCAAATCAGCTTGCCCGCCTGAACGGTGGTGGTGCCGCTGTAGGTGTTCGCGCCGGAAAGCGTCCAAACGCCATAGCCCGCCTTGGTGACACTGGTGGCCTTCTGTCCGGAATTGCCCAGCACGCTGTCGCCGATGCTGCCACTGATTTCGCCCTGGCCGCAAACAAAGCCGACCCCGGCGCCAACTTCCGCACTGGTCAGCGTGAGGGTTTTGCGATTGTCCTGACCAGCGACGCCGGGAACCGAAAGGTCGCTGGTGAATTTCAGCAGCCCGCTTTGGCCGGTCTGCGTAATGGGAAGTCCAGCCGGGTATCCCTGTTGAATGATCGTCGCCCCGCCGGTCGTGCCGGCGAGTTGCAGGATGCGGTCGGTGGTCTCACCCGAACCGGTATACGTCACACTGCCGCCGCTGGTGGTCGAGCCAAGCGAAATTGTGCCCCCCGCTGCATTTATGGGGGCGCCGAGGTTGCTCGTGGGCTTACCGCCGACAACGCTGTTGAACGAGGCGGTGAAAAGGTTGCCGGCATTCACGGCGATTGGACCGGTGAAAGTGTTGCTGAAGGAGACATACAACCCCCCCGTGCCGTTATGAATCAAGCCGCCGGGCCCGCTCACCACGCCATTGAGAACTTGGGCGAATGGGCTGGAGGTGATGAGATTGCTGTTGAGGATGATGGACCCAGTCCAACTGCCGCCGAACCCGTTCGCCTCGGTCCACGTCCCGCCATTGACCGTGAGGGTGCCCGAAAAATTGGCCCGGTTGCCTTGCAGCGTGGCCCCGCTTTGCAGTGTCACGTTTTGCGAACCCGCCAATCCAATCGTCGCGTTGAAGGGAGGGGCGGCCACGACCACCACGGTGCCGGCACTGATCACGGTGCCGCCGGTATAGGTATTGGTGCCATTCAGGGTCAGAACGCCGGAATTGGCCATGGTCAAACTGCCCGCACCCGAAATCACGCCGTTCAGCGATATCGCCCCATTGCCGGAGCCGCCCAGCGTGGTGTTTGTGGCCAGGGTGAAATTGTTGTTGATGTTGATTCCAGACGCGCTGTTCTGATTGATCTGCGGCAAAGCGATGCCGTTGTTGGTGAAGGCCAGGCTGTTGCCAACCAAGGTTAGCGTGGGGCCGCCAAAGTTCAGCACGTTCAGCAGGAAGCCATTGTTCAAGTCATTGGACGCCGTGTAAGTGCCGGCCTGATTGAAATTCAAAGCATAGGTGGCGTCCCCCGTATTGGTCGGCGCCCCGGTCCAACTGAAATTATTCGTCCAGTTGCCCGCGCCGCTCCAGTTGCCCGAAACCGTGTTGGTCCAGCTAAAGGCGTTGGCGGCCATTAGCGACACCGTCACTTGATAAGCCTGCTGCGAGTTATCCTGGGCGGTGATGATGTAAGTCTGCGGCGTGGTGAAATTCCGCGCCGTGCCACTCACCGGCGAGCCTGTGGTTCCGACCGAAGAAGTATAGGTCGGTGCCAGACTGGTCACCACCGTGTAAGGCGGCAGGGTCATCGTAATATTGGTGCCGGTGATGGTCGCGTCGCCATACCCCGGAAAGGTGAAGGTCAGAATGTTTTTGGCCACATTCGTCAACACATTGAAAGCGGCGCTGTTGCCGGCGGTCAAAACATCGCCGCTGGTGCGCGTGGCCGTCAGCGAGACATTCGTTTCCGGCTGGCTATAAATTACATTACCCAAGGTCACGGAATTGGCCCCGGCCAAAATGGTGCCGGTCAAAGGCGTGTTCAACGTGCCCGAGCCGGTGTTCACCGACAGGCTGACCACAGTGTTGGAGACCACGTTGCGCGCCGTGCTGGCTCCGTCCTGGGCCTGCACCACCACGCTGAAGGGGGTCAAGGCATACGGATTACTGCCGCCGTTGACCGAGGTGATGGCCAGCTTCGTCGGCACCGGCGTGAAAGTGAGGTTGGTATTGGCCGCTGTCAGGCTCATGCCCGCCGTGCTTGTCGCCGTCAGCGTCATTGTCTCCGCCGTGTCATAAGCCAATGCGGAAAAAGTTACACTGCTTGAATTGGAGGCAATCACGCCTGAAAGCGTCCCGCTCAGCGTGCCGACGCCCGCGGTCCGGCTCAACGTCACCGTCGTGTCACTGGAGACCACCCGCGCAATCCCATTGCCGTCCTGCGCCGTCACCGAGATGTTGAAAGACACACCGGTCTGGGGATTGGCCGGCGCACTGGTGAACGCCAACTGGGTGGGCGGCGTATTATTCGCCGCCACATTCAAAATCAGTCCGGTTGAACTGTTGATGAGCGTGAGCACGGTCGCGTTGTTGGTCTGGACCGTCAGGCCGTTGGTCAGCACAAACGAGCCACCGGTCAGACTGGCGGTGTTGGTGATCAGATAATAATTGCCGTTGGTCAGAGTGCCCGTCAGGGCGTTCAACTGAATGGTCATCGGGCCGGACAGGGCCAACTGCAGCGTCCCACCGCCGTTGATCTGGTCGTAGGTGACGCCCGCCGTGTTGGCATTGGTCAGATCGAAGACCAGCGCGCCATTGCCGGTCAGCAGGTTGGTGAGCGTGACTGTGCCAATGGTGTTTGCGCCACCCGGAGCAATGAGACCGTTGTTGGTGACCACCCCTTGAATCGTGCCCTTGCCGGCCAAGGTTCCGCCAGCGAGGGTCACCGCGCTGGCCGGAGCCAGGGAGCCGTTGATCGTCAACGTGCCGTTGCTGACGAATGTCGGGCCGCTGTAGGTGTTCGCGCCGGAAAGGATCCACTGGCCGACTCCAGATTTGACCACGCTCAGGGTATTCGTATCGAGCGTTGAGGTTGAATCCTGAAGCACGCCTTTGATCTCGTTGGCGCCCGTGTTCGTGCCGGCCAGCGTCAGTGTGCCTCCCGGGTAAGCGCCAAAGGCCAGCGTAGCATTGCCACCCGTTGTAGCGTTTTGATCAAAGATTATCTGGCCGTTGATGCCGATTGAAACGATTTTGGTGCCCGCCGGAAGAACCCCCGGTCCGGTGGTTACACTCACCGCCATGCCGGGAGCCAAATCGCTTGAATTTTGCGGGGCATTCCCAGTCTTAGGACTGCCAGCGGTAAGGCCGAACGTCCGCGCTGCCGGGGTTGGGGAGATGACCCCGGTTTGCGAAAACACCAGCGGCCCGGTGCCCGACGCGTCTATCGTGTTGTTGCCGGCCAACTGAAAATTATGGTCGTTGGTCGAACCAGTGCCGATGTATTTCAACGTGCCCCCGCGCAAGCCAAAAGCGACGGCCGTATTGGGAATATTCCCGATGGAACTGGCCGTGCCGCCGTTGGCCAGCACATTGGCCACCAGCGTGCCCGCATTGATGAGCGTGGCGCCATTGACTGAATTGCCCCATGTGCTCGCGGCATTCAAGGTCAACGAACCCACCCCAGTCTTGATCAGCCAAGAATTTGCATGCATGGCAATGGCACTGCCAAAGACAACGTCGTTGGTGTCCGTATCCAACGTGCAATAACCGGAGCTACCGGTGCCGGTAAATCGGCTGGAGATGTCCTCGTAGTTGCCGGGCGCCCAGACTAGACCCAGTGGCGGCACTGAGTTTGCACCGATTTGGATCGTCCCGGCGGTCCCCAGGCTGTTGGTTGAAAACAGCAGAAAACCCTGATTAAAACTGACCCCACCGGTGAAGCTGTTCGTGCCCGACACCCACCAAGTGCCAGCGCCGGATTTGTTCAGGGTCAACATGCCGGTGCCATTATCGGTGATCGTGCCGGAGAAAATATTGGTTCCACCGGCGTTAGCACCGACTAAATTCAAGGTCCGCGCCACGTTGGTGACATCGTAGGCCGGCGAACCGTTCCAAGTGATCCCCGCCGTGCCGGTGCCGGAAGCATCGAGGACCGCTCCATTGTTGCAAATGGTGAATCCACGATCCGTGCTGGCGTTCGCGGAGCCAGTGAACTGGAAGGTGCCACCGTTGAGCACTAAATTGGTGGCCGCACTGCTGGAGGCGCCCAGCGGACTGGCACTGCCGCCGTTGGCAAGGTTAGTGACCGCCAAGGTGCCGTTATAGACAGTTACCGACCCGCCGTAGGTGCTGCTTCCGTTGAGCGTCAAAGCGCTGCCTCCCACTTTCACGAAGGGCCGGGTGCCCGTGTTGGGCAATGAATAAGAAACCGCTCCGATGCTCGTGTCAATGCCCGCGCCGGCCGCAGGATCCAGACTGAAACCGGTGAGGGTGTTGGCAATGAGGGAATCAACATTGGCGGTCGTGTAACCACCCGTGCCCACGCCCAAGGCAACTGCGCCCGTCGCCGTGGCCGTCACGGTTCCCGCACCCTGGGCTTGAGTCTTGCCGATACTCAACACCCCAGCATTGACGGTCGCCCCGCCGGTGTAGGTATTGTTACCGGTCAACGCGACCACGCCGGGACCATTTTTAGTCACCGAAACGGCTCCGGTCCCGTTATCGCCAATGGCCGCCGCGAGCGAGCCGGCAAAAGTGCAGGTGCCGGTCAGATTCAGCGTGCGCGTCTGATTAGCAACGCCGTAGGCCAGCGCGCCGGTGCCGGTAAAGGTGGCGGGCCCATTGCCGAAAGCGGTGCTGCCGTTGTTCGAAAAGTCGAGGGTGGCAGAGTCCCCAGCCGCCGTGCCATTGATGGTAAACAACCGGTCGGTAGTTCTGGTCGTGCTGCCCGAACCCACAATTTGGAGGGTGGTGCCATTGCCGAGCAGCAGGTTGCTGGCGGCCGTAGTGGACTTGCCCAACGGATTGGCATTGGCCACGGTGTTCATATTGGGCACGCTCAAAGTGCCACCCGTGAGGCTAATCGGACCGGTGAAGGTGTTGGCACCGCTGAGCGTCAAGGTGCCAGCGCCAGCCTGAGTGATGCCAAAAGTGCTGCCGCTGATGACGCCGCTGACAGTAAGTGCCCGTGAAGCGCCGATATTCCAAGTTTGGCTGGCCCCGAGCGCAATTGGTTCAGCGATGCTAAAATTCGTCGTAGCGCTCGACATATCAATCCCAGTCAGGGGACTGCCCAGACCATTCAGAGTAAGGGTGGTGCTAGCCGTGCTGGCAATCGTGACGGCACCACCTGGGTTGGCGATTAATATCTGTCCCAAAGTCAAGCTGCCGCCGAGAGCTGGCGCATTGGCGGCGGTGACCGTGCTGTCCCATTTTGCCGTGTCGCCAGCGCCGGGAACAACGCCGCCCACCCAGGATCCAGTCGCGTTGAGGGCCGTTGCGTTATTGGCCTTGATGATTAACCCCGCCTGCACCGAGCCGGCGGCGAAAGCCAGCAACAGGGTTAAATAGACGGGACGGATCGAGTTCAGATAGTTCATAAGTATGGTGACAATTATTGAGCAAATTAATTTAACCCGACAACAAAGAAACGACAAGAGGCGTGTGGTTCTGTAGAACCAAACCAAAAATTGAAACCCCGGCAAGCTGAAAAGTCGTGCTTAATATAAAACCTTGGGGTTAACTTAAAACTGAATCGGTTCTTCATTATTTTTTATTGCGGGGCATTTTAATCAAACCCCTCGTGGCACGACAAGATGTTTCCAATTTAGCCCTGGCCTCTTTTTGAGTGCAGTTTCATATCCTGCCGCCCAGACTCACACTCTGGCTCGCGGAAAAGCCCTCGCTTCCCAGTTGCGGGCGAGGTTGAAATGTTTGTCTTTCCGCAGCTGTCCCGGAACCACGGCACGGCCATGGCGTAGTCGCCGCGACTGTAATAATCCAGGCCTTTGAAGAACGGCAACGCCGCCTCCGGCAACGGCGTGGACGTATGCCATTCGGCCACACATTCCATATCTTCGAGACTTGAAGCGGAAGTGCAAGGTGGACGTTTTTTGTGGTTATCGGAGCAACAGCGCCACAGCAGGTTTTCAGGTTAGCCATCGGTGTCTTGGCTTGTTTTCCGAGCTTGAGGTTCCTTTTGGAGTTTCAGTCATCATTTCTTGAGTTTATGATGCAGCCTAACACAGCGCTGGAGCCAACGGCGTTTACGCTGGTCTGTTTGCGCTTCGGTCGCAGGTTGGCGGATGATTTTCGTCGCCGTGGCTCAGCTTTTGGTCGTTAGGCCTCAAACCATGAAACGCCCACTTTTTATTCTCGCCATACTCGCTGCTACCTTAGCAGGCGGCGCAGACACACCACCTGCAACCGATGGCTGGTCAGAAACCGTCTATGGATTGCAAGCGCGTCTGTCGCTAGGCGAGCGGCGCACACCGTCCGGGCTAGATATTCCCGAAGTCTATTTGGAGCTTCACAACGTTTCAGACAGAGGGCTTCTTTTGGTGTTTGATTATGTTGCTCAGACTTCGGTGCGGTTTGAGCTTAAGTCAGCCGATGGCAAGCCTGTGCCTAGGTCGTTGACGGTCGCTGGTGGCAATCGTTGCCATGATAAGCTGCAGGTTCAATTACCGATGGATGGCACACTACGATTTCCGGTCAGTTGCCATTCGGCTTTAGGAGGTATGAGCGGTTCGACCATTCTCCAGCTAGACCCGAACGAGGCAATTTGGGAGATTCCTGCCACGAACACACAAGCCTATTTTTTGTCAGGGACGCTTGAAGTGCCGGAGCCGACTCCCGAAGTGGCCTCTGCCACTTGGCCAAACTGGCGCTGGCATGGGACGCTTAAGATTCCGCCAATCAGCATCGGAGGCACACGATGAGGCCTAACACAGCGCTGGAGCCAACGCCGATTACGCCGGTCAGTTTTCGCTGCGGGTTTCCGATTGGCGGGAGTCACCGGCGGCGTGGCTCAGCTTTTGGTCGTTAGGCTGCTAGGCACATTTTATGAAATACGACACCGAAGGTTTAGTTTTGATGTTAGCACCGTTGGCCATCATATTACTCGTTTTGGCCGTCGTCATCTTGCCGCGTCGTCTTCGGATGGAGCGGCGTGCCCGCGAGATTTTAGCACAGCACCCAGATGCCGAGCAGACTTCAGGTTATCTTCAGTTCCATTCCGTCAAGTGGAGCGAGAAGCGGAAGGCACACGAGGCGATGGTGGCAGACATGGCCGCCAAAGGTTGGACGTTTTTGAGAGCGAGCGAGGCTCCACTGCGCACGACGAGCATCACTTGGGCTGGCGGTGTGACCATGCACTTTATTCGGATATGAGACACGAGCCGCCTAACACAGCGCTGGAGCCAACGCCGGTTACGCCGGTCAGTTTTCGCTGCGGGTTTCCGATTGGCGGGAGTCACCGGCGGCGTGGCTCAGCTTTTGGTCGTTAGGCGGCATTGCGCGTATAAAATTATGAAAACCAAAATAATCAGTAAGCCACTGGCAATAGCATTGGGCATCATTGGGTTTTTGGTGCTCTATTTGTTTAGTGCTGGCCCAGCCGTATATTGCGAGAAATTCGGCAGTGTTTGGTATAGTCATTTCATGGGGATTGTTTATGCGCCGATTTCACCGCTACAAACGCACAGCCAGATTTACAGCGATTATTTGATGTGGTGGTGGAAATTAGGCGTGGGACAGGGATGATGCCGCCTAACACAGCGCTGGAGCCAACGCCGATTGCGCCTGGCAGTTTTCGCTTCGGGTTTCCATTCGTTCCGTCACACGTTTTGCACCAATCTGCATTTGGCCGGCGTGCCGTTGCGTGAAGCGATGGAATTGATGCGGCATAGTGATGTGCGATTGACGATGAATATTTATGCGGACACGGCATTGTTTGCATTGCGTCCGGCAATCGAAAAATTGCTGCCGTGGAATTTTACAGAACATGACTCACAAAGAGACTCACAAAGAAATGACTTTAGGGGTCTTTTGCCGTCGTTGGCTGTCACGATGAATGATGATGTAAAATGCGGAAAAAGCCTAATGGATATGGGGCTAAAGTCGCTGTTTGGCATGGTTGGTCACGGAGTGCCGAAAAGTGAAGAATGGTGCGCGCTGCAGGTTTCGAACCTGCGACCCCTACCGTGTGAAGGTAATGCTCTACCACTGAGCTAAGCGCGCATACTACTTAAAAGATGGACTTACAGCGCTCCTGGAAAATATTGTGCTTACCGCTTTAGCCCGGTGGAGTGTGCTTAAGTCTGTCAACTTAAAACAAACATTTAGCGCAATTTTTCCTGTGAAAATGCGTTCATCCAGAGTCAAAAGAGTAACCGGCGTTTATCTGCGTGGCAAGGTTTTTTGGTATCACGGTCTCGACTCTTTGAGAATGTCCCCTTTGGCCTGAGTTGCGGTAGTAATTCAGGCCACGATGGAGACACAGACAATGAATCGGAAAGAACGGTGGCGAGTTGTGATCATGGCCGGCATCAAAGCTGGGGAGTTGAACTTGGTGGAAGCCACGGCGATGTTGGGGTCGAGTCACCGGCAGTTATCACCTGCGTCCGCAACCGATTGCTGGGGTAGAACGCAGGACAGGAAAAGGCGGTGCAGTCCCACGGCTTCAAGGTGGTGATCGGTTGGGCCAAGTTCACACGCCGGCGGCGGCGAAGACGAAAGCTTGAAGCAGGATGGCAAAGGCAGTTGTTCGCGCCCGGCTTTGGGGCCGGGCTTTTTTTATTGTTTCGCGGCAGAAATAGGCGTTGAATTGTCGGCGCAGCTCAACCATTTAACCATTCAATAAAATAAAACCTATGGCAGACCTCATCTCCCTCATCATCAAAGGTGGCTTTTACTCGGTCATCGCCGTCGCGGTCATCTTGGTCGTCTTCGTTTTGCCACAGGCGATTCGCATCCTGCGCGAATACGAGCGCGGCGTGATTTTCCGGCTCGGCAAGCTCCAGGGCGCGAAGGGACCGGGGCTGATTCTGCTGATTCCCATCATTGACAAGATGGTGAAGATGGATTTGCGCGTCGTGACGATTGACGTGCCCAAGCAGGAGATTATGACCAAGGACAACGTGCCGGCCACGGTGGACGCGGTGATGTATTTCCGCGTGGTGGACCCGAACGCGGCGGTGGTAAAGGTGGAAAATTTCTGGAAGGCGACCTCGCTGATCGGCCAGACGACCTTGCGCAGCGTGCTCGGCCAGTCGGCACTGGACGAACTGCTGTCGCAGCGCGATGTCATCAACCAGAAATTGCAGGAGATCATTGACAAGCAAACCGAGCCGTGGGGCATCAAGGTCACGTCGGTCGAGGTCAAGGAAGTGTCGCTGCCCGACAGCATGAAGCGCGCGATGGCCAAGCAGGCCGAGGCCGAACGCGAACGGCGCGCGAAAGTGGTGAACGCCGAGGGCGAATTCCAGGCCGCCGAGAAAATGGTGCAGGCCGCCGCGTTGATCGCCAAGGAGCCGATTGCACTGCAACTACGCTACCTCCAGACCATGCGCGAAATGGCGAGCGAACACAACACGACCACGTTTCTGCCGCTGCCGATAGATTTGTTCAGCGCGTTTTTGAAGAAATAGCTGATGCTCCGATGATTCTTTTGAACACCGGCATTCTGGCGGTCGTCGCGCCGGTCGTGTGGTGGCTGACCGGTCGGGATAAGTCCTGGGACGGACAGAGCAAGCAGGGCCGGCATTTCACCCGCGCGCTGCGGACGGTGGCGGTGTCCTTCCTGTTTTTCATCATGCTGTGGACGGCCGAGGGCGGCGGCGGCGCAGCGGCGGTTCCGCTGCTGCTCATCTTTCCGATTCTCATCGCGTTGGCGTTGCGGAGCAGTGTATCGGAAATTTTCGCCGGCGGCTTTCTGCGGCTGGTGGACCCGGCCCTGCATGACCGGCGCGAAATGGATTTGAAATGTGCGCAACGGCACCGGGACAACATCGCGTGGCTCATCCACCATGACAAACGCGAAGAGGCCGTCCGGCTGTGCGAGGAACTTAAAAAATCCGGCGAACTGGACGCGGCCACGCTCGCGAACACACTGGAATTTCTGGGCGTCCCGCAGGATTTTGGAAAGATTTCCGAGCCGCTCCACGAGGCCCGGCGCCTGCGCGCCTTGGCGAGATTTTCCGAGGCGGAAACTTATTTGCGGACGCGACTGGTAACGCACCCGGCGGATTCCGGCGCGGCGCTGCTGCTAATGCGGGTTTGCGCCGAGGATTTGCGGCGGCCGGACGCGGCGGCGAACGTGCTGGCGGCGCTGGAAAAGCAGCCGCGCGTTTCGCCCGACCATCTGGAATTCGCCCGGCGCTCGCTGGCAGAATGGCGGCGGCCGAAGCCGGGGATTTCCCCGGTGGAAGTCCTACCGCACACCCTGGACGAAATGTTGAAGCAGAAATGTTACGGGTCGGCGATCGGGTTTTTGGAGGAAAAAATCAAGGCGCAGCCGCGCGAACTGGACTGGCGTTTGAAGCTGGCGGAGGTCCACGCGGTGCATTGCGACAATTGGCCGCGCGCGGAAAAAATCGTCCGGCAGTTGGCGGTCGAGAAAATTTTCGGCGCGGACCAGCTTGCCTTCGCCGAGTCGAAATTAAAAGGGTGGCGCGAAAGCCAGTTGCCGCTTAAATAGTCACGTTTTATGCCCCTTTACGAATACGAACTCTGCGAAGGCGAATGCAAGGTGTGCGGCGGATCGTTCACACTGAACCGTCCGCTGTCCGCGCCGCCGCTGACCCAATGCCCGGCGTGCAAGAAACCGGTGCGCAAGGTCATCTCCGCCTTCACCACGCCGCACAAACTCAAACCGCTGTCCGTGACCGACGCGAAGAAGGCCGGCTTCCAAGTCTACAAGCGGCTGGGCAAGGGCGAATACGAGCGGCAGTGACGGGTTCAACCTTTGAATTATAGATTGTTTAGCCGAAAATTCCGGCAAAAAGTGTCGTATGTTCAAATTCAAGCCAAAGAGTCCTGCCATTTCTTTTTGAATTGATTTTGACGGACGTTGTCCCTTGTTCTAGGGTGAATCGAGCAAAATGAACTTCCACCTGTCCAGACCAATGCTTGTGCTGCTGGCGGTAGCGTCGGTGCCGCTGACCGCGTCGGCGCAGGGCATTATTATTTTCTCCAAGCCGGCGGATGTGCCGACGGAGAAGAAAGAAGCGGATGTTCCAACCATGACCCATCACGCCAGCGATTTCAACGCACCCAAACAGATCTTCAACAGCAGTCCGGAAGATTTGCCAATGCTGGCACCCGCGCCGGCAAACAACAATAACGCCTCGGTCCGAGACGCGCTGGACAAGCGCAAGAATTGGACGCTGCTGACGCCGGAGCAAATTCTCGGCATTCCGACTGCGGAACAAATCCTGGGCCTTCCGGAGAAGGACAGCGATAAAAACCTCACGCTGGAGCAAAAATTTTTGAACCGCCAAAGCCGGCCGGCCGCGGTTGCCGCCGACGGCGGGCGGGCCGGCGAGCCGATGCGGTGGAATCCGGCGGCCGCGGCGAACCCGTTTGTCCTGAAAAGCAAAGCGGACGGAGACAATCCGTCCGGCCCGACGGCGGAGAAATTGGAGCCGGGCACAAAATTTTTCAACCCTTTCGTGAGTGGTTCGGGTCAGGCCAGCCGCCCGGATGACAATTCCGGTTCCGCCTGGACTTCCGACTTTGCCCGGCCTTCCCGGCCCAAGCCAAGCCCGGAGCAGCAGGCGGAGATGGAAAGTTTCCGGGCATTGATGCAACCAAATCCGGTGCCGGGTCAGACCCCGGTGGCAACGCGATTCAACGTGCCGCCCGCGCCGGCACCGGATCCGTTTTTGCAAGCGCGGCCAGTGGGCAATCCCGTCGGCCTGGATGTTTCGCCACTGGGGAAATTATTTTCTGAACCGACCGGCATCTTGCCGTTGCCGGCCGTCAGCACGCCTCCGCCTACGCCGATCAACGTCCGCCCCAAATGGCAGGCGCAACCGCCGCCGTGGCTGACGCCCGGCCCGCCGGCACCCAAACCCGGCTGGACCTATTAGTAGGTGCCCGTGCCGAGCATGACCTGTTCGAGCGTGGAGATGCCGGCGCGGGCGCGGTCCAGCGCCACCATGCGCAGTGTGTGCATGCCTTGGTTGACGGCCACCTTGCCCATTTCCCGCGTGCTGGCCCGCGCGATGATCAATTTGCGGATCTGGTCGGAAATGGTCATGGCCTCGATGATGGCCATGCGGCCCGCATAGCCGGAATTCTTGCACCGGTCGCAGCCGCGCCCGCGATACAGTGGCACGCCATCAAAGGTGGAGGAATCGATCCCCAAGTCTTCAAACATTTTGGCCGGATACGTCACCGGCTCCTTGCAGTGCGAACAGATGCGGCGCATGAGGCGTTGCGCGCAGGAGAGAATCACCGAGGATGAAATCAAAAACGGCGCGATGCCCATGTCATCCAGGCGCGCGATGGCGCCCGGCGCGTCGTTACAGTGCATCGTGGACAAAACCTGGTGGCCGGTGAGCGCGGCCTCGATCGCGATTTCCGCCGTCTCGGTGTCGCGAATTTCGCCGATCATGATGATGTCGGGGTCCTGGCGCAGGATGGAGCGCAGCGCGTTGGCAAACGAGAGGCCGATTTCCTTCTTGGTCGGCACCTGGTTGATGCCGGGAATCTGGAACTCCACCGGGTCTTCCACGGTGATGATGTTCCAGGTCGGATTGTTCAACTCGTTTAGCGCAGAATAGAGGGTGGTGGTCTTGCCGGAGCCGGTTGGCCCGGTCACGAGAATCAAGCCGTGGGGCGCATCAATGGCGCTCTTGAACTGCCGGAACGTGCTTTCGTCGAGTCCGAGCTTGTCGAGGCTGGCGGACAAATTGGTCTTGTCGAGGACGCGCAGCACGATTTTCTCCCCGTGAACGGTTGGCAGAATCGAAACGCGCAAATCGTAGTCCTTGCCGCTGACCTTGACGCGCATCCGGCCGTCCTGCGGCAGCCGGCGCTCGGCGATGTCCAGGTTCGACATGATTTTGAGACGCGAGGCCAGCGCGAGTTGCATCTGTTTGGGCGGCGGCGTGGCG
Source organism: bacterium (assembly GCA_021780905.1). GTDB lineage: Bacteria > Verrucomicrobiota > Verrucomicrobiia > Limisphaerales > UBA11358 > UBA11358. The sequence goes on from JAJXXW010000006.1 coordinate 15,201, forward strand.
TCAATCAGCACGCCATCCACGCGGTAGCGCAGGCGCATCTGTTTTTCAAACGGCTCGAGGTGAATGTCGCTCGCGCGATCCTTGATGGCCTGCAGCAGGATCAGGTTGGCCAGTTTGATGACCGGCGCCTCCTCGCTGGACGCCGCCAGCTGATCCAGACTGACCTCCTCAACCGTTTCCTTGACGGACTGGATGGTGTCGCCATCGCCCTCTGCATCCACGCGCCTTTGCGCGTCCTGGATGATGTCCTCCATCGATCCGGTCTTGGCGGAATCAATGGCGGCGAGTTTGTCCGTGATGGCCTTTTCTGAGGCGATGAGCGGGATGATTTCCAGCTTGGCAATGCGCTTGACGTCATCCAGGGCCATGACGTTCAACGGATCGGCCATGGCGAGGAATAATTTATTTTCCAGCCGGCTGACGGGAACCAGCTTGTGGTTTTGAGCCGTTTCGCGCGGGATCAACTCGATCACTTCCGGCGCAATGTTGACATGGGCCAGATTGACAGGCGTGACGTTTAGCACCCTGCCCATGCTGACGGCCAAGTCGTCCGGGCTGACGTATTGCCGGTCTTTGTCAATCAGCAGCTTGACCAGCCGCGCTCCCTCCTTTTTCTGGCGGTCGAGGAGTTCCTCAATCTGGCTGGGACTCAACAATCCGTCCTCGACGAGGGCGTCGGCGATGCGTTCGGCAAATGATTTGATTTTGGCCATGGTCAGCGGAAAACCTTGCGCAGGTTGGCGACGATCTGGTTCGGTGGCGAGAGATACCAGAGCAAACGGTGCGTGGTCGCCTCGGCCAGTTCCTTGGCCGCCTGCTGGTTGAACGGATTGGCCGTCGCCACCATGATGGCCTTGCTCATGCGGTCAATCGGCAGCACGCACCAGCGCCGGCAGACCTCCGCCGGAAACCCGCGCGCTAGTTCAATCTCCACGTCGTAAGCATCAAGCGGCATATAGGCCACGCGGGATTTTTCAATGAGCAGGCGCAGCGATTTGTCAACCAGGTAAATCCCCTTTTCATGGAGCGTCTGGATGAACGGTTCCACCGGATCCGTCAGCGTCATGGCCGGGTCCACATTCCGCCAGCATAAGTCAAAATCCCCGGCGGTAATGAGTTTGCTCTCCACATAAAGCTTATACATGGTCTTGCGCCCGTCATCAATCTGGTCGTTGACCGCCTTCCGCGCCTTGCGTCGGAGCAGCGTGGTCTCCGAAACGGACGCTTGGGCGACGGGATCGCTGGCGGGCTGCACCACCGCGCTGCTCGCCTTCTCCTCGATCTGTTGCAAGGCCTGGCGCACATCGGCATCTTCCGGCCGCCGCTGCAGGATGGTTTCGTATTCCAAAATCGCCGAAGAAAGCTGGCCCTGCTGCAAGTAGGCCTGCGCGATGCGCTTCGAGGTGTTGATAACATCATCCTCGCGCCCGAGCTTCGAGTAGGCCTCCTTGAGGATTTCCAGCGACTGCGTGTCGCTTGACTGCGACTGCACAATCACCTCGAACATCTCAATCGTCTGCAACAATTGAGCTTCCTCACCCGGGTTTAATGTTGGCGTCGCCATTGGGGAATTTTAAGCAAATCCGCTGCCAAGTTAAGCGGCTCCCGCCGCCAACGCAATCCAAAGAAATGGCAAATTTATTTCGATAAATAAATTCTCGACAACGTGCGTCAATGCGCCGCACCCATTTTTCCCGGGTGCGCCTTGACGTAGGCGGCAACCCTCTGGCTGCCCATGCCCGGCCGCGCGGGCGAATTGAACGCGAGCGTCCCGCCCATCCCCGGCGCGGCCAGCTACAACTGGCGTGTGAGCATCGCCGTTCAGCCGGCAGTCGTGCTGCAGTCGGCGCAGACCACCGTGGCAAGCAACACCTTCGCCGGCCTCACCCCCCTGTCGTGATCTTTAACATCCAGGCCAACGTGGTCGGCTCCGCCGGCCCAGCGACTGGAGCGACCCCGCGCCGCAGATGGCGGTGTGAGTCTTTGCGGACGGCCACCAAGGGGAAGACGGAATTTCCGGCGGGGAAAACCGTTCCGGCAATCTTTCATGCCCCGGCGGAAAGGGACGCCTGCCCGGCAAAATAAGCAAAGGCCAGTTTCAATTTTCATTTCGCCCCGCGCCGCTTCCTGCTAATTTTTTTGCAGGTGGATTTACCCAAACCAGCCATGTCTCCGGTTCCCGGCGAACGCCTCGTTCGCTTCGTCGGCGACAAAATTCTTTTCACCATCACCGCCGGCAAGGATTCTGGCGCGGCCCAAAAATGGACCGCCCGCCTCCGCACCAACCTCGGCCGCGCCGCCGCCCGCCGGCAGGAAATCCTTACCGCGCACGCCGGCCGCGCCGTCGTGGCCAACTCCTCCTGGCGCGACGTGCCGATGAAACGCACCGCCCACGGCTGGCAGATCGAGCTGCCGCTCGCCGAGACCGGTTATTTCAACGCGAAAGCCTACCTGCTCGACGAAAATAACTGGCAGCACTGGCCGGACGGCCCCGACGCGGGCATTTCCGTCCACCCGAATTTTTCCCGCACGGCCAACACCATTTACTGCGCCTTCACGCGGCTGTTCGGCGCGACGAAATCGCTCGCCAGCACCGCCGATGAAAAACTCGAGGTGCAGTTGAAAGCCTTGGAAGCGCATGGTTACGCCACGCTGCCGCCGTCGGGCAAATTCCGCGACCTGACCAGGCAACTGCCCTTCATCGTCCAAACGCTCGGCTGCAAAATCATTCACCTGCTGCCGGTGCATCCGGTGCCCACCACCTACGCGCGGTTCGGGCGATTCGGCAGCCCGTATGCCGCGCTCGATTTGACGGCGGTGGATCCCGCGCTCGTCGAGTTTGACAGACGGACCACCGGGATTGACCAGTTTTGCGAACTCACCTGCGCCGCCCATGCGCTTGACGCGCGTGTCTTCATTGACATCGTCATCAACCACACCGGTTGGGGCAGCACGTTGCAGGAAAATCATCCGGAATTTTTCCTGAAGCAGCCGGACGGCGAATTCGCCAGCCCCGGCGCGTGGGGCACGGTCTGGGAGGATTTGGTCGAGCTCGAACAGCACGACGTGAAGCTGTGGGACGTGATTGCCGACTCGTTGTTGACCTGGTGCCGCCGCGGCGTGGACGGTTTCCGCTGCGACGCCGGCTACAAGATACCCGCGCCCGCGTGGCAATACATCATCGCCCGCGTGCAGGAGGAATTTCCCGAAACCATTTTTTTGCTCGAAGGCCTTGGCGGTTCCTGGGAGGCCACGGAAAACCTGCTCACCGAAGGCGGCATGCAGTGGGCCTATTCCGAACTGTTCCAAAATTATTCCGGCCGGGACATCGCGGGGTATCTTGACTACGCGAACCGCCAGAACGAGCGCGTCGGCAGCTACATTCATTATTCCGAGACGCACGACAACGCGCGTCTGGCCGCGCACGGCGGCGGCGACACTTCGTCGCCCAACAGAAGATGGTCGCTGCTGCGCAACCGCCTGTGCGCGCTGACCAGTCCGAGCGGCGGCTTCGGCTTTACCGGCGGCGTGGAATGGCTGGCAACGGAAAAAATCCGCGTCCACGGCACGACCGGTTTGAACTGGGACGCCGCCGAGAACATCGTGCCCGAACTGGCGCAGCTCAACGCCCTGATCTCGAACCATCCCTGCTTCTTCGACGGCGCGAAGCTGACGCGCATAAGTGCGCCTGACGCGCCGGTCTATGCCCTGCTCCGCGAATCCGCCGAAACCAAGGATTCCGTTTTGATTTTGGCGAACACCGACGCGGACAAGACTAACTCCATCCATCTGAATGGTTCCGCTGTCGGCTGTCCGCTGTCCGATTTGAAGTTTGAATTGCTCGGCCAGATGCTGCCGACCGTCGTTTTTGCCAAGGAAGAGGCCAGCTTCACGCTCGCGCCCGGACAAGTTTGTTGTCTCGCCCTCGCCGAAAAGCCTGTGGGTTTGAGCGGTGACGATTATCGTCGCAACCGTGCGCAGGCGGCATGGGCATTGGAATCACTGAATAAGATCGTGCCTGCTGAGACGGTGGACGGACTCGACTGGCGCTGGCTCGCGGAACAAGTCCGTCGCTCGCCGAAAAATTTTTTGGCGGCGGCGGGCGAATTTGCCGCCCGTAACGGCAAAACACCGCTGGCCGGGCTGCTGGGCGATGTCGAGGTGGGGAAAATATTTCCGCGCGTGGCCACCTGGACGTTGCTCGACACGCGCCGCCTCACGCTGGTTCCGCCCGGCCACTGGCTGTTGGTGGAGGATTCGGCGCCGTTCCGCGCCACGTTGGAAACGCAAAAGGCAGCAGGCCGAACGCAGAATCCGACCGTTCACGTCCAATCCATCGCCGTGGGCGACCGCCACATCGCGAGCTTCGCGCCGCAGACTGACGCTGCCGAAATGGATATCCGCCTGGAGCGTTACGCCGCCACGTCACAAAAAGTTTCGGCCACCATCCGTTTTTTGACCGCCGCACCGGAACCACCGACCACCTGCCACCTACAACCTACAACCCTGGTTTTATTGACCAACGGCTGCGGCGGCATGGCCCGGCTGTGCGTGGATCTGGGCCGGGTCAATTCCAAATACGACTGCGTGCTCGGCGCAAATCTCAATCCATCCGTGCCGGTGGACCGCCACGTCTTTGTGAAACGCCTCCGCGTCTGGGTCAATGCTGACGGCTTCCTCTCGCCGCTGGATTTCAAAAATCTGGCGTTGTTTCAGCCCGGCCCGCCCGCCGTTTGGTATTTTATGGCGAACGCCGGCGACGGTCGCACGGTGGAAATCGAACTGTGCGCTCAAATGATTGCGGAGAAAAACACCGTCGTCTTCCAATTTCACCGGCCCACCGAAAAACTCGCGCAGGGGAAACAACTTCCCGCCGACGCGGACGTGCGCCTGACCGTGCGCGTGGACATCGAAGACCGGAATTTCCATTGCGAGACGAAACGCAACGGCGGCGCGGAGCATCATTTCTCGTCCAACACGCAAACGCTCGGAGCGGAGAACATTCAACTCCACACCGGCTTTAGATTCACGCCCGCCGCTGACCGCCAACTGCGCGTGTTTGCCGACGCCGGCACTTACCACCCGCAGCCCGAATGGTGTGAAAACATTTCGCATCCGATTGAGCAAACCCGCGGCCAGACCGCCAGCGGCGACGCCTACAGTCCCGGCTGGTTTGAAATTCCGCTGGCGAAGGGCGGAAACGCCGCGCTCACCCTTACCGCTGAACCGGGAAATTGGGTGCCGGCAAAAATCCTAAATCCGAAATCCGAAATCCGAAATTTTGAAAAGCAATTGGAACAAGCCGTGAAGCAATTCGTCGTCCGCCGCGACGTGGGCAAGACAGTCATCGCCGGCTATCCTTGGTTTCTGGATTGGGGTCGCGACTCGCTCATTTGCGCCCGCGGACTGCTGGCGGCGGGCCTGACGGATGAGGTGAAACAGCTTCTGCTCACGTTTGCCAGATTTGAAAAGGACGGCACGCTGCCAAACACCATCCACGGCAATGACGTTTCCAATCGCGACACCAGCGATGCGCCGCTGTGGTTCGCCGTCGCTTGCGAGGAATTTGCCGAGACTCAAAACTCGACAAACAAAACGCAAGACTTTTTTGCCTCACCCACGGAAAAAACCGGCCGCACCCTCCACGACGTGCTAACGAGCATCGCCGAAAATTACTCGCGCGGCACGCCCAACGGCATTCGCCTGGACGCCAATTCCGCGCTCATCTGGAGTCCGAGCCACTTCACCTGGATGGACACGAACTTTCCTGCCGGCACGCCGCGCGAAGGCTATCCGGTGGAAATCCAAGCGCTGTGGATCCGGCTGCTGCGGCTGCTGGAAAAAATCAGCACCCAGCCCGACCGGAAAAAATGGCGCGCACTTGCCGATCACGCGACCGCGTCGTTTGAAGAACTATTCTGGCTGGAAGACCAAGGCTGGTTTGCCGATGTCCTGATGGCCAAAGCCAACGTGATCGCCCGCGATGCGACGCCCAGCGACGCGCTGCGGAGCAACTGCCTGTTGGCCGTGAGCCTTGGTCTTGTGACGGGCGACCGGGCCAAGCGCTGCGTCGCGGCGGCGGAGAAATACCTGGTCGTGCCGGGCGCACTGCGTTCGCTCGCGCCGCTGCCGGTGGCCGTGCCGCTGGCGGTTTACGGCAACGACGGCCGGCTGATCAACAATCCGCCGGAGCCGTATTGGCCCCGTTACGAAGGCGACGAGGACACGCGCCGCAAGCCGGCGTATCACAACGGCACCGCGTGGACGTGGACGTTTCCGACATTTTGCGAGGCGCTGGCGCGGGCCTGGGATTTTTCACCGGCGGCGGTGGCGGCGGCGAAAAGTTATCTGGGCAGCTCGGAAAAACTTTTGAACGAAGGCTGTCTCGGCCAGTTGCCGGAAATCCTCGACGGCGACGCGCCGCACGCCCAGCGCGGTTGCGACGCGCAGGCGTGGGGCGCAACCGAGGCACTGCGCGTGTGGAAGCTGCTGGCCGACTGAGCTGAAATTAATTTTGATTGGAATGCTTTTCTGCGTGTCTATTGGGGCGGATTCGTGGTTTAATTTCCGAGCATGAAACTGTCGCTTTTGTCCATTTTGCTCGGGGCTGGCGTGGCGTTGCCGCAAGTCTATGGCCTGACCCAACCGGCGCGGCTGGCCGCCACGGTCAAAAAATTTCCGCGCAACCTCGCCGCCGGCATCGTCCTGATGCTGCTCGGCACGGCGTGGTTTGTCTGGAACGTCAACAACGAGCCGATCGCCGATTTTTCCGCGTTCAAGCCCTACATGATCGCCGGTTTCTTCGCGGTCGGCGTGGGTGCGTGCGTCTTTGTGCAGGATTTTCTGGCGGTGCGCGGGCTGGCAGTAGTGCTGCTGCTGCTGGCCAAACTCATGGTGGACACCGGGCGGCCACATCTGGGCCAATCCCCGTTCGTGCTGGTCATCCAGACCTGGGCCTACGTTTTGGTTGTCGCGGGAATCTGGTTCACGGTCACACCGTGGAAACTGCGCGACCTGCTGAACTGGGCGACGGCGACGGAGGCGCGCACCCGTCTGCTCTGCGCCGTGCGCCTGGTCTTCGCGGTGTTTATTCTGGGTCTCGGCCTGACCGCGTTCCGCTCGATGTGACATGAATCTGTCTGATTTCCGCGAGGATTACCGGCAGGGATCGCTTGACCGCGCGGCGCTGGACGCCAATCCACTCGCGCAGTTTGAAGCCTGGTTCCGCGACGCCACTGGCGAAAAAAATCAAGCCCGCTGGCGGAAAATCGGGATCGCACTCCTCAAGCTTTGGAGCGCCATCTGCAATCATCGCCCCGTGGACAGCAACGCGATGACGCTGGCGACCGTGGACAAAAATGGCCAGCCTTCGTCCCGCACCGTGCTGCTGAAATCGGTGGACGAACGCGGATTTATTTTTTTCACCAACTACGACAGCCGCAAGGGCCGCGAACTGGCCGGGAATCCAAACGCGGCGCTGACTTTTTTCTGGCCGGAATTGGAGCGGCAAGTGTGCGTGGCGGGAGCGGTGACAAAATTGCCGGCGGCGGAATCCGAGGCCTATTTCAAATCGCGCCCGCGCGGCAGCCGGCTGGCGGCTTGGGCCTCCCACCAAAGCGAGCCGGTCGCTGACCGCGCGACGTTAGAGGCCCGCTGGCGGGAACTGGAATTAAAATTTCCCACGGAGATTCCGCTGCCGCCAAACTGGGGTGGATTTATTCTGTCGCCGGCGAGGATTGAATTCTGGCAGGGCCGGCCCAGCCGGTTGCACGACCGCTTCATCTATGCGCGGCGGACGGATGGGACGTGGAGCATCGAAAGGCTGTCACCCTAATATCAGAATCCGAAACCGCAGTGACGGTGCATCCACCCTGCAAGTCCGAGCGGTATCAGAATTTGTAAGAAATGCCGCTCACCAGCTTCACGTCGTTGCGATAATGTTCGGCGGCGGGCTGGCTTTGATAATTGTCATCCAGACAGGTCTTCAGGCTGATTGATTTGGTGATGGAAGCCTCGATCCCGATTTCAGCGTTGACCAGGTAATTTTGAAACTGGTCCATCTGGGGCAGGATTTCCGTCTTTTCCCAAAGGCGGGCGAAGTCGTTGAACTTGTGCTCAAGGTTTTCCGCCGCCCGCAGGGTGCCCAGCGAATTGTATTCGCCCCCCAAGTGTTCATCCTGATAACCGCTGCCGGTTTCACACGCCAGTGTGGTGTTGGTGGCCTTGATCAGATAATAGCCCACGCCGGGACCAACATTGAAACGGTAGTCCAGGTCGGCAATCACATCGCGCATGGCGTCCGCGCGCGCATAAGCGTAGAAGCGTTCGGTAAAAAGATGGTTCCACTGACTTGAGGCCTTGTAGTTGTTGACGTTGTCCACCGAGTCCTGGCTCCCATAGGCACCGGAGGCACCGAGTGCAAATTCGTTGTCCGGCGTTTTTTTTGAGGTCTCAATGTCTCCGGAATACAATAGCATGTGGCTGTTGCCACGCGCCAGGGTCAAGCCACAACTGACGGAACTCTTCCAGGGGTATCTGGCCGGGGCATTCAGCCCGGGACCCGGCTTCGCCGCGAGCACCGATGGCGGAGTGCAAACCACCACATTGGTCACTGTGACCACGTTGGTCACCACGACGGTCACCCAGTTGGTCACCGTCACCACGTGCGGCTGGGCGGTGGCCGTGACGGAAAACGCCGCCAGAATTCCCAGGGCATACAGGAGGCGTTGGCTGTTTTTCATAAATCGGGCGCAAATAGACCGGTTCCGGGAATTGATGGCAAGCCGTTTCCTTCTATTTCGCTTCCGTCTGCTCAACCACGTCTTCCTTGTCCTCGCCAATGACCGGAGCAATCGCCTGCAGCTTGTCGCCAGCATCGAGGTTGACCAGTTTGACACCCTGCGTGTTGCGGCCGGCCTCACGGATGTCCTTAACGTTGGTCCGAACCATTTGGCCACCCACCGTGATCAGCATGATTTCATCCGAGTCGCGCACCGTGAGCGCCCCGACCACGCCCCCGGTTTTGTCGCCAATTTTCATGGTGATAATGCCCTTGCCGCCGCGCGATTGGACACGATATTCCTCGAAGGCAGTGCGTTTGCCGATCCCGTTTTCCCCGGCCACGAGCAGGGCGGCGTCGGGCACGACGATCGCCGCCGCAATGAGCGCGTCGCCGGGTTCCAAACTGATGCCGCGCACGCCGCCGGCGGCGCGGCCCATCGAGCGCACGTCGGATTCGTGGAAGCGGATGCTCATGCCGTCCTTGGTAATGAGCACCACGTCGTCGCCGGAATCGGTTTCGCCCGTGCTGCCCCGCGTCAGTTTCACATCAATCAAAGCGTCCCCCGGCTCGATGCCGATGGCGATGATGCCGCCTTTGCGGACGTTGGAGAATTCGTTGAGCGAGGTTTTCTTCACCGTGCCCTGCTGCGTGGCGAAGAATAGTTCGCCGGACTGCGACCACGTCACGTCCTCCTTGTTCTCGTCAGTCTTGGACAAAATCCGGATGAGCGCGGCGACTTTTTCATCGGCTTTAAGTTCCAGCAGGTTCGCGATGCTCCGCCCCTTGGCGGCGCGGCCCATGTCGGGAATTTCGTGCACGCGCTCGACATACACACGGCCGGTGTTCGTGAAGAACATCAAATAATCATGCGTGCTCGCGGTGAACAGATGTTCGACGAAGTCCTTGTCCTCGGCGGTTTCGCCTTCGCGCGTGGTCATACCGATAACGCCTTTGCCGCCGCGCCGCTGTGCGCGATACTGGCTGACGTTTGTGCGCTTGATGAGCCCGTTGTGCGTGAGCGTGATGATGACGCCTTCGTTGACAATCAAATCCTCTATGGCAATCTCGCCTTCGTCGGGAACAATTTCCGTCTTGCGCGGGGTCGCGTATTTTTCCTTGAGGGACTGCAACTCGGCCTTGATGATCGTCATCACGCGCGATTCCCGGGCCAGAATGTCCAGCAAATCCTTGATAACTTCGAGCAGCGCCTTGTATTCCGCCTCGACCTTGTCAATTTCCAGGCCGGTCAACTGATACAGGCGCAGATCCAAAATGGCGTCCACCTGCCGCTCCGCCAGCGCGTAACGGCCGTTGTCCAGCCGCGCTTCGCTGCGGATCAAAATCCCCCACTGCTCGACCTGTTGCCGGCTCCATTCGAACGCCAGCAGCTTGATGCGCGCCTCATCGCGGTTCTTGCTGGAGCGGATGATGTGGATGAACTCGTCCAGATTCGCCAGCGCGATGAGATAACCTTCCAGCAGTTCGGCGCGCTCCTCGGCCTTGCGCAATTCAAACCGCGTGCGGCGCAACACCACTTCGCGACGATGCTCAATGTAGCATTGGATGATTTCCTTGAGATTGAGCGTCTTCGGGCGGCCATGATCAATCGCCAGCGCGTTGACGCTGAAGGAAACTTCCAGTTGCGTGTGCTGGTAAAGATTCGCAATGACCACTTTCGGAATTCCCTCCCGCTTCAACTCAATGACCAGCCGGCAATGTTCGTCCGACTCGTTGCGCATGGCGGAAATGTCCGTGATGATCTTTTCATTGACGAGATTCGCGATCTGCTCTTCCAGATTCGCGCGATTCACGTTGAACGGAATTTCCGTGACGATCAACTGCTCGCGGTTGCCCTTGAGTTCCTCGACACCGACCCGCCCGCGCAATTTCACGCTGCCTTTGCCAGTGGTGAAATAATTTTTGATTCCCTCGACGCCGCAGATCATGCCGCCGGTTGGAAAATCCGGGCCTTTGATGAACTTCATCAGTTCCGGAATCGTGATGCCGGGCTTGTCAATCTGTGCGCAGACGCCGTCAATCACTTCGCCCAGATTGTGCGGCGGCATGTTCGTGGCCATGCCGACGGCGATGCCCGTGCCGCCGTTGACGAGCAGGTTCGGAAATGCGGCGGGAAAAACCCGCGGCTCGGTGCGCGTTTCGTCGTAGTTCGGGACGAAATCCACCGTGTCCTTTTCCATGTCCTCCATCAGCACCGCGCCAAGATGCGTCAGCCGCGCCTCGGTGTAGCGCATGGACGCCGGCGGGTCGCCCTCGACCGAACCGAAATTTCCCTGGCTGTCCACCAGCCTCTCGCGCATTGCCCACGGCTGCGCCATGTGGACGAGCGTGGGGTAAATCGCCTGGTCGCCATGCGGATGGTAGTTGCCCATCGTCTCGCCGACGATCTTGGCGCACTTGAGATGTTTGCGGTTCGGCATCACGCCGAGTTCGTTCATCGCAAACAAAATGCGGCGCTGCGAAGGCTTCAACCCATCGCGCACGTCGGGCAGCGCGCGTGAGATGATCACGGACATGGAGTAGTCGAGGAACGAATTCTTGATTTCGTCGGCGACGTTGATCTTGGAGATTTTCTCGCCTTGCGAGTAGGCGCCGCCGCTCGGTTTTTGTTCTGGCGTCGTCGGCTTGGGTTCAATTTCGTCTGGCATGATACGGATTCGGGAAAATGGGTGCGGTATGATTAAACGTCAAGGTTGCGGACGTTCAGCGCGTTGTCTTCGATGAACTGGCGGCGCGGCTCGACCTCGTCGCCCATGAGCTTCACGAACATCTCCTCGGCCTCGACCGCGTCGGTGAGGTCCACGCGCAGCAGCTTGCGATGCGCGGGATTCATCGTCGTGTCGAAGAGCTGCTTGGGATTCATTTCGCCCAGCCCCTTGAAGCGCTGGATGGACAATCCTCGCCGGCCGGTTTCCTTCACCGCCGTGAGAATCTCCGGGATGGCAAACAAAGGTTTGACGACCGCCCGCTCGCCTTCGCCTTCGCGGATTTCAAACAGCGGTTGGTCCTGCCCGGCGTAATGCTCGATGCTGAAACCCTTCCGGGCCAGCTTGCCGAGCAGGTCGGCGATGGCTTTGCTTTCAAGATGCAGATCGGAAATCTTCGCGCGCCGCGTCGGGACATCCTTCTTGCGCTCGACTTCGGTGTCGCCGCCAAATAGACCGTTGTTCGCCGCCTTGAATTCATCCACATCGCCGTTGTTGAGGAAATAATGCACGGACTCGTCATTGCCATCGCGCACCTTGATCATAAACTGCGGCAGGGTGCCGTCTCTGGCGCGCTTCTCCACATAGTCGCCAAAATCGCCGCCGAGGCGGCGGATGTGCGTCGCGTGCTTGTCCAGTGATTCGAGCAGCGTGAGGATTTCCTCCAATTGTTTTGGTGTGAACTCGCGGCCGTCGGCAAGATTTTTCAATGTCACCTCCTCCGTGCCGTTTTGCAGCAGCAACTGGTTCAGTTGAAGATCGTCGTCAATGTAATCGGTCTTTTTCTTGCGCGTGACGCCGTAAAGCGGCGGTTGCGCGATATAAACAAACCCCTGCTTCACCAACTGTGGCATCTGCCGGTAAAAAAACGTCAGCAGCAGCGTGCGGATGTGCGAACCATCCACGTCGGCGTCCGTCATGATGATGATCTTGTGATAGCGCAGCTTCTCGATGTTGAACGCGCCCTCGCCCTCGCCGTCGCCGATGCCCGTGCCCACGGCGGTGATCATCGTGCGGATTTCATTGTTCTGAAGCACCTTGTCCAATCGGGCCTTCTCCACGTTAATCAATTTGCCGCGAATCGGCAGGATCGCCTGAAACTTCCGGTCGCGACCCTGCTTGGCCGAGCCGCCGGCGGAGTCGCCCTCGACAATGTAAAGCTCGGTGTTTTCGGGATCGCGGTCGGAACAATCCGCCAGCTTGCCCGGCAGCCCGCCGCCGGTCAGCGCGGATTTGCGGACGGCTTCGCGCGCCTTGCGCGCCGCCTCGCGGGCGCGCGCCGCCGTGAGCCCTTTATCAACAATGCGTTTCGCGATGGGCGGATTCGCGTCAAAATAGCTCATCAAACCTTCGTAGCTGATCGAGCCGACGATCCGTTCTACTTCCGGCGATAGCAATTTCACCTTCGTCTGCGATTCAAACTTCGGATCGCTGTGCTTCACCGAAATCACCGCCGTCAATCCTTCGCGCACATCGTCGCCGGTGATGGCCGGATCCTTCTCTTTCAGCAACTCGTTCGATTTCGCGTATTGATTGATGGCGCGCGTCACCGCGCTGCGGAATCCGGAAAGATGCGTGCCCCCGTCGGGATTGTGAATCGTGTTCGTGTAGCACAGCACCTGGTCGTTGTAGCTGTCGTTGTATTGCAGCACCACCTCGACATGCACCTCAATGTCCTTGTCATCCAGCTTCTCCTTCATCTCCTTGCGGAAAGCAATCGGCTTGGGATGCAGCGGCTCTTTGCTCTTGTTGAGCTGCTTGACGAACTCCTCGACGCCGTTCTTGTAATAAAACCGTTCCGGTTCCGCGTCGGTTTTGCGCTCGTCGGCAAAGATAATTTCCAGACCGGAATTCAAAAACGCCAGTTCGCGCAAGCGTTGCGCGATGATGTCCGACTTGAACGCAACCGTCTCCCGAAAAATCTCCGCGTCCGGCATGAACGTGATGAGTGTGCCGGTTTTCTTGGACTTGCCGATGACTTCTAGTTTTTTAGTCGTTTTGCCGCGCTCAAACTCCATGTGATAAACCTGCTCGTTGCGCGAAACCTCAACCTCAAACCATTCACTCACCGCGTTGACGCATTTTGCGCCCACGCCGTGAGTGCCGCCGGAAAATTTATAACCGCCCTGGCCGTATTTGCCGCCGGAATGCAGCGTCGTCAAAACGAGTTCCACACCGGGCAAACCAGAATCCTTGTTAATATCCACCGGTATGCCGCGCCCGTCGTCGCGGATGGAAATCGAGCCGTCCACATGAATCGTCACCTCGATGCGATGGCAATGTCCGGCAAGATGTTCATCCACGGAATTGTCCAAAACTTCGGATACGCAATGATGCAGTGCGCGTTCGTCCGTGCCGCCAATATACATCCCGGGCTTTTTACGGACGGCTTCGAGTCCCTTCAGTTGCGACAACTTGGAAGCGTCGTAATTGCCGTCGGCAATCCGGTCGGGCGACTCAATTTTCTCATCAGGCAAATCAGAAATACTCGACATAATTAAGGTGCGATTCCGGGTAAAAGTTGGTGCGGCAACGAATGGTGAAAACATATGAAAAGCCGCCTGATTTTACAATGCGAAAATGCGGCTTTTTTTCACAAAAAACACCATTAGTTGTGGCGGTTTTGACTTGCCAACCAAACTGGTTGTGGATTGGAAATTTGCCATCCGACCTATTTATACACAAATCTAACTCGCTTTTTTCACCCGCAATCCGTAAACTAGTCGGATGGATTCGACTGAAACAAAATTTTCCCATCCCGATCAATTCAGCCGCCGCCACGTCGGGCCAAACATGACCGAAACGCGCGGCATGCTCGCGCAACTTGGGCATAAAAATTTGGACGAACTGATTGACGCCGCCGTCCCAAAAAAAATTCGGCCGCAGAAAAATTTGAAGCTGCCCGCCGCCCACAGTGAGTTTGAAGCGCTCGCCGAACTGCGCCGCATCGCCTCCGAGAACAAAGTCTTCCGCTCGTTCATCGGCCAGGGCTACTACGACACCATCACGCCGCCGGTCATCCAGCGCAATGTGCTGGAAAATCCAGGCTGGTATACGCAATACACGCCCTATCAGGCGGAGATCTCCCAAGGCCGGCTGGAAGCGCTCCTGAATTTCCAGACCATGGTCACCGACCTCACCGCGCTCGACATCGCCAACGCCTCGATGCTGGACGAGTCCACCGCCGCCGCCGAAGCGATGACCATGTCGCACCGGCTCAAGGACGGGCGCAATATATTTTTTGTCTCCGAAACCTGCCATCCGCAGACCATCGAGGTCGTCCGCAGCCGCGCAACTGCGCTAAAAATTGAAGTCGTGGTCGGCAATCACGAAACCTTCGCGTTCACGGACAAAGTATTCGGCGCGCTCGTGCAATATCCTGATACGTTCGGCGCAATCCATGATTTCTCCGGCTTTGCGGAAAAGGCCCACGCCGCCGGCGCGATGCTCACCGTCGCCACGGATTTGCTGGCGCTCACGCTGATCCAGCCGCCGGGCGAATTCGGCGCGGATATCGCCGTCGGCAGCGCACAACGCTTCGGCGTGCCGCTCGGCTACGGCGGACCGCACGCGGCGTTCTTCGCCACGCGGGACGAATTCAAGCGCCAGATGCCGGGCCGCATCGTCGGCGTCTCCAAAGATTCACGCGGCAAGCCGGCGTTGCGACTCGCGCTCGGCACGCGCGAGCAGCACATCCGCCGCGAGAAAGCCACCAGCAACATCTGCACGGCGCAGGCGTTGCTCGCCAACATGGCCTCGCTTTACGCGTGCTATCACGGGGCGGATGGCTTGAAGCAGATTGCCGGCTACGTTCACGGCCTGACGCAGACACTCGCCACCGGCTTGGAAAAGCTTGGCTGTAAAATCACCTTGAAATATTTCTTCGACACCCTTTGCGTCGAAGTGAAATCGGCGGCGGATATTTTGAAACTGGCCGAGGCACACGGCATTAATTTCCGCGCGCTTGACGAAAAGACCGTCGGCATCTCGCTCGGCGAAACCGCCACCACCAAAGACATCGCCGAAATCTGGCAAATCTTCAACGGCGACAAGCCGACTTCGTTCACCGTGGCCGAACTGGCTGCCGCTGCAAAATCAAAAATCGGAAATCGGAAGTCGGAAATTCTGAAGCACTCTGTCTTCAACCGCTACCACAGCGAGACTGAGATGCTCCGTTACATCAAGCGGCTCGAATCGCGCGACCTCTCGCTCACGGCCTCGATGATTCCGCTCGGCTCCTGCACGATGAAGCTGAACGCGGCGGCGGAAATGTTCCCCGTGTCGTGGCCGGAGTTTGCGAAGATTCATCCGTTCGCGCCGCTCGGTCAGGCGCGCGGCTACCAGATTCTTTTTCAGAACCTCGAAGACTGGCTCGCGGAAATCACCGGTTTCGCCGGCATTTCCTTGCAGCCCAACGCCGGTTCGCAGGGCGAATACACCGGGCTGCTCGTCATCCGCGCCTGGCACGAATCGCGCGGCGACGCCCATCGCAATGTCTGCCTCATCCCGACTTCCGCGCACGGCACGAATCCCGCCAGCGCCGTCATGGCCGGCATGAAAGTCGCCGCCGTCGCGTGCGATACCAATGGCAACATTGACGTCGCCGATCTCCGCGCGAAAGCCGAGGCGCACAAAAATGATTTGTCGTGCCTCATGGTGACGTATCCCAGCACGCATGGCGTGTTTGAGGAAACGATCATGGAAATTTGCCAGATCATCCACGCCGCGGGCGGACAAGTTTACATGGACGGCGCGAACATGAACGCGCAAGTCGGCCTGACTTCGCCCGGCTTCATCGGCGCGGACGTATGCCATTTGAATCTGCACAAGACGTTTTGCATTCCGCACGGCGGCGGCGGCCCCGGCGTTGGACCGATTGGCGTGGCGAAACATCTCGTGCCGTTTCTGCCGAGCCATCCGGTGTTCACCGCACGGCTCGAAGAGGTGAATCATTCCAAGCAGCACATCGGCCCGGTCAGCGCCGCGCCGTGGGGCAGCGCGAGCATCCTGCCGATTTCCTGGATGTATATCGCGATGATGGGCGCGGACGGCCTGACCGACGCGACGAAATATGCCATCCTCAACGCGAACTACATTTCCAAGCGGCTGGAAAATTATTTTCCGACGCTTTACCGCAGCAACGGCCTCGTCGCGCATGAATGTATTTTGGATCTGCGCGCGTTCCACGCCACCACCGCCGAGGATGTGGCGAAACGCCTGATGGATTATGGCTTCCACGCGCCGACGCTCTCGTGGCCCGTCGCCGGCACGCTGATGGTCGAGCCGACCGAAAGCGAATCCAAATACGAACTGGACCGTTTCTGCGATGCGATGATTGCCATCCACGCCGAAATGACCGCCGTGGAAAACGGCACCGCCGACGCGAAGAACAATCTGCTCAAAAATGCGCCGCACATGGCGGATCAGATTGCCAGCGACAATTGGAACCGGCCGTATTCGCGGGAACAGGCGGCGTTTCCGGCGAAGGATTTGCACGATTACAAATTCTGGCCCCACGTCAGCCGCGTGGACAACGTCTTCGGCGACCGCAACCCGGTCTGCTCGTGCGCGGGGATGGAGAATTATTCGTAACCGATTTATCTGTTGCTTTCCGCCGTAAGCACCAGAGATAAATGGAAGTTCTCGCGCCAGACGAACCGCGCGAGACGGAAGCGTATCATTGCCCCGATTGCGAAGCGATTTTCGTTTTAAGGAAGTGCAGACTTTAGATTGACCATTTTGCACACAAGCTTCCGGTGACTTGCTCGTATGGCAAAGACGAATCGAAAATTCATCGGCGCTGCAAATTAGAATTGTTTCGCGCGCTTTAAAATCGTCCCGAAGTTTCGCATCTAAAACTTCCCGGATGAACCGAAAATGGGAAGCCCAACGACCGTTGTGACGCCGGAAGGCTCGCCGCAGGCAGTGTTTGGCGACACCTCCGGCAGGGGGACTTTGCTTTCCAGAAAAACCGGCATCAACCGCTGGCGGGAGCCAGCGTTCTGAGTCGCTGCTGGCAGTGGCGAAACAAGGCTGGCAGCGGGTAGACCCGCTGGCGCTGGTCGCCAAAACATTGCGCCAGCGCCGCCATGACGCCCAAGCCGGCGTCCACCTGACGCCACAACAACACCCCGCCAGCGTTAAAAAGGGTTCCCCCGGAAAAATCAGCCGCGACTTTTCGGGAACCGAGGTCTGGAAAGAGCCAGGGAAGTCCTCGACAGTCTGTCGGCGGAACAACGGTCCGTGGCGTTTTCATTGGGCTCTGTGTTTTCATGCCTTTTTTCATGCCTTCTGACCCGCTCACCCCTTTTTGGTTCAATCCCACTAGGAATATCCGGGCTAGGCGTAGCCCTGCAATTGACCGGTTCTGCGCCCGTGGCCGCTGTCACGGCGACGCCGACGAATGGCATCCGGCCGCTAGCAGTGACATTTAGTGACAACTCAACCGGTGCCATCACCAACTTGCTGTGGAATTTTGGCGACGGTCAAACCACCAACACGACGGCGGGCGCGGTGGTGGCGCACACCTACCAAACGAACGGCACCTACACGGTGAGTTTGGTTGCCGGCGGTGCGGGCGGTAGCAACACCAACACGCAAGCTGACTTGGTGACGGTGCTGGTTCCTAACCCGCCGCAGATTGGGGGCATCAGCCTGTCGTCAGGAGGTGCGGGCTTGGTGCTGCAAGGTTCCGGTGGCCCCGCCGACGGCGGATATTACTACTGGTTGCTTTCTTCCACCAACCTGTCATTGCCGCTGACCAACTGGAGCATTATGGCGACCAATCCCTTCGATGCCGACGGCAACTTCAGCAATCAGATTCCGGTGACGCCGGGTTCGCCGCAGACCTTTTACCGGTTGCAAATGCCTTGAGGAGCATGGAACGGTCAGCCCATAGGCCAATCGAAAATTTTGCCGAGCAAAGGCAATTGTGTTAGGCTGGCGGTCATACACTAAAGCCGATTTCACTATTGCGGTAATATTCAATGCAGCATGATAATCAAAGCCAAGCTATGCCATTCGTTCGGTCCTGCCCTTTCGGGTGCGCTCTGTGCGGTCCTATCAGCGCTGGCGCTGGCCGCACCGGTAGCCCGGGGTGCAACCACATCCGTGAACTGGCGGGTGATTCCAGACGACACAAATTACCCCACTCGCGATGTGATTGTGGCGGCTGTGGTGATTGGCGACACAAATGTTGGCGCCACTTTGCCGGCCAACCCCGCAACCGCAGATTGTTCGGCATATTTTAACGCGGCCATGAGCTGGCTTTCGGGCCAGGGCGGGGGGACGGTGTTTGTGCCGGCGGGGATGTATTGCTTCAGCAATAGCCTGTCGGTGCCGAACGGGGTGACGTTGCGCGGGCGGTGGGTGCCGCCGGGACCGATGCAGCCGGTCACCGGAACCATCTTCAAAATTTATGCCGGCCAGAACATTTCCAACGCGGCGCCGTTTTTGTCTGTCGGCGGCGGCTCGGGCGGCGGTTTGCAGGGGTTGTCGTTCTGGTATCCGAACCAGTGGGCGACGAACTGGCAGTATTATCCCTACACCATCCAAGGCAGCCTGGTGGGAACCGAAGAGCTGACCCTGGTCAATTCGTATCAAGGGATTTACATCCCCGGCGCAAACTTCGATTACGTGACGGACATTTACGGTTGCCCGTTGACGGCGGGGCTTTTCATCCAACATGGACCGTCGTTACCGCGGTTTTACCGGATTAACTATTCACCTAATTACTGGGCCTGGTCGGGACTGCCAGGGTCGCCGACGAACGCGGCGGATTGGACGGCCTTGACGACGAATATGCTGGGTAACACAAACAGCGTGGCCGTGGATATCCGTCAGACGGCGGGAGCCAATCTGGAGGGGTGTGTGATTTCCGGTTACTGTTACGGCATTCGCAACGCGAGTGATCCGACTTATGGGAGCGGGACCATCGCTTTTCACAATGACGTGGTCACCAACTGCACGGAAGGGCACCGGGTCGAAGCCACCGCGGGAATATCGGTGTTCAACTGCACGTTTGCCAGCACGCCCACCGGGATTGCGTATCATCAGGTGGGTGGTCGGGGAGACAATTTCTATGCCTGCACTTTGACGGGCGGTTCCTATTCGGTGCTGGATGACCCCAACGGCTCGCCGCTCCACACGATCACCCTGCAAAATTGCGTTCTGACGGGTCCGGCCAGCATCAACAACAACGCGACATTACAGATGATCGGCTCGAGCTTCACCGCCAACACGACCACCAACATCCTTTTGAATTCCGGCGTGAACGGGGTGGCAATCAAAGGCGGCACCAATTGCGGACCGGCCAACATCGTCAACCACAGCGGACTGTCGGGCAACAATTATGTCGTCATCACCAACGCCACGCAGCCTGAACCGGCCTTGCTGTTTCCCTATCCGACCATGGCTCATCCGGGCTGGCGGCGGCCGCTGCAGTTGACATTGTTTAACGTCATGAATTATGGGGCCACGGGGGACGGGGTGCATGATGACACAGCGGCGATCCAGGCGGCGATTTACGCGGCAGAAACCAACGGAGGCGGGATCGTGTTTTTCCCGGTGGGCACTAATCTGGTTTCGCAGCCGTTGAGCGTGACCAACGGCGTGGAACTGCGGGGTATTGCCGGGCTGTTGAATCCAAACAAGGACCAGCCAAATATACTTTTGATCAACACCGGGGCCAACCACACCAACGCGCCGGCTTTTGTCACGCTGGGAGATTATTGCGGCATTCGGGGAATCAACCTGCAATATGTCAGCCAGACGTGGAGCAACGGCATTTATATTCCCTATCCCTACACGGTCCAGTGCAGCGGGCGATCCAATTATGTGTGGAACATTCTGGCGGGCAATTCGTATCAGGTGGTGGATTTCAATGGGGCGCACGGGGGGGTGGCGGACGGCTGTGTCATGAGCGGCTTGGTCAACACCTACAAATTCGACGGCGGGTCAACGGATTGTCAGATCCAATACGGTGCCCTCAAACCGCTGGGCTTTTATCCGGGGGTGAACCAAAACCCCGCTTCCAACGATCCGAACTCGATTAGCCGCACGGCGATTAATGATATCGTGGACGACGCCACGAACATCACGCTCATCGGGATCTACACCCATGACTCGCACGCGTTGGTGTCGGTGCGGGGCGGCGACCAGATAAACATCCTGGAGATTCACGGGGAACAATTACAAAACGGGATATTGTTTGAGTCGGGCCAGGCGACAGTTAATCTCCTGGATGCCGGTCCCAGTAATGTGAATCACAACGACGGCACAGGCTCCTATGATTATTGGTTTCAGACCAACTTCAGCGGCAGCGTGACGTCGGTCAGCCCGTCCGCCACCAGCGAAGACGAAAACTATACCCTGCGCATGGACAGCACGAACGCGCAGTTTGTGACCTACGGTGGCAGCTTGAACGGCGGGTATCCGCCGCTTGAGGCGGTGAAAGTCGCCGGGATGGCGACAATCATTGGAGGAAATGTCGGAGGATGCACCCTCGAGGTCACAGCGGGCGGCAGTTTCAATGTCCTCGACTCGACGCTTGGGGTGATGCCCTACGCACCGCAAGCGGGATTTATGACCTGGACCACCAATTGCCAGCCAAATCCCGCCAACAGTTTCATCGCGGCGAACCTGAACAACCAGACGCCCATCGCCAACGGGATCACCGTCGATACCAGCAATCTGGCATCCATCGTGGTGGATCGCAGCCCGAGCCTGGGTTCCACGCGGGACACTAACGGCGATGTGCTGGTCGGCTGGCATTTGGCCAACAACGGGGCGGGCACCGGAACGGCGGCGAACAATTTCAATTTCACCGTGCCGGGTCGCTATTTCACGACCAACGGCACCTGGCCGACGGTGAACATCGAGGTGTATTATTTGGAGGACACCGACGGCACCTTGTCGGTGTATTACCGCAGCACCAACAGCCAGATGAAACTGGGGCAAACCTACACGCTGGCAGCCACGAACGCGCTTTGGCGTGACTACAGCTTCACCATTAATGATGCAAATTTTGCGACGACCAACGGCGTGGACATCCAGTTGGTGGCAACCAATTGCGATCCGGTATTGGAGTTTGTGGCGATTAATTCCACGAATTACCTGGGTGTGCCGCCGCAGTTGATCGGTCCGCCCCCCGTGGCCAGCTTCACCACGACGCCCACCAACGGCATTCGTCCGCTGGCGGTCGTATTCAGCGACACGTCCGCCGGTGGCATCACGAATTTGCTGTGGGATTTTGGCGACGGTCAGACCACGAACACGGCGGCTGGGGCGGTGGTGGCACACACTTACCAAACGAGCGGCACTTTCACGGTGAGTTTGGTGGCCGGCGGGCTGGGCGGGAGCGATACGAACACGCAAGCCGGGCTGGTGACGGTGTTGACGCCCACCCCGCCGCAGATCAGCGGCATCAGTTTGTTCAGCGGCGATTCTCTGGTGTTGCAAGGTTCGGGCGGGCCCACCAACGGTGGGTATTACTACTGGCTGCGCAGTTCGACCAATCTGCTTTTGCCGCTGACCAGCTGGAGCATCGTGGCGACGAATCCCTTTGATGGGCAGGGCAACTTCAGCAACCAAATCCCGCTCACGCCGGGGGCACCCCCAACCTTCTACCGGTTGCAAATGCCGTGAGGTGCTGACGGATGAGCCAGTTTCAAAACCTCCCATAGTTGATAGCTGCGGGTGAGTGTGGCGGGTGTTAAACGATGAAAAAACCATTTCCATCATCAACCACCGGCTGGGCGGCGCAGCGGGTTGCGCTGCGGGTTTCAAGGCCGCCCCTTGCCGGCGGCGGGCCGTGCGGGCTTCAACACAATCGCGCCAACAGCGCGGTGGCCGTCAGTGCCACCAAGCCGAATATCAAATGGCACATCACCTTGGCCCCGTCCCGCACGCGCACCCAGCGTCCGCCATAGCCAATCATTTCATCCAGGGGAGGGGCCGGGATTTTTGGTCACGGCGGCGGGATTTTGGGGCGGGTCAGGGGTGACAACGCGTGGTTTTTCCGGTCGTGGACAGAGTGCCCCCAACCCCCCATTGTTTTTCCACATGCCGGGGCAGCACTCACGGGGCTTCAACCGCTGCCCAAGGCGTGGTCGACCTGCCCGAAGAGCCGCTGATCGGGATAGCTGCTGCTCAACCGCAGTTGAATGCGCCGCGTGTTGCGCAGGACCACCGCGCCAATCTTCAGCAACTTCAGCCGGATGGTCCCGGCCCGCGCCCGCGCCAGTTCCGTCCCGGCCAGTCCGAGCGCGCGCAACCGTTCCAGTAGCACCTAGGCGAAGCTCGACAGCAGCAGCCGAAACTGGTTGGCCCACCAGCCGTGGCAACGGGTCCGGTCGGCAAACAACCCCAACGGCTGTTCCTTGATCCGGTTCTCCATCTCGCCTCGCGCACAATAAACTGCGTCGTAAAGTTCCTGCGCGGCCCCAGTGAGGTTGGTGACGAGGAAACGCGGGTTGCTGCCCTTGGCGGGCGGCTCCGCTGTTGCCCGGCAGCAGATACGCCACCAGCAATTGTTCGCCGCAGAACAACCAGCCCGGATATTTCCTAGTGGGATTGAACCAAAAAAGGGGCGAGCGGGGCAGAAGGCTTGAAAACACTGATCCCGATGAAAACGCCACGGACCGCTGCTGCGCCGACAGACTGTCGAGAACTGCCTGGCTCTTGCCAGACCTCGGTTCCCGAAAAGTCGCGGCTGATTTTTCCGGGGGAACCCTTTCCAGCGCTGGCGGATGCCGGCTTGGACGTCACGGCGGCGCTGGCGCAATCTTTTGG
>JAJXXW010000080.1 GCA_021780905.1 bacterium
GAACCGGTTCACCGGGCCGGGAAAAATCGCGCTGCAGACGATGTATTGCCACATGGAAGGCGGCGAGTAATCCGGCGCGCCAAATTAGTTGTATCGGCGCGGGTGATTTGCTGCGATCCTGCGCAACGGATTTCTGCGTGGCGAACGGCCCAGCCTACGGCAGGGGATTCGGCTTGGTTTCAGCGCACGGACAGAAACACTTTTCGAACCGGACAAGGTTATTTCCGGCTTTGGAAGCGTTGCCGGTTTCAGGTTGAAGGCTGCGGGTTTGCTCCACGATGGTTGGCACCGGACTTGCCACCGGCCTTCACGCTTCAAAGTTTTTCAACTGCTTCAGCCCCATCTTCAGCGGTAGCCAGCCGAGGAGAAACGACAGCAGGACGAAGCCGAGGACGCCGGCTAGCACCCATTCCGGGCCGCCGCGCAGTCCGCCGCCGGCCAGAATGAGCAGCACCAGCGAGGCGATGATGTAAACCGAGCTCAACACGAAGCACAGCGTGCCGCCAAAGCCGCTGACGATTTTGTTCGGGTTGGTTTCCTTGAGGTTCGGATACAGCACGCCGAGGCCGACGGCGAGGCCGTTGAGCGCAAAGGTCATCACGGTGACGACCGCGCCGAAAAACGCGATGTCGCTCCCCGGCATTTTCAGCAGGTAGCACGAGAGCGTGACCAGCATGAGCGTCACGGCGAGCGACGCGAGACTGGCGAGCCAGTATTTCGTCAGGACGATGCGCCCCAGCCCCATCGGCGACATGCCGACAATCCACATGCGCCGGCCTTCGAGCGAGAATTGCGGAAACACAAACCGCGTGGTGACGGACGCGAGATTGAAGGCGCACGCGCCGAGGTTCAGGAACGCGACGGCGTGGATCCAGAACGGGCTGGTAAGCTGGTGCGTGAAGTTGCGGAGGTTGATGATGTAGGCGCCAAGCAGGCCGAAGAACATCACGGACTGGCCCCATTGCGTGGTGTCACGCCAGAACATCCGCAGGTCCTTGACGGCGATGGCGCGGGTGTCGGGTTGCAGGAACGGAATTTTATCAAACAATCTTTCCAGAAAACCGGGCGGGGCAAATCCGCTTTCGGCCGCGCGGAAGAAATGGAATTGGAAGCCGCGGTTCGCCCGGCTTTGCACCGCCGAGGCCGTGTCGTAAAACAGGGTTCCAAACCGGGTGAACGCCAGGCTGCCGAAAAACAGCGTGTGGCTCAACAGCACCGCCGCGAAGAAAATGGCGTTGTTCGTGATGCCCTCGGCCCATTGCAGGACCGCGCCGGAGAGCCAGTAGCTCGGCAGGAACGGAAACATCGTGAACCGCGTCTTGGCCAGCAGCCGGTCGAGCGCCTCCAGCGTCCGCTGGTCCAGCAGTTCGTCGTCCACCGGGTTCGTCTTCCACCAGAACGCCACAAACGCCAGCAGCGCCAGCGCCAGCAGCAGCAGCATGACCTGAAAACTTTTCCGGTCCAGGTGCCGGCCGATGGCGATCGCCAGCGCCGACCCGAACACGCCGGGCAAAATGATGAACAGCCCGATGAGCAAGCCGGTCAGCGGATAAAAATGCCACGGCACATCGCGCACCAGGCCGAAGGCCACCAGCAGCGGCGCGATCAAAAACAAAAACGCCCATGAGGCCAGAATGCTGGTCTCGATGAATTTCCAGTTGAAGATGGTCTGGTTGGAAACCGGCAGCGTGAGCAGGAACGCCGTCTCCCGGTTTCGGAAAAGATTCGTGTAGGCGATGATGAGATTGCTCAGCAGCAGCAGGGCAAACAAAAACGCAAACAGCGTGTAGAGCAGGCGCTCCGTCAAGACCGCGCCGAGGCCGGGAAACTTGGCGATGAACCGCAGCCCGTAATAAAACAGCGCGAACGCCAGCACGAGATAGCCCACCACGAAACAGCTGATGATGCCGGTGAGCAGGCGCGACTGTTTGCGAATGTCGAGCAGCCGCCGCCAGCTATGGACGGCATTGACGCGCAGCAGCAGGAGCAGCAGCGAGGATTTGATTGGGGTGGCCAAACCGGACACGCGGGAAAATTAAGCCGCAAACTGGAAGGACGCAATGGCGGACCGGAAGTTTTCGCCGCCGGCAGAAAAATGGTTGGAAACGGCGGGCGGATTTAATCCCGCGCTTTTCGCAGCCAGACCAGTGCGCCCAGGCCGACCAGCAGGAGGCCCGAAACCGCCCAGGCGCCGGCGTTGGGACTTTCCGCCGCGAATCGGAGCGCCGCCGTGCCGACCGCCGGCCCGATGCAGTTACCGATGCCGACGGTCGCCTCATGGATGCCGCCATGTTCGCTTTTGGCTTCGCTCGCATCCATCGCGTAAAACAGCGACGAGTAATAAATCAGCCCGATGGCGGTGCCAAAGAAAAGTTGCGCGAGCAGCACGGCCGCCAAATTGGGCGTGATCAGGATCACCGCGAACGACCCGATGATTAGCACATAGGCGGAGAGCAGCCAGCGGAATCGGTAATGCCAGCCATCCCAGCGCCAGAACAGAACAAATGCCGCCAGCCGCATAAAACCCCACAGCGAACACGCAAAGCCGGCGAACATCGGTGTGAGGTGAAATTTGGTCGCGAGGCCCGGGAGCACCGCGACCAGCGTGTTGATGGCGATGTAGGCGAACGGATTGGCCAGCCACGCCAGTTGTTGAAAATTTTTGGCGCCGGCCGGTGGCGCACGATGCCATTCCGGCGCGGGCGTGGAATCGGTTTGGGCCGCTGGCCGATGTATTTTTTGCAGATAGAACATCAAGGCCAGTTGCACCACCATGAAGCCAAGCGGCAACCAAAAAAGGCTCGCGTAGCCCAGTTTTTCGATGAGCGCCCCGCCGACAAACAGCGCAAGGGCATTCGTGGCGGCCCAAGTGACATTATAGAGGCCGACTGCT
Source organism: bacterium (assembly GCA_021780905.1). Lineage (GTDB taxonomy): Bacteria > Verrucomicrobiota > Verrucomicrobiia > Limisphaerales > UBA11358 > UBA11358. Next base: position 2,894 of record JAJXXW010000080.1, read on the forward strand.
TGCGGCACCTGCGCCGGCGCTTCGCCTTCGGTGACCAACGCCTCGAGCATCGGCCAGGTCAGACAGACGCTCGCGGAAACGACCATGGCAACAACAATCTGGCCAGCGGCCGTGCCCAGCAACGGACCGAGGGCGAAGGCGGTCCCCATCAGGGTAAAACCCAGTTTCACCGAAAAAATGTTGCCGTAGCGCTGGCCGAATTTTCCGCCCTGCCACGCGGAGAACGCATAGACCAGACCCAGCAGGGCGGCGACCGCCAGATTCGCCTTGTCGCGGAAGCCGAATTTGTCGTGCAGCAGAAAATAGACGTAGGTGAAATAAATCGTGGTGGCGAAGGAATTCAGCCCGATGATCGTGTAGCAAAGAAATTGTTTTTGGTGGTGGCGGTTCATGGGTGCGACGAAATTTCCTGGATGGCCTGGCGGCAATACCATTTCACCGCGTCGGTCATCGGCGGCGAAAGTTTTTCCAAATCGTCCGCCGCGCACCAGCGGATGTCGTGATGCTCGGCGGCGGCGAGGGTAAGCTTGCCGTCCTTTGGTTTGGCCCAATAAATCATGCCGATGTGCTCGTGCGAATCGCTGATGCGATGGATGTCCAGAAAGCGCGGCGCGATGAGTGCGCGGGTGCCCGGCCCGGTCGTGGGCGGCCGTTCGCCGAGCAGCTCCACGTCAAAGCCGCTTTCTTCCTTCGCCTCGCGCAACGCGGCAATCTCCGGATCTTCGTCCAGTTCGATGTGCCCGCCGAGTGGCAGCCATTTGTCCAGCTTGCGATGGTGGATGAGCAGAACCTTCGCGTCGTGAACGACGAAGATCGCGACGGTGAAATCAATTTTTTCGTGGATGTGAGCCATAGGCGATCGGGAAAATCTTAACCGCCAAGACACCAAGGCACAAAGTTAATGATAATCCTTTCTTGATGACTTGGTGCCTTGATGGTTAGCGAAAAAGCCCCGGCTCGCGCCAGGGCTTTTGGAATGGACTCGGTGGCCGTCTGCCAGGACTTATTTCATCCGGTCGAAGTTCTTCTGGAGAATCTGCCAGTCTTTCTGGCCGGCGAATTTGCTCCGGAAGCTGGCGTTGACCTCGGCTTCGCGGGCATTTTTCGTCGGCTTGTTGACCTTGTAAAGCACGCCGAAATTGCCGGGGAAATCCGCACTGGCCAGCTTGTAGGCGGCCATTTCATCGGTCACGTCGTGCGTCTTGGGCACTTCGTTGAACGCGCCGCCTTTGCGGGGATTCGCCGCGTCAAACGCGCCTTCGTAGAACTCCACGCACTCGCTCAGGCAGTGGACGAAACTGAAACCGTCGTGATCCATCGCGGCTTCCATGGTCGCGAGGACATGGTTGGGATTCGACGCCGAGGTGCGCGCGACAAACGTGGCTCCGACGGCGATGGCTTGCTTCGCGGGATTGATCGGATAATCCACCGCGCCCCAGATGTCCGTCTTGCTCTTGAAGCCGACCGGCGACGTGGGCGAAGTCTGTTTCTTCGTGAGGCCATAGACCTGGTTGTCCATGACGACGAGCGTCATCTTGATGTTTTTGCGCGCGGTATGCGTGAAGTGGTTGCCGCCGATGGAGAACGCGTCGCCGTCACCGCTGAAGGCGAAGACGTGCAAATCCGGACGCGAGAGCGAAACGCCACTCGCAAACGGCAGCGCGCGGCCGTGGATGAAATGCGCGCCGTGCGCCTGCACGAAATACGGAAAACGGCTGGAGCAGCCGATGCCGGAAATGGTGGTGATCTTCTCATGCCACAATTTGCGCTTCTCAATCAGCTTGAAATACAGCGCGAGCACGGAGAAGTCGCCGCAGCCGGGGCACCAGGTCGGATGGTCGGCAACAATTTCCTTGCGCGTCAGCGCCTTGCGTTCGCCGGTGGCGGTTTCGGTCGCGGTCACGGGGACAACCGGTTTTTCAGTCAACGTCTGGCTCATAAAATTGGGGGGTTACTTGCGCGCCTTGGCTTTCATCTGTTCGAGGATCTCGCGAACCTTCCAGGTCAGGCCGTCGGTCTTGTTAATGCCTTGGATTTTCGCATCACAATAACGGGCGCGCAGCACGGCACCGAGCTGGCCGTAGCCGTAAAGCCCTTCGTCGTTCATTTCCACGACCAGAATGTGGTTGAAGCCGGAGAAAATATTTTCCAGCCCGTCCGGCAGCGGATTGACGTAACGCAGATGAATCGCGGAAACACTGTCGCCGGCGGCGCGCGACCGGTCAACGGCCTCCTTGATCGGGCCTTCAGTGGAACCCCAACCGACGAGCAAAACATTGCCTTCGGGAGCGCCATAAATTTTGGGGAGCGGCAGCGTGGCACCGAGCGCCTGCAATTTTTTCCGGCGCTTCGCCGTCATCTGCATGTGCAGTTTCGGCGAGCCGGTCGGATGGCCGAGTTCGTCGTGTTCCAACCCGGTCGCAATCGGATATTTGCCGTCCAAAATGCGCGTGCCTGGTTTGACGTGCGGCGTGATGCCATCCTTCGCCGACAAATCATAAGGCTTGTGCGTGGCGACCGGCGAATAATCCGGCGTGATGTCCTGGCAGATTTTTTCGAGATTCGGTTCCGCAAACGCCTCGATGCGCGTGGCGATGCCCTGGTCGGTCAGGAAAAACACCGGCGTGTTGTATTTGCGGGCAATGTTGACCGCCTCGATGGCCATGTAAAAACAATCTTCCACGTTCGCCGGCGCGAGCACGACGCGCGGGGCGTCACCGTGGCCGCCGTTGATGGCGATGTTCAAGTCGGACTGCTCGATGTTCGTCGGCATGCCGGTGGACGGCCCGCCGCGCTGGACATTGATGATCACCAGGGGCATTTCGGCCATGACCGCCCAGCCGATGGCTTCGGTCTTGAGCGCGATGCCTGGGCCGCTGGAACCCGTCACCGCCACCCGGCCGGCAAAGCTGGCGCCGAGCGCCATGGAGACGGAGGCGATTTCATCCTCACACTGGATAAAGGAACCGCCGTATTTCGGCAGCTCTCGCCGGAGCAATTCCATGATGTCCGTCCACGGCGTGATCGGGTAGCCCGCGCCGAACCGCACGCCGGCGGCGATGAGACCGTAGCCGATGGCTTCGTTGCCGTTCATCACCACCTGCGGGACTCCGTGCTTCTGGCTGTCGGTGATCTGAAAGGTTTCCACCACGCTGCCGGGAGAATTGGCGTAACCCGCGTGGAACGCCGCCAGCGCGTTGTTCAGAATGCTTGGATCCTTGCCGGTGAAACGTTCACCGAGCAGCTTTTCCAGCTTCGCCACGTTCAGGTCGAACATCCGGGCGATGAGGCCGAGGGAATAAATATTTTTGCCCTTGTCCTTGGCCGTGCCGCCGATGGCCTCGACCGTGAGTGAGGAAATCGGGATGCCGACATGGTGATACTCGGTTTCCCATTCCGGCTTGGGCTGCACATGGTCGCTGTCATAAAGCACAATCCCCTTTTTCTTGAGGGAGTTAATGTGGCCTTCGTAGCTGTGCTGGTAAAACGCCAGCAGCACGTCCGCCTCGTCGCCGGCGGTCAGCACCTCGCCGCTGCCGATACGCACCTGGAAGATGGACGGGCCGCCGGAAATGGTGGACGGAATGGTCATGAACGTCATGACCTCCTGCTCGCTGCGGCCGGCGAGCCGTGCCAGAAAACCGCCAATGGCCTGGATACCATCCTGCGAATTGCCGGCAATGCGGATGACTACCTCGTCAATCCGCGAAATTTTTTGCCCGCCACCCGCCGCCGGCGCACCCGCTGTTGCATGACTACTCATAAGGAGCCTTGGAATCTAAAGATTACTTCGGCAAGGTGGTTTGACGCCTGAAGCTGTTTCAGCGCGACACCGTTGCAGCCACACACTACGGCATTGCAGGGCAACGTGTCAAATTCTAATGATGCATATATCTCATTGATAAAAAACAAGATGCACAGCCACAAAGACCGCCGACAGAAACGCGCAACATAATAATTAGTTCTATTTATCTATCCTAAACCCAGCATCAGCCGATTCCCGAACCCAATCGATCCACCGCGTTAGTCCGGCAGATGCCGGCAAAAACAGCCGCCAACGGCTTGGGCGAGCGCGGCAGCTTTTCATCCGCGAAATCCACCGCCAGCAGCCCGAATTTCTTGGTGTAGCCGAACTGCCACTCGAAATTGTCCAGCAGCGACCAGTAGAAAAAGCCGCGCACCTCCACGCCGCCGGCCATCGCGCCGTGCAGCGCGGCGAGATTTTCGCGGAGGTCGCGTTCGCGGAACGGTTCATCGTCGGAAGCCGCGCCGTGTTCGGTGATGTAAACTGGCAGCCGGAATTTCCGGTGGAGATACGAAAGGATTTTCACCAGGCCGGCCGGATAACGCTCCACCATGTCGTCGCAGACGAAGCCGAAATCTTTCAGGGTCTTCACCGGGGTGCCGCTGGCCGGAATCATCGCGCGAAAATGGTGGAACCGCACGCGCCCGTAATAATTCAAGCCGATGAACGTCGAGTCCCGCCGCCGCCCGCCGCCGAGAAAGGCGTCCAGCACAAATTTGTTGAACGTGTAATGGCACGCAAATGCCGTGGTGCGGTCCCACGGCGAAAATCGTTGGTAGGCGTGGAAAAACGTCCAGTTCTTGGCGATGCCGACTTCCGGTTGGCGCCCGGCGTCGCCCTCGCGCCGGATGACGCGGCTGGCCTGCACATGGGCGCGGGCCATGTGGTCAATCACGCGGCGGAACTGCCCCAGCTTCCATTTGCGTTGCGGCGGAAAACCGCCGAGCAGATACGCCACACAGGCGTAGGTGTCCGGCTCGTTGAACGTGTTCCACAGATAAACGCGGTCTTTCAGCACGGCGATGAGTTTGGTGACGTAATCCACGAAGGCCGGAATCGTCGCCGCGTTGGTCCAGCCGCCGGCGGTGTTGATCCACGGCGGATTGGAAAAATGATGCAGCACCACCATCGGCGTGATGCCTTTCGCCTGGAGCCGGTCAATCAAATCCATGTAGCGCGCCAGCTCCTTTTGATTCAGCGGCGCGAACGGCGCGGATTGCAATCGTCCCCACTCGATGCCGAAGCGGTAGGCGTTCGTGCCGAGCCGCGCCATCCACTCGATGTCTTCGGGGTAACGGTGATAATGGTCACACGCGATCCGGCAGTGACCGCCGTCCTGCGCGGTGAAATGCGTCCACTCGTTTTCAATGTGGCCTTCCACCTGCGTCGGCGACGTGGCGGTGCCCCAGAGAAAACCGGGCGGGAATTTGAGAACATCGCCGCTGTTCATCGTGCGGATTTGACGGCGTGCTCGATGGCGGCAAACAGTTTTTCCGGCGCGCGATTCACCCAGGCTCGGAATTTTTCCACGGGCAGATGATTCGGCAGTTCGGCCAGGCGGTCGAGGTTGAAACTCTTTTCGGCGAGGCCGATGCCGAACTGCTGCGCGTCCAGCGCGTTCACCTGCTGCTCGACGTGGTTTTCCACCGGCACGAGAAACAGCGGCTTGCCGAGCCACGCGGCCTCGCTGACGGATTCGAAGCCGGCGGTGCAGACGACGTGGCGGCACTCCGCCATCATCGTCAGAAACTTCTCACCGTCCAGCCGGTGAAACGTGAGCGCCGGCGAATGCTGAAACTCCGCCGGCGCGTCCGGCTTGTCGTAAAAACAATGCAGCTTCGTCTGCGGATTTTTCGCGCTCCAGGCGATGATTTGGTCGGCGTAACCGTGATTCAGCAGATAGACGAGGACGAAATCGCCATCCGGTTTTAATTCCAGTTGAAAAAGCTGCTTCCGCAAAATCGGCGGGCCGACGAAAATTTTCTTCACCGGCAGGTTGGGCGTTTCGTAGAGCGAGAGCGCCAGCTTGGTGGCGCGGGCACCAAGCAGCCAGGTGTAAATTTTCATGCTCATAAGCTGTTTCCACAACTGCGGCGCGTGAACGTAGCCGGGATGCTGGAACATGAACTGGTGGCCGAGGGCGACGACGGGCGGGCGGCGGCGGCGCGTCAGGGCGTAGAATGCGGCCATCGGTTCGAAGAAATTGAGGATCACGTCCGGCTGCGTTTCGCGGACGATGTCGTCGAGCTGGCGGAGGATGCGAAAGTATTTCGGCAGCTTGCCAAAGACGCCGAGGAGCGTGGCGGTGTTGCTGACGGAGCGGTTGTTTTTATATTTGAATTCCAGCGTCGGCAGTTGCCGGACGGGCATCTTCATCGCCGATGCGAAGTATGCCGGCATCGGCCGTTGCGCGCTCGCGCCCAGCGTCACGGCGACGATCTGATGTCCCGCCGCCTCGGCCATTTCCTTGACGGCCATCGCCTGGGTCATGTGGCCCCGGCCCTCGCCCAGCACGCAGAACATCATTTTCATGGAAGTGAATGAGTTTGATCTTGCCGTCGAAATCTTCAATCAAAGCCGTGCAGCTTTCCACCCAATCCCCGCAGTTCAAATACTGCACGCCGTCAATCAGCTTCATCTCGGCGCGGTGGATGTGGCCGCAGATGACGCCGTCGGCTTTGTGATTCCGCGCCATGGCGGCGAGCGTGCCTTCGTATTCGGTGACGAATTTGACGGCGGACTTGGCTTTGGATTTCAGATACGCCGCCAGCGACCAGTAGCCGAAACCGAGCGCGCGCCGCAGCCGGTTGAAATACAGATTGAAATCCAGAATCCAGTTGTAAAGATGCGAGCCGAGTTTTTCCAGCAGGTGATTGAAGTGCGTCAGGCCGTCCGCCTGGTGGCCGTGGATGACGAGATATTTTTTCCCGTCCGCCGCCGTGTGCATCACCTGATGCGCCATCACCACGCTGCCAAAACGCATGCCGGCGAACTGGTCCACGAATTCGTCGTGGTTGCCGGTGATGTAGATCACCTTGGTCTGCTTGCGGCTTTTGCGGAGGATTTTTTGGATGAGCACGTTGTAGTCGTCGCGCCAGAACCAGCGGAACTTCAATTCCCAGCCGTCAATGAAATCGCCGACGATGTAGAGGTATTTGCAGTCCACCACACGCAAAAATTCAAGCAGTTCGGCGACGCGGGCGTGCTTGGTGCCCAGATGAATGTCGGAAATCCAGACCGTGCGGCAGACAATCGGCTGGTCCGGTTTCGGGTCCAAACGGGGCTGATCATTCATAACTCAACAACGCCTGCACTTTGCCGGACGGTGAATAAGTTTGGCAATAACTTATCGCGGTTGTCACCGGAATATGATCGGTTCGTAACCTGAATGAAACATTGGCACCAACCACGGCAAAAATTGGGTGCGCCAGAACGCGGTCCAACAGATTATTTTTGATGGTTATAAATCAGCCGGATCACTTTTGCGACAGTCAGTCCCAAGGCCAGGGCAAAGCCCACCGTCAGAAGCATGATTTTGACGTTCCGACGCTGCTCCCAATCCTGCTGGCCCGGAAAAATGCGCCGGCCCAGCCATTCGTAAATTCGATCTAAAAAAATTTTCATCTGCAACGGGCCGTTGATCTTGCGTTCGCCTGCCTTGTTGGCGTCGAATAACACTGGGGCCTTTGCCAACGCTTTCCCCGGCCCATTTGGCCTCCAAAGAATCAGGAAGGCATGAAAGTGTAAGATATGAAGGTCGCCTTCGCCAGCGCAAATCGCTGGCAGTCTCCGCCGGCTAGTTGGGGAAAAATGGGCAGCCCAGCGACCGTTGTGCCGCCGGAAGGCTCGCCGCTGGCAGTGTTTGGCGACACCTCCGGCAAGGGACTTTGCTTTCCAGAAAAAAGCCGGCCTCAACCGCCGGCGGGAGCCAGCGGTTTGCGTCGCTGCTGGCAGTGGCGGAACAAGGCTGGCAGCGGGTAGGCGCGGCTCAACGGCACATCGACCCGGCGCACCCTCACGCGCACTTGGCCCGCCACTTTCAACAACTTGACCCGGCACTGCCCGCCGTCGCCCGCGCCAGTTCCGTTCCGGCCAGCCCCCAGGCCCGCAACGGATCCAACCGCAGGTGCGCGTGATCGTTGAGATCGTCATAACCCAGCGCCCATCCGTAAATCCGCTGCGCCAGCCACTGCGGCACCGGGTGATCCACCTAGACCCGCTGCCGCTGGTCCCCAAAACATTGCGCCCGCGCCGCCGTGACGCCCAAGCCGGCGTCCGCCAGCGCTGGAAAGGGTTCCCCCGGAAAAATCAGCCGCGACTTTTCGGGAACCGAGGTCGGGCAAGAGCCAGGGCAGTTCTCGACAGTCTGTCGGCGCAGCAGCGGTCCGTGGCGTTTTCATCGGGCTCAGTGTTTTCAAGCCTTCTGACCCGCTCGCCCCTTTTTGGTTCAATCCCACTAGGAAATATCCGGGATAGGCATAATCAATGCCTGGCACCTGATCAATGGCAGCACGAACCTTCTGCCCTTCGTCACGAACTCGGCCTACGCGAAAGGCGCGAAACCGAACGTGACCGTTGAGGTCCAATATTTGGAAGACACCGACGGCAGCCTGACGATCGGGTATGACAGTTCAGCTGGCATGAAGGCTGGGCCGACCTACATGATGTCTTCAACGAACGGCGCGCGCGGTTGAAACGACAATAGGAGCCGGCGGCGCGGGCGGACGGTTCACGGCAGGGTCAAAATCTCCGGCCGCAACTGGCCGACGTTTTGATTGGGCAGATGCCGGTCGTCCGAGCCGGGCACCATGCTTTCCCGCCCGACGTGGCCGTCGGCAAACGTCACGTCAGCCCTTTGCCCGTGACGGAAGTGCGCATTGGGATAATTGTTGGCACCGGCGTAGTTGGTTTCCAGGTCGAGGTAATACCATTCCTTCAGCAGCGTCTGGGCCTGGAGAAAATTGTCCACGGACGCGGCGTCGGCAAACAGGCAGGTTTCGGTCGGCCGCGCGAGACGGCCGGTGCCGGCCGGCGGCGCGCCGGGCGCGGCGAAGATGTAGCGGTTGCAGCCGTAGCTGAAAATGGTGTTGGTGCCCTTGGGCCGGAACTGCGGGTTCGCGGCGGCGTTGAGCAGCGGACACAGCCGGACATCATTGCCGTGCAAATACGGAAACAACGCGCCGGACGAGAGGTTGAACGCGCGCTGGCCGTCGGCACCGTTGCCCAGCCAGCCGAACCACCACGTCTTGCCGGTGGCATCCACCTTGGTCCACAGCGGGAAGCTGTTTTCACGGTTGTCGGCCCAATACAACTGCGTGGCGACGCCGAGCTGGCGGAGATTGCTGATGCAATCGGCGCTCTGCACGGTGAGCTTCGCCTTGCCCAGCGCCGGCAGCAACACCGCCGCCAGAATCGCGATGACGGCAATGACAACGAGCAGTTCAATCAGCATGAAGCCCGGCAGACGGGGCGCGGGATGGAAGCGGGCGGGCGGGTTCATGGTTGATCCGCACGGATGCGGTAGAACGCCTGGCCGGCCGGGGGCGCGGGGTCGGCCAGATTCAAACTGCCGCCGTTGCCGGGAACGCCATTGGTGACCACGGACCAGTTCAGCAAATCGGCGGAGCGTTCCAGCGCGTAATTCCAATTGGTGCAACTGGTGAATTGCGCCTGCCATCGGCCGGACTGGAAGCCGCCGGCAAGATTTTTCACGAGCGCGGTGATGCCGGTGTCCGGCAACTGCGGCGCGTGCTTGTGGGCGTCGAACGGTGAGGTGGGAGAATAATTGGGGTCGTAGGGGCCGGCGGCGACGGAAAAACCAACCCAGGAACCGTTGGTCAGGGTCAGAGTGGACAGGCCAAATTGCGCCAAGTCCCATTGACCGTGCGAGCCGGTGCTAAAATAAGTCAAGTCGGTGGGCGTCCAGTAAGCATTGGTGCCGCGATCCGGACAGTTGAGAAAGCCGCCGGCGGCGTTCTGCTCGGTCCAAATTTCCCAGTTTGGCCCGTTGAAGCCGCTCCAGAAAAGATCGTTCGTATTCAAAGGCGCGGCGGCGTCAACATTGACGGTGGTGTTGGTCTGCAAGCCGCTGGTGAAATAATTGGTGGCGGTTCCATCGGCAAGCCCGGAGGGGTCGGGCGTCGTCCGATGAAAACCGAGACCGTAAATCCCCAGGCCATATTGCGAATCCACCGAACCCAGCGCGTAAAAGCGCGGGTCGGCGGCCAGAAGGTTGGTGACCATTTGCGCGGCCGTGACGGTGCCGTTGAACCGGTAACCCCAGACGAGCGACTTGTCCGCGATGGGCGCGGGCACGGTGGAACCGGTGAAATCCTCCGGCGCGCTCCATTCGATCACCAGCGCGGCGCGGTTGGTGCCGGCGCCGGTCCAGAACTGGATATCGTTGAATGAGACGGCCGAGGCTTTGACGGTGACGAACAGGCTGGCAACGGCCAGCAGCAAACGGATTTTTTTCACGGGCTGATCTTTCATTTTGGTTCCGCGAGAAAAATCACGCGGAACGGTTGTTGGTTGAGAGACCAGCGCGGAGCCGGGAGATTTTGAAAAACAAAAAACCTCCAAGCTTCGCAAACGAGGAATGGAGGTGAATTCGACGAGCCGCCAGAAACAGTCTGGACGGACTGGCCTCATCCTTCTCTTTGCGGAGAAGCGCTTCGGAACGTCCGAAGCTGACGAGCACACTCAAACCGGTATCCTGACTTCGGCTTCAAACCTCACTCCCGCCTTCCCGAGCTTTCGCTTGGTGGCCTTGGGAGTTTGTAGCCGTTACAGTGGCGCAACCGTCCCGGATTCACACCGGGTTCCCAGACATTTGACTGTGATATTTGGCGGAAACGGTCCCGCCGGTTTCAAAGAACAAGCCATTTTTAGGCCAAAATAAATTTATGCCAAGACAATTTTTTCCGGCGCGGAAGGCTTGCGTCAAATCGTCAACGAATTCATACTGTCCCACCAAAAATATTTATGAGCAAAACTCCCCTTCGCGTGGCGATCACCGGCGCGGCCGGCCAGATCGGTTACTCCCTTCTCTTCCGCATCGCCTCCGGCGCCGCTTTCGGTCCGGATCAGCCGGTCATCCTGCACCTCATCGAAGTGCCAGATGAAAAAGCCATGGCCGCGCTGCACGGCGTCTGCATGGAACTCGACGACTGCGCGTTCCCGCTGCTCAAAGGCCTCGTGCCCACCTCCAACCTCGACGAAGGTTTCAAGGGCGTGAACTGGGCGCTGCTCGTCGGCGCCGTGCCGCGCAAGGCCGGCATGGAACGCAAGGATCTGCTCGGCATCAACGGGAAAATTTTCACCGGCCAGGGCAAGGCCATCGCCAAGAACGCCGCGAGCGACATTCGCGTGCTCGTCGTCGGCAATCCGTGCAACACCAATTCGCTCATCGCCGCGAACAACGCGCCGGGCGTGCCGAAAAACCGGTTCTTCGCCATGACCGCGCTGGACGAAAACCGCGCCAAGTCGCAACTCGCGCAGAAGGCCAGCGTGGACGTCACCGCCGTCACCAACCTCGCCATCTGGGGCAATCACAGCGCGACGATGTATCCCGATTTTTTCAACGCCAAGATTCAGGGCCGGCCGGTGCTGGATGTCATCAGCCACCGGGAGTGGCTGGAGAAGGATTTCATCGCGACCGTGCAGCAGCGCGGCGCGGCCATCATCAAGGCGCGCGGCTTGAGCAGCGCCGCCAGCGCCGCCAATGCCGCGTGCAACACCGTCTATAAACTCACGCATCCCACGCCCGCCGGCGACTGGTTCAGCGTGGGGGTGCATTCCGACGGCAGCTACGGCATCGAGAAAGATTTGATCTTCAGCTATCCGACCCGCAGCAACGGCAAGGATTTTGAAATCGTCCAGGGCGTGCCGCACAACGATTTCAGCAAGGCCAGGATCGCCGCGACGGAGAATGAATTGAAGGAAGAGAAGGCGCTCGTCGCGGATTTGATCAAAAAGTAAGCACGCAAGCCAACTGAGACTTTGATGGCGGAAAGTTGTTTAAACAACTTTCCGCCATTGCTTTCAAAGGCTATATGGCCAAATGAATGCATGGTTCGGCGCAAAAGATTTTCGGGCAGCGGTCCATCGGGGAAAAGGTGTTGACGGCAGAGAGACGGACGATTATCAACGGGGAAATCACCAGCCACAAACGAACCGGCTTTTTTCGGGAAACATTCAAATCAAAATCTGGCACACAACTATGAAAACTAAATCAAACCGACCGGCGCACGGGCTTTTAATCAAAAACTTTCTCGTATTGGCCGCCCTGTTCGCCGCAGTGCTGGGCACGAAAGCGGAGGACACCCAAGCCACGACCCGGGATTTACCAGCGGCAAAGACCGACAATTCGTTGCCCGCCACTATTGACCTCAAGCCGTTTTACAGCAACCCATTCGTCACCGGCGCCCACACGAACACGACGACTTATTTGAGCCTGGTTGGCCGGCGCACCTATGATGGTTTGCCGTTTGATATCGAAGGCCGACTGGTCATGGATGGCCAGAATGACAAAGGTTCGCCGTTGGTTGAGGGCATCAAGATCGGGCGGAAATTTGAAGAACTGCATCTGATCCACACCGCGCAATGGCATGAATATGAGGGCTGCACCATTGCCCTGGTGCGTTTGCACTATGCCGATGGAACCAGCGACGACTTAAAAATTCAATACGCGGTGAATGTGACGGCCAACCGGCTGCCCTCCGAGGCTCGGGAAATATTGACCGATCCGAACAGCAAGCTCATCTGGCGCCATCCCGGGCCGTTCGGCGGAGATTTGCGCTTGATCAAAACGGTCTTGAACAATCCTTCTCCCGAAAAAGAAGTGGCGTCGATAGATTTGATTTCCACGCACAGCCGGGCTTCCTATGTGCTGTTCGCCGCCACCGTGGCCAACCATGATTCGCAGCGTGCGGTGACACCGCCGATGCCGCTTAATGACCCGGACTTCCATTTCGATAGCGCGGTGAAAATTCAAGTGGTGGATGCCGAAAGCGGCGCGGCAATTGTCGGGGCTGATGTTTATCCATGGATGTCAATAGATGACGTTGGGCTAGTGGTGCCGCCAGTTTTGACGGACACCAACGGTAATGCGGTGGTGGAATATCCGGCGAAACGGGTGAGTAACATGGGGGTGCGGTTGAGCAAGGAAGGGTATTCTGCGGTAGGTGGAAATTGGCAAGGTGGTGAGATTCCAACCTCCATCACTTATCGTTTAAAAGAGAGGAAAAAACTTTCTGGAATTCTTGTGGATTCAGCCGGCAAACCAGTGGCAGGGGTAAAAGTAATTGGCCTTGAAGCCAATAGTTATTTACAACTGAATGAAACGGAAATAGTCGATCAAAGGGATGATAACAATACTGTTTCCACAGATTCTGACGGCAAGTTTTCCGTTTGTTTTGACGCGGATAAATTTAGCGTGGTGGCCAGCTCGCCAGCTGGATTTGCTCTGGTCGCGTCAGATAACTTCAAAACCAACCACACTATCACCTTGCAACCGTGGGGAAGCGTTGAGGGCACTTTGTTGCATCGCGGCCAACCCATGACCGGACGCGAACTGCTCTTCTCCGTCGGCGACGGTTCAACGATGCAAAACCTCGGCACACGGACTCCGGCCACGGTGGACGCAAAGGGGCATTTTTTGTTTCCGCATGTGCCGACTGGCGACATCCGCCTCATGTTGAAGGAGCCGATGGTCAACCGGGGCTGGTCGAGCAAGGAATTGCAGACCGTAGAGGTGAAAGCGGGCAAAACCGCCACGGCCAAAATCACACTCGATGGACGCGACGTGATTGGGCATTGGCAGCGTGACGCGAGTTTACCGGCGGAGGTGATTCTGGAACAGGGCGGTTTTTACCTTCGCCCCAACCTCACGCCGCCACCGCTGCCCAAAGATTTGGATTCGCAGGAAAAAATTCAGAAGTGGTATCAGGAATGGATAAAGACCGAGGCCGGGAAGAAATTCATGATCGCCCAACGGCAGGGCGGACAGTTGCAGATAAAGTCCGACGGCACCTTGCAAGGCGAAGCAATTCCGCCGGGTAAATATGTTTTGTCCGGCAATTTCTGGGGACACGCGGGACAAGTTGCCGAGGTGCCCAACAAAGAAGTGGTCATCCCGGAAAGTTCCGCCGGCAAATCAGAGGTGCCGTTTGACCTCGGCGAAATTGTCATCCAGGCTGTCAAACATCTGAAGGTGGGCGATACGGCCCCTGACTTCACCGTCAAGACGCTGGACGACCAGCCGTTAAAGCTCGCCGATTTTCGGGGAAAATATGTGCTGCTGGATTTTTGGGCGACGTGGTGCGGTCCCTGCGTTGGCGAAACCCCGCACATGAAAGCCGCCTACGACGCTTATGGCAGTGATGCCCGTTTTGTGATGATTAGCTTGAGTCTGGATCAGTCGACAAACCTTCCGAAAAAGTTTGCGGACAAGCATGACCTGAAATGGATCCAAGGCTTCCTTGGCGATTGGAGTAAGGACACCGTCACCAAGGATTACAGCGTGCGTGGCATACCGTCTATTTTCCTGATCGGCCCGGATGGCAAAATCATGGCCCAAAACTTGCGGGGCGACGGGATTAAATCCGCCGTCGGCTCCGCCTTGGGCAAACATCCTTGACAGGCACGCCAGCGCGCGGAAATTTTTCTCCGCCTCCGGCCGGATTTTTGGCAAATTAACCGCCGGAAAATGAAATCGCGCCCGCGCATCGGTGAAGTCGGCGAACTGGCCATTCCCACGGACCTGAAGCACGCCGTGGAGTTTCACGGCGACGGTATGCCTGCCGTCGTCTCCACGCCGAACCTCATCCAGTTTCTTGAACGCACGGCGCGGCACACGCTCGCGCCGCATCTCGACGCCGATGAGCGTTCTGTCGGCATGGAGCTGGACCTTCGCCATCTCGCGCCGACGCCGGTGGGCCAGACGATTCATTGCACCGCGCGCGTCATCGCCGTCGAGGGCGGCAAGGTGCAATTCCAGATTGAGGCGCGCGACGAACACGAAGTCATCGTGCGCGGCCTGCACAAGCGCGCCGTCATCCGGACCGAAAGTTTCAGTCTCCGGGTGAAGGCCAAAACGGGATAGCCGCACCTGCCCGGACCGCTGAAGCCGGCCCGGCCCGGCCAACGCCGCTCGACAAATCATTTTCCCCGCGCCAGACTAGGAGCATGGAAATGGCCTCCGGCAATTCGCCGCTCGATTCGTTGTGGACGGAATACGGCCGCGCCTTCGCGGCGTGGGACGACCTCACGCTGGCGCGCTGGCTCGCGCAGACGCTCGGCCAGTTCGAGGGCCGCGCGTGGCGGGTTTCGCATCCGCTCGTCGGCGCGTATCGCCTGGCCGCCCAGGTCGCACACGGCCGGCAAATCTGGCACCAGCGCCTTGCCACCGCGCCCGCCGCCTATGCGGAATCGCCCTGCTGCCGCGCGCCGTTCCTGCCGCTGCTCACCCGCGACGTGAAGGCGGAGGGATTGATCTGCCAGCATTGCAGCGAAATCCTCGTGCCGTTCGACGAATTATCCGCCGAGTTTCGCGCGTTGCTGGAGCCGTGGGCAAACAATTACGATCCGGTCCACGCCGTGGCCCACTGGGACGACCGCCAGCGCAAGCGCGCCGGCAACTACGATGCCGCCTACGAAAATGCCGCGCTGGCGGCGGAAAAGCTGTTGTCCATCGCCGGCCGCGAAATCGCGCCGAAGCTGCTCGACAACTACGCGGCGGTGATTTGGGAGGATCAGGACGAATGCCTGGAAGTGCGGCCGGAGGATGTGGCGGTGTGATGGGTCAAATTGTTAAACCCTTGAATCGTTGGGTCGGAAAACCACCGGTTTCACAATTTGACAAATCAACAATTCGCCGATGAAAAAATTGTTCAAATGGTTTTTTACGCTGGTGCTGCTGGTCGTGGTGCTGGCGGTGGTTTTACTTTTGTCGCTGGACACGATTCTGCGCGTCGTCGCCGAGAACCGCATCCGCGCGCAGACTGGCATGGACGCCGAGATCGGGAAATTTCATCTCGGTTTGCTCGAGCCGGTCGTAACTATCAAAGATTTCAAGCTTTACAACCCGCCATCCTTCGGCGGCACGCCGTTCCTCAACATTCCCGAAATCCACGTCGAATACGACCGGGCGGCGCTGGCGAAAAACCAGATTCACCTCACGCTGATCCGCTTCAACCTCGGCGAACTGGACATCGTGAGAAACGAGGCCGGCCAGACGAATCTGTTCGCGCTCGGCCTGGCGCTGCCGAAGAAAGGCGCGGCGGGCGCCGGCGATCAGCGGTTGAAGGAAATAAAACAGCGAACCGGTCTGGACTTTCGAGGCATTGACGCGCTGAATGTATCCGTCGGCACAGCGCGGTTCATTGACCTGAAAGACCCGCGCAACAACCGCGAGCAGAAAATCGGCATTGATAATGTGGTGATGAAAAATGTGCGGACGCCAGCCGATCTCGCCGGCCTGATGGTGCTGGTCGCGCTGCGCAGCGGGGATTTCCTCACCGGCGCGCTCGGCCCCGGCGTGAATTTGAAGTGATCGGGCGGGCGGGCGTCCGCGCACGCCGCTGCCGGCTTTTGACTTCCCACCCGATTCAGTTAATTTGGCTGGCATGTCGTTGACCGAACAGATGACGCAATTGGCGAAGCTCGCCAAGGCCGCGTCGCGCGAACTCGCCAAACTGACGACGGCGGAGAAAAACGCCTGCCTGTTCGCGATGGCCACCGCCTTGGAGCAAAACGCCGCCGCCATCAAGCAAGCCAATGCGCTCGACATGGAATTCGGCGCGAGCCACGGCCTCTCCGCCGCGATGCTGGACCGGCTCCAGCTCGACGACAAACGCATCGCCGGCATGGCGCGCGGCTTGCGCGAGGTCGCCGTGTTGCCGGATCCCGTCGGAAAAATCCTCGACGAGCGCATCCGTCCGAACGGACTCAAGCTGCAAAAAATTTCCACGCCCATCGGCGTCGTCGTCATCATCTACGAATCCCGCCCCAACGTGACGGCGGACGCGGCGAGCCTGTGTTTCAAATCCGGCAACGCCACGATCCTGCGCGGCGGCAAAGAGGCGTTGAACTCAAATCAAATCATCGCCAGGACCATGATTGATGCGGGTAAAATCGCGCATCGCGGCTTTCCCGAACACGCGATTCAAGTCGTGCCCACACCCGACCGCGAAGCGATTCCCGCACTGCTTTCGCTCACGCAATATGTGGATTTGTGCATGCCCCGCGGCGGCGAGAGCCTCATCCGCGCGGTGGCGGACTGCTCGAAAGTGCCCGTCATCAAGCATTACAAGGGCGTCTGCCACGTCTTCGTGGACGCTGACGCGGATTTGAAAATGGCGGAAGAAATTGTGATGAACGCCAAAGTGCAGCGTCCCGGCGTCTGCAACGCGGCGGAGACTTTGCTCGTGGACAAGGGCATTGCCGAGAAGTTTCTTCCGCAGATGGCGCAGAAACTCGCAGACAAAAAGGTCGAGTTGCGCTGCGACCCGGTTGCGCTCGGCCTCGTTCAATCCGCAATCCGCAATCCGCAATCCGCAATCAAGCCGGCCGCCGAACAGGATTATTTCACGGAATACAACGATTACATCCTCAACGTCCGGGTCGTGGACGGCGTGCAGGCGGCGATTGACCACATCAATTTTTACGGCTCAGCGCACTCGGACAGCATCGTCACGAAAAACGAGGCGCACGCGAAGCGGTTTCTCGCCGAAGTGGATTCGGCGGCGGTGTATTGGAACGCCAGCACGCGCTTTACCGACGGCGGCGAGTTCGGTATGGGCGCGGAAATTGGCATCAGCACCGACAAGATTGGCGCGCGCGGCCCGATGGGCTTGGCCGAATTGACCAGCTACAAATGGCTCGGCATCGGCAATGGACAGGTCAGGAATTAATCAGCCACAGATGCACACAAATGAAACACAGATTATAGGATCCGGCAATCTGTGTTAATCTGTGGCCTGGAATTTTGTGAACTCACCCGCTGACCAAGCCAAATTCATCCGCGATTCCATTCCCGTCGGCGGACTTTTTGCCGGATTGGAATGGAAGATTTCGCCGACGCCATTTCCGCTGGGCGAAGCTCTGGCGAAGGAAATCGAGTCGCTGGGGCGCGTGCTGCTGCAGTTTTATCGCGCGACCAATCTGCTCTACCGCAAGAGCGTCGAAGGCAAACAGCCGGAATGGGTCGCGCGCTGGCTCGACCTCGGCAAACCCGCCGACCTCATCGCGCGGCAACGCTCCATCGCCTTCAAGAATGACGTGCCCCGCGTCATCCGCCCGGACATTTTGCTGACGGAAAACGGTTTCAGCATCACGGAACTGGATTCCGTGCCCGGCGGCATCGGGCTGACCGGCTGGTTGAATCAGACTTATGGCCGATGGCCGATGGCCGATGGCCAATCTAAACAATTGGAGACTGGAAATTCCAAATTGGAAATTTTGGGCGGTGCGGATGGGATGCTGCGCGGGTTTGAATCCATCTTTGGCGACGCAAAGCAAGTTCACCTCGTCGTCTCGGAAGAGGCGGCGACGTATCGGCCGGAGATGCAGTGGCTCGCCAACCAGATCGGTAATTCAAAATTCAAAATTCAAAATTCAAAGTTTGAAGATTTTGCCGAGGGCGATGCGGTTTATCGCTTCTTCGAGCTGTTTGATTTACCCAATGTTGCCAACGCAAAAAAAATCTTTGAACTGGCGGCGGAAATGAAAATCCGCCTCACGCCGCCGCCCAAGCCGGTGTTCGAGGAGAAGATGCTGTTCGCGCTGCTGTGGAACCGGAACCTGCAAAATTTCTGGCGGCAGGAACTCGGCGAAGGTTTTTTGGCGCGGCTGAAAAAAATTATCCCCTACACCTGGCTGGTGGACCCGGCACCGCTGCCGCCGCACGCGGCGATTCCCGAATTGAATCTCACGGACTGGTCGCAACTCAAAACGATGTCACAGAAGGAGCGTGATTTGATTTTGAAGGTGTCGGGCTTCTCGGAAAATGCCTGGGGTGCCCGCGGCGTTTTTCTCGGCAGCGATTTGTCGGCCGCTGATTGGAGCGCGGCCGTGGATGCAGCACTGCGGAATTTCGAGACGTCGCCGAGCGTGCTGCAGCGGTTCCACAAGCCGTCGCTGGTGGACGCAAGGTGGTTTGATTTCACGAAGAACGAAGTCGTGCCGATGAAGGGCCGGGCGCGGCTGTGTCCGTATTATTTCGTCAGCGGCGAAGGCGATGCGGCGCGGCCGGCGCTCGGCGGTGTGCTGGCGACAATTGTTCCCGCCGACAAAAAAATTGTGCATGGGATGAGCGACGCGGTTGTGGCACCCTGTGCGCCATGAGCCTGCTCGAATACAGTCTGCTCGCGGCGAGTTCGCTGTTTGTGATCGTGGATCCGTTCGCGGTGATCCCGGCGTTCATCGCGATGACGCCAAACGATTCGCCGGCGGAACGGACGCGCATGGCGAAAATCGCCAGCTTCGTGGTGGCGGGCGTGCTGATCGTTTTCGGTTTCGCCGGTCAACGGCTCTTCCAACTGCTCGGCATCACCATGCCGGCCTTTCAGATTGCGGCGAGCATCGTCCTGCTGCTGGTGGCGTTGGACATGTTGCGGGCGCAGCGCTCGCGCGTTCAGGAAACCAATGAGGAAACCGCCGCCGGCACGGAGAAAACCGACATCGCCGTAACGCCGCTGGCAATTCCCATGTTGTCCGGCCCGGGCGCCATCTCGACCGTCATCCTGCTGCAATCCGAGGCGAAAACGATCTGGCACAGCGTCGCGCTGGGCGGCTGCATCGTGCTGGTGGCCTTCGCGACCTACTGGATTTTGCGCGTGGCGGCGCATGGCACGAAATGGCTCAACCCCATCGCCCTGCGCATCGGCACGCGCGTCATGGGACTGCTGCTGGCGGCCATCGCGGTGCAGTTCATGGTCAACGCGCTGAAGTCGCTGATGCCGCATTGGTTTGAATAAACCACGGCGGTGCGGATGGAAATTCCCGCGCCAACGCCGGGGTTCGTTTGAACTTCGCCCTCGGCCGACCGCTGCCGGCGATTTGCGTGCGCCCCGTCGTGGTCGCGGCTCCGGGTCCGCCCGCGCCATCGCCCGATTCCGGTTTTCCACGGACACCACGGCTACGGCGGTCATCGCTGGTAAATGATCAGCCGCACCAAGGCGGCCGTCCAGACGGCGGCCATTTTGTTGACGGCGGCCGGCGGCAATTCCCTTTCGTCCGTGCGGCGGCTGTGCCATCCTTCCAGCGTGACGCGCACGGAAAAACTGCTGGCCGAACTCATCGCTTTGCCGAGCGTGAACCCGGCCTTCCTGCCGCCGCGCCATCCGCACGCCGGCGAATCGCGCGTCGCCGATTTTCTCGCCGCCACCGCCGCCCGCGCCGGATTGGAAGTGGAACTCCAAACCATTTTGCCCGGTCGCGCCAATATCATCGCCCGCTTGCGGCCAGCTGGAAAAATCAAGCAAACCCTCCTGCTCGCGCCGCATCTGGACACCGTCGGCGCGGCGGGAACCAAATTTATTCCCCAGCGCAAAAACGGCCGGCTCTACGGTCGCGGCGCGTGCGACACGAAGGGTTCCGTCGCCGCAATGTTGTCCGCGGTGCTGGAATTGGCCGGCGGCAAAAACCGGCCGACGCACACACAGATTGTCTTCGCTGGCTTGATGGACGAAGAGAGTGCGCAAGCCGGTTCGCGCGCGCTGACGGCGAGTGGTTTTACGGCGGATCTGGCCATCGTCGGCGAGCCAACCAAGCTGCAAGTCGTCACCGCGCACAAGGGCAGCTTGTGGCTGCAACTCACCGCGCGCGGGCAGGCGGCGCACGGCGCGACGCCGCACCTCGGCCACAATGCCGTCCACGAAATGGCGCGGATCGTGGACGCGCTGGAGACGGATTACGCGCAGCAGTTGAAGCGACGCAAACATCCGCTGCTCGGTTCCGGCACGGTGAACACGGGGAAAATTTACGGCGGCACCCAGCCGAACATCGTGCCGGATGCCTGCGTAATTGAGGTTGACCGGCGCACGCTGCCGGGCGAAACGGAAAAATCCGTCATCCGCGAAATCACCGCGCTGTTGCGGGCGAAAAAGCTGTCCGCACAGTTCACCCCCACCAAACTTGCACCCTGCCTGCCGCTGGAAACCGATGCCCGGCGGCCGCTGGTGCGGCAATTTCTGCGCAGCACGAGCCAGCGGCGACCCGTGGGCGTGGATTATTTTTGCGACGCGGCGGTCCTGGCGGCGGGCGGGAGCCCGAGCGTGGTGTTCGGCCCCGGCGACATCGCGCAGGCGCACACGGCGGACGAATGGATTTCGCTGGCGGAACTGGAGCGCGGCAAAGATTTGCTCGTCCGGTTTTTCTCGACGCTGTCGTGATTTCAGGAATTTACCGGCTATGCAAAAAAACCTTTCAGGGTTAACCCTCGGCGGCCTGCTGTTGGCTGGGCTGATCATTCCGGTCTGTGGCGGCGAAGAAACCAAGACGGTCGGCGGGCCGGCACGAACCTTCAACGTCCGCGATTACGGTGCCGTGGGCGATGACCAGACCGACAACACCGAGGCGTTTTCGGCCTGTCTGAAGGCGGTGCTCACCGCCGGTGGCGGGCGCATGTTTCTGCCGGACGGCGTCTATCGCGGGCGCATCCTCATTCCGCCGGTTTCAAAACCCATGCCGAGCTGGATCACCGTGGAAATCACCGGCGAAAGCGAACCGGCACTCGTGTTCGGCACCGTCGGAAATTTCCCCCTGCAAAATCACGGCGCGATTGTGAAGTGTCTGGCGCAGAATGGCCCCGCTGTCATCTCGGCGGCGCGTTCGCCGCAATCGCTTTACGGCGGATTTTCGGCGGTCTATGCAGTGCTCAAGAATCTGGACGTGCGGACGGACGACAATCCGGGCATCAGCGGCATTGACCTGAATTATGCCATGCAGGCCAAGCTGGAGAACGTCTTCATCAACACCGGCGTTTATAGCGTGCAGGCGGCCAAGCCGACCCACGGCACCTGTGGCCTGATCACGCCGGCCAACAATAACGCCGCCCTGACCATCCTGCGGAACGTGGTGGTGACCGGATTTCACACTGGCATCCTGGTCAACGAGCACACCGACGGAGAAAACATTAACTTAGCCTGCAATTTCAACGGCCTGGAATTTCCCTTCGCACATCACGCATCACACTTCGGTCGGGTGGGCGCGCAGCGTTGCACCCGTGCCATCGCGGTGACCGGCCGGCACGCTTTTTCCATCGAACAACTCGACATTGAGATTGCTGGGAAGCTACAGACCGATGCCAACAACGCCTGGCAGGCGACGGAGTTCAACATTGACGATCCCCGGAATCTCGGCGTGGCGGACATCAATTACTGGGTGGTTGAGGGCGGTGTGGGGGCCATCGAAAAGTTCACCATCAACGGCGGCGCCTCAATCCGGGCCCGCAGGATTGGTTCCGCTCCCGCCGGAAACGAGCGAACCGGAGCGGAGCAAAACGGAACCCAGCCCGCAAAATAAATTCTTTCCACTTCCGGCCGCTTGCGCCAATCTCCGCGGCCAATGAGCAGCCTCGAAAAGCTTCCGACCATTGACCACAAGCCGCACGCGGCGTTTTTCCGCCAGAGCGGCTGGCTGATGATCGCCACCATCCTGGCCGGCCTCATGGCGTATGGCGTGCATCCGCTCGCCAAAAAAATCTCCGCGGCCGAATACAGCATTTTCGGGACGATGCTGATGGTGACGGCGTGCATCCCGACGCTGCCGCTGCAAATGGTGTTCGCGCAGCAGACGGCGGGCGCGCTGGCGACGAATCGCGGGCGGCAGCTCGCGGGCATGATCCGGCTGGGCTGGCTGTGGACCTTGATCCTGTGGGCGGTGGCGGCGCTGGTCGTGCTGTTGTTTCAAAAACAAATCGCCGAACGCTGGCAGCTCGACGGCCTGGAAATTTTGTGGGTGACGCTGGCGGTGGTGCTGATGAATTTGTGGATGCCGCTGTTTTCCGGCGTGCTGCAAGGGCGGCAGGATTTTTTCTGGCTGGGCTGGGGCGCGATTGTCAGCGGCCTCGGGCGCATCGGTGTGGCGGCGGTGATCGTGCTGGCGTTTCACGGCGGTGCGACCGGGATGATCGCGGGCGGGTTCTTCGGCCTCGGCGCGTGGGCGGCCATCGGGATCTGGCGGACGCGGGATTTGTGGTCCATCAATCCGGAGCCGTTTGACGGGCACGGCTTGTTCCGGCAGGTCGCGCCGTTGATGCTGGGTTTCGGCGCGTGCCAGTTTTTGTTCACGACGGACACGATGTATGCGAAGGCGTTTTTTTCCGGTGATGAAATGGCGGCTTACGTCGCGGCGGGAACGCTGTCGCGCGGACTGCTCTGGGTGGTGCTGCCCCTGGCGACGGTGATGTTTCCAAAAATTGTCCAGGCGAACGCGAAGTCGGAAAAAAGCAACCTGCTGGCGGTTGTTTTGCTCGGCACAGCGGCGCTGGCGATTTGCGGCGCGGCGGGCTTGTGCGTCGTCGGGCCGTTGGTGGTGAAGCTGGTCTATACGCCGGAATACGTCGCGGCGACGACGAAACTGCTGCCGTGGTATGCGGGGGCGATGATCCCGCTGGCGCTGGCGAATGTGCTGGTGAACGACCTGCTGGCGCGCGCGAAATTCAAGATCGTGCCGCCGATGGTGCTGCTGGCGCTGGCCTATGGCGGCACGCTGCCGTTCATGCTGCACCAATTTCCCGGCCGCATGGAAGTGGCGCTGCAAACGCTGGGCGCGTTCAATTTGCTGCTGCTCGCGGTCTGCGCGTGGTTCACCTGGGGCGTCAAAGACCGGACGAAGATCGACGGTTGAAAATGTCGGCCGGTGAATTTTTCCGCCGCCCGCCGTTATTTTCCCGCTTTCGGCTTCAGTTGTTTGGCCGTTCCGGCCAGCGGCTGCGGCGCGCGCAATTTTTTGTAAATCCAGCCTTCCACCGGCCGCAGCCGCCGGAGCAGCCGGTGGAACGGCGAATACACCAGGCGCAGGCGCACCACGGACAAAAACATCGTCAGCGACGACCGGCCAAGGACGACCTTGGATCCCGCCTGGTCGGTCCACTCGGTCGGCACTTCGAGGACGCGAAAGCCCGCCCGCTTCATCGAATAAAGCAGGTTGATGTCAAACGCCATGTCCGCGATGCTCAGCGTCGGGTGGATTTTTTCGGCGACCTCGCGCCGCATCACCTTCGCGCCGCATTGCGTGTCGCGGATGTTCATCCAGAACAAGACTTGCACGATAAAATGAAACACGCGGCTGGCGAACCGGCGGTTATTCGTCTGCGCCTGGTGGATCACCGCGCCCGGCAGCCAGCGCGAGCCGATGACGCAGTCCGCCGCGCCCAATTTTTTGACCAGATCCAGATACGCCGCCGGCGGCGTGGCCCCGTCCGCATCCACATAGCCGATCAAATCGGCGTGGCCGGCCAGCTTGAGCCCCTCGATCAGCGCGCCGCCCTTGCCGATGGCCGCCGGAAAATCCAGCCAACCGATGCAGGAAAAATCCTTTGCCACCCGCTGCACCACGGCGAGCGTGCGGTCGCGGCAGCCGTTCAGCACGACGACGAGTTGGAACGGCCCGGAAAAATTGCGGCCAAAAAAATCCGCGAACGCGCGCAGCACCGGTTCGATGCGCGCTTCTTCATTGTAAGCCGGAATGAGGAGCAACAGGCTGGGCTCGGGCACGACCATTCACTAACAGATTTCACGGCGTCAGGCAACCTTGCACCGGCGCGCCCATCTGGTTGGTCAGGGTGACAAAAACGAAAACGCCGGCAGGTTTCGCAGCACCGCGAAGACGCACGCGACGAACAGGAGCGGCCAGAGAAAGGCGGCCGGAAAAAATTCGCCGTTCGGCCGGCCGGCAGATCGGTTGCAAACAAACCGCCCGCCGCGCAACGCCAGTGCCGCCAGCGTGAAAACGCCCAGCGCGTTGTCGCGCAAGGCCTGGAGAAATTCGCCGTGCAGCAGCGCGAAGAGCGCGCGGGTCATGCCGCAGCCGGGACAATTCAGCCCGGTGAGCCGGTGAAACTGGCAGATGGGATAAAACGCGTGCGTGGCTGGATTGAAGCGAAAGACGACTGCCGCCAGGCCGGCCAGCGCGGCGATCAGCATGAGGACGGTGAAGCGCTCCCTGGCGCGAGTGATTTTGGGAGGCACGGCCTTCATTCAAATGGAACCTGCATGCCAGGTGAAATCCGCAGGCGCGAGCGCCAGGTGAAATAAGGCGAGGCCGAGACAGAACAGCAGGCTGGCCGCCGAGCAAATCAGGCCGGCCAGTGCCAGACCCCAGCCGGCCTGTTTTTCCGATTGGGTGTTGATCTGCACCAGGGCGATGATGGAAAAAAACAGGCCCAGAACGTTGAAGGGACAGCCGCAGCAGCAAATCCAGGACAACAGGCCGCAGACGAATCCCGCCGTGGCAAAACTGTTGGTGGTGCCGCTGGCCGTTTTTTTTGGCGGCGCAATTACCGGCGGCGGGCCGGAAAATAACGGGGCCAACTCCGGCAGCAAGCCGAGAAACGTCCAGTCCGCCGCGCCCGTCAGCAGCACGGGCGTCCGATTGTCCACGCGGCCCTGAACGATCCAGTCGCGAAGCGGCTCCAGCGCCACCGGGCCGTAGGTTTTTCCGTCATTGCCGATAACTTTATACATAAGTCAAGGATGGTAGAATTTTTTCAACGCCACGATGAGAAATCCCGCCAACAGGAAAAGGAGGATGGCCAACGGCCACTTCCGTCGCGCGGACACCGGCGGCGGCTTCTGGCTTTGCAACGCGCGGGCGAACTCGGGCAACGATTCGAGAAAGATCCAGTCCCGCGCCCCGGTCGGCTTGACCGGCGATTTGGGTTCCAGCCGCCCGTCGGCAATCCACGCCCGGATTTGTTTCGCGGCGACCGGTCCGTATTCCTGGCCGTCGCCGCCGAGCACCTGGTATTCCACGGGGTCTTTCATGCTGCTTCAAAATGGCGTTCGCCGGTGTCGGCACACACGCCCCGTTCGGCCGTGGCAATAAATTCCAAAAGGGTTTTGGCGCCGGCATTGGTGAATTTTTCCCGCGCCTCGGCCGCGGCGGAACGAAATAATTTTCCGCCGCGAAACAGCGCGTGATACAGTCTCTTCAATTCCAGCCGTTCCGCCGCCGAAAAACCGGCGCGCCGCAGCCCGACCGTGTTCAGCCCGCAAATCCCGTTGTCGCCGCGCGCCACCGTGAACGGCGGCAGGTCTTTGCTGATGGCCGCGCCGCCCTGCATGATCGCCAGCGTGCCCACCCGCGTGAACTGATGCACCAGACAGTTGCCGGAAAGGAACGCCCGGTCCTGCACCGTCACATGGCCGCCCAGCAACGCGCCGTTGGCGAGGATGACGTGGCTGCCGACGACGCAGTTGTGGGCGATATGCGCGCCGGCCATGAACAAATTATGGGAGCCGATGACCGTGGCCTCGGCCAGTTTGTTCGAGCGGTGCACCGTGACGTGCTCGCGGAAAACATTGTGGTCGCCAATCTCCACGCGCGTCGGCTCGCCCTGATATTTCAAGTCCTGCGGCTCGTCGCCGATGACGCAGCCGGCATGAAACCGGTTGGCCGCGCCGATTTTCGTCGCGCCCGTCAGATAAACCTGCGGCCCGACGACGCAGCCCGCGCCGAGTTCCACGTCCGCGTCAACCACCGCATACGCGCCGACGCGGACACCCGCGCCGAGCTTCGCCTGCGGATGGATGATGGCGGTCGGATGAATCATTTTCCCCAGAGCTAAACACAGTTAAGCACGGATTAAAACTGATTTTTGCGCCGCGAAGATGTTTTGTGCGCCGGTGCTTTCGCTGCTAAATTTGACCGACAATGAGCGGCACAGTCACCCACACGCCAGCCGACCATCGGCCATCGGCCATCGGCCATCCGTTGCCGGAACTGCTCGCGCCCGCCGGCGACTGGGACTGCGCCCAGGCCGCCGTCGAAAACGGCGCGGACGCGATTTACTTCGGCCTCGACAAGTTCAACGCCCGGATGCGCGCCAACAATTTCACCGAGGCGGATTTGCCGAAGCTGATGGAATTTCTGCACCGGCGCGGCGTGAAAGGCTACGTCACCTTCAACACACTGGTTTTCCAGAACGAACTTGCCGACGCGGAAAATTATCTGCGCGCCATCGTCGCCGCCGGCGTGGATGCGGCGATTGTGCAGGACGTGGGCATTTGCAAATTGATCCGCCAACTGTCGCCGGACTTTCCCATCCACGCCTCGACGCAGATGACAATCACCAGCGCGGCGGGAATGGAATTCGCCCGCGACCTCGGCTGCAATCTGGCTGTCCTCGCCCGCGAATGTTCGATCAGCGAAATTGGAAAAATCCGCGCAGCGGGCCAGGCCACCGCCTCACGCGTCACTCATCACTCCTCTCTGCCCGTGGAGGTGTTCGTCCACGGCGCCTTGTGCGTGGCGTATTCCGGCCAGTGTTTGACAAGCGAATCGCTCGGCGGCCGCAGCGCCAATCGCGGCGAATGCGCGCAGGCCTGCCGGATGCCGTATGATTTGATTGCCGATGGCAAACCAGTTCCGCTGGGCGACAAACGCTACTTGTTAAGCCCGCAGGATTTGTCCGGGCTGGAAGTATTGCCGGAACTCGTCCGCGCCGGCGTCGCCTCGCTGAAAATCGAAGGGCGGCTCAAGTCGCCGGAATACGTCGCCAGCATTACCCGGGTTTACCGGAGCGCCCTGGACAAGATTTCCGGCCAATCCACACCTCCACTTCCCGCCCAGGACCGCTATGAATTGGAGATGAGTTTCTCACGCGGGCTATTCACTGGCTGGTTCGGCGGGACGGACAACCAAAAGCTGGTCCACGCCCGGTTCGGCAAAAAACGTGGCGTATTTCTGGGCGAGGTGAAAAAAATCGTGCGCGATGGCGTCCTCGTCCATCTCGTCGCGCCGGTGAAACTCGGCGACGGCATTGTTTTTGATGCCGGCCGGCCGGAAGACACAGAGGAAGGCGGCCGCATTTACGAAATTCAGGAGCCGCGCTTCAAGATTCCCGGCGAGCCGCTGACCGAACTGCGTTTTGGCTACGGCAACATTGATTTTCTCCGCGTTCACGTCGGCGACAAGATTTGGAAAACCAACGATCCCGAACTCGACAAACGCCTGCGCCAGAGTTTCGCTGGCGATGTGCCAAAATTTCAGCGGCGGATCGAAGTCGAAGTCCACGGTCACGCCGGCAAACCGCTCACGCTGATCGCGCGCGACGAAGAAGGTCACACGGCAAAAGTGGAATCCAAGATGCCGCTTGCCAAAGCAGAAAATCTTCCGCTTACCGAAGAAAAATTACGGGAACAACTCGGCCGCCTTGGCGGCACGCCGTTCAAGCTCGGCAAACTGAAAAACTTTCTGTCCGGCGAAGTTTTGGTGCCGGTCAGCGAACTCAACCGTCTTCGCCGCGAGTTTGTAGCCGAACTGGAAAAGCTCCGCGCACAGCCGAAGCGGTGGACCATTTCGGAGGAACGAGTTCTTCGAGTCCCCCATATTTCTGAATCAGGGACTCGTTCCTCCGAGGCGCAATTAATTATTCTTGTCCGCAACCTCGCGCAACTCGAAGCGGCTCTCAAATGCCGCGTGGAGACGGCTTATTGCGAGTTTGAAGACCCGAAAAGATATCGCGAAGCAGTGACCATCTTTCACACCGCACACGGTTGCTCCTCTCCATCTTCCATACTCAATCCTCCATCCTCGCCCGCCATCTTCGTCGCTCCGCCGCGCATCTTCAAGCCGGGTGACGAGTGGATTCTCCAGCAGGTTCGCTCGTGCAACGCCGACGGTTACTTGGTCCGTAACTACGACCATCTCAAATTTTTCGCGGACACGCGTCGCGTCGGGGATTTCTCGCTGAACGTGGCGAACCGCATCACGGCGGATTATTTTAAGAATCATTTCGGGCTGGAGCGCGTGACGGCCAGCTACGACTTGAACGTGGTGCAGCTTGACGCGCTATTGTCAGCCGCGCCGCCGGAATGGTTTGAGGTCACGATTCATCAGCACATGCCGATGTTTCACATGGAGCATTGCGTGTTTTGCGCGTTTCTTTCCAAGGGCAAGGATTATCACGACTGCGGCCGCCCGTGCGACACGCATGACGTGCGGCTGCGCGACCGCGTGGGCGCGGAGCATCCGCTCAAGGCCGACGCCGGCTGCCGCAACACCGTCTTCAATTCGCAGGCGCAGACCGGCGCGAAATTTGTGGAACGGCTCCTCGCGCTCGGCGTCCGCCATTTCCGCGTGGAATTTCTGAATGAAAATCCCGATGAAGTCGTCCGCACCATCACGAAATACCGGCAGTTGCTGCGCGGCGAAATTTCCGGCACGCAGCTCTGGCGCGAACTAAAATTGTTCAATCAACTTGGCGTCACGCGTGGCCAGATGGGAAAGTAGCGGCCAGCCGTGCGGTCAAAGGGCGTTTGAAGAAAAATTCAAAAGTTAAAAACAAGCGACATACTGTTGACGAAAGTTGGACGCAAGCAATAATTGCGGTGTTGGCAAATAAATCCATGCTCCGAAACGATCAATCCGTTCTTGAACTCGGTTTTCCTTCGCGGCTTACATTTGAAACCGAGGGCGTGCGATATTCCGGCAGCAAGCGTTCCGTCATTCCCAAAATTCACGAGCTGATTCATGTCCTGCCCATCCGATCGGTTTTGGATGCCTTTGCCGGCACCACGCGCGTTTCGCAGTATTTCAAATCGGCGGGTTATGATGTCCATTGCAACGATCTCGCGGCGTATTCGTCGGTTTTTGGCCGGTGCTATCTTGAGAATTGCGATGTCGAAAGACTCGCACTGGACGAGAAAATGAAATTTCTCAATCACCTGAAACCTGTGGACGGATATTTCACGGAACACTTCGGTGGCGAAGATGACGGCACGGGTTTGGTGAAGGCTGCAGACGGAAAAAAGAAGCCGTTTCTTATCAAGAACACGCGCAAGCTGGATGCCATCCGTGACGAAATTGATAAGATTGCCGAAGACAAAATTGAACACGCCATTTTGCTGACATCGTTGATCAACGCGCTCGACCAAGTTGAAAACACATTGGGACATCAAGTTGCTTATCTTTCCAAATGGGCGCCACGCGCTTATTCCGATGTGGTTTTACGCCGTCCGCGATTGCTGCCGGGCGATGGTTCGTATCGCGTGACGCGCAAGGACGCGCGCGAAATTACAAACCGTTTCGACCTCGCCTATTTCGACCCGCCTTACAATACGAACAATACGCACACGCCGACGACGCGCGTCCGTTACGCCAGTTATTATCATTTTTGGACGACGGTGGTTTTGAACGACCGTCCGCAATCCGTTGGCGCGTCCAACCGCCGTCTGGATTGCTCTTCCGACTCGCTGCCCGGTGGCATTTCCAAATACGAGAGCACGCGCTACACAGAAGTTTTCACTGAAATTGAAAAGCTGATTGCCGGCGTGGACGCGCGTTACGTTTTGTTTTCCTACTCCAACAAGGGAAAAGTGACGACCGAAGATTTGGAAAAATTATTCGCGCGCTACAAAGTGCTGGCTGTCGAAAAATTTTCGCACCGTGAGAACGTCCAAAAACTTTTGACCTCCAACTGCGAATGGCTCGGCGACCAGTCGGCAAACTTTGAGTATCTGTTTCTCGTGGAAAAAGAATGACGCTTTACGCTGGCGGATGCAGCCGGAACGCGCCTTCCAAAATGTATTCGCCAAAATTGGTCGCCCGAATATTTCCCTTCCGCAGAATCGTCAGCTTGGACAAGTCATCCACCCAAAGCCCGCGCTGATAGGGATTGGCCTGATTCTTGCCATATTTCACATGGAACACCGGGCTACCGTCCTGACAGAAAACATACCGGCTGTGCTTGGCTAATTTCTTGAACTCGTTTTCTGTGATCCGCATTTCTTCCGGCGCAAACAGGGCGATTTGATAGGTCGAATCTTTGGGAAAACTGTTCAGGAAAATAATTGTTTCGTGGCTTAACTCGCCCGCCACCGCCGAAAACATTTTTTTGACGGCTTTGGCGTCACCATGCACTTTTTCAACAGCTCCCAATTCCTGCTCGCACAAATCGCGGATTCGATAGTTGGTTGAGATTTGGGCTTCTTCGTTGATGAAATTCTTGATCGAAATGCCGCACCAGTTATTTCCGCCCACGATTTCTGAAATGGCATCGTGATATTTTCCAAAGTTGGACGAGTAAAGTTTTCTGACTTCGGCAAAACGACTTTTGGCGATTTTTTTTCGCCTTGTAAAGCATCACGTCGAACGGCGGGTTTTTGCCCGTGAACGCAAAATGAAACGCAAAGAAACCCTCGTCAGGTGCGTCCAGCAACTTGGCAAATATTGGCTCGGCCAGTTTTCCAACCGCCACGCCGTTGCCGATGAATGCTCGATACGCATTGATGCTGGAAACGGCGACATCAACCGTTTCTTGTTTGATGGCCGTGAATCTTTCTTTGAGCAGTGAGACATCCATAAAGCCCTTATTTTCCAATCCGTTTCGCCTTCAAAAGCTCAATCGGCGTAGTTTTTGCCGCCTTCGCAATCATGGCGAGCGTGTTCAAGGTGATGTTTCTTTCCCCGCGTTCAACCGCGCCAATGTAGGTGCGATGAATCTGGCAAACGTCGGCGAAGGCATCCTGACTCAACCCCAATTTTAGACGTGCGGCGCGGATATTTCTTCCCGCGATTGCATTGATGTCTTTTTCGGAAACCGGCATGAAATCGATGATGCCAGTTATGCCGCTTAAAAAGCGACAGACTAGAAGTAGAGATAAAACCTAGCTATATTCAAAGCCATTCGCGCCTACGGCGCTCTGAAATGTCGCAGCAGGATTTGAAAAACGTCGGTTGATTCCATTTCTTCCGCGCTCAAAAATTCCGGCTGGCTGGTGATGAAGACCGGCCAGTCTTTTTTGTCCGCCGGTCGCCGGCCGTGCGAACCTTTCACCGGCGTCGCGTCGAGCGGAATCACGTCCATTAGCATCCGCATGCCGAGTTTTTTTTGCAGCAGCCGCCCCGCGATTTTTAATTTCACCAGCGGAATTTTCGGATCCAAAAAAAGTTCCACCGGGTCGTAGCCCGGCTTGCGATGGATGTCCACGGTGCGCGCAAAATCCGGCGCGCGCGCGTCGTCGAGCCAGTAATAATAAGTGAACCACGCATTTTCACTGGCGACGGCAATCAAGTCGCCGGCGCGCGAATGTGCGATGCCCGCCGCGATTTTCTCCGCCGGGCCAAGAATTTTTTCCACGCCGGAAGTTTTTTCCAGAACGTCGCGCACGGACTTTTCCAGCGACGTATCGTTCAAATAAATGTGCGCGACCTGATGATCGGCCACAGCAAAAACCTGGCTCGTTCCCGCGTCGAGAATTTCCAAGCCAAGTTCGTCCTTCACCGTCAGCCAGCCGCGTTCGCGAAAAATCCGGTTGAGATGCACCGGCGTGTCCACGTTCGTGATGCCATATTCGGAAAGCAAAACCACTTGCACGCCACGCTGGCCAAAAAAATCCAGCAAGTCGCCGACGAGGGCGTCAATCTCGCGCAAGTCGCGGTGAATTTTTGGATTAGTCGGGCGCGCCACTCCGAGCGCGCCGGCGGCGGGCAGAGGACTGCCCGCCCGACCTTCTGCGTAAACTCCGTGCCGCTGCAAATTGTAATCCAGATGCGGCAGGTAAACCAGATTCAGCGTCGGCGAATTTTTATTTTCAATCCACTTGGCGGACTCGGCGATCCAGCGCGAGGCGGCATCGGCCTTGCCTTGCGGCGAATCCACGCCCGCTGCCGGCCCCCAAAAACTGAAGAACGGAAAGTCGCCCAAATCCTTTTTGATTTCTTCGCGGATGGAATACGGCCAGGAATAAATGTCGAAAACCTTGCCGCCATCGGCCTTGTAAATCGGACGCGGCGTGATGGAGTAGTCTACGCTCGAATACATATTGAACCACCAGAAGCAATTTGCCGTAGTGACGAGTGGCGCGTGACGAGTGACAAGCTCGGATTCTTTGCGGAGCGCGTCCCAGATTTTTTGGCCGTGGACGATGTGGTTGGATTGCTTCCAGAATTGCGTCTCGGCAAACTCACGGTTGAACCAGCCATTGCCGACGATGCCGTGCCGCGAAGGATTTTTGCCGGTGAGATAATTCGACTGCGCGGTGCAGGTGACGGCGGGAAATGCGGGCGCAATGTGTGCGCACGCGCCGCGGCGCCGAAACTCCGCGATGCGCGGCGTGTGTTCGCCGATCAGCGCCTCAGTGAGGCCAACGACATTGATGACGGCCAGCCGGTTCATTTGCCGGCGCGGGTGCGCAGTTCGGCCACGGCGGCGGCGATGGCGCGCGGTTCCATTTCGTGAACTTCCAAGGGGCGGCCGATGTCTGACAGCAGCGTGATGGATAATTCACCGCCCAGATGTTCGCGGAATTCTCCGAGGCCGGCCAAAACCGCCGGCTGGTTGTCATTGTCCGCATTAAACAATTCGTCGGCGAACAATTTGAAACCCAGTTTTTCCAGCAGGTTCAAAATACGCGCGGCGGCGGCAGGATTGAGCAAGCCTATTTCCCGCGAGTAAATCACGTCCAGCGCGAGGCCGATGCCCACCGCCTCGCCGTGGGAGATCTTGAAATGCGAAAGCTGCTCGAGCTTGTGCGCCGACCAGTGGCCAAAATCGAGCGGACGCGCGGAGCCAGCCTCGAACGGGTCGCCGCTCGTGGCGATGTGTTCGAGGTGCAGTTCGGCGCAACGGCGGATGAGATGTTTCATCGCCGCCGGCTCGAAGGCGGCCAGCTTCTCCGCGTCGCGCTCCAGCTCGGCAAAGAAGTTGGCGTCGCGAATGCAGGCGACTTTCACCGCCTCGACATAGCCGCTGCGCTTGTCGCGCGGGGCCAGCGTGGCCAACAGGTTAAAATCGTTGATGACGGCGAACGGCGGGGCGAAGGTGCCGACGAAATTTTTCTGGCCGAAGGCATTCAGGCCGTTTTTCACGCCGACGCCGGAATCAGCCTGCGACAACGTGGTGGTCGGGATGCGGACATGGCGCACCCCCCGGTGCGCGGTGGCGGCGGCAAAGCCGGCGACATCCAGCAACGCGCCGCCGCCGACGGCGATGAGATACGAATGCCGGTCAATGTGATGGCGATGAATCTGCGCGTGGAGATCGCCGACGATGGTGGTGGAATTTTTTGCAGTTTCGCTGCCGCAAACGAAGAGCGGCGGACGCACGAGCTGCAATTGGTCGTGGTGCGCGGAAAAATATTTTTCAATCCGGGGTTCCAGTTCCGGCAATGCCTGCGAAAGGGAGTCATCGAGGATGACCAGCGCCTTGCGCGGCGCAACGTCGGCCAGCGCCTCCGCCAGCACGGGATTGTCGGCGGCGAAGACGCCTTCGGTGAAAAAGACGCGCAGCCGCCAGCTGACTTGGATGGAGCGTTCGATGACGGTCACACCCTAATCTGAAACGCGGTCACGATTAAATCGAGAAATAAATTCAATGCCGCTCGCCCGGCTCAACGGGAATTCTCATGCAGTAGAACGACCGGTAGACAAACACGAGGGCGATGAAGAACAATACCGAGCCGATGACGTAGGACAGGATCGAGTCCGGATTCTTCTGTTTCAGCTCGACGGCGATTTCCACGGCGAGCAAACCGAATAGCGTGGTGAACTTGATGATCGGGTTCATCGCCACGGAACTGGTGTCTTTGAACGGATCGCCCACGGTGTCGCCGACAACCGTGGCGGCGTGCAGCGGCGTATTTTTCATCTTCAGATCTACTTCAACAATTTTTTTGGCGTTGTCCCACGCGCCGCCGGCGTTCGCCATGAAAATCGCCTGGAACAATCCAAAAAACGCGATGGCGATGAGGTAACCGATGAAGAAATAGGGATTCAAAAACGGCAGGCCCAGGGCAAAGCAGAACACCACGATGAAGATGTTGATCAAGCCCTTTTGCGCGTAGTGTGTGCAGATGGCGACGACGCGTTTGCTGTCCTCAATGGACGCGGCATCCTTGTCCAGCTTGATGTTTTTCTTGATGAAGACGACCGCGCTGTAGGCCCCGGCAACGACCGCCTGAATGCTTGCACCGGTGAACCAATAAATCACCGCACCGCCCATCAGCAGGCCGAAAACAATCTGCGGCATGACGAGCGACAGCCGGCCCACGGCGTCGCCGAAGACGTGTTCCAGCAGCATAATGATGCCGAAAATCATCGTCGTAGAGCCGACCACGGCGGTGCCAATGAGCACGGGCTTGGCAGTGGCTTTGAAGGTGTTGCCCGCACCGTCGCCCTTTTCTAATTCGGTTTTTGCGGTGTGAAAATCAGGTTTGAAGCCGAAGTCTTTTTCGATTTCTGCGCTGATGCCGGGAATTTTTTCGATACGGCTCAATTCAAACACGGATTGCGCGTTATCGGTCACCGGGCCGAAGCTGTCCACGGCAATCGTCACCGGCGCCATGGCTAGAAAGCCAAAGGCCACCAGGCCAAACGCGAAGATGGGCGCGCCGAAAACAAATTTCGCCGGAATCAGCGCCATGAAATCGTGGTTGAGCGAGAATAGATAGGAAATAAACATCAGCAGCAGAATGACGAGGCCCATCCAGAAGGCGGAGAAATTGCCCGCCACGAGGCCGGAGAGGACGTTGAGCGAGGCGCCGCCGTGGTCGGAGGCGTCGGTAATTTCCTGCACGTGCTTGGACTGGGTGCTGACAAATATTTTCGTGAATTCCATGATAAGCGCGCCGGCCAAAGTGCCGCACGCGATGATGGAGGATAGCACCCACCAGAGATTCGGCAGCGGCACATCCTTCAAGATGTCGGCTTTCATTTCGTGGATGGAAAAATCACCGAGCAACAGCCAGCTCGCGCCGAAGCATCCGGCGATGGAGACAAGACTAGTGGTCCAGACGAGGTCGGTGAGCGGCGCTTCCCAGTTGAAATTCTTGTCGTTACCGTAACGGACTTTCGCCAGCGCCATATTGAAATAAAATGAGACAAGCGAGGTAATGACCATTAGCGCCTGAATGGCGAACATCCAGATGATAAGCTTCGCACACAGATCGGGCGCCAGCTCCAGCGCCAGTGCGAGGAACGCGATGAGCGCGACGCCGGTGACACCGTAGGTTTCAAAACCGTCCGCCGTCGGGCCGACCGAATCACCGGCGTTGTCCCCGGTGCAATCCGCGATGACACCAGGGTTTTTCGGGTCGTCTTCCGGCAGGTTAAAAACAATTTTCATCAAGTCGCTGCCAATGTCGGCGATCTTCGTGAAGATGCCGCCGCCAATACGGAGCGCGGTGGCCCCGAGCGATTCCCCAATCGCAAAGCCGATAAAGCACGGTCCGGCGAGGGCGCTGGGAATGAAGGCAAGAATACCGATCATGCAGGCGAGTTCCACGCAAATGAGCAATAGACCGATGCTCATGCCCGCTTGCAACGGGATAAAAAGAGTTTTCAGTGGACTGCCGCGCAAGGACGCGAACGACGTGCGCGAATTGGCGGTGGTGTTAATGCGGATACCAAACCACGCCACGCTGTAGCTGCCTAGGATGCCGAAGACAGAACACGTAAGAATGACCAGAACTTCGTAGAAAGGCTTGTGTTGCAGGCCCGAAAAGTAATAAATCATGCAGCCAGCAATCAAAATCCACAGTGCCGCCAGAAATTTTCCCTGCTGCCAGAGGTAAGTTTTGCAGGTTTCCCAAATTATTTGTGATACCTCACCCATCGAGCGGTGAACTGGCAAGGCGCGGGTGCGGAGGTATTCCATGACTCCGAACGCTGCGCCAATGGCGCATACAAGCAGCCCGAACAGCAAAATTGTCTGGGCCGAAACAACTGCGTGTAAAAATTTGACTTCTCCTAGCGACGGCAATTTGATGTCGGCGTCGCCCGCATGGATTTTGATGGAATTCATCAGCGCGACCAATACAATACACCGACGCCAATGAGGCTTAATCTGGATCATAAGAAAGCGCGGATTCTGCCATCGTCAAAATGCAATTTCCAGCAATTTGTTTGAATAAAATGCGTTTTTTTATTAGCATTTGCTGGTGCGCAATTAATTATGTCATCAAGAGCTAATTTCAAAACCTGCCACTGGTTGCGGGCTGCAGGAGAGTTGGCGGGGATAACATGATTAAAAAACCGTTTTCGATCATCAACCACCGGTTGGGCGGCGCGTGCAAGCACGCTCCGCTTGCCGTGCCGGGTTTGGTTGCGAGTTTCAGGGCCGCCCTTCACCGGCGGCGGGCCGTGCGGGCTTCAACACCGTCGCGCCAACAGCGCGGTGGCCGTCAGTGCCACCAAGCTAAGCATCAAATAGCACATAGCTTTGGCCGCGCCCCGCACGTGCACCCAGCTTCCGCCATAGCGTTCTTTGAGCCAACGGTTCAACCGTTCGCTGGCGCTGCGTTCCTTGAATTGTTGCGCCGGGGCCGGCGCGAACGGAAGTTTTTCCCCGGCGAGCGGGTGGAGGTCAATGATCGGCACATGGCCCAGAGCGCGGCTGAAAGCGAGAATTTGCGGCGCGTCATAGGCGCTGTCCCTCAGGTCGTAAAGCGAGGTTACTCGCTGGACGGTCAGTTGCGTCAGCAGAATAGCCACCTGCGAATCACGGACGCTAGCGCTAGTCAGCGCGGCGCTGACCGGAATGCGGCCCAGACCGGCGAGGAAAATGACCTCGCAGAACTGCTGATCCGGGGCGCTCAACAGGCCAAGTTCGGACGCCAGCGCGGGGAAAAGCTGGCGTTGCAGGTGGAGGAAAATCGTTGTGAGGTCAGCCATAAATACAGACTGACAGCATATATTTGCATTCGAATATATTACATATAATTACACAATTAACCTAGGTTTTTTAAGAGCCTCTATGTTCATTTATCCAAAGCATTATGATGTAATCGTAGTGGGAGCCGGGCACGCCGGGGTAGAGGCTGCTTTAGCGGCTGCCCGGATGGGTTGTGAAACCTTATTACTAACCATCAATTCCGACAGTATTGGACAGATGTCCTGCAATCCAGCGATTGGTGGGTTAGGAAAGGGTCATCTTGCCCGTGAAATTGATGCACTTGGTGGAGAAATGGGACACAATACTGATTTGTGCGGGATTCAATTTCGAATGTTGAATAAAAAAAAGGGTCCTGCCGTCTGGTCTCCACGCGCACAGTGTGACAAAAAGGCGTATCAATTGAGGATGAAATGGGTTTGTGAATCTTGTTCAAATTTGGATATAAAACAGGGACAATCATCAAAAATCATCCATAAAAATGGACTGGTCTATGGGGTTGAAACAACTTTTGGAGTTCAATTTAAGTCAAAAACTGTAATTATCACGACAGGAACATTCTTACGTGGACTAATGCATATCGGAAATAATCAACAATCAGGAGGCCGCGCAGGTGATGCCGCCGCATTAAATCTTTCCAGTTCACTAAAAGAACTTGGGTTGGAACTTGGCCGGCTTAAAACCGGAACTCCACCTCGATTGCTAAAAAAATCAATTGATTTCTCAAAAACAGAAATTCAGCATGGAGACGTTCCAATACCATTTTTCTCATTCTGGAAAGATGATTTGTTCCACATGGAACATTCAGATCCGGATAAATCAAAAAATTGTAATGCATTAAATCAAATTCCAAATAATTCAATATTGAACCGGATAAATGGTCAATTACCTTGTTTTTTAACACATACTTCCGATAAAACCACAAAGTTAATAAAAGAAAATCTTCACAGATCACCTCTCTTTTCTGGAACAATTGAGGGTGTTGGACCAAGGTATTGCCCATCAATCGAAGATAAGATTGTAAGGTTTTGTGAAAAAAGTCACCATCAAATCTTTCTTGAGCCTGAAGGGATTGAAACTGAAGAAATTTACGTTAATGGTCTTTCCACCAGTCTGCCTTTTGATGTGCAAGTCGAATTAGTTAGAACCATAATTGGATGCGAAAATGCTGAAATAATGCGACCCGCATACGCAGTAGAGTATGATTTTTCATTTCCAACGCAACTTTTTCCCTCATTAGAAACTAAAGTATGTAGAAATTTGTTCTTGGCAGGTCAGATCAACGGAACATCTGGTTATGAGGAAGCTGGTGCACAGGGTTTAATTGCCGGCATCAATGCCGCTCGCCGGGTGCAAAACCAGGATTCAATTATTCTGCGACGCGATCAGGCCTATATCGGTGTATTAATTGATGACTTGGTAACGAAAGGAACTACTGAACCCTATCGCATGTTCACCTCTCGTGCCGAATTCCGATTGATCTTAAGACAAGATAATGCCGATCTTAGACTTTCCCGAATCGGCCATGAAGTCGGACTGTTATCCACCACGCATTTTAAAACTTTTGAGGCCAAAGAGAAAGAGATAATTAATGAGGTTAATCGCTTGAATAAAACATTTTATGTAAATGATTCCTTGGCAAAAATTCTTAGCCGTCCGGAAAACTCTTATCAGAAATTGCCAATGAAAAATTCGCTTTTAAGTGACGATGTTGCATTTCAAGTGCAAACAATACTTAAATATGCGGGCTACGTAGAAAGACAAGATAAGGAAGTTTCAAAATTCAAAGTTCTTGAAGATAAAATCATTCCTGATTCATTCGATTTTCGATTGGTTCCAAGCTTGAGACTAGAGGCGCGGCAAAAACTTTCAAAAATCCGACCCAGGACGATTGGCCAGGCGGGGAGAATTTCTGGCGTGTCTCCGGCCGACTTGAGCATCCTTTTGATTTGGCTGAAGCGTGGCTCCCAAATCCAAACTGATGATCTAACTGAATCATCAAATATCTGCCCCCATTCGGAGAGAGATTATATTGAATGACAGGGAAATTTTATTACACTGCCAACCAATAGCGATTAAATCCGGCGCGATTTTGCGCGGCCATCCCTCAACCCTTAACCCAATGAGTCCGCAGTGATTTTATTTAATGCGTGTTTGACTAAAAAAATTCATTTTATACGATTGGCTTTAATGGATAACTTGAATCCCAAAAAAATTTATGGCCTCCAAATCGTCTGACAAGTCTGGTGAGAAAACCGCCGTTGAATCAAAAGCTGTCGCCGTGCGCGAACGCGAACTTGATGCCGCAATATCTTCCATAACCAAAGCCTATGGCGAGGGGTCCATCATGCGCCTTGGCGATGCGCGGGCGCAGGTGAAAATCGAAGTCATCCCGACCGGCGGGCTGGCGATTGACCTCGCGCTCGGCGTCGGCGGCATCCCGCGCGGCCGCGTCGTGGAAATTTACGGGCCGGAATCGTCGGGCAAAACCACCTTGATGCTTCACGTCATCGCCAACGCACAAAAGGCCGGTGGCCTTGCGGCGTTCATTGACGCAGAGCACGCGTTGGATCCCGGTTATGCCAAAAAACTCGGCGTGAATCTGGATGACCTGCTCGTCTCGCAGCCGGATTCCGGTGAAGAGGCGTTGACAATTTGCGAAACGCTTGCGCGCTCGAACGCGCTGGATGTCATTGTCATTGATTCCGTAGCCGCGCTGGTGCCAAAAGCCGAACTCGACGGCGAAATGGGCATGGCCACGATGGGTATGCAGGCGCGTTTGATGAGTCAGGCGCTGCGCAAGCTGACCGCGATTCTCGCCAAGTCCAAGACGACGTGTATTTTCACCAATCAATTGCGCGAAAAAGTCGGCGTCATGTTCGGCAGCCCCGAAACCACGCCTGGCGGCAAGGCGCTGAAATTTTACGCCAGCGTGCGCATGGATATTCGCCGCAAAGATCAGTTGAAAGATGCCGCCGGCAATGTCTATGGCAATCACACCCGCGTTAAGATCGTGAAGAACAAAGTCGCGCCGCCGTTTGCCGAAGCCGAGTTTGACATTATTTACAACCACGGTATTGACAAGGAAGGCAGCATTCTCGACGTGGGCATCGAGTGCGGTGTGGTGGATAAACGCGGGGCGTATCTGCAATTCGACGGCGCCATGATTGGCCAGGGCCGTGACGCCGCCAAAAAGGCGTTGGAAGAAAAACCAGAACTTGCCAAGAAAATCATCGAGGCCATCATGGTCAAACGTTCGGCGATTACGACCGAAGAAAAATCATAAGCCAAGTCGTTCGTTTTCAAGGCGTCGCCGGACCGCGGGCAACGCCTTTGCTTTTAGGCTTCCCCGAACGACGTCAGGCGTGTTAGTCTGATAGTTCAACCTCGCAAAACGGGGCATTTTTTACATGAGCAACGCACCTGATCTCGAACTCGATTTGGAGAACCTCTTCCAGCCCGCCTGGGCGCAGGAGAAAACCGGGTCCAACAAATTTGCAAGATTCACCGGCAACGAAGGCATCAAACCTGAACGTGCCTTCAACGGCAAGCCCGGCGAACGCCGCACGCCGCGACGCGATGGCGCGGGGGGCGGCTTTGGCGGCGGTGACCGGCGCGGTGGCCCATCGCGCGGTGGCTCCAAGTTTGGCGACCGTCAGGGCGGATTCCGTGGCGGTGACCGGCGCGATGAACCACGCCGCGAACGGCCCGAACCGCCGGCACCGTTGCCGGAATTCAATGTCGCGTTCATTCCCGAAGAACGCGGCGTCGAACAGTTGGCAAAGCAGATCAAGATGACGGGCCGCGCGTATCCGCTGTTTCAGATCGCGCAGTTGATCTTGGCGAAAGCCGAACGCTATTCCGTCCAGCTCACGCCCAAGAAAAAAACCGCCGGGACCACGGAAAAACTGTTCGTCTGCGCACTCGACGAGACCCCGTGGACGAGCGAGGAGGAGGTGGTCGCGCACGTGCTCAAAAATCATTTCGCCACGTTTTATCAGGCCGAACGCACGCAGACCGAGCCGCCGAAGGGCGTTTACACGTTCGTCGCGCAATGCGGTCTGAGCGGCGCGATTCTCGGCCCGCCGAACTATCACGATTACCAGAACCAGTTGCGCAAGCTGCACGCGGAAAAATTTTCGCGGATGCCGTTCGACACGTTCAAGTCCCGCGTCAAAATCGTCAAGGACGAGGCCGTCGTTAAAAAATGGGTGGAGGAACAGAGCTTCAAGACCGAATACAACGCGCTGAACGTGCCGGAACCGGTCAAGTTGGCAAGCCTGGAAGAAGTGGAAAAACATTTCCGCGCCACACACAAGGATAACATCATCAAGGTGGTCGAGACCGCGACCATCGCCGGTTTGCCGAGCCGGAGTCTGCGTTGCAGCGGCCTGCAACGGCTCATCCGGCAGGAATGGGAGCACCAGAAATTTTTCCCGCTGCCCATCGCCACAAAGCTCAGCCAGCAGTTCGCGCAACACGGCCTGCAATTTTTCAAGGTCAACAAAACCGTCACGCACGTCAGCGTCGCGCGTCCGACCTTCCTCGACACCGAGAGCAATCCGGTATCCGCTGGCATCAAGCGCATCGTGGAGTTCATCAACGCCACGCCGAAATGCTCGCGCAAAAAATTGATTGAGGCCCTCGCGCCCACGCCCAAAGCGGCCAAGACTTCCATCACGGAAATTTCCGTTGCGCCGGCGGCCGCAGGTGAAAGTGCCACGGCACCGGCACCGGCCAAACCGGCCGAACCCAAAGCGCCGGAGCCGACACCGGAACAGACCGCCGTCATGGTGGATTTGCACTGGCTCATTCATCAGGGTGCGGTTCTGGAATTTGCCGATGGCCGGATGGAAACGGCCAAGAAACCCGCGCCCAAACCGGTGAAGCCGCCCAAGGAATCCGCGCCGGAAAAACTGGCCGCCGAAGGCGAGCCGGCGGGGACAACTGAAAATGTGCCGCCGGCAGCGGTCGCGGCGGAACTGGCAGCTGAAATTTCCTCCCCAGCAGAAGCAACGGCCGCTCCCGCCGTGCCCAGCGCAGCCCCGGCGGTTGAAACACCCGTCCGACTTGAAGCGCCCGCCACGCAGGAAGGCAACGCCCTATGAAATTCGCCGCGCTCGGATTAAGCGACAAAGTGCTCGAAGGCGTCCGCGCCGTCGGCTACACGGAACCGACGCCGATCCAGTTACGCGCCATCCCGCTGGTGTTGTCCGGCAAGGACGTCATCGGCAGTGCGCAGA
This sequence comes from bacterium, assembly GCA_021780905.1. Lineage (GTDB taxonomy): Bacteria > Verrucomicrobiota > Verrucomicrobiia > Limisphaerales > UBA11358 > UBA11358. The sequence continues at coordinate 45,777 of JAJXXW010000080.1, forward strand.
CCGGCACCGGCAAGACGGCGGCATTTGCGCTGCCCATTCTTTCCAAGCTCGGCCATCACCAACCCGGCGGCCCGCGCGTGCTGATTCTGGAGCCGACCCGCGAACTCGCGGCGCAAGTAGAAACCGCCTTCCGAGATTACGCCCGGTTCATGGATTTGAAAATCACCGTCGTCTTCGGCGGCGTCGGCTACGGCAAACAAAATGATGAATTGAAAGCCGGCGCGGACATCGTCGTCGCCACGCCCGGACGCCTGCTGGATCATCTCGAGCAGGGCACGGTGAAACTGGACAAGGTGGAATTCCTTGTCCTCGACGAGGCCGACCGGATGCTCGACATGGGTTTTCTGCCCGATGTGCGCCGGCTCGTCGAGAAATGCCCGCGCAAACGTCACAGCGCGCTGTTTTCCGCCACCATTCCGCCGCAGATCGAAACGCTCATCCAGTGGGCCATGCACGCGCCGGAGACGATTGAGATCGGCGCCCGCCGCACACCCGCCGAGACGGTCAAGCATGTGATCTATCCCGTGTCCGATATGCAGAAGACCGATCTGCTGCTCGAACTCCTAACCCGCGTGAACTACGATTCCGTCATCGTTTTCTGCCGCACCAAGCACGGTGCGGACCGCGTGGCCACCACCCTCAAGCGCGCGAACCACGCCGTCGCCGTCCTCCACTCCAACCGCACCCAGAAGGAGCGCGAACAGGCCTTGCAAGGTTTCCGCGAAGGCAAATTTGAGGTCCTCGTCGCCACGGACATCGCCGCGCGCGGGCTGGACATTGCCGACGTCAGCCACGTCGTCAACTACGACGTGCCGCAGCATCCGGAAGATTACATCCACCGGATCGGCCGCACCGGCCGCGCCGAAGCCTCCGGCGACGCCTTCACCATCATGGTGGCCGAGGACGCGCCGCACGTTTTCGCTATCGAGCGCTTCATCAGCCAGAAAATCCCGCGCGTGAAGCTGGAAAACTTCGACTACCGCTACACGGCGTTGTTTGAGGAACCCAAGGCGGGTGCGCCGGCGGGTTTCCCCGGCAAGGTGCGCGGCGGCCGCGTCCACGGCGGCTACCATTTCGCGCCCGGCGGCCGGAGAAGGTAATTTGAAAAAAGAAATTTTATCAAGGGGGGTTCAACTTGAAAAATTACTTCAAATTTTCAAGTGACTTTCGCGTTTGGGGAACCTTGATTATTTTTTCCGCTGCTTGCGGTTGCGTATTTCTATCCTTGCCTAGTTGGATTGATAAACTTCACTTCGACACAATTGGCCCGGCGGGTGTTTGCATCAATAACCTCCGCCAAATTGACGCAGCGGCAAACCAGTTTGCGCTTGAACATAATTTGACCAACGGTTCGCCAATTAATTTTACAAACGACCTGACGCCCTACATCAAGCTGAACAGCGCGGGAAAAATTCGTTCGTGTCCGAACGGTGGCCTTTATCAAATCAGCAAAGTCGGCGATAAACCTACTTGTTCGCTCGGCACGACGGTTACGCCCGCACACGTATTGCCATAAATGAAAAAAACCCCGGCCGCAAAGCCAGCCTCTTTTCTGGTTTGAGATTTTTCAATTCAGCCGCATTGGCATGACGACGTAGAGGAACGGGCCGTTGATCTTGATGACGCCGGGGCTGAGTTCGTCAATCAGCTCGATGAACACTTCCTCCTCCGTCAGCGCGTTGAGCGGGTCAATGAGGTAGCGCGGATTGAAGGCGATGGCGAGTTCCTTGCCCTTGTAGTTGATGGCCATCGTCTCGCGCGCTTCGCCGACTTCGGGCGAGTTGGCGGTGATGGTGAGAACATTTTTGGAAAAGGCCATTTTGACCGAGTTGGCCTTTTCGCTGGTCATGATCTCGGCCCGGCGCAACGCCTGCACCAACTCCTCGCGCCCGACAGCAATCCGTTCCTTGGCCTCGCCCGGAATAACCTGGCGATAGTTCGGATAATTTCCCTCGATGAGTTTAGTGATGAGCAGGACGGAAAGTCCATTTTCACTCTTCAGGGCGAAAGAGGCCTGATTTTCTCCAAACTTGAGTTCCACCTCTCCCTGATCCTGCAATAGGCGGTTGAGTTCGTTGATGGCCTTGGCTGGCACGATGAATTCACTCCCGTTCTGTTCTGATAGCTCCACTTCCTCGTCCACCAAAGCCAGCCGGCGCCCATCCGTGGCCACCAGCGTCATTTTCGCTTCCTTCAGGCTGAAAAATATCCCGTTCAAAACATATCGGGATTCGTCCGTCGAGACGGCAAAGCTGGTTTTCCGGATCATCGCGCGGATGTTTTCCTGCGGCAGGGTCACTTTTTTTTCATCTTTGAATTGAGGAACCGGCGGAAATTCCTCGGCGGCCAGCCCGTGAATTTTGAAATAAGAGGCTCCGCTTCGAATTGAGGAAATGTTTTTTTCATCGGCTTCAAAATCGATTTCTCCGGTCAATTCCCGCACGATGCCAAAGAGTTTTTTTACGGGGAGGGTGGTCGCTCCGGGCTGGCTGACTTTCGCCTCTACTTTGCAGGCGACGGTCACGTCGAGATCTGTCGCGGTAAACTCGACATGGCTCCCCTCGGCGCGAATAAGCACGTTGGAAAGGATGGGCAGGGTCGTCCGGGAGCTCACGACATTTTGAACCGCTTGGAGTCCGGCGATGATCTGGTCTTTTGAGATCGTTAGGTTCATGTGCTTATAATATTCTTTCTTTTAAAAAAATTCTATTCGTATTAAGGCCTGTGAACAAGCCGAACAATTGATAAAAACTCATTCTTTACCGGCCGAAATGATCCGTTTTTCAATGTGACCAGTTCAAGCTATACGAGCGAGGAAAATTAAAAAGTAAAAGTTATTGGCAACTTCCACAAGTCATTCACAAGCGGCTGGCCTTGTTTCCCGCTAGTTGTGCGCGACGGATCACCGCCGGCAGCGCCGAACAAACAAAATCCACTTCAGCGGCAGAAGAAAAGCGGCCCAAAGAAAAACGAACCAGCGAATTGGCCGAGTCCTTTCTTCCCAAAGCCAGAACCACATGACTAGGAACCAAGGAACCGGCCGAGCAGGCCGAACCGCTTGAGGCGCAAATGCCCTCCAAATCCAATCCCGCCAGCAGCGAGATCGAATCCGCACCGCGCACAACAAAGGAAACCGTGTTGGAGAGACAATTTTTTTGGGGACTGACCAGTTTGCATCCGGCGACAGATTTCACAGCGGCGCGCAACTTTTCTGACAAATGCAAAAGAAAATCAGCGGCAAAAATCGGCGGCCGAACAAAATTTTCCATGGCCACAACCAGGCCAAAGATGGCCGCCAGATTTTCCGTGCCGGCGCGGCGTTCGTTTTCCTGGGCACCGCCAAAAATTATGGGGTCCGGCATGAGCGGCGAATTGATAAAAAGCAATCCGGCTCCCTTTGGACCATGAAACTTGTGCGCGCAAATGGAAATCAGGTCAGCGTTGAAATGGCTGATGTTGGCGAACGGCTCTTTGCCGAACCATTGAACCGCGTCCGAATGGAAAACCACGCCGCGCTCGCGACAAACCGCCCCCAACTCGGACACCGGTTGGATCGTGCCAATTTCATTGTTGGCCGCCATGATGGAGACGAGAACAGTGTCCGCGCGGATCGCTCGCTTCAAGTCGTCCGGGGCCACGCGACCCTCCGAATCAACCGGGAGGCGCGCGACTAAAAACCCCTCTTTTTTTTCCAGATAATCAAACGCCTGCAACACCGCGTCGTGTTCGACGGCGGAAGTGATTAAATGCCGGCCCTTTGACTGGAGAAGGCGGGCCGTGCCGAAAATAGCGAGGTTGTTGGCTTCCGTGCCGCCGCTGGTAAAGATGATTTCACTCGGCTTTGCCCCGAGAAATTTTGCCGCGCGGTCGCGCGCGTCGTCGAGTTCCGCCCGGGCCTGGCGGCCGATGCGATGCAGGCTCGACGGATTGCCCCAGACCTCGCCGAGAAAGGGCAGCATCGCGTCGCGCACCAGCGGGTCGAGCGGGGTGGTGGCGTTGTAATCGAAATAAATCGAGCGCGGCATTCGGATTTACGCTGGCTGGCTTTTGAATTATGTTTTGACCGAAACGGCAGACTGATCCCATAGTAATTCAGAAAGCAAGCATCGTAAATGCAAACCAAGGTGAAAATCTGCGGCGTCACGAACGTCGCCGACGCCATCGCCGTTGCCGAGGCCGGGGCGGACATGATCGGGCTGAATTTTTACGCTGGCAGTCCGCGGCATCTGGAACTCGCGGCCGCCGGGCAAATTTGCCGCGCACTGCCGCCCTTCGTCCTGCGCGTGGGGGTGTTTGTGAATCCGGCCGAAGAGGCGGTGCTGGCGGCCATCCGCGTTTGCGGCCTGAACCTGCTGCAATTTCACGGCGACGAACCCTCGGAATTCTGCACCCAGTTCGGGCTGATGAGCGTGAAAGCGCTGCGCGTGCGGGACGCGGAATCGCTGGCCGCGCTGGAGAATTATTCCACCGACGCGTTTTTGTTGGATGCCCATTCCAACAGCGGACTCGGCGGCACGGGCGAAAAATTCAACTGGGACCTGGCCCGGGCGGCGCAGAATTATGGAAAACCCATCATTCTCGCCGGCGGGCTGACGACCGAAAATATTGCGGAGGCGGTGCGGCGGGTGCGACCGTTTGCCGTGGATGTGGCCAGCGGCGTGGAATCCGCGCCCGGCAAAAAGGATGTGGCGAAAGTGCGGGCCTTCGTCGCCGCGGTGCGCGCGGCATAAAACTCCGGGAGGGGCGGGGCGTTCGTGCTGGTCAAACATCCAAACTGGCGGCAGCGCAAAAAGGTTCGTATGAGAGCGCAAAAGGGTTGTTGTTATGCGCTCCACCCATGTTATTGTTTAAAAATAACCAAAGTATGTTTGCCTACCCATATCTCAAAAACGCAGCCGGCGGCTCAAGCCAGCGGCGGACGCCGTTTTTCAGGCCTGCAGCCTTCACCTTGATTGAACTGCTGGTGGTGATCGCCATCATTGCCATTCTGGCAGCCATGCTCTTGCCGGCGCTCCAGAAGGCGAAGATCAAGGCTCAGGAAATCGCCTGCCTCAACAATGCCAAGCAAATCACCCTCTCATTGACGATGTATTTCAATGACTCAAAGGGGCTGCTGGGAGTTCAGTCTTGGCCCGCAACTTGGTTTGGCTTGCTGGACACGAATTACAACGCCATCAAGAAAGCCCGTTATTGCCCGGCAGCAGCGGAACAAAACCCCTGGGGCGGCCCCACCCACCAAAACAGTCCCAGTTCCCTCGAGCCGGCCGCTTTTGGGACGGCGGATTATCCCTGGAGCATGATTAACTGGAGCGTCAACCAATTTGATTCGCAGGGCAGCTACGGTTTGAACTATTGGTGCTATAACAGCGCGGCGGCGGCAAGGGACCGGATTGATTTTAATACTGAAACCGCAAATTTTTATAACAAAGACATTGAAATCTTTTCTCCTTCCACGACACCTTACTTTGCCGAAGCGAATTGGATGGGCGGCAGTCCGCATATCAATGACACAGTCACCACAGATTTATATAATGGTCAGGAGTATGCCGAAATGGGCCGGTTTGAAATTGCCCGGCACTGGGGCAAGCCGGCTTCAGTCGCCCCGCGCAGTTGGCCGTCGGGCACGCCTTTGCCGGGACGCAACAACATCGGCTATGCCGACGGCCATGCTCAATCCACCAGATTAAGCGACCTGCGCAACCTCACTTGGAACAAAACCTGGCCGCATTAACATCCGCTGCCGGCGGACGGTGGTATTTTTCCGGCGTTTTATGCCCGTGCTCAAGTCCGGCCACGCCGCCGTGGCGGGTTCACGTTGATTGAACTGCTGGTGGTGATTGCCATCATCGCGATTCTGGCGGTGCTGGTGCATCAACCAACCGAAGGTGGGTTCCACCACCCAGCACCGGGCCAAGACCTTGAAGCCCTTGGTGGTATCGGAGCGTTTTATGACCTAGACGTCCAGTTTGGGGCGTAGTCCCTTGACCCATTGGGCAAAGGTCTCGCCGGCATAGCCGAGCTACGCAAAATATTATGTGTTCATTTTTCTGGTTGGTGTAATCCCTAACGTTGCTAACGCTGTGGTGATAGCTCCGTTGCCTTTCGGGAGTAAGGAGTTTCACCACTTCACCGGCGTGGTCAATTTTTTGCCGAAACGATTCGTGTAATGAATCTGCCCGTGATGCCGACCATATTCATAGACCAGCTTGGTGATTTTCACGTCGTAGCAGCAATATTCTGCAATCTCTGCCAGTTTGCCTTCCTTCCACCATTGGATGGCCTGCAAGCCTTCGGCGGTTTTTTCCACGCCGAACGTCGCCGTGGCGATGGAATCGAGCGAAAGCCGGTGGCCGAGGGAATTTTGCAATTCCACGAGCATGTCCAGCGTCGGCAACTGCGTCAAATCCAGCGACGTGTAGCCGTGCAGCACTTCATAATCAAACCGCAGGTGGTTGAAGCCGACGACCAGATCGGCGCGCTGCAAATCCTTGATGAGTTCGTCCACCTGCCGCTCGCCGTAGATTTTATATTCGCCGGTGACGCTGTGGCAGGTCACGCCCACGCTCATGCCCATTTTGGCAATGTTGCCCCAGCCGCCGACTTCCTCGGCGGACTTCTGCGTTTCCAGGTCGAAAAATAAAATGTTTTTGGCCACGGCGAAAAGTTTGCCCGATACAAATCAGGAAACCAAGAAATCCGGTAAAGAAATTCCTGATTTCCTGCCTTCCTGATTCAAAATGACTTTGGCCTTTAGACTTTGGACATTGGGCTTATATTTTCCGCATGGCTCTGACACCTTCCACCATGCTGCCGCTCGGCACGCCCGCGCCGGATTTTCAATTGCCGGATACCGACGGCAAAATCATTTCGCCCGCCCGCTTCCAGGACAAGGCCGCGCTCGTCGTGATTTTCCTGTGCAACCATTGTCCGTATGTCATCCACCTCCGCGCCGGCCTGGCGCAACTCGCGCGCGACTACGCCGCGAAAAATGTCGCCCTCGTCGGCATCAATGCCAATGACGCGAAAAATTATCCCGCCGACAGTCCTGCCCGGATGAAGGATGAAGTGAAAACTGCCGGCTACATTTTTCCTTATCTCTTCGACGAAACCCAGGCTGTCGCCAAAGCCTATCGCGCCGCCTGCACGCCAGACATCTTTCTGTTCGGTCGCGGGCGCCGGCTGGTTTATCGCGGCCAGTTCGACGCCAGCCGACCGGGCAACGGCATCCCGGTGACGGGCGGAGATTTGCGCGCCGCGCTCGACGCCGTGCTGGCGGGGAACCCGACTTCCGAACTGCAAGTCCCCAGCATGGGCTGTAACATCAAGTGGAAAGCGGGGAACGCGCCGGACTATTTTTAGACACGGATTACACGGATTTTCACGGATGAAAACCGGTGGTCAATCCAGGTTGATCCGTGAAATCCGTGTCTATGCCTTCGGGAGTTTTTCTTCGACCAATTCGCAGAGCGCGTGATATAAAACTTTTTGCGCCTCCTGAATCCGCGCCGTGGAATTGCCGGGCACAATCAGATCAATTGTCGCCAAGCCCTTCGTAAATCCGCCGTCGCGGCCCAGGATGGCGATGCTTTCGACGCCTTTGCGTTTGGCTTCTTCAAGCGCGCGAAGAATGTTCTTGGATTTGCCGCTGGTGCTGATGCCGATGAGCACGTCGCCCGGTTCCGCCAGGCCCCAGACCTGGCGCGCGAAAATCTCGTCGGCATGGTAGTCGTTGCACACGGCCGTCATAAATTCGCCGTTGGCCGTGAGCGAGATGGCCGGATACGGCCGGCGATCGTTTTGAAACCGGCAGAGAAATTCCGTGGCCAGATGCGTGGCATCCGACGCGCTGCCGCCGTTGCCGCACAGCAGCAGCTTGTGGCCGCCGGTGAGCGAGCGCAGGACCAGTTGCGCCGCGCGGTTCAACGGCTCCTCCAGCGCGGACAATTGGCGCAGCGTAGCGACGGATTCTTCAACCGCGCGTGACAAATGACTCATGCCGACAGCCTAATCACTGGCAGTCGAAAGAAAAGACGAAAGCGGCCTCGAGTTGTTGTGCCGCCGACAGTTTGGATTTAACCGACATGAATCCTTTGTAAAAACTGACGGCCCCCGGCAAAACGATTTACCATGCTGGCCGCGCTCATTGCCGCCACCGACTGGGATTGAACCGCAGACTTATCCGCCCAGCGAACCCGGATCGCCCACATCACCTTTGTTAAAGTCCACGTATTCCTCGGTCAAATCGGCGGCATACATCACCGCGTTCGCCCGGCCGAGATTCAGGTTGATGTGCAACTCAAATTCCGGCGGCGCGACGGCGGCGCAGAGCTGCTTGAATGTCGCCTTTGTCGGCTGGCCGCGTCTCAGGCTCCAGAGAATTTTTTTAGCGCCGGGCGCGGCATAACCGATGTCAATTTTCTCCTCCACGACGGTTGCCGGCGAGTAGCCAATGGCGTCAATGATCCGGCCCCAGTTCGGGTCGCCGCCGTGCCAGCTTGTCTTCACCAGCGCGCTGTTCGCCACCGCCCGCGCGGCGGCATCGGCGTCCTGAATCGTCCTGGCACCGTTCACGCGCACGGTCACGACGCGATGCACGCCTTCGCCGTCGCGGACAATTTTTTTCGCCAGTTCAAGGCAGACATGGGTCAACGCCGCCTGAAAAATCTTTCCAGCCGGACTGTTCAATCCAAATTTTTTGTTCGCCGCCAGCCCGTTTGCCAGCACCAGCACCGTGTCGTTCGTGCTCATGTCCCCATCCACGGTGATGCGATTAAAACTGTTCGCCACGGCTGCCTCCAACATCGCCTGCAAAACTTTTCGCTCCACGGCGGCGTCCGTCGTGATGAAGCCCAGCATCGTCGCATGCAGTCCTTGCGGACGGCCACCGGGCAGCGCCGCCGGGCGTGCGCCCGTTGCGCTCATGCCGGGTTGAATCATGCCCGCGCCCTTGCAGATGCCGCCGATGCGCACGGTCCGGCCGCCCAGCTTGAATTCCACCGCGACCTGCTTTGGTTGGGTGTCGCTGGTCATGATGGCTTCCGTCGCGCGGTCGGCATGCGCGGTGGTGCAGCCGAGTTCCATCGCGGCTTCGAGAATGCCGGCGCGGATGTGGTCCATCGGCATCGTCACGCCAATGCGTCCCGTTGAGCCGACCAGCGCGCGGCCCGGCGACAACGCTAATGTTTTCTCTGAGAACGAAACCATTTCGCGCGCGTCCGCCATCCCTTGCTTGCCGGTGCAGGCGTTGGCGTTGCCGGAATTCACCACCACGACTTGCGCCATTCCCTGCTTCATCCGCTCGACGCAGACTTTCACCGGCGCGGCGCAAACCTGGTTGGTGGTGAACATGCCGGCCACGGTCGCCGGCGTTTCGGAAACGATGAGCGCGAGGTCGCGTTTTTGTCCCTTGTTCGAGCCTTTGCCGGTGCCGAGTTTTTTGATGTCGCAAAACACGCCGCCGGCCAGGAAGCCGAGGGGCGCCACGATGGAGCCGGGGATTTCTTTCAAGGTCATTTTCAAATTTGATTTGGTCAAAACAGTTTTGAATTTTGAGTTTTTGTTTTTGAGTTGGAAAGCCAAGAATGAAGATAAAAATACACCCGCAACCCGCCGTGCCGCGCAACTCCGGCGGGAGGTTGAATGCAATCATTGTCCGCTTGAGGGATGATTCCGCCTCCGTGGTGGACGTTTGCCGCATGGAGACCGCACAAGTCCTTTTCCGCCGCTTGCAAGACGCGAATGAATCCGGAACTGCTGCAAAAAATTCATTTCAAAGCGAGCGGACGCGGTAAAAGTGTTGCGGGCCGTTCGGGCCTGCGGATCGGTGAACTGGAAATGGCCGGCGGAAACTTCGGTGGCGGTTCCCAACGTTGTCCAGTTGGAGAACGCCAGACCTAGGTTGGTGGTTGAGAACACGGTGTTAGTCGAGCCGGCGGTGTGCAGGAAGTTGAATTGAAACGACCCGCCGGACAGCTTGCTAAGGTTCTTCAGCAGGATGGATGATGGCAAACAGGGTGCCATTGGTTGCCGTGCCACCTGCCGAGGTGGTGCCATACAGGGTGTTGCCGGACAACGTCAATCCGCCATGCGGTTGCGAGCCATCATTGCCGCCGGTGAAAGAATACAGGTTGGTGAAAAACAGGCCATTCGTGCTGACGAGAAAGACCGTGCCATTGCCGTAAGTCCCTCCTCCAATCGTCGTGCCATACAAATGGGTGCCAGACAAGACCAGGCCGGAGAACGAATACGCCCCGCCGCTGTTGGTTCCGGCCGTCAGATAACCGCAGGTGCGCGTGATCGTTGAGATCGTCATAACCCGACGCCCATCCGTAAATCCGCCGGGCCTGCCACTGCGGCACCGGGAGATCCACCTAGACCTGCCGGCGCTGGTCAACAAAAGATTGCGCCAGCGCCGCCGTGACGCCCAAGTCGGCGTCCGCCTGACGCCACAACAACACCCCGCCAGCGCTGGAAAGGGTTCCCCCGGAAAAATCAGCCGCGACTTTTCGGGAACCGAGGTCTGGCAAGAGCCAGGGCAGTTCTCGACAGTCTGTCGGCGCAGCAGCGGTCCGTGGCGTTTTCATTGGGCTCAGTGTTTTCAAGCCTTCTGACCCGCTCACCCCTTTTTGGTTCAATCCCACTAGGAAATATCCGGGCTGGTTGTTCTGCGGCGAACAATTGCTGGTGGCGTATCTGCTGCCGGGCAACAGCGGAGCCGCCCGCCAAGGGCAGCAACCCGCGTTTCCTGGTCGGCGCGGTGGTGTTGCGCAACACCCGGCGCATTCAACTGCGGTTGAGCAGCAGCTATCCCGATCAGCGGCTCTTCCGTCAGGTCGCCCATGCCTTGGGCAGCGGTTGAAGCCCGCGGAGTGTTGCCCCGGCATGTGGAAAAACAATGGGAGGTTGGGGGCACTCTGTCCACGACCGGAAAAACCACGCGTTTTCACCCCTGAACCGCCCAAAAATCCCGGCCCCTCCCCTGGATGAAATGATCGCGTTAGCTGGAGTCGGACGTGCGCCGCCAGCAGTTGATTGAAAATATCCTCGCCGCCGTGTTTCCAGACGGTGACGCGGTTTTGATTTTTCCCGCGAGCACCGGCGCGAGCGCGAGGACGCAACGGAACCGGCCGGTGCGTTTTCCGCCGGCACATCTTTAAGCAAGCGCAGTAATGTGGCATTGTTATCGGCGTCGCGGGAATTTTCGGACTGGTCCAGGCCAGCGAAACGCGCGAAATGCACGCCGGCCGCGCCGTTCAACGCGTCCACTTCCAGACCGGAATCATCGGCGAGCACAAAATCCGGTTTTGAATTTTAAGATTTTTGGGTTGAGTTTCCAGAAGCCCATTTCGCCAATTCCACCGCTTTCTTCGTCGCGTTGCCGGCAAAGGTTTCCGCAGCCTCGGCGGCGGCGGGCACATCAGGAAATTCCTGCATCAGGAGGCGACGAAATCCCGCGCCGAGGATGGCCTGGATTTCCCCGATTTTTTGGGCGTTTCGCGTGGCGAGAAGCAGCGTCGGCATGGGCAAAGATATAACCCCAAAAGGAATAGTCCGACGAACTTGACAAGGTTTTTTTTTTTACGGCACAATGATTGAATGAAATTCCGCATTGCTCTCGCACTGGTTTGGGCTTTCGCCGTTTCCACCGCCGGCCTCGTTTCCGCCGGAACCATCTGGCTCGATGAACTTGATATCCATTCCGCCGTGCAGGGCTGGGGCAAGCCGCATCGCAACAAATCAGTCGACGGCCATCCGCTATCCATCGGCGGCCAGCAGTTCAAGCACGGCTTCGGCACGCACGCGGAAAGCACCCTGCACATCGAGCTGGACGGCGGCGCGACGAGATTTTCCGCCAGCGTGGGCGTGGACGACGAGGTGAACAAAAGCCCCAATTCAAGCGTGGAATTCATCGTGCGCGGCGACGGCAAGGCACTTTGGAAGAGCGGCGTGATGCGCGCCGGTGACGCGGCCAAGGATTGCGAAGTGGATCTGACCGGCGTGAAATCGCTCGTGCTCGAAGTCAGCGATGCCGATGACGGCATCGACCACGACCACGCTGACTGGGCGGATGCAAAATTTGAAACGGTTTTGGCGACCACTTTTGCCACCACTGGCGAACCCGCGCTGGTGCCGGTCGCGCCATACCTTCTCACGCCGCCCGCGCCGGTTACGCCGCGCATCAATGGCGCAAACGTGTTCGGCGTGCGCCCCGGCTCGCCGTTTATGTTCATGATTCCGGCGACAGGCGAACGGCCGATGACCTTTTCCGCGCAGAATTTGCCGCAGGGGTTGAAGCTGGATCCGCAAACCGGCCGCATTACGGGCGCGCTGTCCGCCAGGGGCGAATTTACGGTCACGCTGCACGCCAAAAATTCGCTCGGCGCGGCGGAGAAAAAATTCCGCATCGTCTGCGGCGATCAGATCGCGCTCACGCCGCCGATGGGCTGGAACAGTTGGAATTGCTTTGCCGGCGCGGTTTCCGCCGAGCATGTGAAAAGCGCGGCGGACGCGATGGTCAAGAGCGGCCTCATCAACCACGGCTGGACCTACATCAACGTGGACGACTTCTGGCAGAACCATCGCGATTCGCGAGACCCGACGTTGCACGGGCCGTTCCGCGACGCGCAGGGTGTGATTGTGCCGAACTCCCGGTTCCCCGACATGAAAGGCCTGGCGGATTATATCCACAATCTTGGCCTGAAGGCGGGACTTTACTCCTCGCCTGGCCCGTGGACGTGCGGCGGTTGCACGGCAAGTTGGAAGCACGAACAGCAGGATGCTCAAACTTACGCGAAGTGGGGCTTTGATTATTTGAAATATGACTGGTGCAGCTATGGCAGTGTCGCCGACAAAGAAATGACCAATCCCACGAACGCGAAGGTGTGGGGCGAAACCCCGCCGAAAAACGCCCAAGCCATCCTGCCCTATCGGGTCATGGGCACATTTCTGCGCGGGCAAAACCGCGACATGGTGTTCAGCCTCTGCCAATACGGCATGGCCAGCGTGTGGCAATGGGGCGGCTCGGTCAGCGGCAATTGCTGGCGCACCACCGGCGACATCCGCGACACTTGGAAAAGCATGAGTGATATCGGCTTCAACCAGGATCAAGCCGCGCCGTATGCCAAGCCGGGCAACTGGAACGACCCGGATATGCTCGTGGTCGGCCAGGTTGGCTGGGGCGAATTGCATCCGTCCCGCCTCACGCCGGACGAGCAATACACGCACATCAGCCTGTGGTGCCTGCTCTCGGCGCCGCTGCTCATCGGCTGCGACATGACCCAGTTGGACGACTTCACGCTGAATCTGCTCTGCAACGACGAGGTGCTGGCGCTGGATCAGGACGAACTCGGCAAAGAGGCGACGTGCATTTTGAAGGACGGCGACGTGCGCGTCTATGCCAAGGAACTGGCGGATGGCGGCCGGGCGTTTGGATTTTTCAATCTCGGCGTCACCCCGGCCAACTGGAATTTCAAGGCGCTGCCGCAGTTCGGCCTCGCCGGCAAACAGCTTGTCCGCGACGTGTGGCGGCAAAAGGATGTGGCCACCGTGGATGCGGCGGACGGCAATTTGCCGCTGACCATTCCCGCGCACGGCGTGGTGCTCTACAAGTTGACGGCGGCGAAATGATCAACCCGGATTGGTCATCCAGAAATTGATGGCCTCACCCCAGAACCTGGCTGGCGGTTCCATTATGGAAACGTGCTCACCGTCTGGAAACCGCCGGAGTTTTTCCGGCCCGGCGCAGCCATCGTAAAGCCGCAACCCGAATTGTTCAGGCACCACCGCGTCGCGGCTGTTGATTGATAATTTGTATTGGGACATTGAAAAAGGCGAACGGATCTCTCCGTTCGCCTTTCGTGTTTGAGATTTGATTTTGCTCAATACCGGTAGTGTTCCGGCTTGTAAGGTCCTTCCACCGGCACGCCGAGGTAGTCGGCCTGCGCCTTGGAGAGCTTGGTCAGCTTCACACCGATTTTTTCCAAGTGCAGCCGGGCGACTTCTTCGTCCAGTTTCTTGGGCAGACGATAGACGCCAACTTTCGCCGTGTCCTTGTTCTTCCACAGGTCGAGTTGCGCGAGCACCTGGTTGGTAAAGCTGTTGCTCATCACAAAGCTCGGATGGCCGGTGGCGCAGCCGAGGTTCACCAAGCGGCCTTCGGCGAGCATGTAAATGCTGTGGCCGTCGGCGAAACTGTATTTGTCCACCTGCGGTTTGATGGTGAGCTTCTTCACGCCCTTGGCGTTGTTCAATTTGTCCACTTGGATCTCGTTGTCGAAGTGGCCGATGTTGCAGACGATGGCCTGGTCTTTCATCTTCGCCATGTGCTCCAGCGTGATGATGTCCTTGTTGCCGGTCGTCGTGACGTAAAGGTCGGCGGTGCCAAGCGTGTCTTCCACGGTGGTGACTTCAAACCCTTCCATCGCGGCCTGCAAGGCGTTGATCGGATCAATCTCCGTAACGATGACGCGCGCGCCAAAGCCGCGCAGCGAGTGCGCCGAGCCTTTACCGACGTCGCCGTAACCGCAGACGCAGGCGACTTTGCCGGCAACCATGACGTCGGTCGCGCGCTTGATGCCGTCGGCGAGCGATTCGCGGCAGCCGTAGAGGTTGTCAAACTTGGACTTGGTGACGGAATCGTTGACGTTGATGGCGGGAACCAAAAGTTTTCCCTGCTCCAACATCTGATAAAGGCGATGCACACCGGTGGTCGTTTCTTCGGAAACGCCTTTCCAATCTTTCACGACTTCATGCCAGAAACCGGGACGTTCCTTGGCCACGCGCTTGAGCAACGCCTTGATGACGGCGACTTCGTGGTTGTCGCTCGGCGTGTTGACCCAAGTGTCGCCGTTTTCGAGTTCGTAGCCTTTGTGAATCAGCAGCGTGGCGTCGCCGCCGTCGTCCACGATGAGCTGCGGGCCTTTGTTGCCGGGATGCGTCAACGCGCGGAGCGTCAAGTCCCAGTATTCTTCAAGCGTTTCGCCCTTGTGCGCGAACACCGGAATGCCGGCGGCGGCAATGGCGGCGGCGGCGTGATCCTGCGTCGAGAAAATGTTGCAGCTCGCCCAGCGCACCGACGCGCCGAGTTCCACGAGCGTCTCGATGAGAATCGCCGTCTCAATGGTCATGTGCAGCGAGCCGGTGATGCGCACGCCCTTGAGCGGCTTGCTCGCGCCGTATTTCTTGCGGATGGACATCAGGCCGGGCATCTCGTGTTCGGACACCTGGATGGTTTTGCGGCCCCACTCGGCGAGCGAGAGGTCGCGAACGGCGAAGTCCGGTTTGGCGGTGCCGCTGCCGTTCGATTTCAAAACAGTGCGGCGTGAAGATGGGAGTTTAATTGTAGTCATAAAATTTCTTGATTGTTAATTTAACTGGGTTTTGTTTTTTCAGTTTTGATTCCAAAAAATGCGCCGTTTTCACTTGCGTTCCTGCTGGTAGCCCAACCGGACGCACACTGGGCCGGCCCAGTGGTCGGCGGGGATCTGCAGGACGTTGCCGCTGCCGGGAAAATGCCATCGCTCGTAGCCCGGCATGACCGGGACATCCTTGACGGACACTTCCACTTGAATCACGGGCTTAAACTGGGCAATCACCCGCTGGCCGCCAAGAAGAATCGCCGCCTCGCTCCCCTCGGTGTCAATCTTGATGTAGTCCACCCGCGCCGACTGCTCCAGGCCGACCAGTTCATCCAGCGTCAAACAAAGGCAGGAGATGTTTTTGGCCTGCGCATCACTCCGGTTGAAACTGGCACTGGCCGGCCGGTCCTGATTAATCCAAAGATCCTTCCGGCCGGACTGCTCGCCGAGCACGCAGTTGCGAATCCGCACGTTGCCAAAGTCGTTCCGAAGAACATTCCGGTGCAGCGCATAGACCATGTCCGGCTGCGGCTCGATGGCAATGACTTCTCCGCTGCTTTCCACGCAGTGCGCCGCCTTCATGGAAAAAACGCCCGTATTGGCACCAATGTCAATGAAGACATCGCCCGGCCGGAGGAAAAATTCCAAATGCTTCAACTCCGGTTCCAGCTCTTCGCCAAAAACAAAAAACCCCCGGCCACCGTAACCCGCCCGGTTCTGCCCCGTGATCTCGACCCCGGCCTTCGTTTTGCGGCTCAACCAGGCGCTCCGCGGCAGCAGCGCGCACGTCGCCTTCCGAAGCAACTGGTCGAACTTGGCTGTCGGATACGGCATAAGCTGCATTTGGACCATTTTACAAAATCATCGGGCCGGCTTCAACCAAGCTGGCGCGCGCCTTGAATCAGCGCAGCGCCTTTTGCAACGCGGCCACCTTGTCCGTCTTTTCCCAAGTAATGTCCGGGTCGGTTTTGCCGAAGTGGCCATAGTTGGTGGTCTTGGAATAAATCGGGCGGAGCAGATTCAACTGCTTGACGATGTTCGCCGGCTTGAAGCTGAAAACATCGCGGACGGCGTTTTCAATCTGTTCGTCGGTGATGCCGTTGACCGCCGTGCCGAACGTGTTGATGCACACGCTGACGGGTTCGGGATAGCCGATGGCGTAGGCGAACTGGATTTCCGCGCTCGTGGCGATGCCCGCCGCGACGATGTTCTTCGCCACATAACGGCCCATGTAAGCCGCGCTGCGGTCCACCTTGCTCGGGTCCTTGCCGGAGAACGCACCGCCGCCGTGCCGGCCCATGCCGCCGTAGCTGTCCACGATGATCTTGCGGCCGGTCAAACCGGTGTCGCCCTGCGGCCCGCCGACGACAAAGCGGCCGGTGGGGTTGATGAGAAACTGCGTTTTCTTCGTGAGCAAATGCTTCGGCAAAACCTTTTTGACGATGTTCTCGATGCAAAAATCCTTGATCGTCTTGTGCTTCACGTCATGCGCGTGCTGCGTGGAGATGACCACGTTGGTGATGGCCACCGGCTGGTCGTTGACGTATTGCACGGACACCTGCGATTTCGCGTCGGGCCGCAGCCACGCGACCTTGCCGGTCTTGCGGATGCGCGTGAGTTCCGCGCCCAACTGGTGCGCGAACATGATCGGCGCGGGCATCAGCTCCGGCGTTTCGTTGCACGCGTAACCGAACATCAAACCCTGGTCGCCGGCACCCTGCTCGGCGGTGTCCTTGCCTTCGGCGGCCTTCGCGTCCACGCCCTGCGCAATGTCGGGCGACTGCGAGGTGATGGCGTTCATGATGAGCACCTTGTCGGCGTGAAACACGTCGTCGTCGTGCGTGTAGCCGATTTCGCGGATGGTGTCGCGGGCGATCTGGTTGAAATCGAGCTTGGCCTTGGTGGTGATTTCGCCGCCGACGACGACGAGGTTGGACTTGCAGTAAGTCTCGCAGGCGACGCGGCTGAACTTGTCCTGCGTCAGGCAGGCGTCCAGCACGGCGTCGGAAATGGTGTCCGCGACTTTGTCCGGATGGCCTTCGCCGACGGACTCCGAGGAGAAGATGAAGTTTTTGCTCATGTTTGTTTATTTTGGTTGCTCGCCAACAACATATTGACGTATCAGGATTTGATGATATAACACTTTTCAGGAACGTCAAACGCTTTTGCAAAATAATTTAACATGACCTCCACGCTCAAATCCCTCCGCGCCCTGGCCGACCCGACGCGCCTGCGCATTGTTGCCTTGCTCGAAGGCGATGAACTGTCCGTCAACGAACTTCAAGAGGTCACGCGGCTCGGCCAGTCGCGCATCTCGACGCATCTCGGCCTGCTCGCCGACTGCGCGCTGGTGACATCGCGGCGCGATGGCAAGCGCACTTTTTACAAACTCAATCCGCAGGCGGATTCCGTCGCCAGCGAATTCATCCAGCTCGCCATCCGTGGCGCGAAGGAACTCGCCGAGCACAACAGTGACCAGATCAATCTCAAGCGCGTCCTTGCCCGACGCAAAGAACAGGCGCAGGTTTTCTTCAACCAGGTCGCCGGGCGATTTGACCGCGTGTATGGGCCGGGCCGGTCGTGGCAGGCGTTCGGGCATTTGCTGCTGCGGATTTTGCCGCCGCTGGTCGTCGCCGATTTGGGCGCCGGCGAAGGGCTGTTGAGCGAACTGCTCGCGCGCCGCTGCAAGAAAGTCATCGCCGTGGACAACTCGGAAAAAATCGTCGCGTTCGGCGCGGCCAAGGCGAAGAAGAACCACCTCAAGAACCTCGAGTTCCGCCAGGGCGATTTGCAAAACCCGCCGATTGACGCCGGCAGCGTTGACCTCGTGATTTTAAGTCAGGCACTGCATCATGCCGAAAATCCTGCGGACGCGTTGGCCAGCGCGGCGAAGTTGCTCAAGCCGCACGGACAGATTTTGATTCTTGATTTGCTCAAACACAACTTCGACAAGGCGCACGAACTTTACGGCGACCGCTGGCTCGGCTTCGCCGAAAGCGATCTGCACCGCTGGCTCGAAGCCGCCGGATTCAAGAAGATTGAAATTAGCATCGTCGCCGCCGAAGAACAGCCACCGCATTTTCAGACAATTTTGGCAGGCGCGGAAAAATAAACCTGCCAGTCTTCATGCCGGGGACGCAAGTCATCGAGCGGATCAAAAGCGGCCAGCGGCGAGCCTTCCGGCGGCACAACGGTCGTTGGGCTTCTCATTTTTCCCCAGCCAGCCGTCGGAGCCCGCCTCCGCGCCGCCTTTTCCCAAAATCAAATACCACTATGAAATATCCGGGCGACGTGCCGCGACGGGGGCAGGACAGCGGGCGCATCAAGGATTACCGCGTTTTGATTGGTGATAATCTGGTCATGGCGAAGTAAGCGCGCGATTTGAGGTTTGACCGCCGGCCGCGGGGGAGCTAGGCTTGCCGTCCGTTCCAAACGGGTTTTATGCGACACACCATTTCAGTTTTGATGGAAAACAAGTTCGGCGTGCTCACGCGCGTGGCCGGTCTGTTCAGCGGCCGCGGCTACAACATTGACTCGCTCAACGTCGCGCCGACCAACGACCCGACGGCGTCGCGCATGACCATCGTCACGCACGGGAACGAGGCGACGCTGGAACAAATCGTCAAGCAGCTCAACAAGCTGCCGGACGTGCTCAAGGTGCAGAATTTCAGCGAGGGCGAATATGTGGATCGCGAACTGGTGCTCGTGAAGGTCACCGTGGATTCCAAGGCGCGCGCCGAAGTGATGCAGATCACGGATATTTTCCGCGCGAAAATCGTGGACGTGCAGCCCAAGTCGTTGACCATCGAAATCACCGGCAACGAGAGCAAGGTGGAGAAGTTCATCGGCCTGATGGACAATTTCGGCATCCTCGAACTCACGCGCACCGGCAAGGCCGCGATGCCGCGCAAATAATTTTATCCAACTAAACCTATGGCAAAAGTCTATACCGACAAGGACGCCGATCTCGGCGTGTTGAAAAACAAAACGCTCGCCGTGCTCGGCTTCGGCTCCCAAGGCCACGCCCACGCGCTCAACCTCAAGGACAGCGGCCTCAAGGTCATCATCGGCCTTTACGAAGGCAGCAAGTCCATTCCGGTCGCCAGGGAAAAAGGTTTCAAGGTCGTCACCACGGCTGAAGCCGTGCGGCAGGCCGACGTCATCATGGTCGCGCTGCCGGACACCAAACAGGCGGCATGCTATGAAAAGGACATCGAGCCGAACTTGAGCTCCGGCAAAACCCTGCTCTTCTCGCACGGTTTCTCGATACATTTCAAAACGATTGTTCCGCCGAAGAACGTGAACGTCATCATGGTCGCGCCGAAAGGACCGGGCCACACCGTGCGCCGCCAGTATGTCGAAGGCAAGGGCGTGCCGAGCCTCGTCGCCGTCTATCAAGGAGGCAAGGCGGCGAAGGCGATTGCTTTGGCTTGGGCCAAAGGCATCGGCGGCACCCGCGCCGGCGTCATTGAAACCAACTTCAAGGAGGAGACCGAGACCGATTTATTCGGCGAACAGACCGTGCTGTGCGGCGGCGCGAGCGCGCTGGTGGAAGCGGGATTTGAAGTGCTGGTGGAAGCCGGTTACTCGCCGGAGATGGCCTACTTCGAATGCCTGCATGAGTTGAAGCTCATCGCCGATTTGATGAACGAATCCGGCATCAGCGGCATGCGCTTCTCGATTTCCGAAACCGCCAAGTGGGGCGACATCACCGTCGGCCCGAAGATCATTGACGCCAGCGTGAAGAAACGCATGAAGGCCGCGCTCAAAGACATCCAGTCCGGCAAGTTTGCCAAAGGCTGGGTCAAGGAATACCAGACCGGCTACAAAAAATACAACGCGCTGCTCAAGAAAGGCGAACAGCATCCGATCGAGAAGACCGGCGCCAAGCTCCGCGCGCTCATGCCGTGGATGGGCAAGAAAAACATCAAAGGCGCGCAAGCCGCCTACTGATTTCCGATTGCCGGACAAAAGCCGCTGGAGCAATCCGGCGGCTTTTTATTTTAACCCCAGGTGGCCGATGGCACTCATGTCATCGCGGATAGGCAAAGAGAATGAGATCCGCCGTCGTCAAAGAGTGTTCGGACCAAGGCAAAAGCGAGCCGAACATCGAGGGCCGCGGTCGTTGGGCAAAAGTCCAAGGCCAGCGGGAAGAGCGGGCGAAATGGGGGGTGATTCTGGCAAGGCAAACACCACCGGGGACAGATTGCAACGAACCGGTTGGTGTTTCCCGAACATTCCTTGCCCGCTTTCGAGATTGACGATTGAGTTTTTGCTGATAGCTTGCGCCGGTTGATTGCATCCGGCGTTTCCTGACTGTTGGTGATTGTCATCGTCACAAAAACCTGCGGCGGCCAACGGCGGCAGACAACAGCAAATTGCGAGAGTTTAGAAACCGAACAATCTCCAATTTTACCAATGGTTTTGGCAGGATAGCTCAGTTGGTAGAGCAGAGGACTGAAAATCCTTGTGTCGCCGGTTCAATTCCGGCTCCTGCCACCACTTCAATTTAAGTCAATAAAATCAATGCTTTTGTAAAAATACAGAGGCGTTGAGGGGCCAAAGTAGGACTCGGAATAAGTATTGACGGGCTGATTTTTGCCCCGTTTCGCTGGTCGTCCGCAGACGCTTATCGAAGTTTTAGGATAGCACCAAAAGCCGCCGTTTCTCTTTTTAACGCCTTTGAGATTTTGACCGCCCACCGCCCCGCGGATAACGGCCGAAACTCCCTTTTCATTGACGGTCAACGGGAACCTGTCGGATTTAACGGCTTGGCTCCAGTCCGAACATGGACCTGCGATGTTAAAACCGGGGTAGAGAGCCGTTGAACATATTGAAAAACCCTTTATAAAATGGTCGGGGCGGGGAGATTTGAACTCCCGACCTCTTGCACCCCAAGCAAGCGCGCTAGCCGGGCTACGCTACGCCCCGAACCAAAATTTGCGGAATTTCTCCGGCATTGCCCCAAGTGCAACGGCAGTGACCTCGGCATGAATCCAACGGCACTCGAAACGGATCGCACAAATTCTTGAAGATGTTGCCCGATTTCAGGTTGAGGGCAAGCCGATTCGTCTGCCAGGCCGACCGCGACAAATGAACACCCGTCGGCTTGTCAAATCAAACGAGGTGGTCTATTGTTCGAAAATGTTGTTCAAGAAACAATTCACCATGGTCCTGTTGCTGGTTTGCGTGGTCCGCCTTGCTGCGGCCGACACCCTCCAGCTCAAGGACGGCGGTGCCGTCTCCGGCAAAATTTTGGCGGAGAAGTCTGATGCGCTGGTCGTGGATTTGGGCTACACGGTGCTGCTCGTTCCGCGCAACGCCGTCACCAGCGTCATCAAGTCCAGCACAACCGGGGCCGGCGTGAGGGCGACTCCGGCACCCACGGGACAGTTTTACGCCACGGATTCCCGGCCGGCCGCGCCGCGCGATGTCAGTTCGCTGGTCAAGCAGATCGGCGAGGCGGTGGTGCAGGTGCGCACGCCGGAAGGGCTTGGCTCGGGATTTTTTGTGAATGAAGACGGCTATCTTATTACCAACTTTCACGTCATTGAGGGGGAGACGGAAATTTCCGTGGAGGTTTACCAGCAGAAAAACGGGCAGCTTGACCGCGAGACTTACAAGCAGGTGAAAATCACCGCCATTAACAAATTCCAGGATCTGGCGCTGCTGCACATCGAGGACAAGAACGCGCCGAAGTTCAAGCCCGTCACGCTCGGCAGCTCGGACGCGTTGAACGTCGGCGACGGCGTCTTTGCCATCGGCAGCCCGCTCGGCCTCGAACGCACCGTGACGCAGGGCATCTTGAGCACCAAGACGCGGCAGTTGGAGGGCGAGCTATATCTCCAGACCAGCGCGCAGATCAATCCCGGCAACAGCGGCGGCCCGCTGTTCAACCTCGCCGGCGAGGTCGTCGGCGTGACCAACATGAAAATCACCTTTGGCGAAGGCCTCGGTTTTGCGATTCCCGTGGAACTGGTGAAAAGTTTTCTCGACCATCGCGACGCCTTCGCCTACTCGACCGACAATCCGAATAATCCCTTCCGCTACCTCGAACCGCCCAGCCGGACGAAGGTGAAGGCACCCGCCGCCAAATAGTCAATTGGCATCGGGAAAATCCAATCGATTCATTCAAGAATGACCACCAAACTTTTACGCCTGGGCGCCGTCCCGGTCTTTTTGGCGACCGCCACTTTTCTCCGTGCCGCCATCGCGCCGGCGGAAAATTTGCTGCCCGCCGACACGCTGGCGTTTTTAACCGTGCCGGACTGCAACGTCTTCCGCGCCGCGTGCCAGACCTCGCCGCAGATGATGTTCTGGAACGATCCGGCGATGCGCCCGTTTCACGACAAGTTCATGGCCAAGTTCAACGCCCAGTTCGTCGCGCCGATGGAGCAGGATCTCGGGCTGAAGGTCGCGGATTTTTTCGCGCTGCCGCAGGGGCAGTTCACGCTCGCCGTCACGGCCAACGGCTCCAACGGCCACGACGACGTGCGGCCGGGCCTGCTGCTGATCCTGGATGCGCGGGACAAAAGTTCGTTGCTCAAAACCAACCTGGCCGCGCTCACGAAAAGATGGACGGATGACGGACGCAAGCTCCGCACGGAAAGCATCCACGGCCTGGACTTCATCGTCGTGCCGCTGAACAGCAATGATTTCTCCGGCATCCTGCCAAGGAAACCGCCGGTCACGGAAATCGGCAAGGAGCCGAAACCGGACCAGCCGGGCGAAATCTATTTCACCCAGTTTCAATCGCTGCTGGTGGCGGGCAACTCCGCCAAGGCGGTCGAGGCCGTGGCCGCGCACCTGACCGGCGGCAGCATGCCGGCCATTGCCGACAATGCGACCTTCGCCGGCGACCGGTTGGCGCAGTTCCGCGATGCGCCGACCTATTACGGCTGGTTCAACGGCACCCGTATGTTCGATCTGATGACGGCGGCCGGCGCGGCCGGCGCGGACGACAGCGCGGCTTCACTGATGCCCAGTTTCACCGGCGCAAAAATCATGGGCGCGACCGGGCTGGGCGGGTTGAAGTCGGCGAGCTTTGCCCTGCGCGCAAAACCGGAAGGCTCAACGATCACCGTGCATCTCACCGCGCCGGAGGCCACCCGCACCGGGCTGCTGAAAATATTGGCGCTGCCGCCGAAGGATGCCGGCATCCCGGCGTTCGTGCCGGCCGATGCCATCAAGTTTTCCCGTTTCCGGCTCGATGGCAAACAGACCTGGGCCGAGCTGCAAAAGATGATTGCCGCCATTTCGCCGCAATGGCTGGCCAGCCTGAACGCCGTGGTGGACATGGCCAACACGCTCGCGCAGCAGAAAGACCAGGGCTTTGACCTGCGCACCGCACTCTTTGGCAACCTCGGCGACGACATTGTGACTTACACCCAGCCGCCCGCCGGCGACACGCTGGCCGACTTTGCCAACCCGCCGGCCATTTACCTGGTGGCGGTGGCCAATCCCGACCAGGCCGTGAATAGCATCAAAAACCTGGCCGGCCTGTTCGCCCTGCAAACCGGCGCGGCGGCACCGCGGGACTTCCTGGGGCACAAGATTTTCACCATCGCGCTGCGACCCAAGGCCGGATTGGGCGGGACGGCACCGCAGCCCGACGCGCTCTACTTCAGCGCGGCCGGCGGATATCTTGCCTTGAGCAAAAGCACGAGCATTCTGGAGGAGTATCTCCGCAGCGCCGATGGCAAGCTGAAACCGCTTCGTGACCTGCCGGGTCTGGCCGAAGCAGCCGGGCAGGCTGGCGGCATGGGCGGCGGCCTGTTCAGCTACGACAACCAGCGCGAAACCATGCGGTCGGCGTTCAAGCTCCTGAAAATTTCCGCCGACAGCGACAGCCCGCTCAAGATGTTTCCGCCCGCCTTCCGCGACTGGGCGGATTTCTCGCTGCTTCCTGACTATGCGGCGGTGGCCAAATACTTTTATCTCTCGGTCATGGCCGGCAACGCCAATGCCGACGGCCTGAACCTGAAAATATTCACGCCGCGCCCGCCGCAGTTGAATTGAACCGTCCCAGCTGGCGGCGTTTTCGCAACAAAAACACACTTGACCGGCCCGCCGGTCGGTTTTAACCTTTTTCCGATGTTGAAAATCAGTTCACTTGTTGCCATGCTGGTCGTCGTTGTAGTCCGCGACGCCGTTGGGGCTTGTTGAACGGAAGCTTTAACAAAAACCCACGGCTGGCAACGGCTGTGGGTTTTTTGTTACCCTGGCCGGAGCCGCCACAACCAAAGCAAACACATGAGCAAGACAACCGAATCCGCCAAAACGAAAACCAAATCCGCCGCCAAGGCCCGCGCCGAGGTCGGCCCGGCCATGTGGGGTCGCGACATTTTTGTCGAGGCGCTCGAACGCGAGGGCGTCGAGGTCATCTTTGCCTATCCCGGCGGCGCGAGCATGGAGATTCACCAGTCGCTGACCAAGTCCAAGATCCGCACCATTCTCCCGCGCCACGAGCAGGGCGGCAGTTTTGCGGCGGAAGGTTACGCACGGGTGACCGGCAAAGCCGGCGTGTGCATGGGCACGAGCGGTCCGGGCGCGACGAATCTTGTCACGGCCATCGCCGATGCCTACATGGATTCCTGTCCGTTGATTGCCATCACGGGGCAGGTGACGCAGGCGATGATTGGCCGCGGCGCGTTTCAGGAAACCGACATCATCGGCGTCACGCTGCCCATCGTGAAGCACAGCTATCTCATCACGGACATCAACGATATTCCGCGCATCGTCAAAGAGGCTTTTTACATCGCGCAATCCGGCCGGCCCGGTCCGGTGGTCATTGATTTTCCCAAAAACATCCAGCAGACCAAGACGCAGCCGGTCTGGCCGACGCTGGAAGAGGTCAAAAAAGGCCTGCGCGGCTACACCCAGCCGGACTTGAGAGCCGACGAC
This sequence comes from bacterium, assembly GCA_021780905.1. Lineage (GTDB taxonomy): Bacteria > Verrucomicrobiota > Verrucomicrobiia > Limisphaerales > UBA11358 > UBA11358. Next base: position 71,036 of record JAJXXW010000080.1, read on the forward strand.
CTCTCGCTGAACGAAATCGTCGGACTCATCGAGAAGGCCGAACGCCCCGTGCTTTATTGCGGCGGCGGCATCATCACCAGCGGCGCGGCGGCGGAGTTGAAGAAATTTGCCGAAGCCACGAACATTCCCGTGACCACGACGCTGATGGGCATCGGCGGTTTCCCGGAGACGCATCCGCTTTCGCTGCGCTGGCTCGGCATGCACGGTTCTGCCGTGGCCAACTGGGCCGTGAACGGCGAATACGAACTCCGCAAATCGTTCAATGACCCGATGGTGAAGCTGAAAGATGGCGCGGATTTGCTGCTGGCCTTTGGCGTGCGTTTCGACGACCGCGTGACCGGCAAGTTCGAGGAGTTCTGCAAGCACGGCACGATTGTCCACATTGACATTGACGCCTCGGAATTGAACAAGAACCGCAAGGCCAATCTGCCCGTGGTCGGCGACATCCGGGACGCGCTCACGCGTTTGAACAAATTGATTGCCCGCCGGCCGTTGCACAAAAAGCGCACCGCCTGGCTCGCGCAGATTGAGGAATGGAAGAAGAAAGGCCCGTTCGCCTACCGCATCACCCCGGAGATTGCCAACAGCGACCACATGATTGACCACATGCAGGGCAAGGAAAACGAAGTGATCCTGCAGCAGATGGTCGTGGAGACGCTGTATGAGCTGACCAAGGGCGAGGCTTACATCACCACCGGCGTCGGCCAGCATCAGATGTGGGCCGGGCAATGGTATAAATACAAGCATCCCCGCCAGTTCGTGACCAGTGGCGGTCTCGGCTCGATGGGCTATGGCTTTCCCGCCGCGCTGGGCGTGAAGGTGGCGTTTCCCGACAAGCAGGTCATTGACATTGACGGCGACGGCTCGTTCCTGATGAACATCCAGGAACTCGCCACCGCGCACATCGAGAAGATCAACGCCAAGGCCATCATCCTGAACAACCAGCACCTCGGCATGGTCGTGCAGTGGGAGGACAACTTCTACGGCGGCAACCGTGGCCACACTTATCTTGGTGACCCGGACCATCGCCCGGAGATATATCCCGATTACGTCCGCGTCTGCAATTCCTTCGGTGTGAAATGCGAGCGCGTGATGTTCAAGAAAGATCTTCGCGCCGCCATCCAGCGGATGCTGGACGCCGACGAACCCTATGTGCTCGACGTTATCACGCCTTACAGCACGCACGTCATCCCCTTCATTCCCGCCGGCAAGACCGTGGCGGACATGATCTGGAAGCCGTGAGGGATCAAATACCCTTCAAGACGGTGGACGAGCCATCGTCCGCCTTCTTTTGAAGGCCGGGGAATGGTTTTGGAGACGGTGACGCTGCTGGGGCAGATTCTCCGGGTGTCCGGCTCCCGGCTGGTTTCGGAAGCCGCGATCTCCGAGCCGCTGCTCCTCTCGGTGCGCTCGCTGCTGGCCACGCCGGATGGCAGCCTGTGGATTGGCTACGCCGGCGACGGGCTGGCCGATGATCGCGGCAATCTTTGGCTCAACTCCAATCGCGGTCTGTCACGAATCAGTCTCCCCGGCCGGCCGGTTTACCCGACATGCAGCCGAGCCGGAATTACTGTCCCTCGGCCTGCAAATGCCAGGATGGCTGCATGGCGTTTTCGGAATACAGCGGGCTGCTGGTGGTTCAGCCCGACTCGATCCATGACAATCCGCTTCCGCCGCCCGTGCTGCTGGAGCGGGTCCGCGTGGACGATTGAATCGTGGCCGGCTACACCGCTAGTTCGCTGCTGCAACTGTGGGCGGCCGCCAACACCAATCTGGTGAACCTGCACGCCCTTGCACCGGTGCTGCGCCTGGGGCCGGGCCATCGCAAACTGGAAATTGATTTTGCCGCCCTCAGCTTCACGTCGCCGGAGAATGTCCAGTTCCGCTATCGCCTGAGTCGTTTTGATGCGGACGGGGTGGAGGCTGGGCACAACCGCAGCGCCCTCTACCCGCATCTGCCCGCCGGACGGATTGTTTATCTGGTCGGCACGACCTGCCACTGTCGGTAAAATTGCCAGTAAAAGCGGTTGGGGAGTGATGAATAAGCGTGGCGAGTTCAAGTGAGCTTGTCTTGAATTCACAGGCGAATCTGTTATTTTCGAAAAAAATCTAAATTGCCCGTCCACGTCGCGGAGCGACGCAATGACAATAGTCCGGCGGCTATAACGCCGGGTTGATTGCAAAACAATGACGAGTCCCGCAGGGACACTGGCGAACGAAAATCGCAATTCGTCATTCGTAATTTCATGACCGCGGCCTACAAATTTCTCCCGGCCGAACTCGCCGACCGTTTGCGCGGTCTCGGCCTGACCGTGCGCCGGCCGGTCGAGGGCGGATTGCAGGGCCTGCACCGCTCGCCGCATCACGGCGCCTCTGTGGAGTTCGCCGACTACCGCGAATACACACGCGGCGATCCGCCGAACCGCATTGACTGGGCGGTGTTCGCGCGCACGGACCGCCATGTCATTCGCCGCTACCAGGAGGAGACGAACCTGCGCGCCTACATTTTGCTCGACACGTCGGAGAGCATGTCGTTCCGCGACGCGGGCCGGCTTTCCAAAATGGACTACGCCTGTCATCTCGCCGCCGGGTTGATGTTCGTGCTCGTCAACCAATCCGACGCCGCCGGGTTGACGCTGTTCAACGACGCGGTGCAAAAACAATTTCCGCCCGTCGGCTCACTCGGCGGTTTGCGGCCGATGCTGCTGGCGCTGGAGGAAATCAAACCGTCCGGCCGCAGCAAGATTGACCAGGCGCTGCACACGCTCGCCGAACAAATCCAGCGGCGCAGCCTCGTCATTTTGATTTCCGACCTGCTGCAAAATCCGGCGGACACCATCCGCGGCGTCCGGCATTTGCAGCACAACAAGCATGAAGTCCTTGTGCTGCACACACTCGACGCGGCGGAAATCAGTTTGAATTTCAGCGGCTTCACCGAGCTGCGCGAACTGGAAACCGGCGCGCGGCTGCCCGTCCACGCCGACGAAATCCGCGACGCCTACGCGCAGGAGGTGCAGAAATTTCTCGACGAACTCCGGCGCGGCTGTCTTGGCAGCCTCGCGGACTACCAACTCATGGACACGCGCACGCCGGTCGAGGAGGCGCTGCACGCCAAATTCGGCCAGCCATGACCGGCCTCACCGCGCTCAACCCGTTCTTCCTGTCGCTGCTGCCGCTCGCAGCGCTGCCGGTGGTGTTCCATTTTTTCTTTCGGCTGAAAAAATCGCCGCGCGTGTTTTCCACGCTGATGTTTTTCGACCGCATTGACCCGAAGCTCAACGCCCGCCGCCGCCTGCGCGAATGGCTGATCCTGTTGCTGCGCACGCTGCTGATTCTATGCCTGCTGCTCGCGCTCGCGAAACCGGTTTGGTTCGGCGTCGGCAAGGAAGGTTCCGTTGCCGTCGCGCTGGTGATTGACAATTCCGGCTCGATGAGCGGCACCGGCACGGCCGGCCGCACCAAGCTCAAGGAAGCCGTGGACGCCGCGCGCGGCCTCGTGGCGCAACTGCGCGACCAGGACAGCGCGGGAATCATTTTGCTCGTGGACGATCCGGTCGTGCCGCTGCCCGCCGGTTTGACTTCGGACAAATCCGCTTTGCGCAGCGCGCTCGATCACATTTCGGAAACCGAAGCCAGCGGCAGCGTCGCCGCCGCCATCGAACACGCCAACGCGCTTTTTGAAAAAAGCCCGGCGACACATTTTGAAATTCACGTCCTCTCCGATTTGCAGCAGGAAAAATGGAATCAGCCGCCGGTGAATCTGCGCGCGCCGCGCGCCGGCACGAGCCTCGTCATCCATCGCCTGCCGTCGCCGAATCTGCCGAGATCCAACGTCGCCATCACCGGCGTGCGGCTGCCGACAAAAGTGATTTTGTCCGGCCGCAAACTGCCGGTGGAAGTCCAGCTCGCCAACGCGCTGGCGACCGAAAGCCGCGTGCGCCTGAACTGGCTCACCGATGCCGGCACGCGCGGCAGCGACGAATTCACCGTGCCGGCGAAGTCCGACAAAACCGCGAGCGTCACGCTCGAACCGCAAAATTCCGGCCTGCGCTGGGTCAGTTTGCAAATCGAAGGCGACGATTTTGACGCCGACAACCGCGCATTCATCGGCTTCAACTGCCAGGAAAAAAAGAACGTCCTCTTCGCCGGCAAGGCCGCCGACTTCGGCCAATTGCCGCTGGCCGTTTCGCCGACCGGCGACGGCAAATTGTCCGGGCTGATTCCATCGTTCGCGGACACACCGGATTTTTCCGGCGGATTTTTGGCGTTGACTTGGAATTCGTTCGCCGCCAATGCGCAGGCCCGCTGGGACGCGCTGAAGAAATTTCTCGACGCCGGCGGTTGCGCGCTGATGGCGCCGGCGGCCAGCGCAACCGCCGGTTTCAATCCGCCGCCGGACTGGCTCGCTGCCGCGCCCGGCAATTTTCAAACCGCGTCCAACGGCCTCGCGCTCGTCGCGCAGGACCAGGCGAATTCCATTTTCAGCGATTTGCGCGACGAAAAAGGCGACCTCGCGCTGCGCAACGTGAAAGTGTTCCGCTTCCTGCCGCTGCGCCCGGCGACAAACGCCACGCCGGTGCTTGGCTTGGAGGACGGCCGCGCGCTGCTCGCGGAACAAAAAGTTGGCAAGGGTCGGCTGTTCACCAGCGGCATGGCGTTCGATTCCGCGTGGACCACGCTGACGCTGAAACCCGGTTTCATCGCACTGGCGCAAAATCTCGCGCTCGCGCAAACTGGTGCGGCGACCAATATGATTTCGCTGGTCGCCGGCGAACCGCTGCGGCTCGCGTCGTCGTTTGGCGAAAACATCGAAGTCCAATCGCTCGGCGGCAGCCCGCTCGACTGGAAAGGCAAGCTGGCGCAGCTCGCCACGCTGCCGCGCGCCGGCGTTTATGCCGTGCGCGGTGAAACTGAAACCAGCTACGTTGCCACCCGCTCATCCGAGAAAGAAGGCCGCCAAAGTTTCATCAGCGGCGATACGCTGCCGGCGCTCGGTTCGCTGGCGTATGCGGTGAAAGATTTCAGCGGCGGCGAATCGCTCGTGTCCGAATTTCGCCGGCTGGAAAAATCGCTCGATTTGAGTCCGTTCTTGCTGCTGCTCGCGCTGGCCGCGCTGGCCGCGGAAGGCTGGCTCGCCAATCCGCCGCCGCTCAAGGCGAAATCGGCGGCGAAACTGAAACCGGTTTTTGAGGAGAAAAATGCTGCCGCCCGCTGACCAATTTCTGCTGGCGATGATCCAGTGGCATCCGCGATTCAGCGGCGTCTGGTGCGGCGTCATCATTTTCGCGGCGGCGGCGTGGCTGTATTTTTTGCGCTGGCGGATGCAGCGGCGTGTTTCGCCGAACCGTGCCCGTTGGTTGCTGCTGCCGAAAATTCTCACGCTGCTGGCGCTGCTGTTTGTTTTGTTCGATCCGGTTTCCGCCGTGCAGAAAAATGAATCCGCGAAAGGCAAACTGCTCGTGCTCGTGGATTCTTCGTCCTCGATGGACGTGGCGGACGATTACCGCCAGCCGCGCGTCGCCCGCGCCCGGAACATTGTCGAGTCGTGGAAAGGGTCGCTGCCGCGCGGCGTGAGTTTGGACGAACTCGATTTCGACACGACGATTCATCCGGCGAATGAAAAATCCGCGACCACGTTGCGCGGCACGGATCTCGGCGGCTGTCTGCTGGCGCTGTCCGAACGCAATGACCTCGCGTCGTATCTCGGCGTCGTGCTGCTGACCGACGGCGGCGACGAAGTGCTGGAAAATCCGGCGCTGCCGAAGCTGCCGCTTTATGTCGTCGGCATCGGCACGGACCCGGCGACGTGGAACGATGTGGCGGTGGTCGGCGCGGATTGCCCGGCGACGGCGGAGAAGGACGTGGATTTTGAAATCACCGCCGACTTGCAGGCGCGCACCGGGCAAGGCGGCGATTTCGCACAGAAACTTTCGCAGGTTCATATTCAACTCGAACGCGCCACCGGCACCAACGCCTGGGAAAAAATCAGCGGCCAGACGGTGGATTTGTCGAATTTGCACCGGCTCGTCCATTTGCCGGTGAAATGCAGTGACGTCGGCATCCAGCGTTACCGCGTCAGCGTCGAGCCGGTGGCCGGCGAACTTTCCCCGCTGAACAACTCGCGCGTCGTGACGGTGAACGTCCAGAAAAAATCGCTGCACGTTTTGTTTTTTGCCGAGGAACTCGGCCAGGAATTCAAGGTGCTGCGCAACGAACTGGCGCACGATCCGGGCATCGCGTTCACCGCGCTGCTCCGCACGACGGCCAGCCGCTACCTGCTGCAAGGCGACCGGCAGCCCGGCGACGAGGCGCTGGCCGACGGGTTTCCGGCGACGGCCAAAGGACTCGCGCCTTACGACGCGATTGTGCTCGGCTCGTTTTCGGCGACGGAGTTTTCAACGCAGCAAATGCAGGCGCTGCTGGAATATTGCGAGAACGGCGGCACGGTGTTTTTTCTTGGCGGCGACGCGTCGTTCGGCCGCGGCGGTTACGCGGGCACGCCGCTGGCGGCGCTGTTTCCGTGGCGCATTTCTGACCGCGAGCCGGAGCCGGCGCACGGAATTTTTCCCGTGCGTGTGCCGCCGATGGGCGCGGGCAATCCGATTCTCGCCGGCGTCGAGGAGATTGTCATGCGCAACACCGTTTCGCTCGACGCGGTGAATCAGGTGGACGGGCTGAAGCCCGGCGCGCAGGCGCTGCTCGGCGCGCGCGCCGGCGACCGCGAGGTGGTGGTCGTCGCGACGCAGCCGTTTGGCAAGGGCAAGGTCATGGCCATCGCGAGCAGCACGCTCTGGAAATGGGCGATGCAGCCGGAACCGGTGCGCCCGGCCTACGGGCTTTTCTGGCGGCAGGCGGTGCGCATTCTCACCGGCAAAACCGAGGGCGGACAAAATCTCGCCGTGCGCTGGGACAAGGATTTTTACCGGCCCGGCGACATGGCCGCCGGCGAAATCCGCGCGCTCGATCCGAACGCGGTGACGCTGCAATTCAACGCGACGCTCGCGGCAAAGAATCAGACCGCGCCGGTGGCGGTCGAGCCGGTGCCGGGACAGGCGCAGACGTTCGCGGTGAAATTCTGCTTCCGCGAACGCGGCGATTACACTTTCCGTCTCGTCGCGTATCAAGGCGCGCGGGTGCTGGAAACTTACGAAAAGAATTTTCCGGTCGCGCCGCTGCTGCCGGAAGGCGCGCGGCTGGAAACGGACGGATTGTTCCTGAAAAAGCTCGCCGAAGCCGGCAACGGCATGTATTTCCGCGAAAGCGACGCGGGGCAACTGCCGAAACAGTTCGCCGGAAAGAGGCTGCGCACGACGACGGTGGAGGAATCGTCGCTGGCCGAGGCCGGGCCGTGGTTTTTGGCGGTGTTTCTCGCCGTGCTGGTGTTTGAATGGATTTTGCGCCGGAAGCTGGGACTATTTTAGCCATGAAAACTCCGAGCCTGAAAATTATTTCTGCCGGGCTGCTGGTCAGCGTCGCCGCTTCGGCGCAGGAGCGGCCGGGCAAAGTCGAGTTTTCCGACAGCAACATTTTGTCCGGCACCATTTCGCTCACGCCGGGCAGCCAGTTGAAAATCCAGGCCGGCCCGAAAGTCCGCGTGCTGGCCCTCGACCGCGTGGCGGAGCTGCGGTTCGCGCCGGAGCGACAGGAAATGGAGCGTGCGTGGCGGTTCAAGGAGGCCGGGCAGACGGCGAAGGAATTTTTCGGCGACCCGTATCCGGTGCTCTATCTCGCGACGACGGTGACGCTCGGCGACGGCGAAAAAATCAGCGGCCATCTTTACACCACCGTGCTTTACGTCGCGGCCGGCGACGACGTGCGGAAGGTGATCCTGCTCGCCAAGCAGCGCGGCCAGGAGGACGGAAAATATGAGTCGGTGGTTTATCCGAAAATCATTTCGTTCGGCGACACTGCGGCAAAAACGGAAGCAACGATGCGGCTGAAACTTTCCGGTCTGCCCGCGCAATCGGAAGTGGTCGGCATCTCGCGCGGCGCGCTGGTGCGGCTGACGGCGGAGCCGCGCGGCGCGAACGGCGAGTATGAAATGCCGTCGCCGCTCGGCGAAAAGTTTTTCCTCGCGGCAAAAAGCGGAACCAACATGACCGTCGGCTGGCCGGCCGCGCCGGATCAAAAATTGGTTGCGCTGATCCAGAGCGCGCTGACGAACTCGGAGGATTTTTTCGACGACCGCCGGGTTTTGGGCGCGGTGGCGGACACGGCAAATTCCGAAATTTATTCGCTGGTCTTCGCGAGGCGCAAGGGCAAGACGTATGGCACCAGCAACCAGACTTGGCGGCTGGAGTTGTATCGCTGGAAGCAGGACGACGACGGCCGCGTGATGCTGGCGGGGCGGAATTATTTCTTTCGCGGCACGACGGCGGAAAACCAGCCGCCGCCGCCGGTGGAATTGTCGGAGAAACTGTGGAACCTTCACCCGGCTGACGGCGTCTGGTCCGATGACGGTCCATGAATCCCACCCCCGATAATCTGGAGGCGATGGTCCGCGCGGCGGGCGCGCGGCTGAAAGGGTCGGCCCTGCTCACGGGCTTGTGCTGGTGGTTCACGGTCTGCCTCGGCCTGTGGCTCGCGCTGCTCGTGCTCGACGACGTGTTGGGCTTGCCGGTCGGCCTGCGGCTGCCGCTCGCGCTCGGCGGCGCGGCGTTCAGTGCCTTGCACTTGTTTAAAAAAGTGCTGCGGCCCGCGTGGCGCAAACAGACGCCGGAGCGCACGGCGGTGATGCTCGAACAACGCTACGGCATCGGCGAAAATCTGCTGATCAACGCAGTGCAGTTCCAGCGCCAAAAACTGCGCGCGGAGGAAATGGCCTTTGCCGGCAAAACCATCGCGATGTCCGGCGAATTTGCCGACCGCGTGCGCTTCAGCCAACTCTGGGACTGGCGGACGTTGCGCGCGTGGGGCGGCGCGGCGGCAACCGTGCTTCTATTGTGGATCGGTTTCATCGCTTTTTTCCCGCGCCAATTTGAGGCCTCCCTCGGGCGCTATGCGTTGCCGCTGGGCGACACGCCGCCGCCCGGAAATTGCGCGCTAAAACTGACGCCGGCCGGCGACGTGGTCGTGCCGGAAGGCGGCAGCCTGGACGTGGCGCTGGAAGTCGAGTCGCCCGGCAACCAGCCGCTGGTGAAAACGCCGGTGCTGGTCTGGCAGGAGCGGGTGGAGTTTGTCCAGCCACGGCAAGGGGCCGGTGAAAATATACCGCTGACGCCGCGTGAAAAGAAATTTCTCCACACGTTCGCCAACATCCAGACGCCGTTCGCGTTTCGCGTGTTTGCCGGCGACAGCTACACCCGCAGCATCGCGGTGAAAGTGCAGCCACTGCCGCATTTGAAGGACGCGCTGTTCCGCGTCACGCCGCCGAGTTACACCGGACGCATGGCGCAGACGATTCCCGGTCCGCCCGCGCCGGTCAGCGCGCTGCCGGGATCGGCACTGGAAATATCGTTTCGCGTGCAGCCGGCAATTGATGTGGCGACGTGGAATCAATCCGGCAAATCAATTGAATTCAAAAACAGCGGCGATACTTGGAGGGCGACAACGACCGTCACGAACGCCGGCGCGTATGAAATTTCCGCGCACACCGGCGGCGGCGCGAACGCGGTGACATTGGCGCGCGGCGACGTGCAGCTTTTGCCGGACAATCCGCCGGAAGTGGATTTTGTCACGACAGATCGGAACCGCATCGTGCAGTTCGGCCAGACGCTGGCGCTCGACGTGGCGGCGCGCGACGATTTCGGGCTGGCGGAAGTTTTCGTCATTGCGCGGCCGGCGGAAAAGGAAGATTCCGGCGCGGTCGTCAAAAAGTGGACTTACCTCGGGCCGCCGGGCAATCCCGGCCCGGTGCGCGAGACGTTGGCGCTAATGATTGACCCGCGTGTGTTCGAGTCCGGCGCGACGTATTATCTTGAAGCGCTGGCGAATGATTTCCGGCCCGGCGGCACGCCGTCGCGCTCGCGGCCGATCGTGCTGCGCGTGAAATCGGCGGACGACATTGCGCTGCCCGACGGCGATCCGCTGGCGCCGGCGTTCGCGGAACTCAAGCTCACCATCGTGAGCCATGAAAAATCCACGCGGCTCACGGCCAATCTGAAAACATATCTCGACGAGGTGATGGCCAAACATTCCGTGGCGGACCAGGCCACGGGCATTGGCGCGGAAGAGAACGACGCGATTGTTCACGGCCGGCAGGCGGTGGGGCTGTTCGCCGCGCAGCCGGAGGGAGGGATTTTCAGCGCGCCGTTGTCCACGCTGGTTGGCACGGACATGATGGGCGTCCAGAAAGATTTGCGCGGTCTGCCGGCGGCGAGCAAAGCGGACTTGCCCGGCCAGGTCGCCGGCATTGAATTGCGGCAGGAACAGATTTTGTCGCGGCTGCTGAGTTTGCTGGGGCAGATTGCCGACGCGCGGGCGGACAAATTAAAAGAAGTCGCCAGCGGCCAGGACGTGAAGCAGCCGCCGGTCACGCCGGACGATTTGAAGAAGGATCTGCTGGATGACCTGAAAAAGTTTATCGCCGACCAGGAACGCGTTTTGGAAAAAGCCCGCCCGCTGACGGACAAGGGGCCGGAGGATTTGACGCAGGAACAAAAGGACATTCTCGGCGAAATGGCGCGCGAGGAGGACAAGTGGGCGAAGTATTTCGAGGAAAAACTGACGGATTTCAGCAAGCTGCCGGCGCAGGATTTTGCGGATGCGTCGCTGGCGCAGGAATTAAATTCGGTTTACCAGGAAGTGAAACCGGCGGCGGACGCGTTCACGAAACAGAACGTCGAGATCGCCGTGCCGAGCGCCAAGGGCGGCTTGGAAAACGCGCAGGAGCTGGTCAACAATCTGGAAAAATGGCTGCCGGACACGGCGGATCACACGAAGTGGAACATGGAAGAACCGACCGCGCCGGCGGACATCGCCATGGCCGAACTGCCAAAGGAATTGGAGGATCTCGTCGGCGATTTGCTCGACCAGGAGGACGCGCTGACGCCGGATGTGGATGATGTGACGAGCTCGTGGATGGATTCGCTCGACAAAGGCGCGGGTTGGGGCGCGGGCGACGGGCCGATTTCCGACATGAGCGCGAAAGGCGTGACGGGCAATCAATTGCCGAACGGACAGGAAATCGGCGGCCGCTCCGGCGAAGGCCGCAATGGCCGCAGCCACGGCCAGATGGTCTCGGACACGGCGGAAGGCAAGGGCGGCAAGGAAACGCCGACGCGCCTCGACCCCGAACCGTTCGAACAGGGCAGCGTGAAGGATTCCTCCAAGGAAGACACGGGCGGCGCCACCGGCGGCGGAAAATTAAGCGGGTTTGCCGGCGAGGGTTTGCGCGGGCCGACCGCGCCGGGTTCAAATCAAAAAATGCCGCGGCTCGCGGAGCAACAGGCAAAAATCCGCCAGCAGGCGGAAGCGCTGGCGCTGCAGTTGCGGCGCTACCATGTCTCCAGCGGCGACTTGGAAACTTCGGCGAACGCGATGCGGCAGCTCGAAGACGCGGCGCGCAAGAATGACGGCCTCGGCGTGCGGCGCGCGTTCAGCCAGGCGGTCACGACGCTCAATGCGGCTAGGAAATCCGTGGACCGCCAGGTGGCCGTGCGGCGCGAGCAGGACAAATTGCCGGCCTGGATGCGCGAGGAAATCCGCGTCGGCGTGCAGGACGGCATCCCGAAAGGCTACGAGGAAATGGCCGGCGAATACTTCCGCGCGCTGGCGGAAGGCAGCATCCAATGAAATTTCAAATTTCAAATCGCAGCGCGCAGATTTTTCTGGCGGCGGCTTTGGTTTTGTTTCAAGCGGGTGGAAATCTTCGCGCCGAGGAAATTTTGGCGAATGGGAATTTTGAAATGGCTGACCCGACAGACCCGTTGAAGCCCGCTGGCTGGGATCGCGTGGATGGTTTGGGCGTGCAATGGGCGCAAGCGCCGGACCCCGCGCACGGCCAGGCGATCCGCATGGACACGCGGTTGAGCGAACGGGCGATGCAGGCGCAATGGATCAAGACCGGCCTCACCAACATCTGGAACATTCCCGACCCGGGCAAAAACGCCATCGCCGAAACCTACGGCCTGTCGCTCTATTCGGCGGCGATGCCGGTGCAGCCGGGGCTGGCGTATCGCATCACGTTTGATTTCCAAGGCCATGGCGGCGCAAAAGTCTGGGTGCGCGGCTACGGCATGTTCGCCGGCGAAAAACGGCGGCGCTGGGAAACCTATGTTGACTGTCACGGCAAAGCCGGCGCGTGGACGACGCAATCGCAGATCTTTCACCCGACGAAATTCCGCAAGGATGTGACGGAAATCAAAGTGATGCTCTTCGCGTATTATCCGGCGGGCGTCTATTGGTTCGACAACGTGCGGATCGAGCCGGTGGCGGAGGCGATGGCAAAGTGATTTGATCTCCTGGCATCTGAACCAGGTTGGATGTGGGCCATCGGCGGGAGCGAACAGCGTCATCGCAGCCTGTTCGGGGGCAAACTGGCGTCCCGCAAACGACATTTTCCGCTGAACCGGGAATCCCTTGGCCCCGCGACCGGAGCTTCCGATTTTAATTTAACTCCCGGATTTTTTATTCCGGCCCGGTTTCCGCCGCGTCGCGCCGGCCAGGGCCGGTCGCGTATTGGCGGAGATATTTCACGGCCACGCGCAAATCTTTCGGCCATTCGCTGCGGATGACGATCGTTTCGCCCGTGACGGGATGGGGCAAACTTAACTGCTCCGCGTGCAGGGCGGTGCGCGCAATCAGGGGCCGTTCTTCGCGACCGGGCTTGAGCCGGAAATCGCGCTTCATCCGGGAGAGCCAGAGTTTTTTGCCGCCGTAAAGCGCGTCGGCCACCACGGGAAATCCGGCGTGCTTCAGGTGGACGCGGATCTGGTGCGTCCGGTCGGTCAGCGGCGCGGCGCGCAGCAGCGTCCAGTCGGAAAACTGCTCCAGCACTTCAAATTCCGTCCGCGATTTTTTCCCCTCAAGGGAATTGACGCACATCTGGCCGGGCTTGACCGGATGCGGCGCGAGCTTGGCGTCCACCTCAAAATTCTTCGCCGGCGGCCGGCCCCACGCGAGCACGGCATATTTCCGCAGCGGCTTTTCCGCGCCGAACACATCCGCCAGCGCGACGAGCGCCGGTTTGCTTTTCGCCAGGAGGATGACCCCGCTGGTTTCGCCATCGAGCCGGTGGGCGATGCCAAGGTGGGTCAGGCCACGTTCGCGCGCCCAGGGTTTGCCGGCGGCCAGGCCGTCCAGCAACAGCCGCATCAGGCTCGGACGGTTTTCATCATGGCGGTCGGGCGAAGTCAGCAGGCCGGCGGGTTTGTCGAGCGCGAGCAGCTGGGCGTCCTCGAAGAGCACGGGGATTTCCCAGAACTCGCGCGTGGCGGGCGAAGAGAGTTTGACGACCGCGCTCACGGCGATTTCGCCGGACCCGCCATCATTTTCCGATAGAACGGCGTGTCGTGCAGTTCGCGATTGGCCTCGCTTTGCAACCAGAGGTTGAACGCCTCGCTCTGCCGCGAGCGGCGGATCTGGGCCGTATACTCCGGAAGTTCCGCGGCCTTTTTCGCCATATCCACTGGCAGCACCTGCTTGACGAACAAAACAAACCCGCCGTCCTCGGTCGGAACAAAATTGCTGACGTGGCCCGGCGCCGTGGTGAACGCCGCCTGTTTGACGGACCGCAAATCGGCCCGGTCGCCCAGGTCGGGCAGCTCCGGCGTGCTCAGGGAAAACGGCGTCAGCACCAGCGGCGCGTAACCGGCGGCCACGGCGGTTTGGGCAAAGGAACTGCCGACGGCCAGTTGCACCGAGGCCTTGACATAAAAATTGGTGCCGGCGCTTTGCGCGCGAGCCGCCGCTTCGCGTTGTTGGAAATCCTGGGTCACGCGGCCGCGGATTTCATCCAGCGGCGGAATCGCGCTGGGCAGCTGGTTCGCCAGCGCGAGGACGTAAATCCCGTCCGGCCCGGCAATCGGCCCGGCGAAAAGTTCCTCCGCGCTCAACTGAAACGCCGCCTTGGTGAACGCCGCCGGCGCTCTGAAATCCTCCGGCCCGGCATTGGCGGAGAACGGCGCGGTGGTGCGGGCCACCAGGCCCTTTTGCTGGGCGTAGGCGGCGAGGTTTTCCGCCTTGGCGGGTTCGACGGCGAAGACGGCCGTGGCGAACTCATTCGCCGCCTGGCGCGCATCCCGCAGCGCACGGTCGCGGATGAGCAGCGTGCGGATTTTGGCCTTGGCCTCGTCCGGCGTCTTGGCGTCGGGGAACTGGCTCGGGCCGTATTGCTGATAAACGGCGTTGACGTATTCGGTGAAGTTGGTTTTCTCCCACTCCGCCTGGGCCTGCGTCAGATAATTGGTGACGTCAAAAAAGACGTAGCTGACCTGCACGCGGGCCGGCTCGCGATACGCGGCCTGGTAATTCGTGTAAAACCGCCCGACGGCGGCGGGCGTGGCCGCCACTTGCGCGAGATAGTTCGACGCCGAGAAAAACACCGCCTGCGCGGCGATTTCCTGGTGTTCGCGGTCATAAAGCTGTCCGGCCTCCTGGGGCGTGACGAGCGCGCCGGCCAGCCCCAGCGTTTGAATCATCTGCTGCACCACCAGTTCATCGCGCAGAAAATCCTGGAGGTCGGCCACGCCCAGTCCTTCCGGGGCCAGCACCTGCTGCGCAAATTTGTCCAGGGTCACCGGCTGGCCGTTGCGCCCGAGGGAGCGGAGAAAATCACTGCCGGCCGTCACCAGCGCCTCCGGCCCGACATGAATGTCCAACTGCCGGGCCTTTCCGGCCAGCAGCAGGCGGAGATAAACTTCGCGCTCCGTGTCCTCGCGCTTGAGGTCCGGGTTTTTGTCCGGAAACAGGCCGTTGCGCAGCCAGTAAAAAAGGTAGAACTCCGCCTGCGCCCGCTGGAAATCCCGCGCCGTGACTGGCCGGCCGTAAATCGTGCCGAAATCGCCGCCGGCCCCGCCACCGCCGCCGTTGCGCGCCGGGCCGGAGCCCATGAAAACCACAAAGGAAACGATGGTCAGGCCGGCAATGACAATCCACAGCCAGCTCGAATGTTTGCGAATGGTTCCGATCATAGTGAAAAAATTGAACAGCAAGCCTAGCTGGCCCGCAGAGACAAGGCAAACGCAAAAGCGACAGCCCTTCAACATGACAACACATGGCGGGACGCGTCCACGCGCTCCCGCCGCTCAGTTTTGAAATGAGTAGTCCCCGTGGAACTCTTCCCGCCGGCTTCGAGTCATGTTCCGCGTTTTGGGGTGGTGGATTTCCGCTTGCCCGGAGCAGCAGCGGCGGGCATTTTTACGGTATGAATTTGTATTCAGCCCGGCTTGGGCGCATTTTGGTGGCGGGCGTTTTTCCCCTGCTTTTATCCGTCACCGGCCGGGCGGCGGACCAACCGGGCGCGCCGGAGCTGCAGGTGGCGGACCAGTTTTACCTGGCCATTCCCAAGCGCGGTCTCGGCCGGGATTATCTGTTCAGTGCGTCCCTGATTCCGCAGGGCAGTTCGCCGACGAGCCAGGGGCTGGCGGGGAAAATTGTGCGCTTCGAGTTGTTCCCCGACGCGGTGGATATGGATGAATCCACCGAAGGCTTGGTGGTGACGAAGGATTTGCCGGCGCGGCGGCTGCTGGCGAGTTTTCCCATCGTGAAGCAGGACGCGAACCGCGTGGTGGTGGATTTCAACAAAGGCATGAACCGCGTGTTCACGCAGTCGTGGACGGACGGCGGGACGCTGGATTTTTCAACGCACGACAATGTGCTGGAGGTGCCGGACAGCCGCGTGTTTGCCATGCGCGCGGACGGCGATCAACTGGTCGTCCGCCAGAGCGTCCAGACGCGCAGCCGCGAAAACAATGCGGACGTGGAGGGGCGGTTTGAGGTGCGCTATTTCATCAGGCCCTATGCGCCGGGAAATTTCCAGGGCAAGGAGCCGAACGTGGTGGACGCCCGCTACGCGAAATTTTTCGAGACCGAAGGGCAGATCGAACCGAACACCGGGCGCATCTCGTCGCGGATTGACCGGTTCAACCTGGAGACGCCGCTGGTGTTTTATTATTCCGCCAACACGCCGCCGGAATATGCGGAGACCATCCAGGGCGCCATTCTCTATTGGAACACGGTTTTCGGCCGGGAAGTCGTGCGGGCAAAAAAGGCGGCGGCCGGGGTGACCGCGCCGGACGCCAAATGCAACATCATCCAGTGGGTGCCGTGGGACGCCGCCGGAGTGGCCTACGCCGACGTGCTGGCGGATCCGCTCACCGGCGAATCGTTGCACGGCCAGGCGTATATCACCAGCGTGTTCACCTTCAAAGGCAAGGCCCGCGCCCGCGCCCTGCTGCGCGCCCTGCAAAACGCCGCCGGGGCGAAGCCGGAAATCAAAAAGGGCGCGACCAGGTTCGGTGTGCCCTTTCTGTCCTCGGCCACCTGCTGCGAACTGGACACGGCGGCATTTGCGGCGCAGATGGCGCACGGTTTGGAGGCGGTTCTGGCCAGCGACACGTTGACGGATGCCGCCGCCGAACAGGTGGCGAAAGATTATTTGCGCGAAGTCGTGGCGCACGAGGTCGGTCATGTGCTCGGCCTGCGGCATAATTTCGCCGGTAGCCTCGGCGCGACGCTCACCGCCAAAGAACTGGACGACTGGTTCCAAGCCTACCTCGGCGGCCGGCCGCTGGACGCCTACACCAACAAGCTCGCCACCACCTCCATCATGGAATACACCGTCTTCAAAGGCGCGGTCTTCACCGGCTGGTGGATGCGCACGCAGCACCGGCCGCTGCCGCACGACCACGCGGCCATCGGCTGGGGTTATTTCGACAGCCCCGAGGCGCGCACGAATAAAATGCTGTTTGCCACCGATGAAGATGTGAGCCGTTACGGCGACGTGAAGACGTTCGACTACGGCCCCGAACCCGTGATCGGCGCCTACAACGAGACCGCGCAGCTCGTTGACCTGCTGCCGAACAACGTCATCGAAAAATTCATCGCCGCCCGCGCCCCCCAAAATCCGCACGACCGGCTGCCGCTGGAACAGGTGGTGCTGACGCCCGCCAAGGACGCCGGCGAGATCACCCGGCAGTTCACCAACGCGCTCATCTGGTTCCGCGCCGACACCCGTTCGCTCCGCGTCGAAAACCAGTTCGACTACATCGGCGAAATGAACCGGCCGGAACGCCTGCAGGCCCACTGGAAATACCTCAACCATCAGATGGACGAACTGGGCGGCATGGACCGCGCGCTGTTCTCCATCCTGCCGCCGGAGTTTACGCTCGACCTCAAGGACGAACCGGCCGGCATGAGACTGTTGCCGCGCATCAGCGCCACCAACCTCACGGCCAGGCTGGAGAAGCTCCTCGCCTCGACCAATTACATCACGTTCGTCGGCCTCGATGACCAGAAATACACCTTCACGCCGGCGGAGCGCGCCTTGATTCTGGAACGCGGCAAAAAATATTTTGCGGAACTGGAGAAGGAGCTGGTCAAGCAGGTTTGCCAGGACCTGGAAAACGCCCCGCGCAATCTGGGTGCCGAGGCCACCGGCTCGGTCGGCGAGAACGACCTCACCGCCCAACTCGAACAGCGCATCATTGCGATCGCCAATTACGTGGTCACCAGCCGCGTCGAGACCAACCGCATCAGCGGCAAGGAGGACAAGAGCTACGTCGAGGTGCCGCAGTTCAAATATGATTTCGACGTGCGCCTCGCCGCCGCGAAAATGCTGAATGAAAAAACCGGCTCGTTCAAAAGCTGGGCGGACGACGCCAAGGCGGATCTGAACAAGCAATTGCAGCAGGTGGTGGAGGATTCGCTGAACCTGACCCATTTCAAGGATTTCAAGCCGGCGCTGCTCTCGCGGCCGTTGCGGGAGTGGTATCAGCAGCAGCAGGAAATTCTGCAACTCCTGCCCGTCACTCCGCCCGCGCCGGGCGAACCGCCCAAAAC
This sequence comes from bacterium, assembly GCA_021780905.1. GTDB lineage: Bacteria > Verrucomicrobiota > Verrucomicrobiia > Limisphaerales > UBA11358 > UBA11358. The sequence goes on from JAJXXW010000080.1 coordinate 88,976, forward strand.
GCCTTTGCCGGCAAAGTAGGTGACGCCCGGACGCGGTGGAAATAGCGTCGGGACGGGAAAACAGATTGAGCGCCGGTCTGAAAAATCAAAATGGTTCAATTTTTATGCGAGTCGGCGGGGCATGAGGCGGTTCATGGCGAGCTAAATCCAACCGGCGGCGGAAGCGGTGGTCTGCTCGTGATCGCGCACTAGGCGTCGGCAGTGCATCAGTCAGCCGAAGGTGCGCTCGACCACCCAGTGTTTGGGCAACAAGTATAGCCGGGCGCTTCGGCCAGGCGTTTTACGACTTTCACCACGAGTTTGGGGTGAGGTCGGTGTCGTCAGTGGCGATTTTCATCGCCTCGATGGCGCTACCGCGAAGGAAAGCCCCAAAAATATCCATTCAAATCAAGTGTTTTATGCGTTTTTCAGACAGGCATTCAGGGATCATTGGTTTCTAACGTGGAGCAAAGCCTGGCCGCTATGATGTTCGCGTGAAAACCGCATCCTGAGACGACCCAAAATGGATAGAACACTACGCAAAATGGCAGTTGCTAACCGGTGCCAGCGCGTTTAGTTTAATAAAAACCGGGCTGAACTGGGCTGATTTGGCTCGTAAACCCAAGAAACGATATAAACAAATGAAACCAACTATAACGACGAAGTGCACTAGTGCCGTGGTCAAACTGTTCGCGGTCGCCTTGGCCGTCAGCGTGGCATGCTTTGTGGAAATGGCGCAGGCGGATACCATCATTAGCAGCGGCAATTCCCCCTATACCGTAACCGACATGACGAACCAGGTGTCTGGTTTGCCAACTTTGGGCACCATTACGCTTACCAATGGCACCCTCTATCTTATTCCCAGCACCCAGCCTAGCTCGGTTGCCCCACCCACCGGATGGCCGGCGATCCCCAATGCGATCATTCTGGCGGGCACCAACGATGCGCTGCAATTCAACGACAATGACACGAAATGGACCTTTACCAATTCGATCTCGGCGATTAATACCGCCAATCTAATCCTCAGCGTGGTGACCGATCAAGGTGGATCCGGCGACCGCGAGGATGTGCTGTTTGCTTCGCCGATTCCAGATGGCGTTGGAGCCACGGTCGGACTCAAGGTTTCCCTCAACTGCTTTAGCGGCCCGGAGACTTATGTTAACCTGAGTGCGACGAATACTTTTACCGGGCCGATAACCACGGTAAAAGGTGCTAATTTGCCGCAGGGCTATTTAGTCATCGGCGGCGAAAAGTATATGAGAGCCTTCGATGGGACCCATTATAATGTTCCAGGATCGGGGTGTCTGGGTGGCGGCAACTATGGCGGCAGCATCACGTTGGATGCCAAAACCGGCCTCTACTACGATAGCTCGGCCAATCAGGTGTTAGCTGGTCCGATCACCGGTGCCGGCACCGTGGTCAAGGATGTCGCTGCCAGCACGTTGACTCTTTCGGGAACGAACTCCTACACCGGCAACACTACGGTCACCGCCGGCTCGCTGGTTTTGGCTACCAATGGCGTGTTGAAATTCGCGGTCACCGATACCACCAACAACGTGGTGACGGGCGCCGGCTCCGCCACTTTTAATGGCACTTTTACGCTCGATACGACGGGAGTGACGCTGAACAGTAATTCCTGGAAGCTGGTCAGTGTCGCTACCAGTAGTTACGGCCCCAACTTTGGTCTGGCGGGCTTCACCGGTCCCGTGGGCAACCTCTATACGGGCGCCAGCGGGGGCTGGGCTTTGACCTTCAACAAGACCACCGGCGTGCTGACCGCGGTTCGTCCCGCCCTAATCACCTCGTTTGGCATCCCGAGCTATCCCGGCGTCATCAATCAGACCAACAAGACCATCACGTTGAGTGTGCCGTCCACCGTCTCTCTGGCCACCCTCGCTCCCACTTACACGCTCTCATCAGGCAGCTGCACCCCGGCCAGCGGTTCCGCGCCGTCCCCGACTTTTGCGGTGCAAAATCCGGCCACTTATTCCGTCGTGGATGGGGCGGCGGCTACGACGAACAACTACACTGTCACCGTCATTATCACGGACTATACCTCCTGGTCCAACTCCGCCGCCTTTTACATCCTGACCACGACCAACGGCGCGAACTTGGCGGCCTCGGCTTTGGAAACCAACTTCCCCATTCTCCTGCGGCTGAACACCAATAACTTCAACTTCAGCCAGGCGCAAACCAACGGCGCGGACATTCGGATCACCACGGCGGCCACCAACCCTTTGCCCTTTGAAATTGAGCAGTGGGATGCGGTGAATGGCACGGCCAGCATCTGGGTGCAAGTTCCCAGCATCCAGGGCAACACCAACCAGCAACTCCTCATGTTCTGGGGCAACCCCAATGCGACCAGCTTGTCCAGCGGCTCGGCGGTATTTAACGCGGCCAACGGTTTTGCGTGCGTGCTGCACATGAACGGGACTGCGGATTCGACCGGCGCGCTGTCGCCCACGGACACGGGCACGACGGCGACAAACGGCGCAGTGGGACCGGCCCGGCATTTCAGCGGCACTGTGGGTCTGAATTGCGGGACGAGCATCACCACCCTCCCTTCCGGCGGCAATCCGCACACCACCGAAGCTTGGTTCCGGTCCAGCGCGGCCAGCGGCGACTTGGTGGGTTGGGGCATCCAACAGGGAACGGGCAAGGTGATCGTGACTCTTGCCAGTCCGCCCCACATTTACGTGGACACCTATTTTGGTGCCAGCCTGAATGGCAACAGCACGCTATCGCTATCGCAATGGTATCATGTGGCGTATGTTTTCACCAACGGAACCGCCAAGGTCTATGTCAATGGCGTGCTGGACGGCTCAACTACGGGCACGCTGAATATTCCCAATCCCGCACGGATGTATGTTGGCGGCTGGTATGGCAACTACAACTTCACCGGCGACATTGATGAGGTGCGCATTTCCAGCATGGCGCGTTCTTCCAACTGGCTGTGGCTGGAATATCAGAACCAGAATCCGGTGCAAACCTTGGTGGGCACGTTGCTGCAACCGGGTAACACTTTCTCGGTCTCGGCCACGAACGTGACGATGAATGAATCCAGCACGACCAATTTCACGGCTCAAGCGGGCGGGGCGGCGAAGGTGTATTGGCTGCTCAAGCAAAACGGACAGTCAACGGTGCTGGCTGTGGATCAATTTTCCTACCCCCTTACCACGGGTCGTATCACGGGCAATCAATCGTTCGTGCTTGAATTCAAGGCGGTCTATCCCGATAACTCGGTTAAGACCAATGACATTTCGGTCACGGTTCTCGACACGATTCCCGATCCGATCTTCACGTTGGTGACTTCGACCAACTTGTGGGATGGGCGCTCGACGCTGACGGTGACGCCGGTGATCTCCAACTGGGCGGCGCTGGTGGCGGCGGGGGCAACTAATCTCAATTACAACTGGAACGTGGCCGGCGTGGCGGTGACGGCGCAAACGCCGCCCGCGCTGACCAAGCCCAACAGCTACACGACGACGAATTTAGTCTTGCTGCGTGCCCAAGGAAACGGTGTTCTGACCGCGACCCTGGCCTTGGACAATGGTGGTGCGGTCAACACGAATACCGCCGCCGTGACGGTGCAACAACCACTCACCGATGCCTGGGTGGTGCGGACGCCGGGTGCCAATGAAAAGCCGGTCAACAACCAGTTTTACGCGCGGGACAACACCGGCTATGGCACGATTTATTACAATGGAACCATCGGCGGCACGCCCGACTCGGTTTTCATGAACGTTTATTCCAACGGCGTGCTCTACACCAACATCAGCGTCGTTCCTTCCGCCGGCGTCTATGCCTTGAGTGCACAAATCCCAGCGGGCTTGATTACTTACAGCGTCCAGTTCAGCTCCGTGACCAATGGCGTGACCAATTTGCTGGACACGGAAACGAATCTGATTTGCGGTGACGCCTACGTTATTGACGGCCAGTCTAATGCCGAGGCCAAAAATCATTACGGCACGAATAACAATTACTCCATCAATACTTATACCAATCCCTGGATCCGCACCTTTGGCACCCAAGGTAGTGGCACTAACGGCGGGTGGGGCTACGCCGTCGGCGATCCCGGCTCCAGCCTTTACGAGATTGGTATCTGGGGGATGTGTCTGGCCAGCAATCTGGTGGCGAACTATCAGATTCCCATCTGCATCATGAACGGGGCGGTGGGCGGCACGATTATTTCCGCGCATCAGGCCAATCCGACCAACCATTACGACGCGGGCGGCGGCACCTATTCGATTTACGCCAATCTTGTGACCCGCGTGGCGGCCGCGAATCTGACGCATGGCATCCGGGGCGTGCTTTGGCATCAGGGAGAAAATGACCAGACGGCGGCGGATCCCACCGGCAACTATGACTACCTCGGTTATCAGTCCTACTTCATGAGCATGTCGGGAGCTTGGAAACAGGATTTCCCCAACCTCCAGCATTACTATATCTTCCAAATCTATCCCAATGCTTGTGCTATTGGGGGCAATTACTGGAGCGATATGATCCGCGAGGTGCAACGAGAACTACCTAACTTATTTTCGAGTATGAGCATCATGTCCACGCTGGCCCAGACGACGGGCAGCTCCTGCCACTTCTATTCACCCGACTATTGCCAGTTGGCGTATAACATACTGCCCTTGGTGGCGCGTGATAACTATGGCCTGGTTCCGACCGGTGACATCACGGCACCAAACATTGTCAGCGCTACTTTCACCACCGCCAATCGCAACCAAATCGCTTTGGTGTTCAATCAAAACATGGTCTGGACTAATTCCATCACGGCAAACTTCTTTCTCGACCGCAACCCGGGCTGGGTCGCAGCGGGCAGCGCGAGCAACAATGTCGTCACGCTGACCTTGAGCGGTTCCTCGACCAACCAGACGATTGATTATGTGGTGGATCAATCCTGGAATTACGCTGCTACCAACAATTTGCTATACGGTTCCAACGGCATTGCTGCGCTCACGTTTTATGCGGTGCCGATTGCGCCGCCGGTGGTTGTCACGGCTAATCCTCCGGTCATCAACAGCCTTGCACCGACCACGGGACGCACCAATGGCGGAACGGTGGTAACCATTACCGGCACCAACTTTTTGAGCGGCGCAAGCGTGCTGTTCGGTGGCAACAACGCCACCGGCGTCAGTGTGATCAGTTCAAATCAAATCACGGCTGCGACGCCGGCCAACAGTCCGGGCGCGGTCAATGTCGCCGTGATTAACACCAACGGTCTCGCGGTGACGAACCTGAACGCGTTCACCTATGTGTTGCCGCCAGCTCCCGCAGGGTTGAGCAGCACCGCACTGGTCGGCAACAATCTGGTGATGGTTTGGACTGGCGGCGCGAACCAATCCACCGTGCTGCTTTCGGCGACGAACCTGATGCAGCCGCGCAACACCTGGACGCCGGTGTTCACCAATCTTGTCGGGCCGAACGGTTACTCGACGAATACCATTCCCGTCAATACCGGCGGGCCGCAGCGCTATTATCTGCTCTCCATCCCATACAATTGAGTGCATAAGACCTCTGCCAAACTCTTTTGACCGGATGATACGATCGTGCGTCAAAGAACCATGCAAACGAGAGCCAACGCACAAATGTGATGGCTGGACAGCCTGATGATTGCCACGCCGACCAACAAATTTCTGGAACGGCTGGATCAAATCTTGGATTGGAAGCCGGTGGAAAAGGTGTTGCAGGCGATGTATCCGGCATCGACGGGCGGCCGCTTTGTGCGCCGCTGACCAGCGCCAGCGTCCATGATTCGCCGGTGGCCATTCCGCTGGCGCAACGAACCGCCCAGCGCGTCACTTCGGTTTGAACCGGTCCCCCCGTCCAGCGGATCAGCCTTCTGGCAGGCCGCCGCCAACAACGCGTCCAAACGCCAGCACGAGGAACTGTTCGTAAGCGGGGAGTTTGCGGACGCGGCGGTTGCCGTGGTAACGGGCGACACACTTGTCGAACTCGTCTTGGGGCAGGAAGTCGAGGAGTTGGGCGAAGACGGTGCGACCTTCGTTCGTCAGGTGAAAAACCGCCGGTTGGCGGTGGAACACCCTCGGGGAGTCGTCGCAGAATTGAAATCGAAAAATGACCAGACAGCGAAAAAAGGCAGATTTTATCGAGCCAGAATCATTGTCATGGAAACCTTAACGGGACAGCATTGAATTTAGATTTCAATGTCTGGCATTATCAATGCTCTTTGATCATTCAGCAAGTTTGCGCTCCACAATCTTTCTGTCGGTCCTTTTGAGACTCTTACATTTCGGTTTGCCTTTTACTTTTCATTTGCCATAATATCTTCTGTTGATGCTTTGACGGAAAAGATTCGGAAAGTTCGGAATCTTGACCAGCAGTTGGCTTGTGCTTGTGCTTTTGCTGGAAGTCGCGGTGTCTGTTTTGGTGCTTTTAATCTGATTGGTAGTCATGTATTAAGTATCAGAATAGACAAATGGGGCAGCCAAACGAAACCGGCACTATTAAAAAACTGCGTAAGTGCTTGATATTAATTTTTATGGGGTCTTAGCTCAGTTGGTAGAGCGTCTCGTTCGCAATGAGAAGGTCAGGAGTTCGAGCCTCCTAGGCTCCACCATTCTTCTTGGTGGCAAAATCGAATAATCCTCCGTTAAAAACGGGGGATTTTTCGTTTCTACACGAAATTCAAAAACCGGAGTTGGCAAGAGTTGACTGCCACTTAGAGCTCGTTTGAAAAAGAAAACTGGGGTGTTTTTGGAAAAACAAGGCTGCAAGAAAAACGCACAAATCACTTGATTTGACTGGCTATTTTTAGGGCTTTCATTCGCGGTAGCGCCATTGAGGCGATGAAAATCGCCACTGACGACACCGACCTCACCCACGACCAATGGCACCTGCTGCGCCGTTTCCTGCCCGCCGCCAAAAAACGGGGCCGCCCACGCACCGCCTTGCGCGAGGTCATCAACGCCATCCTCTATCTGGTCAAGACCGGTGCCCAGTGGCGGCTCCTGCCCAAAAACTTCCCGCCGTGGCAGACCGTCTATCATCATTTCCGCCAGTGGACCCGCAACGGCCTGCTGGCCCGGCTCAACCACCGCCTCCGCGCCAGGGTGCGGCAGGCGGTCGGCAAACACAGGCAACCCACCGCCGCCAGTCTCGACAGCCAAACCGTCCGCGCCAGCGCCCACGGCGGCCAAGTCGGTTACGATGCCGCCAAGAAAACCAAGGGCCGCAAGCGTTTCCTGCTCGTGGACACGCTGGGACTCCTCCTGGACGTCACGCTCGAACCCGCCGATTGTCTCGAACGCAAAGGCGTCCGTTCCCTGCTGACCACCGTCTTGGTCGACTATCCCGAACTGCGCAAACTATGGGTGGATGGACGAGGGTATCTCTGTAAGTTGTGCATGATTGCGAATGACGCTCGGCGGTATCGCAAAAACAAAGTCCATATTTTGAAAAGAGCACTCGAATGGAAAAGAGAAACCCCTGACCGCTGCCGGGAGCATCGTCTTAAATGTTATTGGAAGAATCCCGAAAAATGGCGGGCGCGCAAACGCATTGAGTATTTAACACAAAAATAATTATGCAAACCGTCATCACCAATTTTCCGCTCAAGCCCCGCTCCGGAATTCCACGACGAGACCAGCGGCATCGCCAACCTCAACGCCCGCCGGCGGCGCGAGCGGTGCCGGATTGACGCCGGCACGACGCTCGCGCTCGGCGCGGTCATCGTCTCCACCCTGTTTTTAATCATCAAAATCAACCACTGAAAATTATGAGCAAACAACGCATCAAAATCAGTCTGCCGCTGAGGCGAGAGATTTTCACTGATAATGCGGTGGCTTCGGGTTGTTGGATTTGACGCGTTCCAACTCCAGCGTCTGCATGGCGGTGGACTGTCGTTGGACTTCTTTTTTCAGCCGCTCCAGCAATTTGCCCTGCTCGATGACGACCGCATTCAACTGCTCGACTTGGTGTTCAAGGTGGGCCAGGTTTGCCTCCAGCTGGTTCATGCGCCGGGAATTTTCGTCTGCCATGAAACCAATCTGCCCGGGCCGCCGCCGGAAGTCGAGGCGGCGAATGAGGCGAAGAATGACGCGCAGGCCGCGAAGCTGGCGAAAGGGAGACACCGGCTCGCCGCGCCGCCGCGTGGCCGCCGCATGGCCTGCCCTCAAACCGAAACCATTTTCGCCGGCTCCGGCTGGAATATTTTGATTTTCGGCCAGCGCTCCTGAATCTGCGCCGCAAACCACTGCCGCGCCGCCTCGTCGCCGTGGCCCAGCAAAATCGCGCGCGGCGACACCTGTCCGACAAACCCCAGCAAATCCTCGCGGTTGGCGTGCGCCGTCAAATCGAAATCCTGCACGTCGCAGCGCTTCGTCACTTGGCCGGCGCTCGGGCTGAACACAAACGTCTCGCCCGGCTTCGCCGCCTTCAAATGCCCCGCCGGTGAATCCGGATCCGCGTAGCCCACGAAAAATATGCTCTGCTTCTCGTCGCCGATCATCCGCGTGGCCAGCGTGTGCGCCGCCGTGTTCTCGCTCATCATGCCGGCGGTGATGACGAAGATTTTCCCGCTGCTCAACTTCATGGTGTCCGCCGCGCCCTTTTCCAGCACGACCAGTTGCAGCGCGTCGTTCAAGTGCAGATTCGTGTGCTGCCGGTGCGTCCGCGCCGCCTCGATATCGTAAATCTCCGTGAAAACACGGCCCAATCCGCCGATGTAAACCGGCTGCTTTTTCAGTTTGCCTTCGCGCATGAGCAACGCCAGCAGCGCCAGCATTTCCTGCGTGCGCCCGAGCGCGAACGACGGGATCATGATCGCGCCCTTCTTCTTTTCCGCCGCGTGAATCGCCGCCACCAGCCGCTCAATTTCCTTTTCGCGTGTAAAATCCTTTGGCACCGCACGGTTGCCGCGCGTCGTTTCCATGATGAGCACGTCCGCCTTCACTTCCTCGAACCGCGCGCTCTTCAAAATCGTCTGGTCGTGGAAACACACGTCGCCGGTGTAAAACAGCGTCTCCTTTTTCCCGCGCAACAAAATGCCCGCCGAACCCAGCGTGTGGCCCGCGTCAAAGAATTCCAGCGTCGGCGACGGCTGACCGGCGCGCGCCTTGTGATACGCCTGCCATTCCACCTCGCGATTGTATTTGAAACCCTGGAAATGCGGTGCGATCTCGTCCAGCTCGTCGTGCGAGTAGAGCGGATATTCCTTGATGCCCAGCTCGTCGCGCTGGCGTTTCATCACGTTCACCGAATTGTGCAGCACGCGTTCCACCAGCAGATAGCTCAACTCCGTCATCAGCACGTGCGCCTTGGAAAACTGCCGGCATGCCAGCGGCAGCGCGCCGACGTGGTCATGGTGGCAGTGCGAGAGCGCGATGGCGTCCACGTCATGCGTGCCGGCCTTGTTGAACAGCGGCATCGCGGCGCGGCCCTCGCGTTTCGGGTGCATGCCGGCGTCGAGCAAAATGCGGTGTTCGTCCAGCTCCACCAGCCACGCGCTCGCGCCGATGTCCGTGTCCGGGTTCAAATTCGTGATGTTCACCGGCTGATTAAACCACGGACGAAACGAATTTACGATAGGCGATTTGCGATTTTCGCGCCCAAACCCCAAGGCTCCGCGTCAATCGCATATCGTCAATCAAAAATCACTTCGCCGGATACCGCCAGACCCAGTCGCCCTGGGAAATGTCTGGCACGTTGCCGCCTTTCTGGTTGACCACCACGCCGCCGTCATCCGTTTCATTCCAGCCGACGGAATACAAAACAAATTGTCCGTCCGCCGTGCGCCGGTATTTCAGCGGCCCGCCGCCGATGACATCGTGCGGCACCTTGGCGATGAACTGCGGCGCGAGCGCGTCCAGCGATTCGGGAAATTCCCCGTGCGCCAGCCGGTAACGCTCCAGCGCGATGGTCGTGCGCGCCAAGTCCACGGAAGCCTGGCCGTAGGCGAATTTTTTCACGGCGTTGCCCAGCGCCGGCAACATCACCCGTTCGCAAAAGTTAATGGGCGTTGCCCCCTTTTTCATTTCAGCTTCAAACGCTTTTTCAGCGCGGCGGACGCCGGCGGGAGAAGCCGTGCCTTGAACATCATCCGCCGTTGGGAGGTAAAACGCCACCGTTATCCGGGCGAGCCGAAGCCGGATTTGATCAAACCAACCGGCCGGAATCAAATGGGTGAGGATTTTGACCGGCAACGGCGGGTGGAAATTTTGCGTCTCGGTTTCCCCACCAAACATTCCGAGAACATTCGGGATTTGTTCTGGATGTCTCCGCAGGTAATCAATAATGCCGCTCCACGCTCCCATTTCGCCGCGCATGGACAGCTTGTAATCCGCCAAGAAATCCAGCTTCGCCAGTTCCGCGTCGAGCGCGACCAACTGCGCGTCCGACCACCGATGTTCCGCCAGACCTTCATAAATTGGCTGGAGCGTGATCTGCCACATGGCAATCCGCACAAAATGTGAAATCAAAAATGGCTCCGTGCGAATCGCCTCGGTCAACCGCAGCATCAGATTAACATCCGCCAGCGCCTTTTCCGACTGGCCGTTTTGCAATTCCGCCAGCGCGCGCAGTTGTAGCAATTGGGCAGAACTTTTCATCGCCGCCAGCTGTGGCAGCAAAATGTTCGCCGGACATTCGGTGTCGTAATTGAGCGGAAAGCGTGAATACGGCAGCAGGCTGGCCTGCCGCAGTTCTTCCACCGTCGCGTTGTATTTGCCCAGCACTTGCAGGACATCGTGAGCCGGTGAAGACGATGGAATCGGAACGGTGAACAAGTTTGTCTTCGTGGCGAAAAGTTCCAGCCGCAATTTCAAATCGGTCATCTTGCTCTCAGCCCAATTGCCCGCGCCGGCGGTGCGATAGCCGTAGTCATCGCCAAGGTCAAATTCAAGCCGGTTCACGACATTGGTATTGTAAGGCTTCACGCGATTCCCGTTCTTATTCAGCATCGCGGCGTAACAACTGGCCACCACCGGAGCCATCGCGAAGTTCTGTTCGTCCGGCACGGGCGGTGGCACGACGTTGACAAAATCAAAATGTTCGCCCTTGGCCTCCCATTTGTGCTTGAACTGGTTCCAAGCGTGCCAGCCGCGCCAGTCTTCCTCCGCGTAAAACAACGCAATCAACGTGGCCAAACACGCCAGCGCAAAAAGTCCCCGCCGCCAGTGCTTCCAAAACAGCCAGCGGATGAAACTCACAAAGCTCGCAAGCAAAAAGATTATTGTCACCGCAACCCCGACAACCACAAACAGCCGCAATTCGTCACCCGACCTGGCTATGGGCGTTCTCATGGCAATCAACCAAATCAACAAGATGACTGCCAGCGCGACCATCAGAATCAGCCACCCCAGCAAAAGGCCGCGCCAGCCGGTCAACGATTTCTTCCAGATGCCTTTCGGTTTTTCGTCCATAAATTCTTTTTTTTGTAGGAGCCGAGGTGACGAGGCTCTAACTTTTCTTTGCTTTCAATTTGAGACTCCTCACGTCGTCTCCTGCATTTTTTATCCCACCAAAATCTCCGCCCGCTCGCCGCGTGGCCGGGGTGTAAAATTTCTTGGCCGGTCGGCATCCCGCGTCTCGCGGGGGCCGATGAGTTCAGCCAGCATCAACTGTTGCTTCCTCAGTTCCACGATCACCTCCGGCGATGGCGGCGAAGATTTTTCCGCCAGCCTCGGCGACGGGTCGCGCAGGGAAAAATTCACCGCGAAAATAAAAATCCAGACCGCCGCCAGCCCGGCCCACGCCGTGGGATGCGGCCAGAAGAAAGTTGAGAGTTGATGGTTGAGAGCTGAGAGCCAGCCGGAGCGCGTGACGGATGACGGGAGACAAACCGGTTGCGTGTCGCGCGCCGTTGCCAAAATTTCTCCGCGCCACGCGGCAGGAATTTCCCGCAGTGGCTGGCGGCTCAGGCGGTCTTCAAACTGTTTCATGTCATCATTCATCATTCGGCCTGCTTCATTTCTTCATAGAGTGGACGCAACTGGTCGCGCAATTTGTCTAAGCCGTAGCGATACCGGCTGGCGGCGGTGTTTGGCGGGATGTCCAGCGCGGCGGCGATTTCCTCGAATGTCAGGCCGCCCCACAGTTTCAAATGCACGACGGCGCGCTGTTCCGCCGGCAGTTCGCCGAGCGCGGCGGAAAGTTCGGCGCGGAAAAGTTTTTCATCCGGGTCGCTGGCCGGCGCGAAGGGTGAAACGATTTCCGCTGCGAAATTTTCCTTTGTCCGCTCGCGCGTGCCGCGCCGGCGCATCAGGTCAATCGCCGCATTGTGCGCGAGGCGGATGAGAAAGGCGCGTTCCTCGCGGACGCCGGCGAGCAGCGTCGCGTCGCGCGCGAGCTTGACGAAGACTTCCTGAAGCAGATCGCGCGTGTCCGCCTCGGCGCGCGTGAGGTTCAGCAGGAAGGCGAACAGGGCCGGTGCGTGGGCGTCGTAGAGCCGTTCGATTTCCGGGCGGGCGGGCATTTTCATAATGACGCGCCTGCCGCCGGGATTTGTCTAGCCGGAAATGATTTTCATGCCGCGCCGGCTGGCGGCGGCATGAAGGCATGACTCCCTCCCTTTTACCGGGCCGAAATCACTTCCGCAGTTTGTAACAGCACCGGGCCGAGCAGGCCCGACACCAGCAGCGGCGAATTTTTTGTCCAGTGATGCCATGTCGTGAACGTCAGCCGGCCGGTGGGGCTGGGCTTGCCGTCGAGCAGCCATTGCGGCCATGCCTTGATGACATCACCATTCCATTCGCAGTCCGGCGGCAATTGTTCGTCGCCGATGCGCCGGTTCGGCCAGAGGTTGGTGATCTTGATGCGCAGATGGTTCACGCCCGGTTTCGCGGCGGCGGTGACGTTCACGCGGAACGGCGGCTTCCACAACACACCGAAATCCTGGCCGTTCAGGGAAACCTCGGCGAAATGCTTCACGGGGTAGTTCCAGACTAGTCAAGCGGGTTGGTTTTGAACTCGTTTAGTAGTTTGTTTTCCGTTAAAACCGCGTGAGCTTTTCCAGCTCCTTCACGCGCTGCTCGATGGCCTTGCGCGTAGCCTTGGTCGTGGCGTTCAGGCCGAAGCCTTCGCAACAGAACGACGCGGTGACGCTGCCATAAACCATCGCGCGGCGGATGTTTTTATCCACCGGGCCGCGCGCACTGGCGAGATAACCCATCAGGCCGCCGACGAACGAATCGCCCGCACCGGTCGGGTCTTCGACCGTGTGCAGCGGATATGCGGGACAGATGAAAATGCCTTTGGGGCCGGACAGCACGGAGCCGTGCGACCCTTTTTTGATGATGACATATTCCGGGCCAAGCGCGTGGATTTTTTTCAGCGCGCGGAACAGGTTGTCTTCCTGCGTGAGCAGTTCCGCCTCGCTGTCGTTCAGCACAAAGCCGTCCACGCGCTGGAGCAACTTGAGCAACTCCGGCAAGGCGATGTTGATCCACAAATCCATCGAGTCGGCGACGACGAATTTCGGCTTGTGCATCTGGTCAAGCACGGAAATCTGCAATGCCGGCGAGATGTTGCCGAGCAGCACGAAGGGCGCGGCGCGGTAGGCGTCCGGCAGTTTCGGCTGGAACGTCTCGATGACGCCGAGTTCCGTCGCGAGGGTTCGGCGGTTGTTCATGTTCACCTCGTATTCGCCGGACCAGTGAAAGGTTTTGCCGGGCAAAATCTGCAGGCCGGCGAGGTCAATGTTGTGCTTTTGGTAAAGCTGGATGTATTTTGGCGGAAAATCCTCGCCGACGCCGCCGACGAGTTTCACGCTCGAAAAGAAACTGGCTGCAACCGCCGCGTGGCTGGCGGAGCCGCCCAGCAGGCGAGGGTTTTCCTTGGTGGGGGTTTTAATGGAATCCAGTGCGGTGGTGCCGGCGATGAGGACGCTCATGTTTGAATTTTAGGTTTTGAATGTTTCATTTTTGGTTGCCACGGCGCGCTGCGGGTGCCGGCGACGGTCACCGGCCAGCGCGGCGGATTATTTCTTTTGGATCAGTTCGATTTCGTAGCCCTCTGGCGCGTCGATGAAGGCAAAGGTTGTGCCGGTGGAACTGGTGGTCGGGCCGTCGGAATATTTCAAGCCGTGCGCGGCCAGATGCTTTTCAAAATCGGCCAGACTATCCACCTCAAAGGCGAGGTGCGTCAGGTCGGGCTGGCATTGGACGGGTTCGCTGCCGGGAAAATGGCACAGCTCAATCAATTCCTCGCTGCCGGCGGCTTGCAGAAAAACCAGCTCCGAACCGCGCGGCGATTTGTGACGCTTCACCTCGGCCAGGCCGAGAATGTCGCGGTAAAATTTCACCGTGCGTTCGAGATCGTTGACGCGGTAACGGGTGTGCAGGAGTTTGCCGACTTTCATGGGCAAAGTTTATCGTGAATCCTTGCCGGCGCAAACGCAGAAAGTGGACAAATGCGGTCGAGCGAAGAACGCGAAGCCGGACGGAGGCGGAAATTCCTTGGCTGCCGTCGGTTTCTTCGCGCGATGCTTTTACCGTCCGCAGTTTTTCATTTCCCGTCGCATCAATCTGCGGCATGATGCTTTCATGGGTAAACGACGCGAAGCGCGCGAACGCGCGGTGCAGTTTCTATTTCAGCACGACCTGAATCCGCCAGAGAATCTGGAACTGGAGTTGGCGACGTTCTGGAATTCCCAGCGCGCCGCCGCGTTGGAGGAAGAAAAAGGCCCGGCCAAATGGGGCGAAGTCACCGAGCTGCCGCCGCCCACCGTCGAGGAGGCCGAACTGCGGCTGTTCGCCGAACCGCTCATTCGCGGCACGCTGGAACACCGCGCCGCGATTGACGAGAAAATAAAAAGCCACGCGAGAAATTGGGATTTTCACCGGATCGCCGCCGTGGACCGCAACATCATGCGGCTGGCTATCTACGAAATGCTGCATCGGCAGGACATCCCGCCGGTGGTGAGCATCAACGAAGCGGTGGACATCGCCAAAAAATTTTCCACCGAGGACAGCGGCAAGTTTGTGAACGGCATCCTCGACAAGATCCGCAGTGAAATTCTGCGCCCGGCGCGCGATGTGAAATGAAATTCGCGGATTTACATCTGCACACGCAGTTTTCCGACGGCACGTTCACGCCGGAGGATCTGGTGGTGCGGGCACAGAACGCCGGACTCGCGTGCGTCGCGCTGACCGACCATGATTCGGTCGAGGGTTGCGAACGCGCGGCCGCAGCGTGCGCCAAGGTGAGGATGGAATTCATCGCCGGAGCGGAACTCACGGCGGAACACGACGACACCGAAGTCCACGTCCTGGGTTATTTTCTCGACACGAAAAACGCGGTGCTGCTCGAGCGCATTGGAAAATTTCAAGCGGTGCGGCAAAATCGCATCCGCGAAATGTGCGCGGCGCTCAATCAGCTCGGCGTTCCACTGCAGGCCGAATCCGTGTTTGCGCTGGCCAATTGCAAGTCGCCCGGCCGGCCGCACGTCGCCCGCGCGCTGGTGCGGGAAAAACTCATTGGCAACCTCGACGAGGCCTTTGAAAAATATCTTAAGAAAGGCCGGCCCGCCTGGGTGCCCAAGACCAAGATGTCCGCGCTCGAAGGCGTCGAGCTGATTCATCAGGCCGGCGGCCTGGCGGTGATGGCGCATCCGGGCTTGAACCGCACCGACGACATCATTCCCGACCTCGTGGACGCCGGCCTGGACGGCATCGAATGTTTTCACACCAAGCACTCCACGGTGATGGCCGAGCGTTATTTGGAAATGGCCGAGAAATACCACCTGCTCGTCACCGGCGGCAGCGACTGCCACGGCTTCAGCAAAAAGCAGCCGCTGATCGGCACGGTCAAGCTGCCTTACGAACACGTCGAACGGCTCAAGGCGAAACACGTTGAACGGTTAAATCGTTAAATGGCGCAATCGGAACCGCCGACTATTCCACGATCTCACGATTAACATTTTAATCATTCAACGAATGAACTTGTTCGCCAAATTCAAAGCCGGCCTCACCAAGACGCACGCCAAGCTCACGCACGAAATCAAGCGCATCGTCACGCGCTCGCCCAGACTCACCGTCGAGTCGCTGGAAGAAATCGAGCACGCGCTGCTGGCCGCCGACCTCGGCCTGGCCATGACCTCGCAAATTGTCGCGGCGGTCAAGCTGGCTTACGAAACGCAAGGCGCGGCGGGTCTGGATTATCTCACCATCGCGCGGGCGGAAATCGAAAAAAGCCTTTCCAACAACAAGCCGGATTTGATCACAGCCGCGCACGGCACCACCGTGGTTTCCATCGTCGGCGTCAATGGCACGGGCAAGACCACCACGAGCGCGAAGTTGGCCCATTATTTTCAGGCGCGGAAAAAATCCGTGCTGCTTGCCGCGTGCGACACGTTTCGCGCGGCGGCCATTGAGCAATTGAAACTTTGGGGCGCGCGATTGAAGATTGAAGTCATCGCCAGCGGCTACGGCGCGGACGCGGCGTCCGTGGCACACGACGCCGTGACCGCCGCGCAGGCGCGCAAGGCGGATTACCTGTTCATTGACACCGCCGGACGCTTGCACACGAAGCACAACTTAATGCAGGAGTTGCAGAAGCTGCACCGCGTCATCGGCAAGCAGCTCGCCGGCGCACCGCATGAAGTGTTGCTTGTCCTCGACGGCAGCACCGGCATGAACGCGCTGAACCAGGCGCGGGAATTTCACAAGGCCGTGCCGCTCACCGGCCTCATCGTCACCAAGCTCGACGGCACCAGCAAAGGCGGCATGGTGGTGGCCATTCACAAGGAGCTCGGCCTGCCCATCAAATTCATCGGCCTCGGCGAACAGCCGGACGACTTGCAGTCTTTCGACGCGAAACTGTTCGCACAGGCGCTGTTTGAGGAGTGAATTTTCCGAACGGCACCCGATCGCGGGGGCGGGCGGACACCGGCCAGCGTCTGGGCATGTTCATCTTAAATTTCCGACCAGCGTTCGGGCCTGCCGGACCAGGTGCAAATCCTCCGCCAGATTGCCAAAGCGGAGCTTCATCGCGCCGCTCTGCTGCTGGCCCAGCAATTCCCCCGGCCCGCGCAGCTTCAAATCCGCCTCGGCAATCTTGAATCCATCCGTCGTGTCCTCCAGAATTTTCAGCCGCGCCTGCGCCTCCGGGTGCTGCGCGTCCGAAACGAGGATGCAAAAGCTCTCGTGCGCACCGCGCCCGATGCGTCCGCGCAACTGGTGCAACTGCGCCAGCCCGAAATGCTCCGCATTCTCGATGAGCATCACCGTCGCGTTTGGCACGTCCACGCCGACCTCGATCAGCGACGTGGCGACGAGCGCCTTTATTTCATTGGCGCGAAACGCCGCCATCACTTTTTCCTTTTCCGCAGATTTTATTCGCCCGTGCAGCAAACCGGCTTTGAACGGCGTCAAAGCCTTCTGCACATTTTCAAATTCCTTCGTCACCGCCTTGATGTCCTTGTCCGTGTCCGCCACCTCGACGCGCGGATAGACGATGTAAGCCTGCCGTCCCGTGGCAATCTTTTCGCGGATGAACTCAAACACCTTCGGCAATTTCTCCGTCGTCCGCACGAAAGTTTTTATCTGGCCGCGCCCGCCAGGCAGTTCATCAATCGTGGAAACATCCAGGTCGCCGTAAAGCGTCAAGCCCAGCGTGCGCGGAATCGGCGTGGCCGTCATCACCAGCAGATGCGGATAATTCCCTTTGCGCACCAGCGTTTCGCGCTGCGCCACGCCAAACTTGTGCTGCTCGTCAATGATCACGAGACCGAGCTTGGGCAGATCAAATCCGCCGGTGAGCAGCGCGTGCGTGCCGATGAAAATAGCCGATGGAAGCTGGGAGAGGGAAGTCGGGGAACGCCCGGCCTCTGCCCTCTGCCCTCTGCCCTCTGCTTTTTTGCTCCCCGTTTGCAGTTCCACCTGCACGCCCAGCAGTTCAAACCACCTGGAAAAATTCCGGCAATGCTGTTCCGCCAGGATCTCCGTCGGCGCCATCAGCGCCACGTTGAAACCGCTTTCCAAGGCCATTAACGCGCTGCACGCCGCCACCGCCGTCTTGCCGGAACCGACATCGCCCTGCAACAGCCGCCGCATCGGATGCCTGCCGCCCATGTCCGCGCGGATTTCCTTGAGCACGTTCGCCTGCGCGGCGGTGAGCTTGAAACCGAGTTGCGCCAAAAACGGTTTCATCAGCCGGTTGTCGCCGGCGCACGGCAGCGCCGTCGCGTTCGCCTCGAATTTTTTCCGGCGCGAATGGATTTGGAATTGCAACGTCACGAATTCGTCCAACGCCAGCCGCTGCCGCGCGATTTCCGCGTCCGTCAGTTCCTCGGGGAAATGAATCATGCGGACGGCGTTTGCCCGCGCGGGCACATTCAGGTAGGGCGCGCAGTCCTCTGCGCGCCGCCGCGTGATGGCGGAATACGGTGCGCACGGAGTGACGCGCCCTACCGGCGACTCTTCGATTTGCGCCTCATGCTTTTCCAAGGCCCGCCAGATGAGCGACCGCAGCACGCGCGCCGACAGTCCTTCCGTGAGCGGATGCACCGGCACGATGCGGTTGACGTGGATGAATTCATCGTCGCCCGGCTCGACCAGTTCCGTTTCGGGATGGGTGAAGGTGCGCGGCTTTTTGGCGTCGTCCAGCTTGCCGAAGAGGAGAAACTCGCGCCCGACCGCATACCAGTCCGGCATCCACGGCTGCGCCTGCCACCAGCGGCAATGCAATCGCGCTGAGTCGTCCTCGAACACGCACTCGAACATCGCCCGCGTGCCCTTTTTGAAGCGCTTGATGCCGGCGGCGATGATGGTGCCGCGCACGGTCGCCGGCTCGTTCAATTTCAAATCGCGGATCGGGAGAAATTTTCGCCGGTCTTCGTAACGTCGCGGCTTGTGCAGCAGCAAATCTTCAATCGTAAAAATACCCAGCCGCGCCAGCAGCCGGGCGCGCTCCTCGCCCACGCCCCACAGCGAAGCCACGGGCGCGGCGAGCGGCGAAACTTGATTTTCCGGCGACGACATTGGTCGAACGATACGAATCGTTCAAAAAAGCTTCAACGCGAAAGGAAGCGGAATTGGACAAAATCAATTTGCAGTCCATTTGTATTCGTAGCCGGCGGGCGGTTCGTAATAAAACGGAAACCCGGCGACTCCTCCGGCGCCGTCCCAATAAATTTTGACATAGCTCACATGACCGTCCACGAAGCCGCCCACGTTCGGCGCGTCATTGTATTGTCCTTGCGGCCGGGGATCGTGCCAGCTGACGCCAATGCCGCCGGAGATTTCCCCGTCCAGCGCGGTTTTGGAAGGATCGTGAACCGAGGCAAACCGTTGCTGCGCCATGCCAAAGTCATTGGTGCCGCGCTGCACGCCGTTGAATCCATAGCTGGAATAATGCGTCAGCGAGAGTGCATAAAAAGAAGTGTCGTCCGGGCAGTCGAACACGAGGTTGTTGGTGGAAGCACTCCGCGAAAGATAGGACAGAAGGCAGTCCTTGTAGGAATAATAAATGTCGTTGGTGAAATAATTCATCTCGTCGCCGTGTTCATTCGCGTATAATTGGATGGCCAGGTTGATTTGGCGGACGTTGCTGAAACACACGATGCGTTTGGCCGACGATTTGGCGCGGTTCAACGCCGGCAGGAGCAAGGCGGCCAAAATGGCGATGATGGTGATGACCACCAGCAATTCAATCAGCGTAAAAGCCTCACGACGGGGAGGATTGGATTTCATTGGCGACGTTCGGTGACTGCGGGAAATTTCCGGCCCTTAACAACTTGGTTTCGCGCGGTGACTTTGCATGACAACCCTGCCGCATGATACAAGCCACTCAATACTGAATCAAATCTCAATCACGGTGATTTCCGGCCGGCAGTTGAAGCGGAAGTTGTATTCATAGCTATGGCCGATGCTGGCATTGACGTTGAGCGGACCGGCCTGGGTCTGATAAAACCCCCAATCATATTCGTCCACGGCAAACGGCACGACGAGCGGGCCATAAAACGGAAGCCGCACCTGTTCGCCATGTGAATGGCCGGCCAGCAATAGGTCAAATGTTGGTCCGACAAATTTTTTCAACTAGGCCGGATAGTGCATGAGCAAAATATTTTTCGCCGCCGGGTTCAACAGCAGTCGGGCCTGATCGTTACGACTGCACGTGATGCCAACGAGATTGATTTTGCCACCGGCGATTTCGCGTCGTTCATCCAACAGCCAGGCGCCGCCGGTGGCCTGAAAACATTGGTGAATCGGCGCAAACGAGACCTTGCTCCAATAATCGTGGTTGCCCGGCACGCCAAACATCGGTGCCCGGATGCCGGACAAAAGCTCCAGCGCTTCCGTCAGATATTTTTCTTTCTCGATGATATCGCCGGTGAAACAAACAAAGTCCGGGGTGAGTGAATTGATTTTATCCACGACGATCTGGAGATAAATGCGGTCGCCTTTGTGGTGCAAATCCGTGAAATGAACCAGCCGACGCGTTGGCGGGCTGTTCCCGATTTGGAGATGCCGGCCTTTCAGCCAGGTCGGCTCGACATATTTTGCATCCGCGATTATCGCACCCGGTGACGCTAGCAGGGCGGCGGCGGCAATAAACCGGCGGCGGCTGATCGGCAGCCGCACCGAGGCTGCCGGTCCTATACCCTTTTCAAACTTAGCCACTCTTAGAACTTTTACTCGGTGTTTCGGATCGGCGCTTTCTGCGGTTAAAACCTCTCGCTTTGCCTTGTAATTGCGGCTAGTTACGCCTCGTTTAGTCTTGATTCACAGTTACCGCTTGCCTGCCGCTTTGAATAAACTTGCATATACCGCGCGCTGTGGCCATGATAGCAGCCGCTTGATCGCGGGGTGGAGCAGCCCGGTAGCTCGTCAGGCTCATAACCTGAAGGTCGTTGGTTCAAATCCAGCCCCCGCAACCAATTTCCGGCCCTGAGACTCACGTTTCAGGGCCGTTTTTGTTGGTGTTTATGCGTTTTCACCCCTTTTCTTGATTCCCCTGCATCCGTGTGCAACTTGGTGCTTCTGGCCGCGCAACTACCCACACATCCACCCACACAGAGGATCAGTCACTTTGTTTCGCTATTTGCGTCCACCTGACCGCGTAACTGGCCATGCCGGTGCGCCAGAAACCACAGCCCGACGGCCGCCGCGACACCGCCCAAAATCAGCAGTTCATTTCCCACGATCAGCGTCGGCAAGACCATCAACGCCAGCCCGCCTACAATGACTGCCACGCTCGTGGTAACGCTGCCAATCAGGAGTTTCAGCGGCGGATAAAACATCGTCGCCAGCCCGAACAGGAACACGACCACACCGACCCACACGATGCCTTTGAGGCTCGCCAGTTTCGCGCTCAACTCGCGCGCCGTGTCTTTCTGCGCCGCTCCCAATTCCGTAGTTGCTCGCGTCGCTTCATGTTCGGTCACAGCCATCGGCGCGCTGACTAGCAGGACTTGCGAATTGGTGACGGGCGCTCCCGCCCCATCGGTCACAATTCGCGTCTCCACCATGCGCGAACCGGCCGGCACGGTGTAAGATTTCGTGCGGACAGTTTCTTGATCCTGGCGCGATGCCGCCGCCGGGTTATCGCCCTGGACGACGCTTTGCTCAATGCCCTGAGCCGATTTACTCACCGTGCTGGCCTTGCCGCCCTTGAGCGGCGCGATGGTGCAGCCGGAAAACAAAAACACCATCAGCAACAATGCCGCCGCCGGTGCCACCATCTTCAAACGCAAGGTGTCTGCCGCCCGCTCGTTGAGCTTCGCGGCCATGCCTTCGGCCTGCGCTTGCGTGCAGCCGACGCACAGCAACTCGGCGGACGGCATCACGCCTTCCACCATCACGCCCCAGGTGTGGTCGGTCGCCCAGCAGGTGCCGACCTGAATCGGTGCATATTTTTTCATAATTTTTGGCAGGTGCGGCTCGCACTTATTGGCCGGTGGCGCTGCCACCTTTCGCGTGTTGATCAAACAGGATGCTGATGCGGTCCACCGCTGGCTTCGGAAAACGACCATTCCGACAAATCCCAGCCGTTGCCGGAGGCATCAAGGCGCGGGGAATTGGCCGGCTCCTCCAGCTTCCAGTAACCCGCCAGCTCCGTGAGCAACGTCACCGGCAACGCCGGCACCAGCGCCGCCAACCGCCGGCGGCGACGACGTTGTGCGTCCAGCGCAGTCCACGCCCGCCGCTGGCCGCGTGTCATCGATGCATCAGGGCGTTTCGCTGTTGGCAGGATTTTCAACATCGGCAGGCAGTTTGACTTCGGGATCACGACGAAAGAGTAGACCGAGGAAGCCATCAGATGTGCGAGACGTGGCATTGAAGAAACAGGCACGAGTCTTGTAGCCGAGATAATCGTCATCCCTTTGGGAATCGAGACGCGGCAGATACTTGATGTCACCAAGTTTCACGGCATCTTCGCCAGCGATGACATCACGGGCGCGAAGCCAGGCAGGCAGGCTTGCGTCGTAATCAGGATGTGTCGAGTTCGCTGGCACGCGGCGACTCTAGCACAGGATTTATTTGCAATCGGATCACCCCAAAAACCACGACTGCCAGACGATGCCGCACGCTGTCACACACCGTCACACGCTGCCAAACAAATTTCTGATTCCCGATTGACGATTATTTTAATTTCACCAGTCGGCAATGTGCGGCCGTGATGGCAGCACAAAGTCAGTTCGCGCTTTGCTCTGCGTTGCGCTCAACAATGACGAACGCGCTCGGTTTCACGGTCTCCATTCGCGAATGGCTTCAGGCGCGTGCGCGGACGCCTGACGCTCATGCCCGGCCAGCCTGCTAACGCAGCCTGTGCCGGTCACCGGGCCGCCTGCTCAGGTTTACGAACGTCACGCACAGCGGCCCTTTCGCTCCAGCGCGCAAGCATTGTGCGTCGCAGGTGGTTGAAAGTTTTTCGCGCGTTCCAACCATTCAGGTTGGCGAATGATTCAGGCGCGCTGGCAGGCGTTGAAACCTCGTCGCTACGCTCCTCGACTGGTTGTTTTACGGCCGACACAAGAATCAGCCATCCGCCAGCTCCAGACCATGATTCCGATCACACCGCTCGAACAGGCTGTCCTGGAGCGCAGCCAACCGGCCAAGTCACCGGACAAGTCATAGGAAGGCGCGAATAATTCCCGCTCCGGACATTATGGGTTTCAGACATTATGTTGGCGGAGCATAACCTGTGGCCGTTCACCAGCCACTTGACTAATAACTTGACTTACACTTGACTAACTCCGATGGTAATTGGCGTGAGCTACCAGCCCATTTACACCATCACTCCGGCGTTGCTCGCGCGGGTGGAGCAGATCGCTGCCGTCCGTGAACGGATTCAAGCCGCCACGGTGCAGGTGCGGTGGATTCCCGCTTTGCAGAAGGACACGCGCACTCGCAACACCCATTCGTCCACCGCCATCGAAGGCAATCCCCTGACGCTGGAACAGGTGCGCGCCGTCGAGGAGGGTCGTGAACTTCCCGCGGTGGCCGGCAGGGCCAAGCGCGAGGTGGTGAATTATTTTGTCGGTCTGCGCTTCGTCGAAAAGAACGCGGCCAAGAAAACCATCTCGCACGAGGACATTCTTAAACTTCACAAGATCATGGCGGCGGACGTGATGGATCAGGGCACGGCCGGACGTTATCGCACCATCGCCGTGCGCGTCGGCCGTTATCTGCCACCACCGCCATCGGATGTTTCCGGTTTGATGTTCGAGTTGCTGACCTGGTGGAACAAGGAGGCGGCGACGTTGTCGCCGGTTTTAAGTTCGGCCATCGTGCATTATCGCTTTGAAGCCATCCACCCGTTTGCCGACGGCAATGGACGAACCGGTCGTGCGCTTGCTTTGTGGGAACTTTACCGGCGCGGCTTCGACACGCACCACATCTTTTCCGTGGACGAGTTCTACTGGGAAAATCGCCCACGCTACTACGCGGCGCTCGACGGCGTGCGCCGCGAGGGCGAAGATCTAACGCAATGGCTGGAATATTCTGCCGAGGGATTACTCCTCACGCTGGAGCGCGTGTGGCAGCGCGTGCAAAAATTCACGGGCCAGACCGGCCCGGCCAAGCTGGTGTTGCGGCCCCGGCAGGAGCAATTGCTGCAACTGCTTCGCGATAAAAAGAGCATGACCCCCAGTGAAATTTGGGCTGCCTTGGGCGTGTCTCGTCAGGGGGCCATGGATCTGTTGAAGCCGCTCATCCAAGCCGGGCTCGTGAAAAAAATCGGCACCAAGAAAGCCGGCCAATACATTCTGGCGTGAGATTATATGGGCAATGTCCGTTCCAAAAAAGTCGAAGGCGGTCAGGGCGGCAAGCGTGGTCATTCCAACATGACCCACTCGGAATCCACCGAGGAAATCAAGGCATCCACTCGCGTCTTGCGTCGCCGGGTTGCTCGGATTGAGGTCAATGAGCAACTCGCTGACCATGATTCTTCGAGTCGAACCCAATCACGCCAGAATACCTGAAGCAAAGTCAGCTCGCTGCGCTCGATAGAATTTCAGTTCGCGCTGCACTTCGCTCGCGTGCTCAACCGGAGAAAACGAGCGCGCCAACTATTCACGATTTCCATTCGCGAAAGTTGTGCGGAGTAACATTTGCTCGCTCTGCTCGACGAATTGGCCGCACATCAGGCGCGTGCGCGGACGCCTGCCGCTCATGCCCGGCAGTCTGGCGGCAGCCCGCTAAAGCGGTCTGCCACCAGCCATGCCGGTCACCGGGCCGCCTCACAGGTTTACGAATGGTTTCTCACGGCGGCCCTTTCGCTTCCGCGCGCACGCGTCGGACGTCGTCGGTTATCGAACGGTTTCCGCGCGATTCACACTTTCAGGTTGGCGGATGATTTAGCGCGCGGACAGGCGGGGAAAAGTTAGTGAATTGCTAACTCGCCGCTACGCGGCTCGCGGGGGCGAACGCGCATTGCGTTTGCGGTCGCCTTTTTGGTTTCAGAAGTTTGCCAGTGCGGCATGGTGCCAGTCCGGAAGGACCCCAGGCTCTCACAGAGCGGACACTTGCGCTTGTGCCTCGCGCCAAGTATCCGCACTGTTCGACCCGCGCCCGCGACGGACTCATCAGTTTGCCGCCTCTGCATTCGCTAACACATCTGTTTCACAGATTCCGCAGATCGCTCCCGCTCATTCCGAAGTCGTCAAATCTGACGAGACCGTCAATGCAGACAGCGGGCGCGCCCAAGAAAAAATGATGGCCCATCCGGCACGGATCTCGTCGCTGGCGCTCCTCGCGCGGCTCGAACCTTCACTGCGTTCCGGTTCTCGCTGATCGCGCTCGGGCGTGGCGACAAAAATCAAAATGGCCGCGCGACTGCGTCCGGCCAAGAACAGCAATACGGCGCGAGGCGTTGCCTATCGCCGAAGGTAAAAGCATTAGCATCGCGAGGCTTCGCCCGATGCAAGACGTCAGCAATAGTCGCGGCGACGGTCCAGCTTTCGGTCGCTTCGCAGGCTACGCTCCCGAAACTGGCCGCCCCCGCTGGACTTCACGGCCTGGGCCCCACTCCAGAAAATAATCCACCGCTTGCCGGTGAACGTGATCAAGAAACCCGCCGTGAGCAAACGACCGCGCAGCGGCACGGCCCAAGGGCGGGGTGATTCGACGTAAGCGCTGATGTCTTCCAGCTTCCACTGGATGCCGACGTGATGCTCGCCATCGAGATGTTCCTCTAAATGGACTAGAATGATCTCGTCGATGCCCTGGCCCGGTGTCACCCTCAGCGCTTCGCGCAGGTCATCGCGCAGCGGTTTCAAGGTGAAGGATTTCTGCACCGAGAAATGGTCCGGGTCGCCAAATAGACGGCGGCCAAACAATTCCCGCAGCATCCGCTTTTCGCCCGCCGTCTTGCCGTGGACCCGCAGTTCGTCCCGTTCGAGGTTCAGGACCACCACCACGTCGCGGGCCGGACGCAGGTGCCGCACCGTGATGCTACGGCCCTCCACCATTGGCACGCGCACGGACGAGTCGCCGCGCCGGATCAGGAACCAGTGTTCCCCGTCCATTTCATGCCGTTCGATTTCCGTCAGCCGACAGCCTGCCCAAAGATTTTATTTCGCGCGCTTTCGCTTCGGCCGCGTATCGGCCATCGTTCCCTTTTCGTCCGTGTAAGGTTCACTGTGCTCCAAATGACTTTGCCAGTTCAGGGAGGCGTGGCCCGCGCACATCTGAAACTAACGGTTGAACCGGCGCTCAAAGCCGAGTTGGAGCAACGCTTCAAGGCGGCAGACGCAGTTCGCCAACGGCAACGCTTGCAGGCGATCCTGCTGGCGACCACTGGCCAGCACGGGCATTCAAGATCAGGCCGGCTTTCACCCGCGCGTCGTGGATGCCGGCCTGCCGGAGCGGATTCATCTGCTGCCCTTGCCGCCTTACAGTCCTGAACTCAATCCGATTGAGGGGTTGTGGGATCAAGTGCAGGACGTCACCTGCAATCGCCGCCATGAAAGCCTGGACGCCTTGCAAGAAACCCTGACAGCCGCCCTCCGCCCGTTCTGGGAATCGCCCGCCCGCGTCTTATCGTTGATCCATTACTGGCTCCACGCTCAAGCAAACGCTACGCCATGACGCATTGTTCCGATATTCAGTGAGAACTGGTATCAGACGCCGGCGAAGTTTGGCGGTAGCGCCGTCGATTGTTCCTTCAGGCCGGTATGCGAATACATTGGCGGCGCGGGTGTTTTTATCTGCGTGGCATTCATTTTCAAAATTCTCGTGGCTTGAAAAATCACGCCATCGCGCGGGCGATGCTGTTCCACCATTGATCGTGCAGTTCGGTGAGCGGGGCGGAGAATTCGCCAGTGGCGGTCTTCACCGTCAGCTTGTCGCCACCGACTTTGCCGATTTGAATCGCTGGAACGCCCATGAGCTTGGCGCGTTCGACGACTTTCACGGCGTCGAGCGCCTTGCAACTGATGACGACGCGCGATTGCGTTTCGCCAAAAAGCAAGGCGTCCAGCCGGTGGGGTGAGGCTACTGACGAGCCGTCGTCCGCCGCACCATCGGCTCGCGAGGACGCTCGCCCCACCGATGAAAGATCAATCGTCGCGCCGAGGAGACGCGGCGTTTCGCGGGCGATGAGCTGGCTGATGCAGCTCTCCGCGAGCGCGACAACGAGGCCGCCTTCGCTGCAATCGTGCGCGCTCTTCACGAGGCCGGATTGGATCAGGCCGATAAGCGTGGTGTGCAGCGTCTTCGCGACTTCGAGGTCGCAACGCGGCGGCGAACCGTTCTTCTGGCCGTGGACGACTTGCAGATACGCGCTGCCGCCGAGGCCGAAGATCGGATCGGCCTTGTCCATCGCTTCGCCGAGCAGGATGATGGCGTCGCCTTCGTCCTTGAACCATTGCGTGGTGACGTGTTCCGGCTTGTCGATGAGGCCGACGACGGAAATCGTGGGCGTCGGATCAATCGGGCCGGCGGGACTTTGATTATAGAGCGAGCAATTGCCGCCGGTGACGGGCGCATTAAAGGCTTTGCAACCTTCTGCCAGACCGCGCACGGATTCCTTGATCTGCCAGAACAGCTCGGGCTTGAGCGGGCTGGGCATGTTGAGATTGTCCGTCGCGCCAAGCGGAATCGCACCGGAGCAAGCGAGATTGCGGCACGCTTCGGCCACGGCAATTTTCGCGCCTTCGTAAGGATCGAGATAAACGTAACCGCCGTTGCAATCCACGGTCATGGCGATGAGCTTTTCTTTGAACTGGGTGGAACAGGCCACCGGCCTGTTCTGGTCGGCTACCAGCCGGTCAGAAGCTTCCGGCAAGTTGCCGGAAGCAGCGGGCGAGTCGCCCGCTCCACCCTGCACAGGAAGTGAATCCGTCTTGATGCGGATGACTGCGGCGTCGCTGCCGGGCAACACGACCGAGCCGTCGCGCACTTGATGATCGTATTGGCGATAGACCCAGTTCTTCGACGCGATGCTCGGCCACGCGAGCAGCTTTTTCAAAACATCTGCCGGCGCAGTCGTGTCGGCGATGCCGTCGAGACGGAAGGCGCGGACATCTTTCAAATATGCAGGCTCAACAGCTTCGCGCTGATACACCGGCGATTCGTCGGCGATTTTCCGCGCGGGAATGTCCACGACGAGTTTGCCGCCGTGGCGCACCTTCATGTGGCCGGTGTCGGTGATGATGCCGATCTCGGCCCACGGCAAATCCCACTTGTCGAAAATTCGTTTCACTTCCTCTTCGCGACCCTTGTGGACGACGATGAGCATGCGCTCCTGCGATTCCGAAAGCATGAGTTCGTAGCTGCTCATGTTCGCGGCGCGTTGCGGAACTTTATCCAATTCGATCTCGATGCCCGTGCCGGCGCGTGCGGCCATTTCGCAGGTGGAACAGGTCAAACCCGCCGCGCCCATGTCCTGCATGCCGGCGACCGCGCCCGTGGCGAGCAGTTCGAGGCACGCTTCGCACACGAGTTTTTCCATAAACGGATCGCCGACCTGCACCGCGCCGCGCTGTTGCTCGGCAGATTCCTCGGTCAAATCCTGCGACGCAAACGCCGCGCCCGCGAGACCATCGCGCCCCGTCGCCGGGCCGACGTAAAACACAGGATTGCCCACGCCCTTGGCCGCGCCGCGCGTGATCTGTTCATGCCGCAGCACGCCGAGGCAAAACGCGTTCACGAGCGGATTGCCCTGATACGTCTTGTCGAAATACACCTCGCCCGCGACGGTCGGAATGCCAAAGCAATTGCCGTAATGCGCAATGCCGCTGACAACACCGGCGAACAATCTCCGATTTTTGGCAATTTCAGCTTTTGTGCTTTGGGGATCACGCGCGCCCTCGCGCGTTGCGGACGACGCCCCGTCGTTCGCTTTTGCGGTTGACGAGGCGTCAACCGCTGCGCCCGAGGCGGGCGCGCTCCCCATTTCCGCTTTCCGCTTTCCGCTTTCCGCCTTTTCTTCCGTGATTGGCCCAAACCGCAGCGAGTTCACTGCGCAGACCGGCCTTGCGCCCATCGTGAAGATGTCGCGCACGATGCCGCCGACGCCGGTGGTCGCGCCCTGGAACGGCTCGACCGCGCTCGGATGATTGTGCGACTCGATCTTGAACGCGATGGCGACGCCGTCGCCGATGTCAATGATGCCGGCGTTTTCCTCGCCCGCGCCGACGAGGATCTTGGGCGACTTGGTGGGGAAGGTTTTGAGCAGCGGCTTGGTGTTTTTGTAGCTGCAATGCTCGCTCCACATCACGGAAAAGATGCCCAGCTCGGTGTAGCTCGGCGTGCGGCCGAGGATTTCCACGGCGTGGGCGTATTCTTCCGGCGTGAGGTTGTGTTTGGCAACCAACTCTGGGGTGATGGCGGGTTCGGTCATGGAAAATAAATTTGGGAAAGTCGTTTGGCTACGGAGCGTTCTTCAGATGCGCTTCAATAATTTCTTTAACATAGCCTGGAATATTCTTCTGAAGTTCCGCCGTCCGTTTCTTTAACTGGTCGTAAGTCTTAATTTCTTCGCCCGTCCACATGATGTCGGCACGCCGGGCTTCGCGCATTGCGATGTGAGTGTAATTGTCGGGATACGCCCAATAGCAACCGCGACAAACTTCTGGCTTCTTCAATTCGAGCCAATTAACGCAATGCTCGCACGACCACGATTTCGCGCGATTGGCAGAGCCGCAGAGAAGCATGTAGTCTTCAGTCTTTTGAACGGCATCACGGATGTCACCCAGCACTTCAAACGGAATGCGGTGGTCAATTTGTAGATTGGCTTCAGGAAACGCCTCCAAGTAAATCGCGCAGCGTGCGCCTTGTTCGGCAACGAGCTTGGCCTTGAGTTCCTTGGCGAAAGCAGTTCGACCGAGTTGTTGTCCAAAACGTGCCTTCTTCGGATCACCGAAACGATACGCGGCAATTTTCCTCCCGTCGTTTCCTTCCACGCGAAACATCTCGATTGGAATTCCATGCTCTTTGACATCTCGGACGGCTCGCGGAGGATGATTGTAGCCGTAAGTATCTTTCAAATCCTGCGTGGTGATAAAGCCGCGCTTGAGAATATGGTCGATGACCGTCTTCGGACGCTTGGCGGTGACAACCTTGCAAAGCTTCACGAATTCCGGCGACAACTTTGGCTTGCTCATCGCTTGGCCTCCAAAAAAGCAAGTTGTTCGACAGTTTTTCGCGGATAACTGCGCCGTAGATTCAGTTTTTCGGCAAGTGCTGGCGAAAGATAAAGCGATTCAACTGTGACTTCATCACGTCCCAGCAAAGTAGCTTGAGACGATCTTCCGGCCTTCAGTTCGACAAGGTGCAACCGCAATCGCTCTGGTAAACGCCGACCATGCTCCTTTTCACCAGTCCAGCCATCGTAACTGACAAGGTAGCTGATATTGCGGAAGTTCAAGGTTTCCAAGACTTCCACAAACTCGTCGAACAAAACGCTTTTCAAATAGCGCGGATCACGGCTGCCGCAGACTCCTTGATACGGCGGGTCTAAATAAATCAAATCGTCAGTCGTCGCTTGCGCGACAACTTCTTTGTAATCAAGACAGGCAATTTTTGTCTTCCCACGCAAAAGGTGCGATGCGCCAAGTATTTGCTGCCGCATTGTCTCCGGCAACGAACCCATCCGACGATTATCAGGGCTTTGATTGAACTCGCCGCTCGCATTGTAGCGAACCGAGGCTTTTACGCACCGAGCAAGCAGGTAAAGAAAATGATCAGGCTTGCCGTCGCGATTGAACTCGTCCCTGACTTGATCGTAATACTCCCGCCGGTCGTCATGCTGCGCATTCCAAAGTTGTTCGTATTGCTTAGCGAGCTTGTCCGGCGAATGAATGATTGCGCGCCAAAGATCAACCAACGGCTTGTTCAAATCGCTGATGAGATAATGAGAAGCAGCATTTCGAGCCGCCGCCGCCAACGTCATCGCGGCAGAACCGGCAAAAGGCTCGATGAGCGTGTCCACATGCTCCGGAAAATAATCTAGGATAGCATTCGCGAGGTTGCGTTTGCTGCCTTGATACGGAATTGGATGTGGAACTTTCATCACAAAACTTTCATCACAAATTTATCAGCACTTCAATTATCGTATTTAGCACTTTTTCTGTAAAAAAAGCAAAAAAGTCTATAGCTCACTATGCACTTTTAGGCTGCCGTCGCGACGGTTTTGCTTTTGAGCGCAGCGAAGATGCTTTCAAAAATCCATTTGCCGTCGTCGCTGCCGAGCAGCGGTTCGCAGGCGCGTTCGGGATGCGGCATCAGGCCGGCCACGTTGCGCTTTTCATTGCAGATGCCGGCGATGTTTTGCAGCGCGCCGTTCGGATTCGCGCCGTCGGTCAGGTTTCCGTCCTTATCGCAATACTGCCACAGGATCTGGTTATTGGCCTTGAGCTTCGCGAGCGTTGCTTCGTCGGCAAAATAACAGCCTTCGCCGTGGGCTATGGGCACGCGGAGAATTTTTCCCGCCGGAATCTTGCTGGTGAACGGCGAATCGTTCGTGGCGGTTTTTAGGAAAATGTATTCGCAGTGGAACTGCAGATCGCGGTTGCGGATGAGCGCGCCGGGCAGCAGGCCGGCCTCGGTGAGGACTTGAAAGCCGTTGCAGATGCCGAGGACGAGGCCGCCGTTGTCGGCGAATTGTTTCACAGCCTGCATCACGGGGCTGAACCGCGCGATCGCGCCGCAGCGCAGATAATCGCCGTAGCTGAAACCGCCGGGCACGATGACGCAGTCGGCGTCGCCAAGCGAGGCGTCCTTGTGCCAGACGAGCCGCGCGGAATGACCAAGGTGTTGCAGCGCGTGGACGGCGTCCTGATCGCAGTTGCTGGCGGGAAATTGTAAGACTGAAAAATTCATAAAATCATTTCGTCCGCAGATGGCGCAGATTTCCGCAGATTATTTTTTTGAATCGGTGCAATCAGCGTAAACTGCGGATTGAAACTTTGCGTCTCCGCGTCTCGGCGGTTCAAATTCATTCAACGATTTCCAATTTGTAATCTTCGATGACCGGGTTGCTCAACAGCCTGTGCGCCGCGTCGTTCAATGCTTTTGTCGCCGCCGCCTTGTCGGTGCCGGGCGCGAGGTCGATCTCGATATATTTGCCGATGTGGACGCCGGTGACGCCGGAGTAGCCCATGTGTTCGAGGGCTTTTTTGACGGTGATGCCCTGGGGGTCAACGACCGCCTTTTTGGGTGTGATGATGATTTTGGCTTTCATGTGCGACGGGAATTTCCCCGCGAAAAATCTGAAGCCATGATGGCGAAAATAGCTGGCCGCTGCGAGCAGTTTTTGCGCGTTGATAATTATTCACGCTGGCCATTGTTGAACAGCGTTTGCGGCGGCGGCATCTTTTTTCGTGAATTTACGGCTCAATCGTTGCTTTCGATGGTTTGGCACGGCGCAAGCTGGATTCATTGGAGACTGAAAAATAGTGGCCATGAAAAATCAGAATACAGAACCGTCAGCGTCTTCCGCGTCCGCCGGCCTCACCGTCTGGATGGTGGACGACAACCCGGGAGTGCGCCGCGCGCTGAAAGATCTGCTCGCTTGGTGCGCCAGCGTGCGCTGCACCGGGGAATTTCATTCACCGAACGCAGTATTGAGCGCGCTCGCCAGCCGGCCCGGCCCGGACGCCATTTTGCTCGACATTCAGATGGGCGAAGCGAACGGACTGAACGCCATCCGCCCCATCAAGGCGCTTTCCCGGCACACGCAGGTGGTGATGTTCACCACCTTTTACGATCCGGAATCCAAACGGCGTGCGCTGGTCAACGGCGCGACGGATTTCCTGCTGAAAAGCGCACCGTTTGAAAAAATCGTCGCCGCGCTCGAAACCGCCGCCAAAAATCCCGCGCCGCACCTGAAAAATTCCCGGCCGACCGCCACGGTGGTGCCGGGCCATTCCACCGGTTGCGGCCGGCGCCGGTTGTTGTGGCTGGATCAATGCCTTGATCTGTTTTCAGTCCGCAAACGTCTGCGCACGCCCTCGGCGCGCTGACGGGGAGGTGTTGAATGGGTAGTGGCAACCGCCCGAAATTCATGCCGCCGGAGGATTTTGCGGAGAAGCGGGGTTGAAATCTGCGGACATTTGCGCGAGAGTGGCGGTCATGCGAATCTTGAATTCACCGGCCCAGGCCAACGGCGGCAACGGCGACCGCAAAAATCTCGACGCCTGCACCATTGTCATCTTCGGCGCGAGCGGCGACCTGACCGCGCGCAAGCTGATTCCCGCGCTTTATCACCTGTTCAAGGAAAATCAGATGCCGGCTGATTTTCGCGTGGTCGGTTTTGCGCGCCGAGAGAAGACTGACGCCTCATGGCGCACGGAATTGCGCGCGGCGCTCGACCAGTTTTCCCGCACGAAGCCGGTGGACGAGAAAGTCTGGGCGGCGTTTGCCAACAATTTATTTTACTGCCAGGGTGATCTGACCGACGACGCGGCCTACAAAAAACTGGAAACGCAGTTGGCCGGGTTTGGCAGCGGGCCGCTGCGCGAAAACCTGCTGTTTTACCTGGCGATTTCGCCGAGCCAGTTTGGTGAAGTGGTGGAGCAGGTTCACCGCTGCGGGCTGTTGAACAAGGAAGGCTCCGCCTGGCAGCGCATCGTCGTTGAGAAGCCGTTCGGCCATGACCTCGCCTCCGCGCAGGAGCTGAACCGCGAGCTGACGCGCTACGCGCACGAACAGCAGGTTTTCCGCATTGACCATTATCTCGGCAAGGAAACGGTGCAGAACATTTTGATGTTCCGCTTCTCCAACTCCATTTTCGAGCGCCTGTGGAATCGCGAATCCGTGGATCATGTGCAAATCACCGTCTCCGAAAAAATCGGTGTCGGCGACCGCGGCGGTTATTACGAGGAAGCGGGCGCGCTGCGCGACATGGTGCAAAACCACATGCTGCAAGTGCTCTCGCTGATCGCGATGGAACCGCCAGTGTCGCTTGAGGCCGAGGCCGTGCGCGACGAAAAAGTCAAGCTGCTCAAATCCATCCGGGAGCTTTCGCCGGCGGATGTCGGGAAACAAATCGTCCGCGGCCAGTATTTCGCCGGCGCGGTGAACGGCGATCCGCGCCCCGGTTACCGGCAGGAAGTCAAGGTCAAGCCGGATTCAAACGTCGAGACGTTCGTCGCGTTGAAACTGTTCATTGACAACTGGCGCTGGAGCGGCGTGCCGTTTTATCTGCGCACCGGCAAAAATCTGCCGCAGAGCGCGAGCGAGGTGCGCATCCAGTTCCGACCCACGCCGAATGTGTTGTTCGCGGCGCAATGCGGTTCGCAGCTTGATGCCAACGCGCTCACGCTGCGGCTGCAGCCGGACGAGGGCATTTACCTGCGCTTCAACGGCAAGGTGCCCGGCACGACCATCGACGTGCGACCGGTGCGCATGCACTTCAGCTATGACGCGGAGTTCGGTGCCTACACGCCGGAAGCCTACGAACGCCTGCTGCTCGAGGCCATCGCCGGCGACGCCACGCTTTTTATTCGCCGCGACGAAGTGGAGACCGCCTGGAAGATTGCCGATGCTATCCGCACCGGCTGGGAACGCAAACCACTGACGAACCGCGAATTTTACGCCGCCGGAACCTGGGGGCCGATTGCCGCCGACGATCTGCTCGCGCAACTCGGCCACACCTGGCACGAGCCGCAGTTGCTGAAAAAACTAGCAAATCAATAATGTCGGCCCCTGGTCGCCGACCGAATTGCAAACCCCGCGGTGCGGGTTTTCAGCCCGTTCCGCCGGGATATTCCAAGATGTTTTCAGCGCGGCGCCTTTTTTTTGTAACCAAACGGTTAATTAGGCGGGAGTGGTTTGCGGCCCCAAAAAAAATTTCAAAATAGTTTGAACTTTTTCCCGGCGGCGGCGTCTGAATGTATGTTGTTTGAATTTCGCTGTCCGTTTAGGGTTGGCCTAGAGGTTGGGCTTGCGGCGCGGCTCGGACAGCGACCCCAAGTTGGTCGCGTCGCCCTTCTGAGCGCCTGGGTGAAGGCGTATTCAACCTCGTCACCGCGAAGGCCGGACGCAAGTCCGGCCTATCGCTTTTGGCCCGCGAATTCGGATTGATCGCCGCCCTCCATCGGTTAAAATGACCCACGCATGAAACACCGGCTCGATTTTGAAAAGCCCATTCTTGAATTGCAGGCCAAGCTGGCGGAATTGCGCGAACATCCGGAAAAACATTCCCTCGGGATCAGCTTCGACGAGGAAATCCGGATCATCGAGAAAAAAATCGAGGAGACCCGCCGGCAGATTTTTCAGAACCTCTCGCCTTGGCAGCGCGTTCAACTGGCGCGCCATCCCAAACGGCCCTACACGCTGGACTATATTCAGAAAACCTTCGCCGATTTCCAGGAGCTGCACGGCGACCGGCTGTTTGCTGAAGATCGAGCGATGGTCGGCGGCTTTGCCCGGCTCGGCGGTCATCATGTCATCGTCATTGGCACGCAGAAAGGCCGCGACACCAAGGAAAACATCCTGCGCAACTTCGGTTCCGCGCATCCGGAAGGCTACCGCAAGGCGCTCCGCCTGATGCGGTTGGCGAACAAGTTCGGCCTGCCCATCATCACCCTGATTGACACGGCGGGCGCGTATCCCGGCGTTGGCGCGGAAGAACGGCACATCTCCGAGGCCATCGCCGTCAACCTGCGGGAAATGATTTTGCTCGAAGTGCCCGTTATTGCCGCCGTCATCGGCGAAGGCGGCTCCGGCGGCGCGCTCGGCATCGGCGTCGCGGACCGGGTTTTGATTCTGGAGAACGCCTATTATTCCGTCATCAGCCCGGAAGGCTGCGCGGCGATTTTGTGGAAAGACCGTGCCAACGCCGCCAAGGCCGCCGCCGCGCTGCGCATCACGGCCAACGACTTGCTGGAACTCAAGCTGGTGGACGAGATCGTTCCCGAACCGCTCGGCGGCGCACATACGGATGCGGCCGCCACGGCGGCGGCGTTGAAAATGCATTTGCTCAGGCATCTGGAGGAAATCCTCGCCTGGCCGGTGCCGGAACGCCTGAAGCAGCGCTACGAAAAATTCCGCGCCCACGGCCATTTTGCCGAAAAATCCAACCCCGCCAACGAGATGAAGCCCGTGCCGCAGCGCGCAGCGGTTGCCGCCTGACCATGCTCTACCCCTTTGTTTTCAGGCCGATTTTCAAAGATCGGATTTGGGGCGGACGTGAACTGGAAAGACTGTTTGGCAAAAAACTCCCGCCCGGCCAACCCATCGGCGAATCGTGGGAAATCTCCGACCGGCCGGGCGACGCCAGCGACATCGCCACCGGCCCGCTTGCCGGAAAAAATTTGCGCTGGCTGATGGAGCAGCACGCGGCGGAAATCCTCGGCGACGCGAAACCGGCGGCGGCGGGACGTTTCCCCATTCTCTGCAAAATTCTCGACGCGCGGCAAAAATTATCGCTGCAAGTCCACCCGCCGGCCCGCCAGGCCCAAGAATTTAACGGCGAGCCGAAAACTGAAATGTGGTTTGTCGCCGACGCCGCGCCGGACGCGAGTTTGTATGTTGGTCTGAAAAATGGCGTCACCCGCGCGGAATTCGAGAATAAGGTTGCCGACGGCAGCGTGGCGGATTGTTTTCACCGCATTCCGGTCAAGGCTGGCGACGCGATGTTTTTGCCGAGCGGCCGCGTTCACGCCATCGGCCAAGGCCTGGTGATTTTTGAAATCCAGCAGAATTCCGACACGACCTACCGCGTGTTTGATTGGAACCGCGTCGGTCTCGATGGCAAGCCGCGCGAACTGCACATCGCGCAATCGCTCGCGAGCATTGATTTCAATGACTTCGAGCCAAAACTCGTGCCGGCGGATTACCGGCCGGGACCGAATTTCAAATTCCGTCAGCTCGTGGAAGATCCGTTATTCAACGTGCAGGAACTAGTGTTTGAAACCGGCGGTGCCGTCAAACTGGCCGGTCAATATGTGCGCATCATCGCCCTGACGACCGGTGCGGCGACGATTGCCGACGCCCGCAGCGGCGTCACCGCCCAACTGAAGCCAGGGGATTTCTGCCTGATTCCCGCGAGCCTGAAAAATGTCGTGGTGACGGCGGCGGCGAAAACGGCATGCCTCGTCACCGAGGCGAACTGAATTCACCAGAGAATTTGGGGCGAAGATTGTTCTCCGCTATTTCGGCACTCAAAGCGGCGCTTTCCGGCTTCAACCCGTTGCGGATTTTTCCAACGGCCCCGGCCGTTTGGTATTCCTGTCTGGATTTGTGCCGCATTTCCGCCCGGACTTTTTCCGGCTGGCGGTTTTCAAACGCTGGAAACCGTCAGCCACCCACCGGTTGTTTGGCTTCAATTCCACGACAAATCCTCCGGCAACTGCGCGCGCAGCTTGTTTTTCCAGCCGCCTTTGCGTTGAAGGACTTTTTGCCAGAGTGCTTCCGGCGGCGTTTCAAACACCAGTTCCAGCGACGCGGGAAACGTCAGCCACGATTTCCGTTTCATTTCGCCTTCCAACTGGCCGGGACTCCAGCCGGCATAGCCGGCGAACATCCGCAGCTTTTTCGTCGCGGAAAAACTTTCGCCCAGCTCCAGCAAATCGTCGAGCGAATGGCCGAGCGCCAGGTTGGGCAGCACGTCGGCGTCGGGAATGAAGCTGTCGGTGTGCAGGTAGCTCAACGCGCCGGGCTGCACCGGGCCGCCGAGGAAAAGCGGCGCGGCCCTGAGCGTTTCGGGCAGGTCGGCAACGATGAGTTCGCCGACGGTCTTGCCGACGGCGCGGTTGAGCACCAGACCAAACGCGCCTTCGGCGTCATGCTTGCAGATCAGCAGGACGGTGTGCTGGAAAAACGAGCCGCCGAGCTGCCCGCTGTCGAGCAGCAACTGGCCTTGCAACGATTTTGGTTTTTCAGCCATTGCTGGAGGAAATGTGCCTCAACTTCCGGCCACTGGCAAAAATAAAACCGCCCGTGGGTGCCGCTAGCTTTCGGACTGGGCTTTCGGGCGATCATGAGCAATACCTTGAAAGCATTGTTTTTTCTGAAGGTCTCAAATTCAGGCCCGAGAAATTGGCAGCGCGTCGGCTTGGCTTGGCTCTGTCTCCCGGCCATGGCGGCAAACCAGAAGCCAGATGGGGTGGCCGACGGGATTCGAACCCGCAACAACAAGCTCCACAAGCTTGGACTCTACCATTGAGCTACGACCACCAACCGGTTGCCCAGACTAGTTTTTCCGCGTGGACTAGTCAAGTTTCGCCACGACGAACTGTGCCAGCTTTTGCGCGTCCGCGTTGAAGAGCCGGATGCCCTCGGCCGTTTTCTCCGTGGCCATCGCGTTTTCGTTGAGCAGCCAGCGGAACTTCTTTTCATCCAGCGGCAGCCGCTCAATTTTGGATTCGCGGGCGAGTGCGGGGCTTAATTTGCGCGCGAGCGGCACCTCGGACTTTTGCAATTCCGCGAGCAGGTTCGGACTGATGGTCAGCAGATCGCAGCCGGCGAGTTCCTGGATTTCACCGACGTTACGAAAGCTGGCCCCCATCACTTCGGTCGCATGGCCGAACTTTTTGTAGTAGGCGTAAATTTCCTTCACCGATAACACGCCGGGATCTTCGGCGGGAGCAAACTCTTTTTTCTCCTTTGCCTTATACCAGTCCATGATGCGGCCGACGAACGGCGAAATGAGTTTCACCTTCGCCTCGGCACATGCGACGGCCTGCGCGAGTGAGAAGAGCAGCGTGAGGTTGCAGTTGATGCCTTCGCGTTGCAACACCTCGGCAGCACGGATGCCTTCCCAGGTTGAGGCGATCTTGATGAGGATGCGTTCGCGCGCGATGCCGTGTTGGGCGTAAAGCTCGATGAAGTGCCGGCCCTTGGCCACGAGCGCGGCGGTATCGAAAGCCAGGTTCGCGTCGGTCTCGGTGGAAACGCGGCCGGGAACGATTTTCAAAATTTCCAGCCCAAACAAAATGGTCAGGTCGTCGAGCACGTGCGCCAGCAATTCGTCGCCGCTGAACTTCGCTTTGTTGTCGGCGATGGCCTGGTTCACGAGGAACTGGTATTCCGGCATCTGCGCCGCCTTGAGGATGAGCGACGGATTGGTGGTGGCGTCGCGCGGCGCGAACTGCTTGAGCGAGGCGAAATCGCCGGTGTCGGCGACGACAGTGGTGAATTGCTTGAGCTGGTCGAGTTGGTTCATAAAAATACGGCTGCGTCCAACATACGCCGCCGGTTTGACTTGGCAACTTCTTTGCGCCGGCCGCCACCGCAAAATATTAATCGGAAACTTGAGCGGGACTCATGGCAAAGCAGCGGCGGCGGGCAAATTGCATCGACATTCCGGAAAACCTCGCTAGAGTCGAATACATAAAAAATTCGCCCCGAATTTTTTCAGCAAAATATTTGGTTAGGCGACAGATCATTTTATGAAGCTCCCATTTGGAGATGTTGGTAGTGACCTGAAGATATTATCGGTTGCCAGTTATGCCGCCGGTATTTATATGATTGCTTCGGCCGGAGTTTGTTTTTTATTGGTGCATGCTCCGTTTATTCTCGCAGTGATTGGCGGAAGCGTGGAAGTTAAGTGCTCTGATTGGGTTTCGCCTGAATTTTGGATTCCGGTTTTATATTTGATGTGTGGAGTTGCGTTGGTTTATGCCGGTCATTACATGGCTAGGCGGATTCATTATTGGCGAGTAGTAATTTGCAGTATCGTAGGTTTGTTTGTATTACCATTTGGCCTGGTGGTTGGCGGCATTACATTGTCCGTGATGACCAGAAAGGCAGTTCGTGAGGTTTTTAGTGTCGAACGCATCCCCGTGCTTTTAACACTGCTCCAGTTGGTGGTGGCCGTCCGCCACGACCGCAGAACTTTTTGACAGTCGCGCTCTTTGACTTAAACTGCCGGCTCTCTATGGCCACTCATTATCTCGCCTGTGACCTTGGCGCCGACAGCGGACGCCTGATGCTCGGCACGCTCGACCACGGTAAAATTTCGCTCGAGGAGCTGCACCGGTTCCCCACCGGTGCCACCAAGATGGCCGGCGCATTGCACTGGGAATTCGGCCGGCTGCTGAACGAGCTGAAGGCCGGCCTCAAAAAGGCCGCCGCCAAAAACCTGCCAATTGCCAGCATCAGCACAGACTCATGGGGCGTGGATTATGTGCTTTACGATGAGCGCGGCCTGCCGCTGTCGCCGGTCTGGTGCTACCGCGATGCCCGCACCGCCGCCGGCCTGGAACTGGTGAATGGAAAAATCCAGTGGCCGGAAATCTACGCCGAGACCGGCATCCAGTTCATGGTGTTGAACACCATTTACCAGGTTGTCACCGAACCGGCGGCCCGTCTGGCCCAGGCTAAAACCGTATTGATGATCGCCGATGCGTTCAACTTTTTCTGCTCGGGCGTGGCGCGCAACGAGGTTTCCAATGCCAGCACCACGCAGCTTTACAATCCCATTGAAAAACGCTGGTCGCCGCATCTTTTCTCCCGGCTCGGCTTGCGCGCGGATCTGTTTGCGCCCATTTGCCCGTCCGGCACCCGGCTTGGGCCGATGAAAAAAAATCTCGCCACCGAAGTCGGCCTGCCGCCGGTCGAAGTCGTCGCCAGTTGCTCGCACGACACGGGCGCGGCGGTCGCGGCCGTGCCGGCCAGCGGCGATGGCTGGGCGTATTTGAGTTCCGGCACCTGGTCGCTGATGGGCGTCGAATGGCCGCAGCCGGTCATCAACGACCAGAGCCGCAAGCTGGGCTTCACGAATGAAATCGGCTACGGCAACACTGTGCGGCTGCTCAAAAACATCGTCGGCCTCTGGCTCATCCAGGAGTCGCGCCGGCACTGGAACAAGAGCGGCAAGAAACTGGAATTTACCGACCTGGAAAAACTCGCCGTCGCCGCGCCGCCCTTCGTCTCGCTCATCAATCCCGACGACCAGCGTTTTTTGAGTCCCGATGATATGCCGAGGAAGATCGCCGATTTCTGCCGTGAAACCGGCCAGCCCGAGCCGGCGGGCATCGGCGCGTGCGTGCGCTGCATCTATGAAAGCCTCGCACTGTTTTACCGCGTCACGCTGGATCGCACCGAGCGGCTCATCGGCAAAAAAATCGAGCGCCTGCACATCGTCGGCGGCGGCAGCAAAGACGCCACACTGAACCAGTTCACCGCCAACGCGCTGAAGATTCCCGTGCTCGCCGGTCCGACCGAATGTGCGGCCCTCGGCAACATCGTCGTGCAGGCCATTGCGCTGGGCCATATCGCGTCGCACGCAGCGGCGCGCGAAATCGTCCGGAACTCCTTCGAGCTGAAAACCTTCACGCCACAGGACGCCGCGCAATGGGACGCCGCCGCCGCGCGCTTTGAAAAATTGCTGGCTTGAACGAGTTTTTGCTTTCGCGGATTTCGGCCAGCCCGCATCTTGTCGGCGTGGAACTCACCGCCGCTGAAATCCGCCGCGCCGTCCGCGCCGCGCTGGCCGAAGACCTCGGCGGCGGCGACGTGACCACGCTGGCCACCGTTCCGGCCGCCGCCAAATCCGTCGCGCGGATGAATGTGCGTGAGCCGCTCACCGTCGCCGGTTTGCCATTCGCCGAATTCGCCTTTCGCGAGCTGTCGCCAAAAATTAAAATTCAGAAACTCGCGCGCGACGGCCAGAAAGTTGCCGCCGGCAAAACGCTCCTGAAAATTTCCGGGCCGAGCCGGGCCATTTTGAGCGCCGAGCGCGTGGCGCTGAATTTTGTCCAGCGCCTTTCCGGCGTGGCCACCGCGACCGCGCGATTCGCCAATGAAATCAAGGGAACGCGCGCGAAGATCTTGGACACGCGTAAAACCACGCCCGGCTGGCGGCGGTTTGAAAAATACGCCGTCAAATGCGGCGGCGGAAAAAACCATCGCATTGGATTGTTCGACCTGGTGCTCATCAAAGACAACCATCTCGTTGCACTGCGGAACGAAAAGCCGAACGCCATCGCCGCCGCCGTGGCCCGCGCGCGGAAAACATTTCCGAAACTTAAAGTCGAGGTCGAAGCGGACACTTTGGAACAGGTCGCGCAGGCTGCCGATACCGGCGCGGACCTCATTCTGCTCGACAATATGCCGCCGGGAATTTTGCGGCAGGCCGTGAAAATTATCCGTGGCCGCGCCAAAACCGAAGCCAGCGGCGGCGTGAATCTGAAGACCGTCCGCGCGATTGCCGCGACCGGCGTAGATTTTATTTCCGTCGGTGCCATAACGCATTCCGCGCGAGCGGTGGATATCGGCTTGGATTTTAAATGACAACGGATGCCAAAATCCTTTCCGCCTTGCGTTCCAATCCGGACGGCGTTTCCGGCGCGGATTTGGCGGAACAACTCGCCATCAGCCGCGCGGCGATCTGGGCGCGGATGGACGACTTGCGCAAGGCCGGCTACGAAATTGAGGCGACGCCGCATTCGGGCTACCGGCTCGTCAACGAACCGGACGCGCTGATCGCCGATGATTTGATTGCCCGGCTGCATTCGCCCAAACCGCCAAAAATTATCGGCCGCGACATCCGCGTGTTTGAGGAAACGACTTCCACCAACGACGTGATCGAAAAGCTGGCGCGCGACGGGGTGATGGAGGGCGCGGTGGTTTTTGCCGAATCCCAAACCAAAGGCCGCGGACGGCTCGGTCGGCAATGGTCGTCGCCGACCCGCCAAGGGCTTTGGTTTTCGATTTTATTGCGGCCCAAACTATCGCCGCAGGAAACCACGCAGCTCACCGTCGCCTCGGCCACGGCGCTGCGCCGCGCCATCAAAACCGTCGCCGGCCTGTCGGCGGAAATCAAGTGGCCGAACGATCTGCTCCTTGGCGGTAAAAAAGTCGTCGGCATCCTCACCGAGATGAGCGCGGAAGTGGACCGCGTGCGGCACGTCATCCTCGGCATCGGCGTGGACGTGAACCAGACGGAATTCCCCCCGGAACTGCGCGCCATCGCCACGTCGCTGAAGGCCGAAGCCGGCGAGGAAATTTGCCGCGCCGAACTGGCGGTGGAGATTTTGCGCGAGCTGGACTTTGATTACGCGCGGATTGGCGCCGGCCCGTTCGCCGCCGTTGCCGACGAATGGGAAGCCGGCTGCGCGACCATTGGCAGGAATGTCTCGGTGCAGATGGGTTCGCGGCTCATTCGGGGGCGCGCCGAGGCGCTGGACGACGACGGCGCGCTGCTCGTCCGCACGGAACACGGCCATCTCGAACGCGTCATCGGCGGCGACGTCACTTTGGAAAAATGATTCTTCTCTTCGACATCGGCAACACGCACACGCACCTCGGTTTGGCCGACGACAAACACATATTGAAACAAACCGACATTTCGACGCTGGCGTGGTTTGGCGGCGGCGCGGCGGCGCGGGTGAAAAATTTCGCCGGCAAAAACAAGATCACCGGCGCGGTGCTGTGCAGTGTCGTGCCGCGCGCGACGCCGTTCGTAAAGAAGTTCGTGCGCGGCGCCTGGAAACTGGAGGCGCTGGAATTGAACAGCGAAACCGTGCGCGGCGTCGGGGTGGATTATCCGAAGCCCCAAACCATCGGTGCGGATCGTTTGGCCAATGCGGTGGCCGCGCGCCGGCACTTCGGCGCGCCGGTGGTGGTGGTGGATTTTGGCACGGCCGTGACGTTTGACGTGGTTGACCGGAACGGCAATTACGTAGGCGGCATCATCGCGCCAGGGCTGGCGGCGATGACGAATTACCTGCACGAAAAAACGGCGTTGCTGCCGAAGATTGAGATTCGCGAAGTCCGCTCCGCCATCGGCAAAAGCACCGAGCACGCGATGCTGGTCGGCGCGGTGCATGGCTATCGCGGTCTGGTGCGGGAACTGATCGCGGAGTTGAAGCGCGAGTTGCGCGTGAATCAATTGCCAGTCGTCGCCACCGGCGGCTATGCGAAACTCATCGCTGCCAAGCTGCCGGAGATTTCCGCCGTCGCGCCAGACTTGACGCTCGAAGGTCTGCGACTCGTCTGGCCGGCAAAATAGATTATGCACGGCTTCGCCCCCTTTTTGCCGATGCTTGGCGGTCTGCTGGCCATCGCCAGCCTGTCGCTTGCATTTCGCAACGGGCGCCGGCGGCGGCTGATTGAAAATCTACCGACTTCCAAGACCTCCGGCGTGTTCATCGGGCTGGTCGAGTTGAAAGGCACGGCAGAATCCGCCGCGCCGCTCACCAGCTATCTCGCCGGCGCGACGTGTGTGCAATACGCCTGGTCGGTGCAGGAACACTGGTCGCGCACGGTCACGGAAACCTACACCGACAACAAAGGCCAAATCCAGACGCGCACACGCACCGAGAGCGGCTGGACGGAAGTTGCGGCGGGCGGCGAGATGATTCCATTTTATTTGCAGGACGATTGCGGCGTCCTTCTCGTCCGGCCGGCCGGCGCGAACATCGAACCGGTCAAGATTTTTGACGAAACCTGCACACCGCTGAATCCGATTTATTACGGCAAGGGACCGGCCGGCGCGGCGGCGAATTCCAGCTTTTGCCGGCGGTTCGTGGAGAATGCCCTGCCGCTCCGGGCGAATCTGTTCATCGTCGGCCCGGCGCGCGAACGGCAGGATGTTGTCGCGCCGGAAATTTCGGCGGACAAAAACGCGCCGTTGTTTCTCATCTCCACCCGCTCCGAGGAGCAGGTCGCCAGCGGCATGAAATGGGGCGCGCGCGGCTGGACGATTTTCGGCCTGCTCGCGGCGGTCGGTTTCACCGCCTGGCGCGATGGCGCGTTGAATATTGATCCGCAAACGCGCATCGGCCTCTATGCGGCGATTGCTGCGGGATATTTTCTCATCGGTTTGCTCCTGTGGATTTGGATGGTATTCAA
Source organism: bacterium (assembly GCA_021780905.1). Taxonomy (GTDB): domain Bacteria; phylum Verrucomicrobiota; class Verrucomicrobiia; order Limisphaerales; family UBA11358; genus UBA11358. The sequence goes on from JAJXXW010000080.1 coordinate 133,606, forward strand.
CGCGCTGGTTGACGTGCGCAATCGTGTCCGTCAGGCCTGGTCGCTCGTGGACATCCAGCTCAAACGCCGGTTTGATCTGATTCCTAATCTGGTGGACTGCGTGAAAGGTTATCGCGACGATGAGTCGCAGTTGCAAACCGAACTGGCGGCACTCCGCAATCAATTAAACGCCACGCCACCGGGCGTGGCCGGGCCGGACCACGGCGCGGTGAGCAAAACGGTCATCGGCATCGCCGAGCGTTATCCCGAACTAAAGGCGAATGAATCATTTCTCGCGCTGCAAAAAACACTTTCCGACACCGAGCAACGCATCGCGCTGGCGCGAAGTTATTTCAACGAGATCGCCACGCACTACAACACCCGGCTGGAAATCGTGCCGGAACGCTATGTGGCGCAGCTCGGCGCAATGAAGCCGCAACCGTTGATGGCGGCGAACGATTTTGAGCGCGCATCCGTGACGGTGGATTTTACACCCAAGGCTTGACCGATTCCGCGATTGAGTCCCGCGCTTTTTTGGGTAAAATCCCCGCTCTATGGCCAGCAGCCGCCGACAATATCCGTTTCACCTGATCGAACCCAAGTGGCAGCAAGCTTGGGAAACGCAGCAGACGTTCCGCGCGTTCAATCCGAACGAGGAAATCCCCGCGAACCATCCGTTCGCCGCGCGCCACAAGCTTTCCGGCAAGGTGGCCGCAGCGCAGTTGCCGCCGAAATTTTACATCCTCGACATGTTCCCGTATCCGAGCGGCGCGGGCTTGCACGTCGGACATCCCGAAGGTTACACCGCCACGGACATTCTGGCGCGCTATCGTCGCGCCTGCGGCTTCAACGTGCTGCATCCGATGGGCTGGGACTCGTTCGGCCTGCCCGCCGAACAATACGCCGTCAAGACCGGCCAGCATCCGCGCGCCACAACCGAGGCGAACATCGCCAATTTCACGAAGCAGATCAAAAGCCTCGGCTTCAGCTACGACTGGTCGCGCGAGCTCGCCACGACGGACGTCGAGTATTTCAAGTGGACGCAGTGGATTTTCCTGAAGCTTTACAATTCCTGGTTCAATCCGGAGACGAACAAGGCGGAACCGATTGAAACGCTGAAATTTCCGGCGGAGCTAGAGACGATGGAAGAATTTCGTGAAATTGATCCTGTTAAAGGCGATAAATTCCATTTCATAAAACCGCATACACTTGAAGAGAAGCAGCGTCGTTATCGCGATTCAAAACGGCTCGCTTACGTGAGTGAAGCACCAGTCAACTGGTGTCCTGAACTTGGCACGGTGCTGGCGAATGAAGAGGTCATTGACGGCAAATCTGAAGTAGGTGGTTTCCCAGTCGTGAGAAAACCGATGCGCCAGTGGATGCTTCGCATCACTGCGTATTCGGAAAAGCTCATGGCTGACCTCGATACGATTGACTGGAGTGATTCGCTCAAGCAAATGCAGCGGAATTGGATTGGGCGAAGCGAAGGAGCGGAGGTCAAATTCAAAGTTCCAGAAAGCGGAATTTACATCAAGGTATTCACCACGCGTCCCGATACTTTGTTTGGAGCAACTTACATGGTGCTTGCACCTGAACATCATTTGGTTGATGGAATCACGCCGCACGACCATTTGGAAGCAGTTCAAAATTACCGGGCATCTATTTCCGCAAAATCCGATCTCGAGCGCACCGAACTCACCAAGGAAAAATCCGGCGTGTTCACCGGCGCTTACGCCATCAATCCGGTCAACGGTGAAAAGATTCCGATCTGGATCGCCGACTACGTCCTCGCCAGCTACGGCACCGGCGCGATCATGGCGGTGCCGGCGCACGACACGCGCGATTTCGAGTTTGCGAAGAAATTTGATCTGCCAATTCTTCAGGTGGTTCAGCCGCCCGACTCCAAAACGGATTGGCAAAATTTCACCGAGGACGGCATCGCTGTAAATTCTGGTTTCATCAACGGTCTTCCTACGCCCGAAGCCAAAAAGAAAATCACCGCCTGGCTCGAAGGAAAAAATCTCGGCAAGAAAACCATCAATTACAAACTGCGCGACTGGCTGTTCAGCCGGCAGCGTTACTGGGGCGAGCCTTTCCCGATCATTTGGAAAAACGATGCCGCCGGGAATTTGTTTCACGAAGCATTGCCGGAAGCCGCGTTGCCGCTGCTGCCGCCGTCGCTCGAAGATTACAAGCCCACCGCCGATGGCCAGCCGCCGCTTGCCCGCGCGAAGGATTGGCTGAATTTGCCGGATGGTTCCGTGCGCGAGACGAACACCATGCCGCAATGGGCCGGCTCATGCTGGTATTATCTCCGTTACACCGATGCGAAGAATGCACAGACGTTTGTCGGCAAGGATGCGGACAATTATTGGATGGCGTCGAACGGCAAGGCGGCGGGCGTTGATCTCTACGTCGGCGGCACGGAACACGCCGTGTTGCATCTGCTCTACGCACGTTTCTGGCACAAGGTTTTGTTCGATCTCGGCCACGTCGCGACGCCGGAACCGTTTTACAAGCTGGTCAATCAAGGTCTGATTCTCGGCGAGGATGGGCAGAAAATGTCGAAGAGCCGCGGCAACGTGGTGAATCCCGACGACGTGCTGGTGGAATACGGCGCGGATGCGTTCCGGCTTTACGAAATGTTCATGGGGCCGTTGCAGGACACGAAACCGTGGAACACTAAGGGCGTCGAGGGCGTGTATCGTTTCCTTGGCCGCGTGTGGCGGTTGTTTGTGGATGAAAAATCCGAAACTGCGTTTGAACAGGCGGAGACTTTAACCGCAGAGGCGCAAAGACGCGGAGAATTGCTGGATTTAATTTTGCTCGATGGCTCCATCACCGACGCGGCGGCGACGCCGGCACAGTTGAAAGCGCTTCACGCGTGCATCAAAAAAGTCACCGAGGACCTGGATGCGCTGCGCTTCAACACCGCGATTTCGGCGATGATGGTTTTCGTGAACGAGGCGATGACGTGGCAAAACAAACCGTTCGCAGTGATGAAAACGTTTCTGCAATTGCTCGCCCCCTTCGCGCCGCACTTGGCGGAAGAACTCTGGGCACGGTTGCATTCCACGTTTGGACAGCTTGCGCCGTCGCAGGTTTATGCGCCGTGGCCGAAGTATGATCCGGCGCTGCTGGTCGAAAGCGAAATCGAAATGCCGGTTTCGGTGAACGGCAAAGTGCGCGACGTGATCAAGGTGCCAGTGGATGCCGGCAGCGCCGCGCTCGAAGCGGCGGCCAAAGCGTCAGAAAAAGTTCAGCCATTCATCGCCGGCAAGGCTGTCAGGAAAGTCATCATCGTGCCAAAAAAGATGGTGAATTTGATCGTTGGCTGAAGCCGGCTTACCGGGACGCTCGCTCCACCAAAACCAACGGGCCTTTCGACCCCGCTCAGGAATATTTGGCCCGGTTGCACGGCATTCATCTCGATGTGGTCGCCGGGCGGGTCTTGTGGGTCGGCGGGCGACGCGACGGATTTCCGCTGCACGCAACGGTGAGTCGAACGCGAATGGCACCTGATCTGCACCCAAGGAATCATGACCGCGCAAGTGAACGGGAATAAATTGTTTGAATGTTCCGCCGGCGTCCGCGGGGCGACCGCTTTGGACGGGCGCGGACTGCAACTGGTCGGCATCAATACCACGCCGCAATCGGCCACGCTGAAAATCGGCGGACAAAAATATGAGTTGAGCGTGCCGCCCAATCAGGTGCAAGCCTTGCGATGATTCGATTTGCGCTCCGGCCATCACCATAAAATCTTGCGTTTGCGGGCCAGTCGGCTTTCCTGATGCCGACGTGAATGCGGCTGAAGACAAACCCGGCACCCGGCTGCGGCCAGCAGATTATTGGCGGCTCTGGGTGCTCGATACCGCGCTGGTGAGCGCGGGCTGCCTGTTCTTTCTGGCCACGTGTTACGGCACCGGCGAGTTCCTCGGGCGGGCCTGCGCGATGGCGATGTTGCCGCTCATCCCGGTCCTGGTGCTGGTGGGCGGCGCGGGCAGCACGGTGTTTGCGCTGACCAAGGTCTGGATCGAGAGGTGTTCGTTGAATAAGTGTCAGGCGCGGGCGCTGCTGGTGGGGCCGGCGTTGCTGGTGCCGCTGGGGCTCGGGCTGCTGGGCGCATTCAAATCACCCGCGCACCGGCTGGCCTACATTTGCCTGGGAAACGCTCCACCGACGGCCAGCCAGGTTCAAATCACGGGCTATTCCACGTTTTTGCGGGAGGAATGGCTGGCGGTGTTCACCGTCGGGCCGAAGGATTTTGGAGCTTTGGTCACGCAGTCGAAACTGGTGCCGGCGGACGCGTTTGCTTTCCAAAAGCGGCTGGATGCCTCGGCGCTCAAAGATAGCCGGCTGGGTCAAAGCCTCCCGGCACTGACCCACGCGCAATTTTTCAAGCGCGTTTTCAAGCCGGACAAGGAACACGAACGCGGCCGCGTGTATGCGGTCTATGATGCCGCCACCGCCACCGCGATTGTGCTGCGCGAATACCGCGACTGAACGCGAATTGGCGCAAGGCCGGTGACGTCGCTTGGCCAGACTCGTTGAAGATCTGCCCGATCCCGATATCGTTTCGAACTAAAGCCGGCGGGGGTGGCCGCTTCAGCCTTTCAAACCTTTTTCCTTTTCGCGCAGGCAATGCGTGAGATACGGCAGCAGTTGTTTTTTGCGCGAGACAACGTCACGCAGTTCGTAGATGCCCGGCTCGCGGCGCGGATGGTCAATGCGCCGGATGAATTTCTCGTCGCCGACGACGAGCAGCAACGAGCTTTGCGTGGCGACGTCGGTCACCAGCAGTGTGGAGAAATAATAAGCCTGTCGGGCGCGGTAGCCCTCCAGTGCGGCGAGCAGCTCGTCCTTGCGTTTCCAGAACTGCTCGAAGCCGATCTCCTCGATCTGCGCGACGCTGAACTTGACGCCGGCCTCGGCGTATTCCTTGCAGTCGGTGGCGATAGCCTGCGGCGCGGGCTTGAGCGTGAGCAGCGAGCCGCTGGCAAACAGTTTTTCCGTGAACTCGCGGGCGTTGACCTGTGAAATTTCCTCCAGCTTCCTCAGAATTTCGGTGTCGCGCGTCGTCGTCGTCGGCGAGGTGAGGTTCAGCGTGTCGGAAACCACCCCGGCGAGCAACAGGCCGGCAATCGGTTTCGGCAGCTCCACGCCGTGCCGAAAAAAACAGTCGGCGACAATGGTGCTGGTGGAGCCGACCGGCTCGTTGCGGAACAAAATCGGCTGCTGCGTGGCCATCGCGCCGAGCCGGTGGTGGTCAATGATCTCGATGATTTCCACCTCATCCGCGCCGGGCACGGCCTGGGACAGCTCGTTGTGGTCCACGAGAATCAGTTTGCGCGTGACGGTCTTGAGAAAATCCGTCTTGGACAGGATGCCGACCGTCCGCCCCTCGCTGTCCAGCACGGGAAAGACGAGGTAGCCGGAGGCGGTGGCCTCCTCGCGGACGGCGGCGAGCGGCGCGTTTTCGCGGAAGCAGAGAAACTCCTCGTTCAGCACGTGGCGCACGGCGACCGCGGCGCGGCAGAGCGACGCCGTGGTGGCGGTGTCGTGTGGCGAAGTGATGACGCTGACGTTTTTCTTGTGCGCGGCCTCGACGGTTTTCGGGTCCACGGTGATGCCGCCGGTGACGATGAGCACGCGGACGCCTTCGCGGATGGCGATGTTCTGGATGTCCCAGCGGTCGCCGACGATGACGCAGGATTTTTCCGGCGGAAATTTGTCGAGCCGGGCGGCGAACGATTCCAGACCCATCGCGCCGATCATCAAAATCAATTCCTCCTCGCGTTCCGCATCCCGGCCGACGATGAGCTGGCCGTCCAGCGTCTGGGCGAGGCCGGCCAGCGACGAAAGCACCTCGCGCGAATTTTGCCGGCCGGGATGGCGGTTGACCGCCGGAAACAGGAACTTGCTCAATTTGAACAGCGACAGCAGGCCGCGGCATTTCTGCTCCCCGTCCATGACGGGCAGGATGCGGAGATTCTTTTCGTCCATCAGCCGCAGCGCCTCCGCCGCCGTGGAATCCGGGCGCACGCTCAAGATTTTCCGCTGCATCACGTCGGCAATCTTCGGCGAAACGTCGGCGACAAATTTTGGCGCGGCCACGCCAAACGTGTTCAGCACAAAATCAATCCGGTCGTTGGTGTCGCCGCAGCGCGCCGCGATGGCCTCCGGCAGACCGGTGCGCCGCTTGAATTCCGCGTAGCCGATCGCCGAGCAGATGGCGTCGGTGTCGGGATTTTTGTGGCCGATGACCAGGATTTCACTCATGAAAAATGACCGACAGGCTAATCCTACGCGCCGCGCACGGCAAGCCTGCCGCGGCATCCATTTTCGGCGCGACGAGCACTGCGCGTCCCCTAAAAAATGGGAAACTCGTTCCTCCGGATCAGCTACGGCACGACCACGCGCAGTTTTTGCGGCGCGACGGAAAACGTGGCCGGCAGGCTGCCGATCCATTCCCCGTCCAGCTCGAACGCGGCGGGAATGTCGCTCGTCACCTCCATTTCATCCGCGCGCAACCGGCGGACATGGTGCTCGGATAATCTTTGGCCGGCGAGGAAGCCGGGCGCGTGGCGCAGCAGCGTCGGGACATTGACACGCGGAAAGACGCACGCGTGCAACTGGCCGTCGCCCAGGTCTGCGCCGGGAAAAATGTGGAAGGACCCGCCGTAGAATTTCCCGTTGCCGAAGAGCGCCAGTTCGCCCCCGGCGGTTTGCCCGTCGGCCGTGACGGTGATCTGCGGCTGTTTTTCCGCCAGCGCCTGAAATCCCGCGACGACATACGCGAACGGCCCGGCGTTTTTTTTCAGCCTCCAACTCACCAGTTCAATGGCCCGCGCGTCCAGCCCGGCGCCGGCGAGCTGCAGGAAATAGCGCGACTGCAGCCGGCCGGCCTCCAAAAATTCGGCGCGGCCCAGATCAATCCTCATTTCGTGGGCGCGCTTGAGCACGCGCCAGGCGGCTTCGAGTTTGAGCGGAATTTTCAGCTCGCGGGCGAAGACATTCACCGTGCCCAGCGGCAGCACGCCGAGGCGCGTTTTGGCAAAACCGTCCGGCTCGTCGCCAATGCCGTTCACGACTTCGTTCACTGTGCCGTCGCCGCCGGCCGCCGCGATGACGTCGTAGCCGGTGGCGACCGCCGCCTGCGCGAACCGGCGCGCGTCGCCCGGCGCGGTCGTGGCCTTGAGCGCGCACTGCTGCGACAGCTCGTTCAAAAAACGGCGGAACCGCCGCGCCTTGGTGCCGCGCGCGGCGGGATTGAAAATGACGCAGATGCGCACCGGCCAATGATTTTCTTTTGGCGCCAAGAGTCGAGGAGAAACGCCCGGTGGGGCGGGCGTCCCCGCGAGCCGTGCTGGCCTTCCCGCCGGCGGGTGCGCCGGAAGGCTCGCCCCCACCAAACACCGCCGCCCTTGCGCCGCGCCGGCATTTTTCAGACAATGAGAGCATGAATTCAGTTTCCGAATGGAAAATTCCCAAGTGGCCGTTTGTCTCTGTTGCCGTGGCTTTGCTGCTGGTGGCCGCCGCCCTGGCCGTTCGTCCGGCCCACGCCATCACGCAAACAGAAATTATTCTGGCGACCGCCAGCGTGGCGCTGGGTGCCGTCCTCGCCTGCCTGCCGTTCATCCTGGAATATCGCGCCATCAAGAAGCTCATCGAGGTCAACGCCGTTGCCGCCGTCGCGGAGCAGTTGCAGGACTTGGAAAAATATTCCGCGCAAATCGCCGCCGCCACCGACCAGTGGGCGCTGGTGCAGGACGCCACGAAGGGCAGCGCGGAAAAAACCGCCGCCGTCGCGCACGAAATCGCCGAGCGCATGGCCAGGGAAGTGACCGCGTTCAATGAATTTCAGGCGAAGCTGAACGACAACGAGAAGGCCGCGCTCCGGCTGGAGGTGGAGAAATTGCGCCGTGCCGAGACCGAATGGCTGTCGGTCGTCGTGCGCATCCTGGACCACGTTTTCGCACTGCACAACGCCGCCGCGCGCTCCGGCCAGCCGGAACTGGCGGAGCAGATCAGCCAGTTTCAACACGCCTGCCGCGATGCCGCCCGCCGGGTGGGGCTGACGCCCTTCGCCGCCGAGCCGGCGGAAAAATTTGACGCGCAGAAACACCGCGCGCATAGCGTGGAACATCCGCCGGCCGATGCCGTGGCCGCCGAGACGCTCGCGCCGGGCCTGACCTTTCAAGGCCGGCTGATCCGGCCGGCGCTGGTGCGTTTGCGCGAGGCGGAGCCGCCCGCCGCCGGTGTGGTGGAAGGCGAAAACCAGCTTGCCCTGGGCGCGGATTGAAACGGCCGGCTCGCACGACATTTTCCGCGTGTGTTTGGCGGCCGGTTCGGTTAAAAAGGTTTTCATGGCAGACAGCCTGCGGCTCAAAGACCAGCCGGCGAACGAGCGGCCGCGCGAACGGCTGGTGGCGCGCGGGCCGGATGCGCTGACACACGCGGAACTGATCGCGATTCTGCTGCGCACCGGTCTGAAGGGCGCAAACGTCGTGCAGGTCGGGCAAAATTTGATCCAGCGGTTCGGCTCGCTGAACGCGCTGGCACTGGCGACCGTGGATGAGTTGAAGCAGGTTCCCGGCGTTGGCCCGGACAAGGCGGCGACGCTGGTGGCGGCGTTCGCGCTGGCGCGGCGGATGGAGCAGGAACGGCGGGAGGAATCGCCGGTGCTGGACAACCCGGCTACGGTGGTGAAATTCATGCGCGAGGAAAACCGGCTGGAAAATGTGGAATGTTTTCTGGCGTTGCTGCTCAACGTGCGGAAGAAATTGATTCGCGTGGAAAAAATTTCACAGGGTTTGCTTGATACCATTCTGGTGCATCCGCGCGAGGTGTTCCGCGCGGCAATTGCGGCGAACGCGGCGGGCATTGTGCTCGTTCATAATCATCCGAGCGGCGACCCGGCACCGAGTGAAGCGGATATCAAGGTGACGCGCGATTTGATTCGCGCCGGCCAGGTGCTGAAAATCGAGGTGGTGGACCACGTCATCATCGGCCGCGCGACGGCGGAGCGGCTGAAGGATTATGCGTCACTCCGGGAGATGGGCCATTTTGCCGGGTTCTAAATCATGCCGATTTGAACGCGGCGATTTCTTATATTACTCCCAACAAGTGACGGCACTATTCTCCGTTACGGTATCGGTTACTTGGTCAACCAGCCAGCCGTGTGCGACCAAGCTCCGCACGCGTTCGGCGGTTTCATAAATGGGTTTGAGTTCCTCGCCAATGGCCGCTTCCAAATCGTCGAGGGTTTTCCGCAGCGTGTTGGCAATCCGATCCTTGATCACGTCCCCGATGGCCTCGACGGGGTTGAGTTCCGGCCTGTCGGGCGGCAGCGGCACCAGCTGGATGCGCGCGGGCACCGCAGGCAACTTCGGGTGCGGGTTCAAAACATCGGTGACGGGTTGGTTCAGGACATAGGTAACACTTAGTGTGTGTCTGAAAAATCATGAATGACATGGAATCAAGCGAGTCTGCGGAGTTGGATGCGGATCATCGCGATGCGGGTCCAAGCCTCGGCGCTGGCTTCTGTGGTTTCGTAGTAACGCACGAGGCGGCGGTGGAGCATCAACCAGCCGAAGGTTCGTTCTACGATCCAACGGCGCGGCAGAACCTTGAACCCTTTGGTGTCGTCGGAGCGCTTGACGACTTCGACCGCCAGCTTGGGGCGCAGTCCCTTGACCCACTGGGCAAAGGCTTCGCCGATATAGCCGCCCCTTGGAAGCTGGTCAACCCAAAACCAACCGGTAAGATGAAATCATCACGGGAGTATGTATTTAACGCAAATTGACCTAAATTTGCTCTGTTGAATACATCTATGACTGCATGGTTTGCCTAACGGCGGAGGGTGTAGGCCAACACCTTGAAGGCGGCTTCGGCCAGCAGTTGATTCGGTTTGCGTGAGGTCAGCGTCGAACCCATCGT
>JAJXXW010000054.1 GCA_021780905.1 bacterium
CTTCAGTGCCACCAAACGCAAGGCCCGTGGCTATCGTTCCACCACCCACCTCATCACCATGCTTTACTTCACCGCCGGCAAACTTCGCCTGCCACAGTTCTAACTCCACCGAAAACAGCGGGGAACCCCAAAAACTTACCTTTCCCCGAGTCTCTTTCAAAACCCCGGTTTGTTGGGAATTATTTCTGGTTTGTTTGAACGGAAAGGCGGGCGGCGCGTCTGTCTTTCATGGCTGACCTGACCACGATTTTTCACCACCTGCAACGCCGGCTTTTTCCCGCACTCACGGACGAACTCGGCCCGTTGAGCGCTCTGGATCAGCAGTTCTGCGAGGTCATTTCGCTCACCGATCTGGGCCGTTTCACCCGCCGCTATGAAGGGTGCGGCAACGGTTGGCCCAACGGACCGCGCAGCGGGTCACCTCGCTTTACGACCTGATGGACAGCGCCTATGACGCGCCGCCAATTCACGCCTTCAGCCGCGCCCTGGGCCATGTCCCGATCATTGATCCCCATCCGCGCGGCGGGGAAAAACTCCCGTTGGCCCCGGCCCAGGCGCAACGCTTCAAGGAACGCAGCGCCAGCGAACGGGTGAACAGTTTGCTCAAAGAACGCTATGGCGGACGCTGGGTGCGCGTGCGGGGCGCGGCCAAAGTGATGTGCCATTTGATGTTTGGATTGGTGGCCCTGACGGCCACCGCGCTGTTTGCGCGATTGTGTTGAAGCTCGCACGGCCCGCCGCTGGCAAGAAGCGGCCCTGAAACCCGCAGCGCAACCCGCTGCGCCGGGCGGAGCGGGTTTGCACGCGTCGCCAAACCGGTGGTTGAAGATGGAAAATGGATTTTTCGTCATTTTTTCGCCGTCTACTCATCTGCCGCCCCCAACCAACGGTAGGTTTTGAAATTGGCTCTAAAGAAGCTGGATAGTGCGCGGCAATAGCCATCCTTGGTGTTTGGCACGACCGCCTGCTGCGCCAGATATTTTCAATGTGTTCCGGCAATACATCTGTCACCCGCACATTGCCGGTATTGGTGACAAAATGTTCCACGCGATTGCGCAGACGATTTTTTGTTAGGTCCCGCAACTCGGTGGTGGTCGCCAGCCATTCCGTGTAAGTCTTCAAAGCTTCATCCAGCCGTGGCGATTCCTTGATGGTTTTCGGCTGGCCCGTGCGCAACCAATGATCCACTGCCGTGATTAAATCCGCATTCCGCTCCAGCCGCTTGAAAGCAGCTTCCGCAATTCCGACCTGATCATCCGACAGCCGCGTCGCCCGCAGCGCAGCCATACCGTTGGCCGCATGATATTCACACTCTAACTCCGTGTGCCGATACTGCGCCTCTTCGGCGCGTGCGAAATTCTCGCGGATACACGCCAGGCAAACCCAACAGCGGCGGGCCGCAGTTAAAGTTCAAGTTTGTCACCACCTTGTCGGCGGTGGTCGCCAAGATCAACGTCCAGCGCAGCGTGGAGCTCGGGTTGTTCAATGGGCGGAGTTTGGTTTCATGCGGCAATGTCACCATTCCGGCCAATCATGACATTCCTGCCGTTGGTGCCGTGGTCGAGGTCCGTTATCTCTATGCCGCAAGAGAAAGCGGCGTGTTGTATCAGCCGGTTTATCTTGGCCCGCGTGAATATGTTGTGCGATTATCGCCGCCGCTGCTTGCATCGTGGTCATCCATAATCATCCCAGCGGTGAAAGCACACCGTCAGAGGCCGACATCAAAGTGACCCGCGATTTGATTCGTGCCGGTCAACTGCTGAAAATCGAGTTGGTTGACCATGTGGTTATCGGCAATCAAAACCACAGCTCGCTAAGAGAATTAGGCTTCTTCTTTAGCTAAAAAACAACCCCGACCATTTTATGGCCGGGGCTTTTTATTTTTGTTGTATGAAAGAAATCACACCGCCGGCAAATTATTTATCGCTGGCATTAACCAACCAATCCAGTCGGGCGAGACAAATTTGAAGCCGCTCGAAAGCCAGTAAGGTTTTGGTCAACCGTTCCCGGATGACCGGCACTTGCACGAGACGATGACGGAGCAACCCACCGAGAAAATCCACATCTTTTTCGCGTCCTGCCACCAATTTGGAAACCGCCAGATCATGAATTTCCAGACTCAGTCCGGTGCCACCGCCGGTGTTCTGGTTGCGAACCGGCACGAGGCGATCCCGCCAACCAGTGGGCAGAACGGCGGTTTCCTGACTGACCCCGTGTGCGTAATAGCCAAAGGTTTAATGAAACGGCGAACCTTCACCGATTGAGCCATAAATCAGGTCGTTATCCGCCGGATCGCGCAGGGAAAAAACATCGGCTTCGATGGAGATTAGCAATTCATCAGGAGCCTGGGGAAACTGCCCCAGCACGGACTGACTGCCAACGATGACAAATTCCGAGGCGCCGGTGATGCCGGCGGCGGCGCGGATGATATGTTCAAGCTGTTGCCGGTGCATGGCGGAAGCGGGATTTCACTTCCCAGACTTCCGTCGGCGAGAGCACGCCGGCGAAGGGCGAATTTTGACGCAACCGCTGGGCATTATCGGATTCGGAACAAAGCAGGGTGCAAATCTCTTCCACCGGACGGGAGAGAATTTGCTGCCATTCGGCATAGCAACGCAGCAACGACGGAGTGGTGCTGTTTTGTTGCGACCAGCGAGCGAGGTTGGCGCGGGCAAAATCCAGCACCTCTGGCTGCCAGCGCATCCGTTCGGCAATGCGGCGAGCCAGTTCCAAACTCACTTGATCGGTTTCCGAGTGATTCATACTGCCTGCTTTCTTAAGCAGAAACACTATGGCCGTTTTTTCGTTTAAAGCAAGTCTGGAGGGATGCGGCTCGACCTTGCGACCAGTATGGGTCGAGGCTTTTTATTATTTTAACCGTCTGTGCTAAAATTAACCCGTTGAGACCTCTGCAAAACACTTTTGAACGGATGGTTTGATGATGCGTCAGAGTAATATGCAAACCACCACCAATCCCCAACTTGGACTTTTGGACAGCCTGATGATTGCCACGCCGACCAATGACTTTCTCGAAGGACTGGATCGCACCCTGGACTGGCAACCGATTGAAAAAGACTTGCAGGCGATGTATCCGGCGACGACGGGTCGTCCACCCTGCGCGCCGCTGGCGCTCTTCAAGATGAGCCTGCTGCAGCATTGCTACGGCCTGTCCGACCCGCAATGCGAGGAACTGGTCAGCGACCGCTTGAGCTGGCGGTGATTCGTCGGCTTGGGCTTGCAAGACGCCGTGCCGGATGAAACGACGCTGGTGCGCTTCCGCCAGCGGCTGCGCGAACCCGGCCTGCACGAAAGGCTCCTGGCCTTGGTCAACCGGCAACTGTAAGCCAAAGGACTGATTTTGAAAACCTGCACGCTGGTGGACGCGACGTTGCTGCCAGCCGCGCGCCGCGCGCCCGCGAAGGGAGACCAAACCGGCGGCGATGATGACGCGGGTTACACCGTCAAACAAGGCCAGCCACACTACGGCTACAAGGCGCACATCGCGGTGGACGAAACGCACACGTTGATCCGGCAGGTGACGTTGACCGCCGCCAACGTGCATGACGGCAAAGAGTTTGAGAATGTGGTCAAGGGCGACGAGGAAATGGTCATGGCCGACAAGGCATATTGGAGCCGGGCCAGAAGTGAGTGGTGCGGTAAGCAGGGCGTGGCCAACGGGATATTGCGCAAACCCAGCCGTGGACAGAAGCTGCGCCCGGCAACGGTGCGGGTCAACCGGCTGTTCAGCTCGATTCGGTGCAAGATTGAGAAAGTATTTGGCTGGTGGAAGCGGTGTGCGGGCTACCGGCGGGTGCGATATGTGGGGCATGAACCCAACCGTCTGGAACTGGAGTTCAAATGCATCTGTTGGAATCTGAAACGACTGGCCAATTTGAGCGCGGCATGAACCACGAAGTCCAGAACGCCCGCCGATTGGTTGAACCCAGCCAAAATCAGGGCGCTCAACCGCTCGCAACAGGCGCGGCCAAGACAATTTTACCTTTGTGAAATGCGACGACATCAAATTAGACAATCAAACCCGCGTTTATCAGAGGTCTCGAACTATTCAGTTTTTCACCTCAAGAAATTTCCTGTTTCTTGCGCCGTGATTCGGACGGAAATAGAATGGTTAACAAAAATGAAGCACAAAAAATTTATTCCGCCCAAAAGCAAGATTTTGAACAGCGATTGACAAAACTTCGGGAAGAACTGATTGTCGAAATACTGAAACAAGCCTGACGCATTGGTGCTTTTTCCACGAACTCAATGCCAAATGAACCATTAGCAAAAAATATATCCCGCCTTTGAATCCATCGAGTGTTTGCCATCGCGCAACGCGACACAAATTGATTCGTCCTTAAACTTAAGCGAACGCTTTCAGGCGGCTATTTTGGGACTGCAAAGCTTTTGCTCTCGTAGCTCAAATGGATCAGAGCAGCAGTTTCCTAAACTGCGGATTTCGGTTCAATTCCGAACGGGAGCACCACTTTTTCCAGCCAAATATCCACCGGATTCCGAGCCTGAAATCTGATACCGCATTTGATACCATATTGGGTTTTTAGAGCTAATTAGAGGTAATTACAACCAAAGGCCAGACTCGAAAAATTTACGACAGCAATGAAAATCAGCCAATAAAATCAATGGGGAAACACGAAAACCAATCAAAGCAAAAACTCCCAAAAAAGGCTTGATTTAATTTAGGAAACTGCTGCCCTACCCATTTGCTGCTACGGGAGCAACCGGATTAAATTCAGGTCATTTTGAATTTCTCAAAGGGCAAAATAAATTTTCGATGCGGTTTGCCCGAACCCATTCCCAAGGACGAATGCATCCGTCAAATCAGGACAAAACCGGCGGCAAACCGGGCGGGCGAAATTCAATTCGCCGCGCTCCATCGGACAATTACTATGCCCGCTGACGCGTCAAGGGCAAGCTCATCCGCGAGCGTCTCACAATCCTCTGAAAATTCCCTGCGGCGACGGCGGCGCGGCCGGCCTCAAACCTTGGTGCGGAAATACGCAATCGTGTCCGTCAGGCCCCGGCGAAGCGGGACGAGCGGCGACCACTTGAGCATTTTTTCCGCCTTGGTGATATCGGGCTTGCGCTGTTTGGGATCGTCCTGCGGCAGCGGCTTGAAGACGATTTTGCTTTTGGATTTCGTGGCGGTGATGATCTCCTCGGCGAACTGGAGCATGGTCATTTCCACCGGGTTGCCGATGTTCACCGGCAGATGGTAGTCGCTCATCATCAGCCGGTAAATGCCCTCGATCAAATCCGAGACGTAGCAGAAGCTGCGCGTCTGCGTGCCCTGGCCGAAAATCGTGACTGGCTTGCTTTTCAGCGCCTGGCTGACGAACGCGGGGACAACGCGGCCATCGTTGATCCTCATGCGCGGACCGTAGGTGTTGAAAATTCTGACGATGCGCGTTTCGACCCGATGTTCGCGGTGGTAGGCCATCGTCAGCGCCTCGGCGAAACGCTTAGCCTCGTCGTAGCAGCCGCGCGGGCCGATGGTGTTGACGTTGCCCCAGTATTCCTCCGGCTGCGGATGGACGAGCGGGTCGCCGTAGATTTCCGAGGTGGAGGCGATGAGAAAGCGCGCTTTTTTCTCCTTGGCCAGCCCGAGCGCCTTGTGGGTGCCGAGCGAGCCGACTTTGAGCGTCTGGATCGGCAGTTCGAGATAATCAATCGGGCTGGCAGGCGAGGCGAAGTGCCAGACGTAATCCACCGGGCCTTCGAGAAAAATAAATTCCGTGACATCCTGCTGGATGAATTTGAAGTGCGGGTTGCCGCCGAGGTGCGCGATGTTGTCCACGTTGCCGGTGACAAAATTGTCAATGCCGATGACCTTGTGGCCGCGCGCAACGAGCAGGTCGGTGAGGTGCGAGCCGAGAAAACCGGCGGCGCCGGTGACGACGGAAACGGGCTGTTTGGTTTTCAAAGCGTTGATTGGTAATTTCATTTCGCCCCGGTGCCGCGCAGGACGACGAGCGGCGTTCGCAGCAGAATTTTCAGGTCGAGCCAGATGGACCAGTTGTCAATGTATTCGAGATCGAGCCGGACCCATTCCTTGAAATCCGAGATTTTGTTACGGCCCTTGATCTGCCAGAGACAGGTGAGGCCCGGCTTGACGCTCAGGCGGCGCCGGTGCGCGAGGTCGCTGAAGCGTTTCACCTCGTCCACCGGCAGCGGGCGCGGGCCGACCAGGCTCATTTCGCCGCGCAGGACGTTGAATAATTGCGGCAGCTCGTCGAGGCTCCACTTGCGGAGCCGTTTGCCGACGGGCGTCACGCGCGGATCGTTGGTGAGCTTGAAGACGGGGCCGGACATCTCATTCATCGCCGCCAGTTCGTGCTTGGACTGCTCGGCGTTGGTGGTCATGGTGCGGAATTTGAGGATGGTGAACGGCGCGCCGTTTACGCCGGAGCGCTGTTGCCGGAAAATGGCTGGCCCGGGCGAGGTCAGCTTGATCCACGCCGCGATGACCAGCATGGGGATTGCCAGCAGGAACAGCAGCGTGAGCGCGCCAAAAAAATCCAGCAGCAGCTTGGCGATCATTTGCCATGAGGCCTCCGGCGTGGTGCGGAACACCAGCAGCGGCCGGCCGAACATCTCGTCGAAGCTCGCACGGGTGATCTGGGTGGCGAAGAAATCGGCGGCCAGCCAGGCCTCGACGCCCTCCACTTCGCAGAGCTGGAGGACGCTTTCGACGCGGTCGAGCTGGGCGTGGCGGGCGGTCACAAACACGCCGCTCACCGAGTGCGTATGCAACAGTTCGATGAGTTCCTGCACCGGCGAGCTGGCCAGGTTGAACTCGGCTGCCACCTCCACCCCTTCGCCGGCATGGAGCTGGATTTCGCGCCGGAGCCGGGCGGTTTCCGCCGGGGTGCCGGCCAGGATGATGCGGCGGAGATACTGCGCCTTGGCCAGCCGGCTGCGCAACGCCAGGGCCACCATTTCCTCCTTGAACCAGACCAGGATGAAGCTGATGACGCCAAACAGCACCATCACGCCGCGCGGGGCAAAACCGGATTTGTGGAAAACAAACACCAGCAGCACCAGGCCCAGGGTCACAAGACAGCAGGCCTTGAACAGCGGCCAGAAGATCGTCAGCCGCTGGCTGATCACCGGCCGTTGGTAGAAGCCCTGCGATTCGAGCACCAGCGGTGCCGCCGGCACCAAGGCGAAATAAAGCCAGACGACCTCCTCAAAGTTGGTGATCGGAATGACGTCCAGTCCGAAAAAATTGGCGACGGCCGGCAAGGCGCGAATGTTATACGCCAGCCAGAGGCTGATGGCAAACAGGCTGGCGTCAGCGAGCTGCTGAATCTGGGTGCGGATGAGGCGGTCGCGTTGCAACATGAGTTACGGCATTTTGCAGCGGATCACAGTAACCGGCGGCCGGCGCGATGACAATTCATTTTGCGGTCGCCGGCGGCAGTTGAAATTCCGGCACGGCCGCCGTGATCAATTGTTTCACCCGCGCAAACGTGGCGTCTTCTGTGCCGGGTTCGCAGACCGTGAAAAAAGAGACATAGGCCCAGCGTTGCAGGACGCCGCTCGTGAGCTGGTGCACCAACATGGATTTGAGCAGGGTTGGAAAATCATCGGTGGTCTGGTGCTCGGTCACAAACCAGAAGACGTAAATGCCGCTCACCGCCTGCTGGCCGCCGCCGGGCGTGGGCATGGATTTGCCGACAATCCATTTCATCACCGGCAGCGCATACGGCTGCGCGCCGCCGATGTTTAGTTTGACTTCCGTCTTGTCGCGAATCTGCCAGCCCTGGCCGGGCAGGCAATAATCCGGCCGGTGAATGCTCGTCCGGTCCGCGCCCATGAGGACGACGCTGGCCATCGCCCACGCGCCGTCCGGGGCGAAGTAATGCCGCGAGGCGAAGCTCGTGTCCCTCGGTAGGTAATCCACCACCACCTGCGCCTCGGGCAGGTTGGTGGAGGTGAAATCCAGGACGCGCTCCGGCAAGGCCACGCGCCGCCTCACGCCGCCCGGCACCGGCGTGGACTTGAGCCCCGGCGCGCCGAGCCGCTGATGCGCCTTCAACCACGTCACCGCGCCCGCCGTGCCGCCGATCAACGCCAGCGTGACCACGAACAAGATGATTTTCTCCCGGACGGTATTCATGGCGTTTGCGGCTCTGGTTTTTTCTCCAGCCAGCGGCCCGCCCACAACAGTCCCGCGATCGCCGGAATGTAGGGGATCAGGCTGAAAATGGCGCTTTCATGCACGTAATTGCCGCTGGCCTGACCGCCGAATTCCGCCGCGAAAATGATGCACATCATCCGCACCAGGTTGCCCAGCACCGAAAGCGGCAGCGCCAGCGCCATCAGCAGCAGCCGCCGGCCCGGCGAGCGGAACGAGATGAAGCCATAGACCGTGGCCAGCAGAAAAATCGCCACCAGGCTGCGCATCCCGCTGCACGCCGCCGCCACTTCATACTGGTAGCTGCCGCCCGGCCCGAACAGCATCGTGCCCTGCCGCACGACGTTGATGGTCAGGAGATGGGAAATGACCGTGACCAGCCACGTCACCAGCAGGCGCAGCGGGAACGTGACCGAGGTCAGCAGCGCCGACAGCGGCACGCAGAAAATGAACAGCCAGAACGGAAAGACGCTTTCCTTCAGCCACGCCCGGCCCCACGCCAGGCCCATCAGACCGAAAATGCCGGCGAACATCCCGACCACCGAGAACCGCGGCTGCTGCACCGTGTAGCCAAAAACATGCAGCCCCGCCCCGGCGAGCAGAAAGAAAATCCCCGGCCACCACAATTTCGCCGGCAGCGCCAGCAGCGTGTTTCGTTTCCACCAGAACAGGCCGAGGACCAGGAACGGAATCAGGTTGCCCTGGCCGTCGTCCGACGACGCGCCGCCGGCGCGGTAGGAATTTTCCAGCCAGATGAAAATTGACGGCGAATGGATGTAGCCGAGAATGGAGTTGCCGAGGAACTGAAACAGCGCCAGCCACGCCGCCAGCAGGCCGAAGAAAAATAATTTGTTCGGCAGCCGCCGCCAGCAGGCCACCGTGTCCGGCCACCAACCGGGCGACTCCACTGTTTTGGGGATTTCGTCCATGTGTGCGTTGTTTCCACCTTGAGATAGCGAATCGCCGGGATTTGCTCAAACAAAATCCGGTGAAATCACGGTGACGGATATTTTTTGAGGCCGGTCTGCTGGCCGAGAAATTTCAGGACAAACAGCGGGTTGTTGCGGAAGTAGCGCTTCGCCAGCCGGCGCGGCTCGCAGCCTAAGCGGTAAAGCCATTCCAGTCCGCTCCGCTGCATCCAGCGCGGCGCCTGCCGGACGCGCCCGCTGTGGAAATCAAACGCCGCGCCCACGCCGACCATCAGCGTCGCGTCCAGCTTCGGCAGATATGCCGCCATGAATTTCTCCTGCTTGGGCGTGCTGAGGCCCACCCAGAAAATGTCCGGCCGCGCGGCGGCGACCTGTTCGCGCAGGTTTTTTTCCTCGTCCGCGTTCAGCGCCCGAAACGGCGGCGTGAAGGTGCCGGTGATGACCAGCTTGGGAAATTTTAGCTTTAATTTTTCCGCCAATTTCTCCGCCACGCCGTCCGCGCCGCCGTAGAAAAAATGCTTCGCGCCGCTCGCCTCGCTCCAAGCGCAGACTTCCAGCATGAGGTCCGGGCCATAGACGCGGCTCATTTCGCGGTGGCCGTTGAGTTTCCCCGCCCAGACCATCGGCATCCCGTCCGGTGTGCAGAGAAACGCGCCGTTCAGAATTTGCTTGAACGCCGGATCCGCCTGCGCCTCCATCACGCCGTGGACGCCGGTGACGCAGACGTAACCCTTGCGCCGATGGCGCACGGCGGCGGCCATGGCCGCCAGCGCCGTCCGCAGATTGAGGACGCTGAGGCCGACGCCGAGGACATTGACGCGGTTAGTCATTTACGATTTGCGATTTCGGATTTACGATTTAAAAATTTAGGCGGCGCGCATATCGTAAATCGTAAATCGCAAATCATAAATGAAATTATTGGTCTTTGCCCACACGCCGCCGCCGCACCACGGCCAGAGCTACATGGTGCAGCTCCTGCTGAAGGGCTTTGGCGGCGATGCGCGCCGGCAGCCGCCCGGCGTGGCGAGTCCGCACGGCATCGAATGCTACCACGTCAACGCCCGGTTCTCGCGCGGGCTGGCGGACATCGGCGAGCTGCAGGGCGCGAAATTTTTCCTCATCCTCTGGTTCTGCGCGCAGGCCATCTGGCTGCGCTTTCGTCACGGCGTGAAAAATTTTTACTACGTCCCCGCGCCCGGCAAGCGGCTCGCGCTTTACCGCGACTGGCTGGTGATGTTTCTTTGCCGGCCGTTTTTCAAGAACATGATTTTGCACTGGCACGCGGCGGGCCTGGCCAAATGGCTGGAGACCGAAGTGCTGCTCGCCCACCGCACGGCCACCTACCGGCTGTTCCGGCCGGTGGATTTGAGCCTGGTGCTCTCGCGTTACAACGTCGCCGACGCGGAAAAACTGCTCTCCCGCCGCGTCTTCGTCGTGAGCAACGGCATCCCCGATCCCTGCCCGGATTTTGAAACCGCCGTCCGCCCGCGCCGCCGCGAGCGGTTTGCGCGCCGGCAGCAGATCCTGGCCGGCGATTTTGCCGGCGGGCCGGTCACGGTCAACGTGCTTTACCTCGCCCATTGCTCCCGCGAAAAGGGTTTTTTTGCCGCGCTCGACGGCGTGCTGGCCGCGAACCGCGCGCTGGCGGCGCGCCAGTTGCCGCTGCAATTGCGCCTCACCGCCGCCGGCAATTTCGTCTCCGACGAGGAGCAGGCCGAGTTCGCCGACCGGCAAAAAAATCCGGCGGTGGCCGAGGTGGTGGAATATGCCGGCTTCGTCTCCGGCGAACGCAAAACGGAATTGCTCCGCACCGCCGACTTGTTCTTGTTCCCCACGCGCTACCTTGGAGAAAACCAGCCGGTGAACCTGATCGAGGCGATGGCCTTCGGCCTGCCCATCGTGACGACGCGCTGGCGTTCGCTGCCTGAAATGCTGCCGCCGGATTACCCCGGGCTGGTCAGCGACCAGAATCCGGACGAGATCGCCGCCGCGCTTTTGCTAGTGCTGGCCGAACGGGATGGCGACCAGATGCGCGGCCATTTCACCGCTCACTTCACCCTGGAACGCCACCTCGCCTGTCTGGCTGAGGCGCTGCACCGCGTGGAAGAATGAATTTACGCTGGGCGATTTGCGATTTACGATGCGCCGCCAGCTCGCGCCCGGCGCGTCAATCGCATATCTTCAATCGCAAATGAAAATCGGCCTGCTCCAGCTTGATCCGACCATCGGCGCGTTCGCGGCCAACCGCGAACGGTTGCTCGCCGCCCACGCCGAGGCCGTGGCGCGCGGCGCGGAATTCATCCTCGCGCCGGAATTGTTTCTCTGCGGCTACCCGCCGCGCGACCTCCTGCTGCGCGGGGACTTCATCGCGGCCAACCTCGCCGCGCTGGCCGAAACCGCCCGGCAAATCGGCGAGGTTCCGCTCTGCGTCGGCTACGTCGAAAAAAATTCCGAACGGCCCGGCCGCGCGCTGCAAAACGCCGCCGCCGTCTTGCAGCACGGCCGGATCGTCTGGCGCACGGCGAAAAGTCTGCTGCCCACCTACGATGTTTTTGATGAGGACCGTTATTTCGAGCCGGCCAAAATAGTCGAGCCGTTCGTTTTCAACGGCCACAAGCTCGGCATCACGATTTGCGAAGACATCTGGAACGACGAGGATTTCTGGCCGGAGCGTTTGTATCGGCGCGACCCGGTGAAGGAACTCATCGCGCAGGGTGCGGAAATCATCCTGAACCTCTCCGCCTCGCCGTGGCACGACGGCAAGGAGCGCACCCGGCTGGAAATGCTGCGCCGCGTGGCGCGCGACGAGAAGATTCCGCTGGCGCAGGTCAACGCCGTCGGTGCGAACGACGAATTGATTTTTGACGGCCACAGCGCCGCGCTCGACGCGCGCGGCGAAGTGCTCGCGCTCGGCGCGGGTTTTACCGAAGACATTCTGGTGGTGGACCTCAATTCCCGCAGGAGCCGAGGTGACGAGGCTCAAATTAAAATCGGAAATAAATTAGAGACTCCTCACGTCGTCTCCTACAGTTCAAATTTTCCACCACGCGAAGAGCTTTTGTTTTCCGCGCTGTCGCTGGGCATCCGTGATTACGTCCGCAAATGCGGCTTCAAGTCGGTCATTCTCGGTTTGTCCGGCGGCATTGATTCGGCGCTCATCGCCGTCATCGCCGCCGAGGCTCTGGGCGCGGAAAATGTCTGGGGCGTGTCGCTGCCGGCGCGGTATTCCAGCGCGGGCAGTTTGACGGACGCGGAAAAACTCGCGCGCAATCTGGGCATTCGCTACGACATTTTGCCGATTGAGCCGGTGTTCAACGTCGTCGAGACGCAGTTGCACACCATTTTTGCCGGCACCCAACCGAACGAGGCGGAGGAAAACATCCAGTCGCGGCTGCGCGGCGTGACGCTGATGGCGCTATCCAACAAGTTCGGCGGGCTGGTGCTGACGACCGGCAACAAATCCGAGATGGCCGTCGGTTACTGCACGCTTTACGGCGATATGAACGGCGCGCTCGCGCCGATCGCCGACGTGCTGAAAACGGACGTTTACAAAATCGCTCGCTGGGTGAACCGCGCGCGGGAAATCATCCCGGCGAATTCCCTCACCAAACCGCCGAGTGCGGAATTGCGGCCGGGCCAGCAGGACCAGGATTCGCTGCCGCCGTATGAAATTCTGGACGCCATCCTGGATGGGTATGTCGTGAAAAATCTGGGCCAGGCGGAAATTGTGGCGCGCGGTTTTGACGCGGCGGTGGTGAACGACGTGGTGAACAAGATCAACTTCAGCGAATACAAACGCCGGCAGGCCGCGCCGGGGCTGAAGGTGTCGCCGCGCGCGTTCGGCATGGGCCGGCGGATACCGGTGGCGCAGAAATTCCGCACGCGGGCGTGACCGCGCCATTTGGCGGGACCGGTTTCACAAGCTGCCAATTTTCGCGGGCCGGGGCCGGCCAAGGCCCCGCGGAACTCGCCCCGCCCAAAACATCAGATGGCAAAATCGTTCAAGTGCTTTCGGGCCGCCTCCAGGATGGCCTGGTAGCAGTCGTCCACGTGTTGCGCCGCCGTGTCAATGTAGTTGCCGGATTCGGGCGGGCGCGGCGGCTCGAAGGGATAATCAATCAGCAGGTTGATCTGGCCGGCCTGGGCGCGGCGATAGATGCCCTTGGGGTCGCGTTCGATGCAGACGGACAGCGGCGCGTGGATGTAAAACCACACGAGCTTGCGCCCCAGAATCTGGCTGACGAGGTCGCGGTGGCTGTATTCCGGCGCCATGGTGGAGACGACGACGTTCAGCCCCTGCTCGGTCAGCAGGCGGGCGATCTCGGCGATCCGCCGGTGGTTTTCCAACCGCGCCTCGGACTTGAAGCCGAGGTCGGAGCAGAGCGTCGCGCGCAGTTCGTCGCCGTCAAGATAGATCACGGGGATGTGCCGGTCGGTCATGCCGGCGCAGAGGCGCAGGGCGAGCGTGGTTTTGCCCGCGCCGGAGCGGCCGAAAAACCAGAAGACTTTGTTGACGGTTTTCATGGCAAAAGCATGAAGGATTAAAGGCGACAGCTTAAGCCCCCCATTCCCGCAGACAAGAATTTATATTTCCATCCGCGCGCGGCGGCGGCATTTTGCGGATTGCTTTGAACGGTGTTGTCCCTAACATTTGCCACCTGATTTATTGCCGATGCCCAATTCAAACCCAGTATTTTTGGTCGGCGTGTTCCGCTCCGGCACCTCGCTGCTGTCCTCGCTGCTGAACCAGAATCCGCAGATCGCGCTGATGTATGAGTTCGACATCTGGAATTTCCCGCGCCCGCTGCTGAACTATCGTTTCCGGCGCAACTGGGCGGAGCGGATTGAATTCTACAACCAGGCGCTCTCGCGGCACCGGATGATGCAGGCCCATGACCCATCGGCGCTGCAAACCATCCACACGCCGGAGGATTTGTATCGCGAGTTCGGCGCGCGCAAGGGCGCGGCCGTCAGCGGCGAAAAATCGCCGTTTTACTGCGACCGGGTGGAGGCGCTGCACCGGCGCTATCCGGGCGCGCGGTTCATCATCCTGTGGCGGCCGCCGGTGGAGGTTTACCGCAGCGTGCTCAAGGCCGGCCAGACCTCGCGGTTTTTCGGCAAACCCGGAATGTTGAGCCGGCTGATCTATCAGCAGGAGCAGTTGATCCGGCAGGCGGCGCGGATCGAGCAGCGGGGCGCACGGGTATTCCGGGTGGACTATGCCGCCGTCGTGGACCGGACCGAGGCCGTGTGCCGGGACCTCTGCGATTTTCTGGGCGTGCCGTTTGACGCGCGGATGCTGCGGCTCAACCAGGCGGACCTGTCGAACATTTACCAGGCCCCGCACCATTCCTATCTGCGGCGCGGCATTATCGCACGGCAGAGTTACGCGCAGGAACTCGTGCCGCCCGCCACCGTCAAAAAACTGGAGCGCTACCGGCAGCGCTGGGAAAAAATGCAAGCCGGCTGGCTGAAGCTCCCCGACCCTCCCGGACAACCCCTGCCCGGCTGGGCCGAATCAGTCTATCACACGGTGGCGGGCAAGTTATGGACAGGGTATGACTCGCTGGTGCGGGCCGGCTTTGAATTTTTGCCGCTGCCCTGGCTGCGCGTTTACCGGCTCCTCAAATTCTGGGTGGTCAACCCGCCGACTGGCATGGCGGATGAGAAAATCCCGCGCTTCAACGATTTCAAGAAGAACTGGTTTACGCTCCTGGCCCTGGCCGGATTGGTCGCCGGCATCAGCGGGCTGGATTATGTCACCGATCCGCACCTTCAATTTTTCATGGTGTTTTACTGTCTCCCCGGCGCGCTGGCCGCGCTGCTGGTGAACCTGCGCTGGGCCACACTGTTTGTCCTCGCTGGCGCCACCCTCAACACGTGGTTTCAATATGTGGGTTTGCCGGATTATCACCACCCGTTCATATTCGTCTGCAACTGGCTGACCCGGTTTATCCTGCTCGAAGTGTTTATCCTCACCATCGGGCGGATCCGGATGGAACTGCACGCCCAGGACTGCGCCGCGCGTCCGCAGCCCCAGCGGCTGAAATTTTCCATCGTCACGCCCAGCTTCCGCAATTCCGCCTGGCTCAAGCTCTGCATCGCCTCCGTGGCCGACCAGCAGGGCGTCGAACTGGAGCACCTCGTGCAGGATTCCTGCTCGGACGACGGCACGCAGGACTGGCTGCCGCGCGACCCGCGCGTCAAGGCGTTCATCGAGAAGGACGCCGGCATGTATGACGCCGTCAACCGCGGCTACCGGCGCGCGACCGGCGACATCCTGGCGTATCTGAACTGCGACGAGCAATACCTGCCCGGCGCGCTCGCGGCGGTGGAGGATTTTTTCCGACGGCATCCCGAAGTGGAAGTGCTGCTGGCCGGCAGCATCGTGACCGACGGCGACGGCAACTACGTCTGCCACCGGCACGGCATGGTGCCGAACCCGCACCACATCTGGTATCGCTTCCCGGCGCTGACCAGCTCCATCTTCATCCGCCGGGGCGTCATTGAGAAACGCGGCATTTTCTTCGACACGAACTGGCGCGACCTCGGCGATTTTCACTGGATGCTGGCACTGCTGCGCCAGGGCGTGCCGATGGCGGACGATCCGATGTTCACCTCCGTCTTCGCCGACACCGGCGACAACATGAACCTCAAGCCGAACGCCGTCCGCGAGAAACAAAGGACCAACGCCATGATTCCCGCCCGCGTGCGGCTCGGCAAACCGCTGTGGATTTTGAACCACCGCGTCCGCCGCCTCCTGCACGGCCATTTCTCGCTCCAGCCCACCCGCTACGCCCTCTACACCAAGGCCAGTCCCGACCGGCGCGTGACCGTCGAGGTGCCGCACCCCACGCCGATCTGGTGGAGCCGGCTCTGACGCGGTTCACACGGCGTATTTTTTCTGAAACGCCGCCAGCAGTGGCGGATGCCGGTCAAACTGGTGGATCACCGCATACGGCACGCCCGCCGCGAGCTGGATGCGCTCGGCGGCGGCGAGCTGCCGCGCGGCGGAGTTGGCATCCTTGGCCAGCAGCACGATGTCCGCCGTGGGCGC
Organism: bacterium; assembly: GCA_021780905.1. GTDB lineage: Bacteria > Verrucomicrobiota > Verrucomicrobiia > Limisphaerales > UBA11358 > UBA11358. The sequence goes on from JAJXXW010000054.1 coordinate 16,145, forward strand.
GACGCGCCGGAGCGACCGGGAAAACAACTGCAAATCCTCCAGTTCCAGGCCCCAGGCCATGCCCAGCACGAGGTTCCGGCGGGAGTTGGATTCGTCACAGACAGATCGGTTTATTTTTTAAGTTTTGACATCGGATGGACGTTTTTAATTTGACTGACGAAAGAAACGTCTGTCCGTTATCTTAACAAAACAAAATTGAAATTTAACCAACATGGCTTGACTGCCCGCCGCCACACCCTAGCTTTTACGGATTCGGAATCACCCAAAGATGAAAATCCTGCTCTCCGCCTACTCCTGTTTTCCGTGCCAGACCTCGGAACCCGGCAACGCCTGGCGCATCATCCGCGAGGCGCTCAAGGAACACGAGGTCTGGGCCGTCATCGCCGACGCCCACCAATACCGCGAGCTGACCGAGCCGTGGCTCGCCCAAAATCCGCTGCCGGATTTTCATCCCGTTTTCCTCCGGCTGCCGCCCGCACTCCAGTGGTTGAGCCGGCGGCCAGCCACCAGCGCGATTTATTATCACCTCTGGCAGGAGCGTCTGCGCGGCCTCGTCCGCGACCTGCACGCGCAAGTCCGATTCGACCTCGTCCACCACGTCACCTACGGCCGCTATTGGTCGCCAAGCGGACTGCGCGAGTTGAACCTCCCTTTCATCTGGGGGCCGGTCGGTGCCGCCGAAACGCCGCCGGGTTCGTTTGTCCGCGAACTGCCGCTGAAATGCCGGCTCACCGAGGCCGTGCGTGACGGCGCGCGGATTTTTTGCGAGCGGACCGCCGCGCTCCGCGCCACCGCCCGGGCCGCGACCATCGCCATCGGCGTCACCCGGGAAAGCTGCGACGCCCTCGCCCGCCTCGGCGCGGCGCGGGTGGAGCCGCTGCCGCAAATCGCCCTGCCGGACACGGACCTGGCGCAGTTCGCCGCGCTGCCGCCGCCGCCGCCCGGTCCGCTGCGCGCCCTGTGCATCGGCCGGCACGTTTATTGGAAGGGCTTCCAGCTTGCCATCCGCGCCTTCGCGCAGTTTGCCCGGAAAAGTCCGGATGCGGAACTGTGGATCGTCAACCAGGGCCCGTTCCGCGCCGAACTGGAGCGCACCGCTGCGGCGAGCGGCGCGGGCGACCGGGTGAAATTTCTCGGCACCCTGCCGCAATACGCCGACGTGCTGGAACGACTGGGCCGGGCGCACGTGCTGCTGCATCCCGCGCTGCACGAGGCGTTCGGCAACGTCTGCGCCGAGGCCCTGGCCGCCGGCCGGCCGGTGGGCTGCCTGGACATCGGCGGCCCCGCGTCGCAGATCACGCCCGCGACCGGATTTGCCGCGCCCGTGGCCAGCCCCGCCGGAGCCGTCGCCGCGCTGGCCGGGTTTCTGGAAACGCTGGACCGCGACCGCCCGCGGCTGGCCGCGATGTCCGCCGCCGCGCGGGCGCACGCCCGGGAAACCTTTTCGATGCAGGCCGTCTCCGCCCGGCTGCGGCGGTTTTACGCCGAGGCGATCGAACAACACCAGCCGAAGCGAACCTGAAAATTGAAACCTGTGACCGGAAACTGGAATGGGGAGTGCGGAGCGTGGAACGCGGATGAAAATTGGATTGAGCCAGCGGCCAGGAGTCCGGCAACATGGGCGGAACAACTTGATGAAAAAACTCTCCGCCCTCATCCAGCGCCACGCGCAGGCGTTCTGGTATGTGCTGACCGTCGTCGCGCCGGTCATTCTCCGCACCGGGCGGCGACCGGTAATTTTTTCCCGTTTCACCGGCATGGGCGACATCATTTGCACCATTCCCGCCGCGCTCGAATTGAAGAAACGGCATCCCGGCGCGACGTTCATTTACAATTGCCATCCAGATTTCGCCGCCGTGCCGAAGCTGGCCGGCTTGACCGGCAGAATCACTTCGCTGCCACCAGTGGGTTTGGTCGGCCATTGGTATTCATTCCTGCTCGAAGGTTTTTATCATTTTGCCCACGGCGATGACACTCCGGGCAAAGTGGCTCAAGAACCGATGGTTGCGGAATTTTTCCGTCAGTTTGGGCTGCCCGTTTCCGAGGAGCACCCGCAATTGCCGATCAATCCGTCAGCGCAGCAAAAAGCCTTGGCCATCCTAAAGGCCAGAAACGTCGCGTTGGATTCACTGGTGCTGATTCATCCCGGACCGAGTTGGACGGTCAAGGAATGGCCGTTGGCAAACTGGAACCAATTGGTTGCGGCTCTGCGCGAACGCGGCTTCACCAACATCGCGCAACTGGGTGTGGGGCGTTACATGAATTTTGGCAAGGTCGAGGTGCCGGTGGTTCCCGGCGCGTTATCGTTGCTGGATGCATTCACCATCGAGGAATGCATCGCTGTCATCGCGCAGGCGCGGCTCTTCATCGGCATAGATTCCGGACTGCTGCACATCGCCGCCGGCACCCGCACCCCGTCTGTAGGGCTTTGGGGGTCAACATTGCCACATTTTTTCTATGCAAAAAATGTTCTGGAAAGTTTCGTCGTCAGCCGGGTGGAATGCGCCGGCTGCTATCATCGGCTGCCGCGCCTGCATTGGGTCACTGGCTGTCCTTACGACATCCGTTGCATGAAAACGCTCCCCGTCGAGGATGTGTTGAAAGCCTGTTTTGCCAAATTGGAGCCGAGCGGCAAGTGATGGGGAAAAGATTTGAATTTGATTGTTCATGTCAGGCAAAATCCTGCAAGGTGACATTCTTATGAGAAACCTGATCATCCCGTCCGGTTCGCCGCTGCGGAAAATCTTTCCGCTGGTTCGAAAGCTGCGCCATTGGGCATTCAAATTTCATGACCGCGCCGGGATCCGTCTGGTCATCAGCGGCGGCCCCGTCCGGTTCATGGATGCGGAGTTGAATTTTGCTGAAAAAGTTGGACTGCTCTATTCCACGCCGTTGTTCTGGAACGGCCCGGACGCCTATGAAATGCCCACCAGCGAAACGCTGGCCCTGCTCCTTAAACACTCCCGGCTGTTTTTGGACATCGGTTCCAACATCGGCATCTACTCCGTATATGCCGGAGTCAAATGTCCGCAGGTAAAAACCTTTTCGTTTGAACCCATCCCATCCATTTGGGAGAAAAACCGCGCCTTTCATCGCGCGAATGGCTTGCCGGATCAAAACGTCCACCAATTGGCGCTCGGGGACCGGGTTGGTCCACAGGAAATCATCATCCCGGTTTATGCCACCGGACTGGAGGAAGAACAAACGGCCACACTCTATGCCGATTCCTGGCAGTCGCACGAAAAGCAGGTCGAGCGGATACAAATCCAATGCACCACGCTGGACACATTTGCCGCCACCAATCCTTTGCCGGACGGCCCGTGCTGTGTGAAGATTGACGTGGAAAACTTTGAGGCGGCCGTGCTGCGCGGCGGTCGGAAATTCATCACGGCCCGCCGCCCGTGGATCGTCTGCGAAATCTTGCCAACCCAGAAAATTGATCCCGTCACCGGCATCCGGGTCAATGACAACGCCCAAGTCATTGCGCTGGTGCAGGAGCTGCATTACACGCCATTCGCCATTACTGCCGACGGCTTTTTCCGCATGACGCCGGCGGATTTTGAGCGCCCGCGCGGGCTGAAGGATTTCCTGCTGGCTCCGGCTGAAAAAATTCCCGCCGAAGTTTCTTATTTCGAGCGAACTTCATTGGCCCAGTTGCTGCCCGCCCCATGAAAACTGCGCTCATCGCCACCCTGTTCAACGAGGCAGACAATGTCTCGCGCTGGTGGGATTGTCTGATGCGGCAGACGGTTTTGCCGGACGAAATCGTCATCGTGGATGGCGGCTCAAAGGACGGAACGTGGGAAAAATTGCAGGCACTGGCCGCACAAAGCCGGGTGCCGGTGAAGTTGGAGCAGCACCGCTGCAACATCGCGGAAGGCCGCAACCGCGCCATCCGGATGACTGACGCGGAAATCATTGCCACCAGCGACGCCGGCAGCTTTGCGGATCCTCATTGGTTTTGCGAGATCACGCGCCCGTTGCTGGAACATGAAATCATTGATATTGTCGGTGGCAAAAATGTGTTATTGACGGAAACCTCATTCCAAAAATTTGTCGTCGAACTGGAACCGATGCCGGCGGAACCTAAAGACGGCGAGAAAAACGGTTCCGCTCGCAACACAGCCTTCCGCCGCGCAACGTGGGCCGCCGTCGGCGGCTATCCGGAATGGCTCACCCTGACCGGAGAAGACGCCCTGTTCAACTGCCAGTTGCATCTGCTCGGGAAGCGGTTTTCCTACAATCCGGCTGCCGTGGTGGGCTGGCAGATCCGGACGAATGCCACAGCCTATTACAAAATGTTCTACCAGTATGGCTACGGTTCGGCAGAGGCTCAACTCGACCGAACTTACTTTCTGCGGCGAACGCTCATCATGCTTTTCCCTCCCCTTCTGCTGCTTTCCCGACATCGCAGCCACTATTTGGGGTTTCGCTATCGCCGGAATGCCGCCAGCGTCCGAGGTTGGCTTGCTGGACTATGGAAAGGCCGCCGCCCGCCAGCAGGCTGGAAAAAGGTGCGAGGTGTTTTGTTAAGCGTCAAAGCCCAACAGCATCTGGCGCAAAAACTTTAGTCGCAGTGAGGGGGATTTACTCCGGCGGAACCGGATTCCTCGGTTATCTCACGGCGTGAGAAGACTTCAAGCGAAACCAGAAATGGTCTTCGAAATTCAGGTTCCCGGTTTCAGTTTTTTACTTTGGATCCTGCCCCACAATTTCCGCGGCCAGTCGCGCTGCATGAAGGGCCGTTCAAACAGCGCGAACAGCACGCTGCAAACGCCAATGATGACGACCGACATGACGGCGAACTGGATCAGCAGATCCAGCCAGAAGATATGCGTGGAAAACCGGATGGTTCCCCGGATCAAGGCGGAGATCATCAGCCAGTGATACATATAAATCGTGTAGCACATCCCGCCCATGGTGGTGAGCAGGCGGTGGCCCAGCAGCCAATAGACCATTTTGCCCCGGAACGCCGCCGTGAACATCAGCAGCCACAGCCACGGCAGAAACGGATAGTCCAGTTGAAACCGGCTCAGGACCACGACCGCCGCCAGCGCGCCGAGAAAAAAGACATCCCACACGTGGTGGCGCCGGTCCGTGCGGACATGGCCGTTGAGGTAGAGGTCGCAGAACAGGAAGCCGGCCATGAAGAACTGGAGTTTGCCCAGCAGCGTCCAGTCTAGTAAAACCGGCCAGTTCACCCAATGACCCAGCGCCTCCGGCAGCAGCATCAGGCCCATGATAGCCAGCCGCCGCGCCGGGGCCGGCTTGACCAGGAACACGCGCGCCAGCAGCGGCGCGAGCAGGTAAAACTGCACCTCGATCTCCAGCGACCACAGCACGATGTTCGGCTTGGGCTGGGCGTGATAGACCAGGCCGCTGCCGTAAACCAGGCTCACGCCAAGATGCCGAAGCAAATGCGCGAGCCAGTCCGGCTGCCGATACAGGTCCGGATGGCTGGGCTGATGCCGCAGGAACAAGGCCGCCACGAAAAATACAAACACCAGTTGAATGATGTAAGGCGGTTCCAGCCGCGTCAGCCGCCGGAGAAAATACGCCCGGAGCCGGACGGGTTCGCCCAGGCCGAGATGCTGGCGGGCAAACGGCAGGCCGAGGATGAAGCCGCTGATGGCGAAGAACAGCTCCACGCCCTTGCAGCCCGCGCCGAAAATCCAGTTCACCGGGCCGTCCGTGCCGGCCGGCGAAAAGGAGACGCCGTAATGCCAGGCGATGATGGCGCGGACATGATAGGCCAGCACGGCGATGATGGCCACGAACCGCAGGCCGTCAATCTGCGGCACAAAGTCGCGGCCCCGGCTCATCACGCGGGACAGATGCTGGTAAAGGTTCATGCGGGGTAAATGAATTTGAATTGCGGCGGGCCACTTTTCCAGAAAGGGCGGGCGCTGTCAGCATATTTTTAACCCGGCGGAGATGCCACCGGCGGATTAAAACGGCGGCCTGCATCCCCGACCGGCTCCCGAACAGCCCCGGACCTTTGATCTCCCGTCATGGCGTCGGAAATCCCGAGGCGATGAGGTCCGGGTCAGCCGCCGGTTTTTTTAATTCCCCGCTGCCACAATTCGAAATGATACAGCGCCACGACGACGAGCGAGTGGCCGATCTTTTCGTCGGCGACCAGCTTCGGAATGTCCGCCACCGGCACCAGCAGCGTCGCCAGATCCTCGCCGTGGTCAAATTCCACGCCGTGCTGCCGCCGGCAGTTTTCGATCAGCACGGTGAATGTGGTGTTACTCAAGATGGCCGGGTTGGAATGGATTTTTCCCAGCAACCGCGCGTTCTCGCCGGCGTAGCCCGTCTCCTCGCGGAGTTCACGGACGGCGGTGGCCACGGGATCGGTCTCGTGCGGGTCCATCATGCCGCCGGGAATTTCGAGTTCCACCGTGCCGGAGCCGTGGCGGTATTGCTGCACCATGACCAGCTTCCGGTCCGGCGTGACGGCGATGACGTTGACCCAGTTGACGCTGTCGAGGACATAGAAGTCATGCTCCCGGCCGGTGCGCGGGTTGATGCAGAGGTCGGAACGGATTTTGAAGATCCGAAAATCACCGACCGGTTGGGAGCTGATTTTTTTCCAGGGCTTGATCATGTTAGGCGTGCGATCCGTGATTTGCGGGCGGCACGAATTGATGCGCGGCCATCGTAATTTGGAAATCGCAAATTAAAACCCTTTTTCCCTGGCCGACCAGCCCTGGCGCAGGAGGGCAATCAGGTGCTGCAAGGCTTCCTCGTGGCTGCGGTTCTTGTCGGCGGCGAGCTGGCGGGCGCGTTTGTCGAGCTGCGCGGCCATGTCGGCGGATTTTTCCGCCGGACAGCCGAGGGCGACGAGGACTTTTGCCAGTTCGGAAATCGGCATGGCAAATCGTGATTCGTTGAATGGTTAAATGGTTTGACCGGAAAAATCCCGGCGATCCGGCCCTGCAACCACGATTCGGCGTTTTTAAACGGCGCAACCGAGAGGATTATTTCACCGAATCCGCCGCGACGATTTTCACGCTGATGAGACTTTGCCTGGTCACCGGCCGGTCGCCGGGATGCGTGGCCGTGGTGGCGATTTTTTCCAGCACGTCGTCGCCCTTGATGAGCCGGCCAAACGCGGTGTATTGGCGGTCGAGAAAACGCTGGTCGCCGTGGCAGATGAAAAATTGCGAGCCGGCGGAGTTTGGATCCTGGGAGCGCGCCATCGAGAGCACGCCGTGCACGTGCGGCTTGTCGTTGAACTCGGCCCTGACCTGGTGGCCGGGGCCGCCGGTGCCCCAGAGGTGCTGCTTGGCGGCGTCCTTCGTGTTTGGGTCGCCGCCCTGGATCATGAAACCCTTGATGACGCGGTGAAAACAGGTGCCGTCGTAGAAGCCCGACTGGGCCAGCCGCGTGAAATTCTCGACGTGCTTGGGCGCGACGTCCGGCCAGAATTCCAGGATTATTTCGCCGGCGCTGGTGGTGAGGATGGCAACTTCGCTCATAATTTTTCTTGGATTGGGAGGGGGGCCGGGTTTATTTCACGCTGTCGGCGGGAACGATTTTGATGCTGAGGACGCCGACGCGCTTGAGCGGCTTGCTCGGTTCGCCGGAGGCGCTGGGGCCGACCGGCGTGGCGGCAATCTTGGCCAGGACGTCTTCGCCCTTGATGAGTTTGCCGAACGCGGTGTATTGATGGTCGAGGAACGACGCGTCGCCGGCGCAGATGAAAAACTGGGAGCCGGCGGAATCCGGATCCGAGCTGCGCGCCATCGAGAGCACGCCGAGCTGGTGTGACTTGTTGTTGAACTCGGCCTTGATGGAGTAGCCGGGGCCGCCCGTGCCCCATTGGTCTTCCTTGCCCGCGTCTTTGCTCAACGGATCGCCGCCCTGGATCATGAAGCCCTTGATGATGCGGTGAAAGCAGGTGCCGTCGTAAAAGCCCTTGCCGGCAAGTTTCTTGAAATTGGCGACCGTGCCGGGCGCGACGTCCGGCCAGAATTCCGCGACCATCGTGCCTTCCGTCGTGGTGATGACGGCGACTTCGCCGGCGTTATTGGCCTTCGCCGGCGCGGCGGCAGGCGCGTTGGTCTTGGTGTCCTCGGCTTGGGTCGCCACTGCGGCGGCCAGCCATCCGAGCGTGCAGAGCAGAATAATCGATTTCATGGGCGCAAAATCTTCCACAGCCACGACCAAAAGTCACGCGCGGAATGGAATCATTTATGGCGCGGGTCGTCCGCCATGGAACGGCTGATCAAACTGCCCTGCGACCGCCGGCCGGAGCGCAACAACAGCAGCAGCAATACGATCAACACGGCCAGCAACAGCAGGCCGACACCGATCAACACCAGCAGCCCGGCTGGCGGCCGCCCGGCGGCCGCCCCGGTTTCAACCGGAGGCAGGCTGGCAGGAACCGCCGGAGCCGTCAGATTGGTGGTCGGCAGGAGTTCGGTCAGCAGCGGTGGCAAAACCGGCGGCGGCCCGGCGAGATTAGTCGTGTTAGCAGCTGGCGGGAGATTCGTGGTGGTCACGGCGGGCGGCCGATTCGTGAGGGCCGTCAGAGCCGGCGGCGCGGGTGCCGAAGTGGGTGCCGGCACCGGGGTTGGCACAGGAACCGGCGCGGGTGCCGGAACCGGCTTCGCGACCGGAGGAATGTTGGTAACGGCCGGCATGACCGGCACGACCGGCAGGACAACGGGCGGCGGCGCGGGCGGGGGAATTTCAACAGGCGCGGAACTTGTCACCGCCGGGGCCGGGGCCGGTGGCATCGTTCCGCCCACATTGGTGCCGACGATGATCAAATCCGGCACGGCCGCCGTCACCTGTTTGCCCACCGGCACGACGACCGGTGCCGTAACGGGCGGTGGCTGGTTGGTGGGCGGCGCCGGCCGGGGAAACGGGGGAATGTTCATCGGCCCGGGCGGATAATTCACCGTGCAGCCGAGGTATTTTCCGGACCACGTCCGCATCAGCACCACGAATGGCTGCCGGTGTTTTCGCCGCTCCGCGCGGGCGTTGCGAAAAATCTGGTTGACGCCCAGGTCGTAAGGCGTGCCGGACAGATCGCTTTCCCCGGTGCAAAAGATGACGACCGTGAACCGCTCCGAATTGGCGGCGATGCTGTTCAGCGCCGGTTGCAACAGCGACAAACGGGCCTTGCCGGCGTAGTTCCGCGATTGGAGAAACGCCGCCACATTGCCGGCCACGGCCGGGGCCGGGTTGGTGTTCCAGATCGTCAGCGGAAACTGGCCGGCGTGCAGCTTCTGGTCGAAGGTCCAGACGCCGATGCTGTCACCCGGCTGCAGTCTCCCGTAGGCACCGGTCGCAAAAAAGTTTTTCAACACCTCGGCCGTCGCCGGTTGCCGGTCCTTCATCTCCGCCGACAATTCAAAGACCAGCAGCCAGCGCTGCGGGCTGGTGGGCGGAGCCGGCTGGGCCGGGGCGTTCACCGCCAGGGCCAGCGCGGCCAGCAGCGCGCACAGTCCGCGCGCGGCGGCGGCGGAAAATTTCCGGCGGCGGATGAGGTTCATGTTTTAACGCGAGCGGAAAAAGCGGTTGCGCTCGGAGCGGTTGTGATTGTTCAGGTTTTCCGTCAAATCCGCCAGCGCATTCTGGATCATGGCGATGAAGTTGCCGCAGCTCGCCACCGAACCGCCGAAGCCGCTGACCGTGTCGCGCTCCGCGTAATCATCCGTCACCACCAGCACCTCGCCGTAGGGTTGGAACCGGTGCGCCGCGCGTTCGATCAAGTCATCCGCCGTCTGCCCGGCGCTGGAAAACAGGACTTCCACCGGTTTGCCGGCGGCGTTTTTGGGCTTGGTGCGCCGCGCGCCGCGCCCGTCGAAAAAAACGGTCACCGGCGTGCCGCAGGCGTCCTGATACTGCGTGAGCATCTCCACCAGCGCGTCGCGCGCCGCCTCGGAATGGCGCGGCGCGCCTTCCGCCAGCTCCGGCCAGTTGTGCAGCAGGGAGTAGCCGTCAACGAGGATGCGAACGAGCGCCATAGGCGAAAAGCATACCGCGACCCGCGGTTCAGTTCAATCCGCGAGACACATCCACGACAACGTCACAACTTCAAATCCGCATCCGTCACCGCGCCGAGCGAGGCACTCGTGACGGTGTGGGCGTATTTGGCGAGCACGCCGCGCGGATAACGCGGTGCGGGTTTCTTCCACGCCCGCTGGCGCCGCTGCAATTCGGCGGCGCTGATGCCCAGGGTCATCTCCCGTTTCTCCGCGTCAATAACGATCGGGTCGCCGTTCTTCACAAGGGCGATCGGGCCGCCGACGTAGGCTTCGGGCGTGACGTGGCCGACGACGAAACCGTGGCTGCCGCCGCTGAAGCGTCCGTCGGTGATGAGGGCGACGTCTTTGCCGAGGCCGCGACCCATGATGGCGCTGGTGGGCGAAAGCATTTCCCTCATGCCCGGTCCGCCTTTCGGTCCCTCGCTGCGCACCACGACGACGTGGCCTGGCTTGACCATGCCTTGGAGGATGGCTTGCAGCGCCTTTTCTTCGCCCTCGAACACGATGGCTCGTCCTTCAAAGCGCAATCCTTCCTTGCCGGAAATTTTTCCGACCGCGCCTTCGGGACAAAGGTTGCCGCGAAAGATGACGAGGTGACTGTCTTTTTTGATCGGCTGGTCAAACGGCCGGATGATTTGTTGTCCCCGCAAATACGGTTTCACGTCGCGCAACGTCTCGGCCATCGTTTCCCCGGTGCAGGTCAACACGTCGCCGTGCAGCAGTTTTTTGTCGAGCAAGGTTTTCATCAGCGGACGGATGCCGCCGATGGCGACGAGCGCGCTCATGCTGTATTTGCCACTGGGCTTGAGGTCGGCGAGCACGGGCACGCGTTTGCCGATGCGCGTGAAGTCATCCATGGTCAGCTTGACCTTCGCGGCGTGCGCGATGGCGAGCAGATGCAACACGGCATTGGTCGAACCGCCGAGCGCGATGACGACGGTAATGGCGTTCTCAAACGCTTTCCTCGTGAGAATGTCGAGCGGCTTGATGCCCTGCTTTAACAGGTTCATGACCGCCGCACCGGCGCGGCGGCAATCGTCGAGCTTCGCGGGCGAAATGGCATTTTGCGCGGAGCTGTTGGGCAGGCTCAGGCCGAGCGCTTCAATCGCGCTGGCCATGGTGTTGGCGGTATACATGCCGCCGCACGAACCCGCGCCGGGAATCGCGCAGGATTCAACGGCATGCAGTTCGTCGTCGTTCAGTTTGCCGGCGGCGTGCTGGCCGATGGCTTCGAACACGGAAACGACATCGAGTTCCTTGCCTTTAGGCAGCGAACCGGCGGGTGGATTCGTCAAGCAACCGGGCAGAATCGTGCCGCCATAGACGAACACGGCGGGGCGGTTCATGCGGGCGATGCAGATCATCGCGCCGGGCATGTTCTTGTCGCAACCGCCGATGGCCACATAGCCGTCCATGCCGCTGCAGCCCACGACGGTTTCGATGGAGTCGGCGATGACTTCGCGCGAGACAAGCGAATACTTCATGCCTTCGCTGCCCATCGAGATGCCGTCGGAAATGGTGATGGTGTTGAAAATGATCGCCTTGCCGCCGGCGGCGTTCGCGCCTTTCTCGGCTTCGAGCGCGAGCTTGTCAATGTGCATGTTGCACGGCGTGACGTTGCTCCAGGTGGACGCAATGCCGATGATGGGCTTCTTAAAATCTTCCTCGGTGAAGCCGACCGGATAAAGCATGGCGCGCGCAGCGGCGCGTTCCGGTCCGTCCAAGAGGATGCTGGAGAAGGGGCGGGGGTTGATCGCGGACTTGTTCTTTTTCATCGCGAAAAAGTTTGCCGGAAAATGCCCGAGGCGGCAAGCCGAAGGAGAATCAGTCGCGCCCGGAAACCACCCGCCGGGACTCGGCTGCGGACAAAACGCGCCACTGGCCGGCGGGCAAATCGCCCAGCCAGAAAGCGCCGACGCGCACGCGGACCAGCCGCAACGTCGGATGGCCGATGGCCGCCGTCATGCGCCGCACCTGGCGGTTTTTGCCCTCGACCAGCTCCAGCCCAATCCAGCAGTCGGGGACGGATTTGCGAAACCGGATGGGTGGAGTGCGGGGAAACAAGTTGGGGCGTGCCATTCCGTGCGCGTCGTCGTGAACCTGAAGGCGTTCACCGGCTGGTGGCGGCGCGCAGGGGACTGCGCGCCCCACCACGGGCTGCGGATCCAGCAGCCACGCGCGGCATGGCAGAGTTTTCCGGCTCTGGATCAAAATTCCTTTTTCCAGTCTGCGCAAACTCTCCGGCGTCGGGATTTTTTCCACCTGCGCCCAATACTCGCGCTCGTGAGCGTGGCGCGGATGCAGAAGCTTTTCGTTCCAGTGCGCTTCGTCGCTCAACAGCAGCAACCCCTCGGAATCCGCATCCAGCCGGCCGATGGGATAAATATTTTCCGGGAATCCAAACTCCGCCAGCGGGCGGTTCGCCGAGCCGTCGCCGGTGAACTGCGACAGCACACCGTAGGGTTTGTGAAAGGCGACAAGCATGGGGGGAGTTTCCGGTTTCACGTTTCCGGTTTCAAGTTTTGAAAAATTGCCGGCCGGCAAAAACTGTTCGTGTGTTTCGTGTGTTTCGTGGTTAAATCTGGGGTGTGATTCGCAATATCATTTTCGACTGGTCGGGCACGCTGGTGGATGATCTGCCCGCCGTGTTGAAGGCGTCCAACTTCGTCCTCACCCAGTCCGGCAAAGCCGCGATGTCGCTCGAACAGTTTCGCGCGGAGTTCGCCCTGCCCTTCACGAAATTCTATGACCGGCACACGCCGGCGGTGCCGATGCCGCAACTGGAGGCCTGGTTCCACACCGAATACCGCCAGGCCCAGGCTTCCGTCGTGGCCCTGCCGCACGCACGGGAGTTCCTGGAATTCTGCCGGGCGAACCGGCTGCGGACATTTCTGTTGAGCACCATCCACACCGATCATTACCGGGCGCAATGCGCCGTCACCGGCTTGGACGCGTTTCTGGACCGGGCCTACACCGATGTCCGCGACAAGCGTGAAAAAATTCACGAGATTCTCCGCGAAAATCAGTTACGCCCGGACGAAACGCTTTTTATCGGCGACATGGAGCACGACATTGCCACCGCCCGGCACGGCGGCATCCATTCCTGCGCCGTGCTGACCGGTTACAACACGCTGGAGCAACTGCGCGCCGCCCAGCCCGACCTCATCGTGGAGCATCTGGACGAACTCCGGCGCGGGCTGCTGAATAATAATTTTCAGCTCCCGCCGGCCGCCGCCGGAGCCGCCCTCGAGCCGCCGCTCGCCACGGTCGGCGGGCTGATTTTCAACGCCCAAAACGAGGTGCTGATGATCCGCACCCACAAATGGTCCGGGCTGTGGGGCATTCCCGGCGGCAAGATCAAGCGCGGCGAAAGTTCGTCGGCCGCCCTGCGCCGCGAACTCAAGGAGGAGACCGGCCTGAACATCACGGACATCCGGTTCGTCCTCGTGCAGGACTGCATCAGCTCAAAGGAATTTTACCGCGACGCGCACTTTGTGCTGCTGAACTACACCTGCCGTGCCACCGCCCAAAACCCGCGCGTGGTGCTGAATGAGGAGGCGCGCGCATTCCAGTGGCTGTCACTGGCGTCGGCGAAAAAACTGAAGTTGAACCGGCCGACAAAAATCCTGCTCGACGCCGTGGCGAAAATGCGGAAAACGGGAGCCGGCGCGCGGAAACCAAAAAAATAAATGGCCCAAATCTCCATCGTGGACCTGGAAGTGTTTTACCGCGTCGGCGTGCCGGACGCGGAACGCGCGCGGCCGCAGCGCCTGCTGCTGACCGTGGAAATGGAAACCGACTTTGCCGCCGCCGCGAACAGCGACGGCATCGCCGACACGATTGATTATTTTGCCGTCACGCGCCGGCTGCTGAAGTTCGGCGAAGACCGCGAGTGGAAGCTGATTGAAAAGCTCGCCGCCGATCTGGCCGGCTTGGTTTTGGCCGAGTTCAATCCGCAGGCCGTCACCGTGGAGGTGAAAAAATTCATCATCCCGCAGGCGCGGCACGTCGCCGTCACGCTGACCCGGGCTAGGTGAGCATGGGGAAAATTTGCAGCCGGTCCGGCTTTGGGTGTCATGGCACAACCTCGGGCGGATTCAATGGCTGCGAAAAGTCTGTCCATCCATCGCCTTACATTTCCAGCCATTCTTGTCGGTTTCGATTTTCACCGCGCCGGCGGTGCGCGTGAAAATCACCCGAATTTTTTTACGTTCCAACCGTTCGCGCAAGGTGCGGCTCGCGCGGCGCGTGGCGGGATATTCCGAGTCGGCAATGATGATGACACGCGGCCGGATGGCGTCAATCAGCGCGTCGCCCAGCGGTTCGCCTTCGGCAGGCAGTCCGGCCACGACGATGTCGGCGCGCAACTCATTGGTGCCGGCGAGCAAATCGCTCTGGCCGGCGCGGCTCAAGTCGGAAAGGAGCAACACTTTTGCGCCGTGAAAATCACCCAGCAGCACGAGCGGGCCGTCGTCGGCCCGGGCGAAATTGTTGGTCGCCGGCGGAAACAAAACGCGCCAGCAGCCGGCGCGGTCGCCGTTGGTGAGGACCTTGTGCCGCGCCGGGGATTTTTCAAAGGCGGCCACGACCGCGCGATAGGCCGGCGAACGGAATTTCCCGTCGCTGGTCCAGAGTTCGCCGACGCGAAAAAGTTCGTCGAGCCTCTGCGCGCCGCCGGCGTTGCGGGCGTCACCGGCGGTCAGCACGAGTCGCGGAAGGCGGTTCACGCCCTGTGCGCGCAGAAATTCCTTCAGGGTGAAATTCACGGCGTTTTCGTTGCCGCAGTTGACCAGCCAGTCGTTGCGGCGTCCGTCGGCGTCCACATAAACGGCGTGGCCGCCATTGAGGGGCAGCACGGTCAAATCGGTTTCGCTGCGGGACGTCTGCCATCGCCAGAAATAAACGCCGCCGATGAGAAATAAAATTGCCACGCCAGCGAGAATTCTTTTCCGGTTGGAAAACCAGCCGCTGAAAACGGCGATGACGCCGCCGTAATAAATGGCCAGCGTGGCCAGCGACGGTTCTGGAACGTAAAAATACGCGCCGGGAATTTTGGCCGCCTCGACGCTGACCCAGGTCATCGCCACCATGAAAAACCAGGCGGCGTGATTGAAGAGTCCGGTGAGCCACGGCAGCCCGTGGCCGCAGACCAGCGCGCCGAGGTTGGCCATGAGCGCGAAGGTGCCGAGCGGCACGGCGAGCAGGTTCGCCGGCGTCGAAACCGGACTGAACAAATGAAAATATTTGGCCGAGAGCGGCAGCGAGCCGATCCACGCCGCGAAGGACAGGCCGCAGTAGCGGGCGGATTTCCGCGCCAGCCACCGCGACGCACTTTTCCAGCCGGATTCGAGTTCGTCGGGGAGCAGCGCGTCCGGTTTCAGCCGGCGGTCAAAGAATTCGTTCCAACGCGGCAGCATGAGCGCGATGACGAGCATGACGAAAAAGGAAAGTTGAAAGCTGGCCTCGAACAACTGGAGCGGATTCCAGAGCAGAATCACGAACGCGGCAGCGGCAAGGGAATTGAGCAAATCGCCCGGCCGGTTCAGCGCCCAGCCGCCGAGCACGATAGTCATCATCACCGAGGCGCGGATGGCGGACGATTCCCAGCCGGTCGCGGCGGTGTAAAACCAGATGGCCGGCAGGGCGATCGCGCCGCACCAGGCGCGCGCCAGCCGCAGCGCCCGCAGCAACGCGACCATCATGCCGGAGAGCAGGGCGATGCGCAGCCCGTCAATGGCGAACATGTGCATCGTGCCGGCGCGCAGAAACGGTTCGCCGATGTCGCCGGTGAACGCGGTGCGCCAGCCGAGCGTCATCGCCCACAATAACCGCAATGGCTCGTCTTCGCCGGGCAGGCCGAGGGCGAGCGTATTCTTTGACCAGCTTAAAAACCGGTCGGTGAGCGGCGGTCTGGGTGCGACAGGCGGAAGGAGCTTCCAGTCGTTGGTGGCCGCGGTTTTGAGCTGATAATAGATGGCGCGCGTCGCCAGGTAGGATCGCAGGTCAAAAAGCCCTTCGGCCAGCGGCGGCGGCGGGCGCGCGATGACGCCGGAAATCTCCACGCCCTGGCCAGCGAAATAATTTGTGTCCGGTGTGCCGGGCGTGGTGACGAGAATTTCGCCGGTCGCCGGAGTGAATTCTTCCGCGCGGCCAATTGCGGTCACGCGGACGCGGGCGACGTGCCGCCAGTTTTCGACGTCATCGCGGACAGTGATTTTCAGCCGCGGGGACTCGGCGAGTTCGCCCCGCACCGTGACCAGCGCGGGTTCGTTGCCGAGCAGTGTGCGCAAATCATCCGGCGCCACCACGGCGGTGTGGCAGATAAGATTGGTCCAGCCGGCGAGGGCCAGCAGCGGCCAGACCAGGAACGGGCGCAGGTTGGCACTTGAGATTGTGGCGACCAGAATGCCCGCCGTGAGGGCCAGCAGCGCGGCGGGCGGCGGCTGGAAAACTTGCCCGAGCAACAGGCCGGCGGCGTAAACAAGCACGACGCTGGCAAGCGGACGGTCCATGGCGGCGGGTTTACCAGTGCTTCAAAATTTTGCCCAGGAGCCACAGCACCAGCAGGCCGAGCAATCCACCGCTGGTGTCAATCAGGACATCCGAGACGCGCGCCGTGCGCGTCGGTATGAAGATTTGGTGAAACTCGTCGCTCGCGGCGTAAAGAAAGACGCCGGCCAGCGCCAGGCCCGCTTCATCCCAGCGCCAGGGGCGGGAATCGTTGCGGACCGGCTGGCGGATGGCGCGCCAGAGCAGCAGAGCGAGCAGCGCGTATTCGGACAGGTGGCACGACTTGCGGAAAACATGGTGGTAAATCTCGATCTGTTCATGCGGCAGTCGCGGAAACAGCCAGTGCAGCAGCGGCTCGAACAGTCCGGCGGAGTGCTGGTAGGATTTCGGGTCGGCGGATACGGAAAAAATCAGCGCCATCCACACCAGCACCGGCAGCCAGTATTTCAACAGGTTTGACAATTTTTGCACGCCTGATGAAAGCGCGATTCCGGCGGCGCGGCAACCTGAAATTTTATTTTTTGCCCCAGCGGCTCGCCTTTGCGGTTGCCAAGCCGCGCCGGATTTGGCACAGAAAGACGCCTGAAAATCATGCTCAAACTCGGCGTCAACATTGACCACGTCGCCACGGTGCGCGAGGCGCGCTACCGCGGACGAGGACGCGGCGAACCCGATCCCGTCGCGGCGGCGCAGCTTTGCGAGGCCGCCGGCTGCCATGGCATCACCGCGCATCTGCGCGAAGACCGCCGGCACATTCAGGATCGCGACATCTGGAAATTGCGCGAAGTGGTGAAAACACGGCTGAATCTCGAAATGGCCAACGCGCCGGAGATTGTGGAAATCGCTTTGAAACTAAAGCCGAACTTCGTCTGCCTCGTGCCGGAGCGACGGCAGGAGGTGACCACCGAAGGTGGCCTCGACGTGGTCGCGGCGGAAAAATCCCTGACCGAGACGCGCAAAAAAATGAACGATGCCGGCATCGAAGTGAGCCTGTTCATCGCGCCGGACGAACGGCAGATCGAGGCCAGCGCCCGCGCCGGCGCGCAGTTCATCGAGCTGCACACCGGAACCTTCGCCGAAAGTTTTTCCGAATCCGCCATCCGCCATCCGCCATCCGCAAACGAGTTGCGGCGCCTCATCGCCGGTGCCCAGCGGGCATTCTCGCTGGGGCTGAAGGTGAACGCCGGCCACGGCTTGAACTGCGTCAATCTGCCGGCGCTGTTTGCCGTGCCGCATCTGGTGGAGTTGAACATCGGCCACAGCATCGTGAGCCGCGCGGTGTTTGTCGGCATGGAAACTGCCGTCCAGGAAATGCTGGCGGTGATGAAAGGTTATCGCGGTTGATCAAACTTTCGCGTGGTGCATTTCCTCGTGCACCTTGGCTAGGCCTTTCAAAAGCGCATCCCAATTTGCCTCAGTCGTTTCCCAGCCGGCGCTGAACCGCACCACGCGCATGGCCTGCGCCGCCTTGACGCCCATCGCCGCGAGGACGTGCGACGGCTCTTCCTTGCCCGTCGTGCAGGCCGAGCCGGTGCTGACGGCGAACCCGGCCTTGTCGAGCCGCAAAACCCATTGGTGCTTGCGGTCGCCCTCCGGCATGAGCGCGGAAACGGTGTTCCACAAACGCGGCACGTTCGCGCCGATGATGCTCGTGCCGGGCAGCGTGCGCAGCAGTTCGCGCTCAAAATTGTCGCGCCAGACCTTGCGCAGCAGATGTTCGCTGCGCGCGATCTGCTTCTCGCGCACCTCCAGCGCGGCCATCATCGCGGCGATGATCGCGACGTTTTCGGTTCCCGCGCGCCGGCCGCCTTCCTGCTTCCCGCCGTGGAGCAGGGGCGTGATGGACTTGCGATGTGGAATTTTCAAGAAGCCCACGCCGCGCGGTCCGCCGAATTTGTGCGCCGCGCCGCTGACGTAATCGCAGTCGCCCAAACCTTTCAACGGCAGCTTGCCGATGAACTGCACGGCATCGGTGAAGAACGGCACTTCGTAGGCCTGGCAAATCGCGTGGATTTCGCGCCACGGCTGGATCACGCCGGTCTCGTTGTTCGCGGCCATCACGCCGACCAGTCCGGGACGTTTATCCGTCATTTCGGCCGTAATCCAATCCACGTCCACCACGCCGTCACGCGTGACGGGAATTAATTTTGCCCGCTTGCCAAAATAAAATTTCGCCGAATCGTGGACGCACGGATGCTCGATGGCGGAAATCCAAATCTCATCCTGCGCGCCGAGCGTTTTGGCGAAATGGTGCGTGACCATGTTGTTCGCCTCGGTCGCGCCACTGGTCCAGATGAGGTCGAGCGGATGACACCCGAGAAACGCCGCGAGCTTCTCGCGCGCCTCGGCGAGCGCGATGCTGGCGCGCGTGCCGGCCTGGTGCAGGGACGACGGATTGCCGCCGGTCTGCTCGGTGATGTCCAGCCAGGCTTCGCGCGCCTCGCGCATCACGGGCGCGGTGGCGTTGTAATCGAAGTAAATCATCGGTCGGACAGGATACTTTTCGCGGCGGCGCTGGCGAGTTTTTTGTGGGCAGCGTTGAAGGCAAGCGATTGCATCTGCGCCGGGGTTTTCCAAACGCCGTTTCCCGGAGAAACTCTTTTCGACGAAGCGGTGAACGCCTCCAGCGTGATGCGGTAGCGGGTGATGGAATGTTTCACCGTGCCCAGCGGTGAAATCTTTTCCGGCACACCGCCGAACTCTGACTTGAAAATTTCGGGCAAATCCAGCCTTGCGCCGGTGACTTCGATATTCGGAAACTCCCACAAATGCGCGTTCACGACTCCGGCGGGGCGCTGGCGGACCAGAAATTTTCCATTCCGCTCAATCACAAAAGCGGCAAACCTTCGTGCGGTTGCCTTCTCGCGCTTGCCGAGGTTCGGCAATTCCTCCACGCGGTTTTCCGCACAGGCCATGCAGAGTTTTTGCACCGGACAAATCATGCACTGCGGATTTCGCGGCGTGCAGACCAGCGCGCCGAGTTCCATCAACGACTGGTTGAGGTGCGAGCAATGGTAGGGCGCGGTGTCCTCACCGCGCCGCGGCGGGCAGAGGACTGCCCGCCCTACCAAAGTTTCCGCCAGTTGCCAGAGCTTGGCGTTGGTGGTTTTGTCCTTTGGATTTTCCGCAATGCCGAAAAGGCGCGTCAGGACGCGGATGACATTGCCGTCGAGGATCGGCGTCGGCTGGTTGAAGGCGATGCTGCAAATCGCGCCGGCGGTGTAGCGGCCGATGCCGGGCAACGCGAGAACTTCCTCGAATTTTTCCGGGAACTTGTAGGAGACGACGTGAGGAGTCTCTGACTTTTTATTAATTTGAGCCTCGTCACCTCGGCTCCTACTAGAATTGACGATTTGCTGCGCCGCCTTTTGCAGATTGCGGACGCGGGTGTAATAGCCGAGGCCTTCCCAGAGCTTGTGCAACTTGGCGGAATCCGCTTTGGCCGCCGCCTCGATGGTCGGTAGCTCGCGCAGCCAGCGGTTCCAAAACGGGATGACCGTTTTCACCTGCGTCTGTTGAAGCATGATTTCGGAGACCCAGATGGCGTAAGGATCACGCGTGCGCCGCCACGGCAGGTCGCGGGCATTGACGGCAAACCAGTCCAGCAACGCGGAAACCAGTTTGGAGTTTTTAGTTTTGGGTTTTGAGTTCAAGAAATTGCCAAACCGCGAAATACACGAAATCCGCGAAAAGGAAAATGCAGAAAATCCCCGCGCCGATAAAAAGTTGTCAGCCGTGCCCAAACGGGCCATATTCACCGCATGAAGTCGAGTTCCTTTGTCCTGATTGACCCGGAGATTTTGGGTGGCGAACCTTGCTTCGCGGGCACTCGCGTTCCGGTGCGCGCACTCTTGGACTACATCGAAGGCGGCGACACGCTGGACGAATTTCTGGAACAATACCCCACCGTTTCACGCGCGCAGGCCATCGGCTTTCTTGAAGAAGCCAGCGAAAGCCTGCTTGCCACCGCCTAAATGCGCATCCTGCTGGACGAATGTTTGCCCAAAGATCTGGCGCGCGAACTGTCCGGCCACGAGGTCAAGACCGTGCCGCAAGCCGGCTGGGCCAGCGTCAGCAATGGAAAGCTCCTGCGCCAAATCGCGGACTCCGGCCAGTTCGACCTTTTTCTGACGGTGGACAAACGCCTGCCGGAACAGAATAAAACTTCGTCCCTGCCGTTTGCCATCATCCTGCTCCGCGCCCAGTCCAATCGCATGGTTCATGTGCTGCCATTTGCGGCGGAAATCTTGCGCCGGCTGGACGAATTCAAGGCCGGCCACACCTATGTTTTGATGCTGCCGGAATGACCGCGCGCGTGCGCGGCAAACCAGGCCAGCAACGCGGAAACCAGTTTGGAATTTTTGGTTTTGAGTTTTGAGTTCAAGAATTTGCCGAACCGCGAAATACCCGAAATACGCGAAAAGGAAATGAAGAAAAACTTTATTCGCTTGCCGCCAAAGGCAAAACCACAATAATGCCAAAGTCAGTTCAAAATTAACGACCAGAAATAAAATACCAACAACTTTAGCGTAGCTCGGCTACGGTTCTTCTTGTGGTCTGCCCTAGTTGAGATTTGGACAGTTTGAAAGGCCTGAATAACCTTATGCAAATGAACCAAAACCCACCTGTTAAACGCGGCCGACGCAGCCGTGTTTCCACCGAGCAGAAGCTCGCCATCTTGCAGCAGTGGCAAGCGGGCACACCAGTCACCGAGCTGTGCCGCACCCATAGCCTGACGGCCAATGCCATCTATCGTTGGAAGAAACAACTCGATCATGGCTTGCGCGACCATGGTGAACTCATCCCTAAAAGCCGGCGCCTGCCGCTCCAGCGCAAGATTGACGAACTCGAACGCGCCTTGGGACGCAAGGCGCTGGCGGTGGACATTTTAAAAAAGTTCTGCGAACTCAAGGAACTCCGGTTGCCCGAAGGGATGTGATCTGTCTGGCCCAACATCTCAACACTTCGATTGCTCTGACTTGCCGCACGCTCGGTGTGCCTCGCAGTTGGTTCTATTATCGCCGCCAACCGCGTCAACCACGCCCCTGGCGCCGGCCCCAACTGACGCCAGCCAGCCAACTGGTGCTGGCCCAGTGTCCACCCAGCTACGGCTATCGGCGCATTCATGCGCTGCTCGCCCGGCAGGGCATCCACTGCAACCGCAAGACGGTCTATCAGCACCTCAAACGCCAGGCCTGGCTGGCCTCGCATCGACATCGCACCCAACGCCCCGGACGACCGCACGAAGGCAAGGTGGCGGTGCTCCAATCCCATCGACGGTGGGCGTGCGACCTCACCACCTTCAAGCTCTGGACCGGTCAAAAACTACGGCTGGCGGTCATCATCGATTGCGCCGACCGCAGGGTCATCGCCT
>JAJXXW010000002.1 GCA_021780905.1 bacterium
CTTCAGTGCCACCAAACGCAAGGCCCGTGGCTATCGTTCCACCACCCACCTCATCACCATGCTTTACTTCACCGCCGGCAAACTTCGCCTGCCACAGTTCTAACTCCACCGAAAACAGCGGGGAACCGGTTCCTGCCGGAAGCGCGATTTTTCCGCCGGGAATCCTCATTTTTCCTGCCGGAAGCATGGTTCTTCCCGCCGGCGTCAGCCTGGTCGCCTTGGAAAAGAGGTGGTTCCGGTGGAAATGGAGGCAATTCCGCTTGGAAGCCAGAATATGCCGGTCAGAAGCGAAACCATTCCAACCGGAAGCCAGCCTCTCACCTTGGAAACATCACGATTCCTTCCGGCATCAGGCCGATTCCAGTTGGAAGCAAGGCGATCCCGGTTGGAAAAATGAGGTTGGTTTCAGCCTTTGCAGGCAGCGAGTTGCCCAGCGCACCGGCGATTATAATTATTGCGACGAGTGGGGCAGAACTTCGAGGCGCTGAAAGTTCATCCGGTGGGCGCGGCCAGGAACTCCGTCGCGTCGGCGGCTTCGGCTTCGGGCACCTGCACGCGAATGCCACCCACGGCGAGGGCTTAGCCTTCCATGCCGAGCGCGGCGGCCTCGTCGGCGACGAACGGATGAAAACCGGCGGCTTCGAGGCGCGAGAAAACCAACTGGGCGTCGGCGGGATTGAGCGCCTTGTAAATGGTGGTTGGGTTCATTTGCCGTTTTCCGTTTTGACCTCGGCGAAAACGAGGACGCCGGCGCCGGTCTGGACGGTGCTCAGGACGCGGGCGGCGACGGTCTGGCCGATGTATGCCTGGCCGTTGTTGAGAATCACCATCGTGCCGTCGGGCAGGTAGCCGAGGCCCTGGCCTTTCTCCCGGCCTTCGCGGACGATCTTGAGCTGGATGTTTTCGCCGGGGATGAGCGCCGCCTTCATCAGTTGTCCGATTTCATGGAGGTTGACGCAGTCAACGCTCTGCAGGCCGGCGACTTTGGCGAGGTTGAAATCGTTGGTGAACAGCTTGGCGTTCAGGTTGCGGGCGAGGCGGACGAGCTTGGCGTCCACGCCTTTTTCCTCGGGAAAATCGCCGTCGTGGATGCGGACTTCGAGCTTGGAATTATTTTGCAGGCGGTTGAGCATTTCAAAGCCGCGCCGGCCGCGGGCGCGTTTCACGTCGTCGGCGGAGTCGGCAATCTGCTGGAGTTCCAGCAGCACGAAGCGCGGCACGAGGACCAGGCCCTCGATGAATTTCGCCTCGATCAGGTCGGCGATGCGGCCGTCAATGATGACGCTGGTGTCGAGCAGCAGCAGGTTTTCGGGCTTGTTTTGCGGCGCAAACCGGACGTAGGGAATGATGAGCGAAAAATCCTCCTTGTTGCTGCGCATCGCCAGCACCATGCCGATGTAGCCGAAGGCGAGGAACAGCGCGAGGCGGATGAGCTGGCGCGTGTTGCCGTCGCCGTCGCCGAACAATCCGGAATGATCCACCAGTAGCGCGACCAGCCAGCCGAGAAACAGCCCGAAGGTCGTGGCGGAAAACGCGCGGAGCGAAAAGCCCTTCAACATCTCATCCACGGCGATGAGCAGCCCGCCGAAGCCGAAGCCGATCATCATGCCGAGGATTTCGCTGTGCTCATGACCGACGAAGGACTGCGCCTGGCTGATGGCATAGCCCGCCATGATGCACAGGCCGAGGAAAATGATTCGAATGGGCCAGAGCGGATTCATGGGCGGTTATGGGGGGGTGGCGAGCGGCGTGTGGTTCACGGTGTTGGTTGGGGGCGGCTTGTGCGACCACAGAATGCCCCAAAGCCCCAGCCGGTTCAAGTTGCTGCTGGTGACGGCCAGGTTGGCGGCGATGGTCTGGACGTGGGTCGCCAGTTCCGGGTTTTGCAGCACCGTCCCGGCGAGGCCTTTGCCCGCCTGCAAATCGGCGGCGATCTGCTTGAAGCTGGCCGAGGCGTCGGCGATATCCCGGGTCGCCTGGCTGATGTTGACGCTGTTCGTGGCGAGAATGTTGCTGGCCGAATCCGACAGTTTAATGAGGCCGGCGGAGAACATCACCGCGTTGCTGACGGCCACGCCCACCTGCGCGCCGTTGGTGGCAATGATGCCGTTGATGTCCTGCACGGTGCCGATCGCCTGCTCGGTGAACTGCTTCAGGTTGGAGATCGAGGCGCCGAAGCCCGCGAGAGTTTGCGCGTTGAGCACCTGCGCCCGCAAATCGGTCACGGACGCGTCGAGCTTCTGGGCGGTTTCGTCAATGCGCTGGATGAAGCCCGCCGCGCTGCGCGCGACCTCCTGCAAGTTGAACGGCGACTGGCAGTCCACATCCGCGCCGGCGGCCAGTTTGGGGTCCGTGTTGGCCGTCGGAATCACCGACACAAACTGGTCGCCCAAAAAGCCCGCCTGCTCAATGACGAACCGCGCGTCGTGATAAATCGGATAGTCGTTGTAGATTTTCAGGAACATGGTCACGCTTTTGCCGTCCGGCGCGAGAACAATCCGGTCCACCGTGCCGACCTGCACCCCGGCGAGCAGCACGCCGGCGCGGGGCTTGATGCCGCCGACGTTGGCCGCGTGCAGACGCAGTTCGTAGGTGCCGCGCCAGAGGCTGGTGCTCTTGCTGAACTGGATCAGCAGCGTGCCGAGCAGCGCCAGCCCGACGAAGACGAACAGGCCGACTTTGAGTTCCAAACGCGGTTTTTCCATGGTCAAAAAATATTTTCCTTCGCATCCGCCACGCCGTCCACGAACTGCCGGATCACCGCGTCCGGCGAGGCGAAAATCGCCTCCGGTGTGCCGTTCGCGTAGATTTTCCGCGCGTGCAGCATCAGCACATGGTTGCCCACGCGCCGCGCACTGCGCATGTCGTGCGTGACGACAATGCTCGTCACCTTCAACTGGTCGCGCACGCGGATGATCAGCTTGTCAATGCTGTCGGACACAATCGGGTCCAGCCCGGTGGTCGGCTCATCATAGAGCAATATCTGCGGTTCGTAAATGATGGCGCGGGCCAGCCCGACGCGCTTGCGCATGCCGCCGGACAGCTCGGCGGGAGTTTTCTTTTCCGTGCCCGGCAGGTCCACCATCTCCAGCGCGGCGGCCACGCGCTGCGTAATTTCCGCCTCGGTCAAATGCTCGTGCCGGCGCAGGCCGAACGCCACGTTCTCCGCGACCGTCATCGAATCGAACAGCGCCGCGCCCTGGAACACCATGCCGAACTTCCGGCGCACCCGCAGCAACTGGCGCTCGTTCATCGCCACGATGTTTTCGCCGTCCACCAGCACCGCGCCGGCGTCCGGCTGGAGCAGGCCGATGATGTGCTTGAGCAAAACGCTTTTGCCACCGCCGCTGCGGCCGATGATGACGACCGATTCGCCGTTTTCAATCCGAAAACTCACGTCTTCCAGCACCGCCTGTGCGCCGAAACTTTTATGGAGCTGACGCACTTCAATCATAAGCCGAGAATGACGCAGAGTTGTTCCAACACCATGGTCAGGAAAAAATTGCAGATCAGAATCGTGATGGACGAATACACCACCGCTTCCGTCGTCGCCCGCCCGACGCCTTGCGCGCCGACCTGGCATGACAGCCCTTTGTAACAGCCGATCATCGCGATGACGCCGCCATAGACCACCGACTTTATGAGGCCGATCATCACATCCGCGTCATGCGAATACTTGAGCAAGTTCCACCACGCATACGCCGGCTCGATGCCAAGCAGGCCGACGCCGACCACGTAGCTGGCCCCGATGCCGATGGCCATGGATTCCACCGTCAGCAGCGGCAAGGCGATGTTGGAGGCGATCAAACGCGGCACGACCAGATAATCCGTGGGATGGGTGGCCAGCGTGCGCAGCGCGTCAATCTGTTCCGTCACGCGCATTGTGCCCAGTTCCGCCGCGATGGCCGCGCCGACGCGCCCGGCGACCATCAACGCCGTCAGCACCGGTCCGAGTTCGCTGCACATCGAGACGCTCACGACCGCCAGCGTGGCCGTGTCCATCTTGACCTTGTGAAATTGAAAATACGTCTGCGCCGCCAGCACCATGCCGGTGAACGCGCCCGTGACGAGCACCACGGACTGCGACTTGATGCCGATGAAATAGATCTGGTAGAGCACGTCGCGCCGCGAAAACTTGAACGTCAGCGCCGAGGCGACGGTCTCGCGCGCCAGCAGGGTGATACGACCCAGCCCCACCAGCCATTCGCGCAGCCATGTGCCCGCCGGAAAATTCATGGGCGCAAATCTAGCAAACAGGCTTGCCTTTTGCCAGCGCGGGAATTAAAAACTCATCCATCAACAGCAGCGATCAAGTCCGATTAATCTGCCAAACAAACGTCTCGTTCAATCAAATCATGAAACCATCTGTGTTCAACCGCTCCCTGCCCAAAGTCGGCATCCGCCCCACCATTGACGGCCGCCTCGGCGGCGTCCGCGAGTCGCTTGAAAAACAGACAATGGACATGGCCAAGTCCGCCGCGAAACTGATTTCGTCCAGCCTGCGCTATCCGAATGGCAAAAAAGTCGAATGCGTCATCGCCGACACGTGCATCGGCGGCGTGGCCGAGGCGTCGGCCTGCGCCGAAAAATTCGCGCGCGAAAACGTTGGCGTGTCCCTCACCGTTACGCCCTGCTGGTGCTACGGCAGCGAAACGATGGACATGAATCCCTCCGTGCCGAAGGCGGTCTGGGGGTTCAATGGCACCGAGCGTCCCGGCGCGGTGTATCTGGCGGCGGTGCTCGCCGGCCATTCGCAAAAAGGTTTGCCGGCGTTCAGCATTTACGGTCACGACGTGCAGGACGGCACGGACAAGAGCATTCCCGCCGACGTGCAGGAAAAAATTCTCCGCTTTGCCCGGGCCGGTCTCGCGGTCGCGTTGATGCGCGGCAAGTCCTATCTCGGCATGGGCGGTGTTTCGATGGGCATCGCGGGCTCCATCGTGGATCAGCCGTTCTTCGAGGATTATCTGGGTATGCGCGTCGAGACGATTGACATGACGGAATTTCTTCGCCGCATGGACAAGGGGATTTTTGATCCCGCCGAATACAAGAAGGCGCTCAAGTGGGTGAAGGAAAATTGCCCCGAAGGCAAGGACTACAACTCGCCGAAAACAATCCGCTCGCGCGCGCAGCTCGACAGTGAATGGGAAAAATCCGTCAAGATGGCGCTCATCGCCCGCGACTTGATGGTGGGCAATCCCCAGCTCGCCGAAATGGGTTTTGGCGAGGAGGCGCAGGGGCACAACGCGATTGCCGCCGGCTTCCAGGGCCAGCGCCAATGGACGGATTACCAGCCCAACGGCGATTTCCTCGAAGCGATTCTTAACACCTCGTTCGATTGGAACGGCATCCGCGCGCCTTACATCGTCGCGACGGAAAATGATTGTCTCAACGGCACCTCAATGTTGTTTGGCCATCTGCTCACGAACACCGCGCAGATTTTCGCCGACGTGCGCACCTACTGGAGTCCCGAATCGGTGAAGCGGGTTTCCGGCCACGATCTTGAGGGGCACGCGGTGAACGGCATTTTGCATCTCATCAATTCCGGCCCGGCCGCGCTCGACGGCACCGGCCAGCAGAAAATTGACGGCCAGCCGGCGATGAAACCGTTCTGGGAAATCACCAAGGACGAGGCGCAAAAATGCCTCAAGGCGACGACATGGCATCCGAGTATCACGGAATACTTTCCCGGCGGCGGCTGGAGCACGCGCTTCCTCACGCGCGGCGGCCTGCCCGTCACGATGTGCCGTTTGAATTTGGTAAAAGGTCTCGGACCCGCGCTGCAAATCGCCGAGGGCTGGACCGTGGATTTGCCCGCGCACGTCCACGATGCGCTCGACCAGCGCACGAATCCGACCTGGCCGACCACCTGGTTCGCGCCGCGCCTGACCGGCTCCAGTGCGTTCCGCGATGTCTATTCCGTGATGAACAACTGGGGCGCGAACCACGGTGCCATCAGCTACGGCCACATCGGCGCGGATTTGATTTCGCTGGCGTCCATGCTGCGGATTCCGGTTTATATGCACAACCTCGCGGCGGAAAAAGTTTTCCGGCCGAGCAGTTGGGCGGCGTTCGGCACGGCGGATCTGGAAGGCGCGGATTATCGCGCGTGCAAAAACTTCGGCCCGCTCTACGCGTAAGTGCTGGCACACGGCCACCGATCAAAGTTGCAACACAAACGGCGCGAAAGTCATTCCGCGCCGTTATTGATTTTAGCGCCTGATACGGCAACCCAGGGTGGCGGCTTTGATTCCAATCCCACCCGTAGCCATCGCCGCGTATTCGTGTTGATGGATTTGTGCTCTAAAGAGCCTAAGGGTTGTTCGCCAGCGACGGTGATGTTTATTGCCCGGTGGCGAAGATTCACTGCACGGAAGTGATTTGGCCATGTCGCCGGGCATTTGACTTATCAAGCAGCTTGCTGGCAGTTTGATGTTAAACTAGAATTTCAAAATGATAACTGACTGGAAACTCGCGGACGCGAGCATGCCAACGGACGCGGAAAGAAACAATCTTTCGCGTCTGTTGCATCTTGCCTCTGTTGGTTTCGGCGCGTTGATTTTGGGCGGCCAGCCGCAGCGGGCAAAAGATCGGTCCGAGGCATTCCGCAATGTTCCGTTGCTCCTGCGCACGGGCCATTTCAGCTTCAAAGCAGTTCGTGACTTTTTAGTGCGTCATCGGCAACAATACGCCAAGAAAATCCGCGCTCACTATTTGCCAGCGCGGGGGAAATCAAACGCCGCCACACAATGACCGCCGCCGCATTCAATCCGCAGTCGCCCATCGGGAATCAAAAATCCGACGAGGTGGTCGTTTCCGTCCGCGGCCTGACGAAAGTCTTCAAAGATTTCTGGAACCGGCCGAAGGCGCGCGCGGTGGACGGCGTGGATTTTGAAGTCCGCCAGGGCGAAATCTTCGGCCTGCTCGGACCGAACGGCTCCGGCAAATCCACCACCATCAAGCTGCTGCTCGGCTTGCTGAATCCGACGAAAGGCCACATCGAAGTCTTCGGCCATTCGCCGCGCCACGTGCAGACCAAGTCGCGCATCGGCTATCTGCCGGAGGAATCGTATCTCTATCGCTACCTCAACTCGCGCGAGACGCTGGATTTTTTTGGCAACCTGTTCCACCTCGACAAAAAAGACCGCGACAATCGCGCGGAACAGCTTTTGGACATGGTCGGCCTTGGCCGGACGCAGACCCGTGCCGTGGGCGAATTTTCCAAGGGTATGCAGCGCCGCATTGGTCTGGCGCAGGCGCTCATCAACGATCCTGACCTGGTCATCCTTGACGAGCCGACCGCCGGCCTCGACCCCATCGGCTGCCGCGAAGTGAAGGATTTGATCATCGCGCTGGCGCGGCGCGGCAAGACGGTGATTTTAAGCAGCCATCTGCTGTCCGACGTGGAAGACGTTTGCGACCGCGTGGTGATTTATTACGGCGGCAAAATCCAGGCGGATGGCACGCTCAAAGAACTTCTGGCGAAACCGGATTCGTTGCGCATCACGACGCCGGTGCTGTCGCGCGAAACGCTGGAAAAAGTCCTGGCCATCATCCGCCACGACATTTCCACGGGGGAAGTGCGCGTGGACAATCCGACTCAGAATCTCGAAAGTTATTTCCTGGATGTGGTGGCCAAGGCCAAGCTGGCGGCGCAGGAAACCAGCGGCGCGCAATCCGGCGCCCGCGTGGCCGAGTATTTGCGCGGCAGCGCCGGGGAGAAATCCGCCGGCGAAAAAGTGCTGAAAAAATTGTCGCTGCCACCGGCGGCGCCGACGCCGAACATTGCCGCCGGACTGGCCGCGCCGACAGCCGACGAACGCAAGCTGGCGGCGCTCGCCCAGCCTGTGGCGCCCGCGCCGCAGCCTGAAAATTCCGCGCCGCAAACAGAGCCGGCCCAGCCGCTGGATTTATCCCAGGCGGAGAAGAAATTGTCCTCGCTGCTCGGCGGGAAGAAATAATTTTGCCAAAGATTTTCACAGAGGAAACACAGAGGGGCACAACCTGTCGCGCCAATTTTTTATCTGGGTTTCCTCTGTGCCCATCTGCGGCTGCTAAATAAATGCAACGAATGCTCGCCATCGCCGGTTTGACGTGGAAGGCCGCGCTGCGGTTCAAGCTGTTTCTCGTCATCGCCGCGCTCCTGATGCTGGCGGTGGTCGGTCTGCCGCTCATCATCAAGGACGACGGCACGGCGCAGGGTTTCACACAGATCATTTTGACCTACACCTTGAGCGCGATCACCGCGCTGCTGGGCCTTTCCACACTGTGGCTGGCGTGCGGCACGCTGGCGCGCGACATCGAGGAATGTCAGATCCAGGTCGTCGCAACCAAGCCGATTGCGCGCTGGCAAATCTGGCTGGGCAAATGGCTGGGCATCGTGTCATTGAACGCCGTGCTGCTGGCGATGGCCGGCGGCTGTGTTTTCGGCCTGCTGCAATACCGCGCCGGAAAATTGCCGGCGGGCGCGCAAAAGACATTGCGCGAGGAAATTCTGGTGGCGCGCGGTTCGGCGAAGGAAAAGAACGATCCGGCGGAAATCGAGGCGGAGACCGACCGGGTGTTGCAGCAGCGTTTGAAATCCAGCGCGGTGGAAAAAGTGGATGTGCTGGAGGTGCGGAATCAAATCCGCGAGCAGGTGAAGGCCGCGTGGCAAATCGTGCCGTCGAGCTACCAGCGCACCTGGAAAATTGACCTGGCTTCGGTCAGGGAACAACTGGCCGGCAAGCCCCTGCAACTGCGGGTGAAATTCAATTCCGCCCAGCGCGTGTCGGGGGAGAAGACGTTCCTGACGCTTTGGCAGGTGGGCGACCCGCCAAAGACAAAATTCTGGCGGACAGAGAGGCCGATGAGCCTGGCACCGGACACGTTCCACGAATTTGCCATTCCGCCGGATCTGTTCGACGCGGACGGCGCGCTGACGATTACCTTTGTCAACCCCAACAACGCCACGCTGCTGTTCCCGCTCGAGGACGGGCTGGAAGTGCTTTATCCGGACGGCGGCTTCGGGATGAATTTTGCGCGCGGGCTGGGCATCATCTTTTGCTGGATGGCGCTGCTGGCGGCGCTCGGCCTGATGGCGGCCAGTTTCCTGTCGTTTCCGGTCGCCTCGTTTTTCGCGCTGGCGATGCTGGTCGTGGTTTTTTTCAGCGGCACCCTGGCGGACTCCGTGGACGCCGGCTCCGTGGCGGCGGGCAATGAGGAAACCGGCCAGGTCGGACACTCGGTGCTGGACGCGGTTTTAATTCCGGCGTTCCAGGGCCTGCTCCATGTCATCAGCCTCGTCAAAAACTTTTCGCCGGTGGACGCCTTGAGCAGCGGCCGCGCCATCACCTGGACGGAACTCGGCGCGGCGTTCGTCCAAATTGTGCTACTTGTCGGCGGATTTTTCGCGGTCGTCGGCATCATCTGTTTTAGCCGGCGGGAGCTGGCCACGGCGCAGGGCAACCAATGAGGCATTTGTTACAAGCTGCAAGTGCCGGTTGCCAGCCGCAGCCGCGCTCGACCGTTTTCCAAGCGGCAACTGTCAACCGGCAATCTTGAACTGAAATTCGTGAACGCGCGCATCAAAAGAATTCTCCTGCTGCTGCTGGCGGTCGTCTGCCTGCTTGGCGCCGGCCAGGTGCAACGATCGCTGAACCGCGACCGCGAGGCGCTCGGCCTGACGCGCACGGCGGCGGTGCTCGACAATGCGCCGCCGGTGCTGGTGTTCACGACCGTCGCGCTGGGCGGCTTTCGCGGGCTGATTTCCAATTTTCTCTGGATGCGCGCCAGCGATTTGCAGCAGGACGATAAATTTTTCGAGGCCGCGCAACTGGCCGACTGGATCACCAAGCTGGAGCCGACATTTGCGTCCGTCTGGGTGTTCCAGGGCTGGAACATGGCCTACAATATTTCGGTGAAGTTCAAGGATTTTCCCGACCGCTGGCGCTGGGTGCAGCGCGGCATCGAGCTGATGCGCGACGACGGCCTGCGTTACAACCCGACCAGCGTGGACCTCTACCGCGAACTGGCCTGGCAGTTCCAACACAAGATGGGCGCGAACCTGGACGACGCGAACATGTATTACAAAAGCCAGTGGGCGCTGCAGATGAAACCGTTCTTCGGCCCGGATGGAACGAACCTGGACCTGCTGCTCCATCCGCCCGACGCGGCGGCGCGGACGAACGCCGTGTGTTTCCGCGAGCAGTTCAAAATGGATCCCGACTTCGTCAAGCAGGTGGACACCGAATACGGGCCCTTCGACTGGCGGCTGCCGGAGGCCCACGCGATTTACTGGGGCGCGCGCGGGTTGGCAGTCGCCAAGGAAAATCCCGACAAGGTGAAATCCGATGATCTCATCAAGCTGCGCCGCATCATCTACCAATCCATGCTGCAGGCGTTCCATCATGGACGCATCATCTTGGATCCGTTGACGAAGACCTATTCGCTCGGCCCGAACCTGGATCTCATCCCGCAGGTCAACGCCGCCTACGAGCAGATGATGAGCGAGGACGCCGGGATGCGCGACAGCATCGCCACCGCGCACCGGAATTTTCTGCGCGACGCCGTTTATTTTCTCTATGAGGATAACCGCGTGGCCGAGGCGGCGAAATGGTTCAAGTATCTCGGCGACCAATATCCGGACAAACCCATCATTGATGGCCGGCCGGATTCGCTGCCCAAAAACCTCACCCTCGATGAATACGCCGTGGCCGTGGTGCAGACTGACATCGGCGAGACGTCGCAGGAGCGCGTGACCTCGGCGGTGCAGGGATTGCTGACGCGCGCCTATTACAACCTCGCCATCGGGCAGGCCGACCGTTACGAAAACTTCAAGCGTCTCGCCATCCGCGTTTATCAGAATTATACCGCCAAAACTTCTAAATTCAGTCCCGAGCGCATCGCGCTGCCGCCGTTCGACACGTTGAACCAGGCCGTCCTGCGGCAGTTGCTGGACCCCAAGGCAGGAATGCCCTATGCCGCCCGCGCGGTCCTGCGGACGCAGCTTGGTCTGCCGGGGGAAACCAATGCGCCGCCAGCCGCCGGCTCCACCAATGCCCCGGTGACGGTTTCCACCAACGCGCCGGCCATGTGACGAAAAGCTCCAAGCACCCACCTCCAAGCTCCAGCCTTCAAGGCAAGGCGCGCAGCGCGCTTTGGAGCTACACCCGGTGCTCTCAGAACATTGCTTCATCGCCAATCTCTGCTAACCTCCGCCGGCTGTGACGAAGCCCAATTCCAGTTCCAAGCCCGTGCGCGTCGGCCTGATTTCGCTCGGCTGCGCGAAAAATCTCGTGGACGCCGAAATTATGCTCGGCTCACTCCTCAAATCCGGCGTGGAAATCACCAACGACGCCACGAGTGCCGACGCCGTCATCGTCAACACCTGTTCCTTCATTGACTCCGCACAGGAAGAGAGCGTGGACACGATTCTCGAATCCGTCGAACTGCGCGACGCCAACCAGCGCGGTCAAGCCGTGATCGTTTCCGGCTGCCTCTCGCAGCGTTTTCGCGAAGAGTTGCCCAAGCTCATGCCGGAAGTGGACGCGTTCATGGGCATTGACCAGGTCGCGCAGGTCGGCGACATCGTGGACAAAGCCATTGCCAGCCGTGCCGGAAAAATTGGAGGTCAGAAGCCGGATGCCAGGAGCCAGAGGATAAAAGTAGTGGGTCGTCTGAACGAGCTGGAAAAATCCCGCGACTGGTCGGAACACGAACAAGAGGAATCCCTGCGCGGCTCGGAGAAATTTGGAAAAACCAAAACGGTTGTCGGCGCAAAATCCCCATCTGCCGGCGCCCGTCTGCCAGCGGCTCCCGTTTTCGAAGTGACGCAGCGCCCCGTTTTCATTCCCGATTTCGAGACGCCGCGTTTTCGGCTCACGCCGAAACATTTTGCGTATCTCAAAATCGCCGAGGGTTGCAACCATCCGTGCAGCTTCTGCATCATTCCCCGGATGCGCGGCACGCACCGCAGTCGCGCGCAGGCGGACATCGTCAAGGAAGCCAGGGCGCTCCTTGCCGACGGCGCGAAGGAGATCAATTTGATTTCGCAGGACTCGACTTACTACGGCTTGGATTTGCGCCCGAACCATAGCCGCGCCATTTCTTCGCCGGAGAAATTTTCGGCGGCGGCGAAATCGCTGGCTGCCGACGCCACGACGATCTGCACGCTGCTGCGCGAACTGAATGCGCTCAAAGGCGATTTCTGGATCCGCCTGCTCTACACGCATCCCGCGCACTGGACGGATGAACTCATCCAGACCATCGCCGAGTGCAAGAAGGTCGCGCGTTACATTGATATTCCGCTCCAGCACATCCACGGGAACATGCTCGAACGCATGCGCCGCGAGACGTCGCAGCAATACGTCGTGGATTTGATTCGACGCATCCGCGCGGGTATTCCCGGCATTGCCCTCCGCACGACTTTCATCGTTGGCTTTCCCGGCGAAACCGAAGCGAGCTTCAACGCGCTGCTGGCTTTCATCCGCGAAACTAAATTCGAGCGGCTCGGCGTTTTTGCCTATTCCAAGGAAGACGGCACGCGCGCCGGCGCGATGGCCGGCCAGCTTGCTGACAGGGTGAAGCAAAAGCGCCGTCAACTCGCCATGGCCGCGCAGCACAAAGTCGCCGTCGCCGTTTCGGAAAGCTTTGTCGGCCGCGAACTCAAAGTGCTGATTGAAGGCGAAGCCAATGCCAAACAACTTCAGTCCGCCAATGTCAGTTCCTGGGAACACGGCCTCATCCGAGAGACCGACCACAATGCAAGCCAGTTGAAAGGCCATTACTTCGTCGCGCGCGGTGAGGCGGATGCGCCGGACATTGACGGCCGCGTTTATATTCGCGCCGCGAAGGGCGCGTTGCCTGTCGGCCAGTTTGCCACCGTCAAAGTCATCGGCCACACCGATTACGATTTGATGGCCGAGCCGGTTCGGTAAGGCGGCGTTGCCGCGCCGCCGGCTGCCCCGCAGGTCAGCCCCACCATTTTTGTCTTGGCGTTCTTGGCGTCTTGACGGTTAATGTCCGGCATGGCCACGCTTGTCTTTGACATCGAAACCTCCGCCCAGCCGATTGACAATTTCGACCCGGCGCAGCAGGAATACCTCTTCCGCGAAACCGAGAAGCTGGAAGACGCCCACGCCAAGCAGGCCAAGCGCGAGGAGATCACCCGTTTCATGTCGCTCTGGCCGTTCACGTCGCAGGTCGTGTGCATCGCCATGCTCAACGCCGAATCGCTCCGTGGCCAATCCATTTTCATCGCCGAGGATTACGAGGACGCCGGCGACGCCGGGCTGGTGGAGTTTGTGCCGGTGGCGGACGAGACGGAGCTGCTCACCGCGTTCTGGGATGTGGCCAAGCACTACGACAGCGTCGTGACCTTCAACGGCCGGGGATTCGACGTGCCGTTCATTTACCTGCGCTCGGCGCTGCTCAACGTGCCGATCACCAAGAAAAACTGGCTCGGCTACCGTTACGCCACCGACCCGCATTGCGATTTGGCGGAGCAATTCACTTTTTACAGTGTGAGCGGACGTGACGGCGCGGCGCGGCGGTTCAACCTGGATTTTTACTGCAAAGCCTTCGGCATCGAGTCGCCGAAAAGCGCCGGCGTGACCGGCATGGACGTGAAGGATCTGATGGGGGCGGGCAAATTCCGCGAGATCGCCGAATACTGCCTGCGCGACGTCCGCGCCACGGTGGAGCTTTACAAAATATGGAAGGAACGGCTAGCGGGGATAAAGTGAACCTGAAACCAGGTGGCTATCGCAAATATCATCGCAGCTCTACGAAAACATCCTGGGGTTTCCGAACTCACCGATTGGCGTAGGCATTATTTGGCTGAAGCAATGAAAAGTCGCCCGAGATTTTCCACTTGGCTCATTCATGATTTTTGATTGTGGGGGGAAATATTTGATTCAAAGTTCCACACTCCCACACGGCGCGTCCTGTCCGGCGATTTGCAACTGGACGTGCGTGGCACCGATGTGATGAAGTTGCTCGGCCATGACATGCTGCGCGAGTTCGGGTTTGTTGCATTCGCGGCTCAAATGCGCGAGATAGAGTTGCCGTAGCCCGGCGGACATGATTTTCGCGACCGTCTCCGCGGCGGTCGCGTTGGAAATGTGCCCATGGCGACCGAGGATGCGCTGCTTGAGCGCCCACGAGCGGCGCGGACAATCCTGCAACATCTTCACGTCGTGGTTGGATTCGAGGACGAGAATGTTCGCGGCACGGATGCGCTCCAGCACCAGCTGGGTGACGTGGCCGAGATCTGTGGCGAAACCAATGGTGCCGGCGCCGGTGCGCAAAATGAATCCGACCGGGTCCTGCGCGTCGTGCGGAATGGAAAAGGATTCGATGCCGACATCGCCGATCTCGAAACTCGCGCCGGTCTCAAACAGCCGCCAGTCAATTTTCGCCTTCAAGTGCGCCGTGCCGTCCGCGCCATCGAACGCCGGTTTTTTCTTGGCGTCCCACTTGGCTTTTAGTGCCCAAATCGTGCCGTCCTGGGTGCCGCGATTGCAAAAGACGGGGATGTGAAATTTGTCCGCGAGACCGAGGATGCCGGCGATGTGGTCGGAATGTTCGTGGGTCAGGAGGATGGCAGAAAGATTTTCCGGCGTCTTACCGAGGGTGGCGAGGCGCTTGCGGATTTGCAGCGGCGAGAAGCCGGCGTCCACGAGGATGCGGGTTTCGCCGGTCTCGACGTAGGCGCAATTGCCGGCCGAGCCGCTGCCGAGGATGGTGAACTGGACGGACATGGCGGGGAATTTAGCGTGCCGGCGGCGGCGGGTAAATGGTTTTGCGCAAATTGACTTTGCCGCGCATTGGCGTAAGTTCAGCCGCGCCACGCCGCTTTGTTTTTGGAATGCGACGTGCTTGATTGTTTTAGACGCTAACGTGCAAACCCAATGATGTTCGGAAAGCCCCATTTAGGTCGGATCACGGCCTGCGTGACGTTGTTATGGCTGGGAGGCATGTGTCCCGTTTGGGGCGCGGGGTTGAAGCAACTGCCCGGCCATGTGCCGGCCGCCATCAAAAATCTGACGGCCATCGGTCGGTTGCCAGCGACGAATGAACTGCATCTGGCCATCGGTTTGGCGCTGCGCGACCCGGCGGGGTTGGATCAGTTTCTCGCCGACGTCTGTAATCCGGCCAGCCCAAATTATCGGCACTTCCTGACAACGGCGGAATATACCGCCCGATTTTGCCCCACCGAAGCGGATTATGCGGCGGTGAAAAATTTTGCGCGGACGAACGGTTTTAAGATTTCCGGCGAACATGGCAACCGGTTGCTGCTGGATGTGACGGCGAAAACTGCCGACCTCGAGCGCGCCTTCCACCTGCATTTGGAAAAATACCATCATCCCACGGAGAACCGGAATTTCTTTGCGCCCGACGCAGAGCCGACGGTGGATGCGGGTTTGCCGGTGGCGGATGTCAGTGGTTTGAGTGACTATTACCGGCCGCATCCGAAGTTGGTTAAAAGGAATCCCCCGTTGGCCGCACCCAAAAACGGTTCCGCTCCGGGCGGGTCATACATGGGTGATGATTTTCGCAATGCCTACGTGCCGGGCGTGACCAACACCGGTGCCGGCCAGTCCGTGGGCTTGTTCCAGTTGGATGGTTATTACCCCAACGATATTGCCGCTTACGCCCAGACCACTGGCGGCGGACGCACGAACATCCAGGTAATCACAGTGCCGGTGGGTTCAACCAATTGGAACATTGGAACCAATGGGGGAAATGGCGAGGTTTCGCTGGACATTGAAATGGCGATGTCCATGGCACCCGGCCTCTCCAAAATATTGGTGTTTGAGGGGCCAAACGCCAACTGGCCCAACGACATTTTGAACGCCATGCTCGCCAGCAATGCGATATGCAAAAATTTGAGCAGTTCCTGGGGCTGGCCCGGCGGGCCGGTTGTTTCCACCGACCACATTTTTCAATTGATGGCGGCTGCCGGCCAATCTTTTTTTAATGCTTCCGGCGACAGCGATGCGTTCACGGTCGGTCCCAGTTCGGTGAATGGTGTAGATAACATCTCAACCCCCAATGCGCCGTCCAGTTCGCCCTACATTACCCAGGTGGGCGGAACCACTTTGACCATGAATGGTTCTGGCAGTTCCTATGCTTCCGAAACCGTTTGGAATTGGGGATTGGACCAGGGTAGCTATGTTGGTTCGAGCGGCGGCGTGAGTTCGTATTATCCCATTCCCAGTTGGCAGACCAACATCAGCATGACGGCCAATCTTGGCTCCACGACCCAGCGTAATATTCCCGACGTGGCCTTGACCGCAGATAATGTCTATGTGATTTCGGGCGGCAGCGGAGCGGGGTCCGGCGGCAATGGCGGCACCAGTTGCGCGGCGCCGTTGTGGGCGGGCTTCATGGCCTTGGTCAACCAACAGTATGTTGCGGTGACGGGTCAGGCCACCAATTCGGTTGGCTTCATCAATCCGGCAATTTATGCCATTGGCAGGGGACAAAATATTGATTTCACCTATGCCACCTGTTTCCATGACACGACTTCTGGAAATAATTATTGGCCCAGCAGTCCGGCCAATTATCCCGCTACCACCGGCTATGATCTTTGCACTGGTTGGGGAACGCCCAACACCAACTTGATCAATGCTCTGGCCGCACCGGCGTCGGCATTGGTGATTTCGCCGGTATCTGGCTTTACGGCTTTTGGGTTGCCGGGCGGCCCCTTTTCGCCCTCGTCCCAAATTTTGATGCTGACGAACACGAGTGCTTCATCATTCAACTGGTCGGCCACCGACACTTCGACCTGGCTCAATCTTTCTTCCACCAATGGCACCCTGAATGCAGCCGGATATGCCAACGTGACCATCAGCGTGACCACCAATGCCAATGGTCTGGCCGCGGGGAACTATTCTGCGACCGTTGCTTTCTCCAATAAAACCAGCCATGCCGCACAAAGTCTGTATTTCACGCTGGCGGTCAGCACCAACCTGGTTCAGAACGGCGGATTTGAGACGGGGGATTTTACCAATTGGACCCTTTCCGATAATGGTGGTCCAGATCAGGTGGATAATGGTTCGCTCTCTTCCATCACGCCGTATGACGGGAGTTATGAATTCATTTTTGGCCAGGCAAATTCGCCGGCTTATCTTTCGCAGAACCTAATGACTTCTCCCGGCCAGACTTATTTGTTTTCGTTCTGGCTTTGTAATCCGACGAATGGTGCGACGGAAACCTTTCAAGCCAGTTGGAATGGCGGCACGGTTTACAGCATCTACAATCCTGGAGTGCTCGCATGGACAAATGAAAAATTTGTTGTGACGGCCACCAGCACCAGCACCGTGATCCAATTTGCTGCGCAAAATGATCCGTGGTATTTTGGCCTCGACGATGTCAGCGTCATACCGGTCAATCCACCCGCCATCACGCAACAGCCCCTGAGCGAGACCAATGCCGTCGGTGGCAATGTGGTTTTCTCGGCCACCGTTACCGGCACCGCGCCGCTGTCCTTCCACTGGCGCACCAACGGCGTCAACCTCGTCAATAACGCCGTGGTTTCCGGTGCCACGACCAACACCTTGACCCTCACCGGCATCAGCACCACCAACGCCGGCAATTACACGCTCGTCGTCACCAACGCCTACGGTGCCATTACCAGCAGCGTGGCCACCCTGACGGTCGTGGTCGCCACGCCCATGACCAATCAACTGACGATCAGCACAGTTGGTCTGGGCACGTTCTCGCCCAACTATAGCAATGCCTGGCTGAATATCGGCCAGGGCTACAGTATCACCTCTGCGCCCGCCGCCGGTTTCGTTTTCACCCACTGGACGGTTTCCACCAATTGGCTGGGCGGCGTCACGGTCAACAGCACCAACTTGAATTTCGTGATGCAGTCGAATCTGACATTGCTGGCCACGTTTGTCGAAACCAGCCGGCCAACGCTGCTGATCACCGCGCCCACCAACAACCAGCATTTGACGAACGCGCTGGCCTATATCACCGGCACGAACAGCGACAACTGGGGGATTTCCGGCGTCTGGTATCGCGTGAATAGCAACACCTGGAACGCGGTCACGGCCACCACCAACCAGTTCATCAACTGGACTCAGGTGGCCACGCTGCTGGCCGGCACCAACACCGTCAATGCCTATGCTGTCAACTTCGGCGGGCTGGCCTCGCTGACCAACACCGTCAGCTTTGTCTCCAGCAACACGTTCGCCTTGCAGCTTCTCTTTACCAATGTGCAGCCGCTCCAAACCAACGGCCTGAGCTTCAGCCTGCAACTGTCGCCCGGATTGAACGGACACATCCAGGTTTCCACCAACCTCGCCAGTGTGACCAACTGGATGACGCTGACGAATTTCACCGGCTCCAACACCGTGATCACCTTCCGCGATCCCGGCGCCACCAATTCCAACCAGCGCTATTATCGCGCCGTAATCCCCTGACCGCCGCCGGCGCAACCGCCGCTTGCCCGCCCCCGCAAAAAAAATGACAATCACTGGCGTGAGCGAATTTCTCCAGCGCGTGGAAAATGCCGTCCGGCAACGCCGGCTGTTTGTGCGCGGCCAAGAAATCCTCGCCGCCGTCTCCGGCGGCGCGGACTCGATGGTGTTGCTGCACGTTCTTCATTCGCTCGCTCAAAAAAAGCGCTGGACGATTTCCGTCGCGCATTTCAACCACCGGCTGCGCGGCCGCGCCAGCGATGCGGACGAAAAACTGGTCCGGCAGACGGCAAAAAAACTGCGGTTGAAATTTTTTGGCGAAAGCGCGGATGTAAAAAAAATCGCGGCGCAAACCAAACTTTCGATTGAAATGGCCGCGCGAAAGTTGCGCCATGAATTCCTGGCGCAGACGGCGCGGAAACAGAAAATTCCCACCGTCGCACTGGCCCATCATGCCGATGACCAGGTGGAGCTGTTCTTCCTGCGGCTGCTGCGCGGGGCCGGCGGCGAAGGTCTGGCGGGCATGAAATGGCGCTCGCCGTCGTCCGCCGACAAAAAAGTTGTGCTCGTCCGCCCGCTGCTGGCTTTTTCCAAGGCCGAGCTGCTGGCGTTCGCCGGTGAAAACAAAATCCGCTTCCGCGACGACGCCACCAATTCAGCCAGCGACTTTCTGCGCAACCGCATTCGCAATGAACTGCTGCCGCTGCTGCGCAAAAACTACCAGCCCGCCGTGGACAAAACCGTTTTGCGGCTGATGGAAATCACCGGCGCGGAGGCGGAATTTGCGAGCGAGGCGGCCAGAGAATTTTGTGGGAGACGAGGTGACGAGTCTCAAATCAAAATCGGAAATAAATTAGGGACTCCGCACGTCGTCTCCCACAACTTCACGGAGTTGCCGGTCGCCGTTCAGCGAAAAGTTTTGCAGCAGCAGTTGGCGGGGCTGGGCGTGGCTGCGGATTTTGAACTGGTCGAGCGGCTCCGTGAAACGCCGGACAGGCCGGCCAGTGTTGCCGCCGATGCCTCGGTGGTTCGCGATGCTGCGGGCAAAGTTTCCTGCCGGCGGCAGGAAAGCGGCGACTTCAATTCCGCCGAACTCAGGTTGAAATTGTCGGGCAGGGCGGGGCGGGCGGAATTTGGCGGTGGAAAATTTCGCTGGCAAATCCGATCGCGGCAAAAAGCCGCCTTGCCCCAAAAACCAGCCGGCGTGGAATTTTTTGACGCGGACAAGGTCGGCGATCAAATCATCCTGCGGCACTGGCGGGCGGGCGACCGGTTTCAGCCCATCGGCCTGAAGTCGGCGGTGAAATTGCAGGATTTGTTCACGAACGCCAAGATTCTCGCTGCGCTCCGACGCGAACTGGTTCTGGCCACGGCGGAAAACGGCGAGATTTTCTGGGTGGAAGGCTTGCGCATTGGCGAAAAGTTCAAGCTGACGCCGGGGACGGCGCGGGTTTTTGTCTGGTCAGCTCGGCTGCAGCGGGTTGCTGCGTAATGTCATTACTTGCGGCTTTGCAATCTGGCTTGACCGTTTTACTCTCCGCGCATGGCGAGAAAAATTTCCGGCGCGAAAACTTCCAGTTCCGTAGGGCGGGCTTTCCAGCCTGCCGGTTCCCCGGACTTGCCAGTCCGGGGCGCGGAACGGGCGACTGGAAAGTCGCCCGCACCGGCAGACAGGAATGTCTGCCCTACCGCCAAGCCCTCCGCGCTGGTGGACACCCGCGTCATTTACTGCGGCGACAATCTGGACCAGCTCAAGAAGCTGCCCGATGCCTGCGTGGATTTGATTTACATTGACCCGCCGTTCAATTCCAACCGCAACTACGATGGTGGCCAGTCCGGCTCGGACTGTTTACATAATCATAATATAAGGCGAATAATGATTTATAAAAAAAGGTTGCCATACGGTTGACTGTGTTCTCAATTTCCGGTATAATGGGGCACAATGAAAACTCCGAAGGCTCGGTTCAAGATTTTGCCCTTCACCAATCCCCGGACGGGCACGCCAAGCTGGCGGGTCACCGGCACCCGCCGCAACGGGGATCGCATCCGTGAAAACTTCGCCCGCGCCAAAGAGGCGCAGTATCGGTTCACCGAGCTGGAGGGCGAATTTCATGCCGCCAACGGCGTGGCGGCGCTGCGGGCGACGCGACTGACGGATAATCAGGTCGGCGTTGCCGAAGCCGCTTTCAAGCGGCTGGAACGGGATGAGGATTTAATCACCGCCGTGGATCATTGGCTGCGCACGGGCAAGCCGGCGTCAGTCAAGGAGTCACCGCGCTTGGACGAGGCGCTGAAGGTTTTCACCGACTGGCTGACTACCACCCAGGAATTGCGCCCCATGACCAAGGACAACCTGCGCCAACGGGTGACCCGCTTCGTCAGCAACCTGGGCAACCTGCGGGTGACCGATGTGCTGCCCGAGCACATTGAGCATTTTCTGTCGAATCGGAATGTGTCGGCCAACACCAAGGACGCAGATCGCCGGGCCCTTTCCAGTTTCTTTTTGTGGTGCATGAAGGGGAAACGGCATTGGGCCGTGAACAACCCCTGTTACGCGGTCGAGATCGAGGGTTTTGCCACCGCCGATGACCATGAACCAGTAGTGCTGCCGGTGGACGAATGCCGGGCGCTGTTGCAGGCTGCGGAAAAAATCCAGAAGGGTCGGTCGGTGCCGTATGTGGCGCTGTGTCTTTTCGGCGGGCTGCGCCCCACTGAAGCAGCGCGATTGACCTGGGATCAGGTCAATCTAAAGGATGGGGAGATTCGATTGAAGGGCGCACAGACCAAGACCGGCAAGGGCCGGATTGTGGTGATTGATAAAACGCTCAAAGCCTGGCTGAGCCAATATCGCAAGCGTGGCGAGATTTACCGTTCGGCTTATGAAAAAGATTTGCGCCAAGGTCGTATCAGCATCGGGTATGGGACCAAGACGGACGAGCAGCCGCACTTGCGTCCGTGGGTGTCGGACGTGTTGCGGCACACGGCGATCTCGCATTATTTCCGGCTGACGGGCAGCTACGGGCGGACGGCGGAGCAGTTCGGCAATTCAGAGGCCATCATCAAAAAACATTACCAGGGGCGCGTGAGCAGCGCAGAGACGAAGCAGTTTTATGCGCTGCGGCCGGGTTCTGGGGCCGCGCGACCGCAACCCCAATCCAAGAAACCGGTCAAGCCGACCAGCGGCGCCGAGCGAATATAGCTTGAATCTTTCCAAAGTAAGGCTA
Source organism: bacterium (assembly GCA_021780905.1). GTDB lineage: Bacteria > Verrucomicrobiota > Verrucomicrobiia > Limisphaerales > UBA11358 > UBA11358. Next base: position 21,638 of record JAJXXW010000002.1, read on the forward strand.
ATCTTACCACATGATTGCAAAAGTATCAGTCAAAGGCCAGACAGTCATCCCGGAAGCCATCCGCGAAATGGCGCGGATCAAAGCCGGGGACCAGCTGGATGTCGGCTTTTCCGGCGGACTCATTGTCATGCGTAAACGCCAATCCCTTACGCCGGCGCGGGTTCGGTCACTGCTGCTGGGCGGTCGCGGACTGCCAACAATGACAGCGAAGGATGAAACGGCGGTCGCGGCGGCCGTGCAGCGTGTTCGTCGCCGCGTCGCCGCGTGAAAGTCGTTTTCGACACCAATGTCGTGGCCAGCGCCAGCTTTTGGCGGGGGTCACCGTTTAACTGTCTGGCGGCGTGGGCGCAAGGCCGATGTGTGGCCGTGGTCAGTTCCACCCTGCTCGCCGAATACCACGAAACCGTAGAAGAACTTCGTTTGGATTATCCCGGCCGGAAATGCGTGGAATGGGTGACCGCCCTGACCGAAGCCGCTGAACTGGTATTTCCGGTGGAACGCGCTGCCGGCGCGACGCCAGATCCCGACGACGAAATGATTTTGGAATGTGCGCTGGCGGCGGAAGCCGACTTCATCGTGAGCGGCGATAAAAAGCATCTGCTAGTGCTGCGGCAATATCAAGGCATCCCGATTGTCAGCCCGGCGGAATTTCTGCGGCAGCTGGCGGGGAAGTGAGTCGGATGATTGACCAATGGCGGTGGCACCTCAGTTGGTTTCGGGATTTTTAGCCGGGGCCTCTCTGTCCGCCGGGGCAGAGACCTTTTCCTCGGTAGCAGGCGGAAAGTCCGCAAATTCGTTTTTCCCGATGGAATCCTTCAGTTTGGGAATCTTGATGGAAAACTCGGTGGCGAGGTCGTCCAAGCACCGGCGAATTTTCCAGCGTGCGAGGCGCATGTTTTCGTTCAACTTGGTTTCGACCAAAATTAGTGAAGTTCAGCGACCAGCGCCTGGTCCATGAGGTCAGTCATTGCCTTTTGCCTGGCCATGGCGTCAAGCTTTTCCAAGGCGAGTTTCGCCACTTCAGTTTTATTCCCCTTGGCTTCCGCCTTTTTCAAGGTCTCTGCCCATTCTTTTTCGTCCCATAACTTTGTCTCCACATAGGCGCGGTAATACTGGTAATCGGCCTTGGTGTATTCGCCATCTCCTTTTCCGGCGGCGAGCAGGGTCACGCCCTTGCGCGGCGGTATATTGGGATTGCCTTCCGCCAGCCGAAAGTGCGTTCCACCACCCAGCGTTTGGGCAGCACCTGAAAGCCGGGCACCTCGGCAAGACGCTTGACCACCTCCACCACCAGTCTGGGATGTTGCGTCTGCACCCAGGTGGCGAATTCCGGGCCATTGAAGCCGCCATCCACCCACAGTTTGAGCAGTTCGGGAAAGTCGGCCAAGATCGTGGCCAGCAGGACGCGGGCGCCTTTGCGTTCGGGGCAATCGGCGGGTTCGAGCGTGACGCCCAGCACCAGTCCCAGCGTGTCCACCAGCAGGAAACGCTTGCGGCCCTTGGTTTTCTTGGCGGCATCGTAACCGACTTGGCCGCCGTGGGCGCTGGCGCGGACGGTTTGGCTGTCGAGACTGGCGGCGGTGGGTTGCCTGTGTTTGCCGACCGCCTGCCGCACCCTGGCGCGGAGGCGGTGGTTGAGCCGGGCCAGCAGGCCGTTGCGGGTCCACTGGCGGAAATGATGATAGACGGTCTGCCACGGCGGGAAGTTTTTGGGCAGGAGCCGCCACTGGGCGCCGGTCTTGACCAGATAGAGGATGGCGTTGATCACCTCGCGCAAGGCGGTGCGTGGGCGGCCCCGTTTTTTGGCGGCGGGCAGGAAACGGCGCAGCAAGTGCCATTGGTCGTGGGTGAGGTCGGTGTCATCAGTGGCGATTTTCATCGCCTGAAAACCGCTGCCGCGAAGGAAAGCCACAAAAATAGCCAGTCAAATCAAGTGATTTGTGCGTTTTTCTTGCAGCCCTGTTTTTCCAAAAACACCCCAGTTTTCTTTTTCAAACGAGCTCTAAGTCACGAAGCCGTTGAAGTTGCTGGCGCAGCTTTTCACGCGGAAATTTGTTCGCGGGAAATCGTTTTACAATCAAAGGCAAACATGTCCTGCAAATGTCTTGGAGTTGAAACTTGTCTTGCGGTTGGCTCACGACACCTTCCAGCGTGAGACGGGTCCAACCTGGCAAACCTGCACTTAACCGTGACCATCGGTCACTAGACAAAGTGATTGCGGCGTGTTCTTCCAATCCTGTGCTTGAACTCGGAACAGCTGCTGGTAAGGATTCGCGCAAAACCCGCACCGGTTCTCGGAGTTTCTCCAGTTCTGATAGTCCCCATTCCACGGGCGTTTCCTTGGCACCAAAGCCAGAAAGCAGCAGGTCCGCAATACGATTAACTTCAGTCTGATCAGTAATCGCAATTCCACATTCCCAGTTTCTTCGCATTCCGCTGTGGGTAGCATTTGCCGATGTTACCAAAGCTGAACATTCATCAATGATGTAAACCTTTGCGTGCAGGCGTGGGAGGCTACGCACACTGGCTCCAAGCTTCGCATTGTCACAAACTGCATCGAGGTTAGAAGACCCTTTCGCAAAATCCCGCAGGTCAGTTCTTGTGATCAACACTCGATTGGCCGGTCGTTCGGGCGAGACGGACACGCTGCCGGATAAGATCGCAAACGTGACCAGCATTCTGCGCAACCGTCTGGACAAGGTGATGACGCGCTTCAAGAAGTCCGACCCGGAGTTTTACGCGGCCTACCAGTCGGCGCGCGTGATTGTTGACCGTGGCGGCAGTTCGTCAGCGGCCAAGCCCGCTCCCGCTCCGGCGGCGCTGGCCTCCAAATAATGATGCGCCGGATTTTCCGCCCGCCGGGACCAGTTTTTTCCGGCAGGCGTTTTCACTGTCTCGAAAATCACGGCTAAATTCGCTTTACAGCGCGGATGCAAATAATTATCTTCCCGAACTCATTTAATTATGGAAGCGAAGACAAAGACGATTGAACAATTCAAGACGCACGCCAAGGACACCGGTTCCGCCGACGTGCAAATCGCGCTGCTGACCCAGCGCATCAACCATTTGACCGAGCATTTGCAGACCGCCAAGAAGGATCATAGTTCCCGCCGCGGCCTGTTGCTGATGGTCGGCCAGCGCCGCCGTCTGCTGGATTACCTGCAGACCACGGATTTGGGCCGTTATCAGGCCGTCACCAAGAAGCTCAAGCTGCGCAAGTAAGTTTAACAATTTACGGTTGGCGCGGCTTTTTTTCTTGCTTCAAGCCCGCCGGCCGTTTTTGGAATTTGGTTGTCCGCGCGAACGCCCCGATTCCACCACCAAACCCTCGCGTATAAAAAATCCGCCTTCGGGAAATTTCATTCAGCTCCGAAAACTTTTCGGGGTTCACTGAAGTTCCTCGGAAGGCGGTGAAAGAAAGCAGTTATGTCAGAGAAAATCATCGCCGCCATCGGCGACAAGCAGATCATCATCGAATCCGGCAAATTGGCCAAGCAGGCCGACGGCGCCGTGACCGTCCAGATGGGCGAAACCATCGTCATCGTGGCCGCCGTGGCCGCGACCAAGGCCAAAGACGGCCAGGACTTTTTCCCGCTCACCGTTGACTACCGCGAAAAAGCGGCGGCGGCCGGCAGATTCCCCGGCGGCTACTTCAAGCGCGAAGGCCGGCCGACGGAAAAGGAAATTCTCACCTGCCGGTTGACCGACCGTCCGATCCGTCCGCTCTTTCCGAAGGGCTGGTATAACGAAGTCCAGGTCCAGACCGTGCTCCTCAGCGCGGACGGCGAAAACGATTCCGATATTTTGAGCATCGTCGGCGCCAGCGCGGCGCTGATGGTTTCCGACATTCCGTGGGCCGGTCCGCTCGGCGCGGCGCGCATCGGCCGCATCGGCGGCAAGTTTGTCGCGAACCCCACGCACGCCGAACAGGCCGAGAGCGATCTCGACCTCGTCTATGTCGGCAACGAAAAAGACATCGTCATGTATGAAGGCGCGGCCAAGGAAATTTCCGAAGCCGACTTCAATGCCGCGTTGAAATTCGCGCAGGAAGTCATCCAGCCGCAGATCGCCGCGCAGAAGGAACTCGCCGCGAAGGTCGGCAAGAAGAAGCGCGAAATCACGCTGAAGATCGTCCCTGACGAAATTCTCGCCGACGCGAAAGCCCTCGCCGGCGACCGTTTTGTGCCCGCGCTGCTCACGCCCGGCAAGCTCAACCGCGAAGCCGCGTGCAACGCCATCAAGAACGAAGTCGGGGAAAAGCTCGTCGCCAAATACGGCGCTGAGAAAGTCACGCCGTTTGTCATCAACGACGCCTTTTATTACATCCAGAAGGAAGCCGTCCGCAAATTGATCCTCGAAAGCGGCAAGCGCCTCGACGGTCGCAATTTTGAAACGGTTCGTCCGATCTCCAGTGAAGTGGGCATCCTCCCGCGTGCGCACGGCTCGGCCTTATTCGCGCGTGGCGAAACGCAGGCGGTCACGCTCGTCACGCTCGGCACCGGCGACGACACGCAGGAATTTGATTCCTACACCGGCGGTTCGAACGAGAAGAAGTTCATCCTGCACTACAACTTCCCGAATTTCTCCGTCGGCGAAACCGGCCGCATTAGCGGTCCCGGCCGCCGCGAAATCGGCCACGGCGCGCTTGCAGAACGCTCGATTGAATCCATGATTCCGTCGGAAAATTATCCCTACACCATCCGCGTCACCAGTGAGATCATGGAATCCAACGGTTCCACCTCGATGGCGTCCGTCTGCGGCGGCACGCTCGCGCTGCTGGATGCGGGTGTCCCGATGATTCGTCCGGTGGCCGGCATCAGCGTCGGCATCTGCACGGAATACAGCGGCAGCACCATTTCCAAATACGAACTCCTCACCGACATCATCGGCTGGGAAGACGCGTATTGCGACATGGACTGCAAAATCGCCGGCACGGAAAAGGGCATCACCGGCTTCCAGCTCGACTTGAAGCTGAAGGGTTTGCCGCACGACATCATGGCGATCGCCGTCGAAAAAGCGCGGGTCGCCCGCCTCGCGATTCTCGCCGAAATGGCCAAGACCATCGCCGCGCCGCGCAAGGAAATCAGCAAATATGCGCCGCGCATTACCACGCTCAAGATCAACCCGGAGAAGATCGGCGCGATCATTGGACCCGGTGGCAAGAACATTAAACGCCTCGTCGAGGAATCCGGCTGCGAAATCGACATCGAGGACGATGGCACGGTCAACATCTTCTCCGTCTCGGCGGAGGGCATGAAGATTGCCGTGGACGCCATCACCGGTTGCACGGCGGAGGCTGAAATCGGCAAGATTTATCGCGGCAAAGTGGTGACTGTGAAAGAATTCGGCGCGTTCGTCGAATTCCTCCCGGGCAAGGACGGTCTCGTGCACATCAGCGAGCTGGCCAACTTCCGCGTGAAGAAGACCGAGGACATCGTGAAAGTCGGCGACGACATCACCGTGAAATGCCTCGGCGTGGATGAAAAAGGCCGCGTGAAACTCTCGCGCAAAGCGGCGATGGAAGACCGCGACAAAGAAGCGGCGGCCGAAGCGCCCCAGGCTTAATCATCCAACCAATTCAAAAGCGCGGAGGGCGAAAGCCGTCCGCGCTTTTTTGTTTGCGGAAAATCGTCAGGTGTATTTGGCTGGCAAGCTCCCATTTGTTGATCCAGGTGCTATCCCGGATATTTCATAGTGGTATTTGATTTTGGGAAAAGGCGGTGCGGAGGCGGTCTCCGCCGGCTGGCTGGGGGAAAATGGGCAGCCCAACGACCGATGTGACGCCGGAAGGCTCGCCGCCGACCGTTTTTGGCGACACCTCCGGCAAGGGGACTTTGCTTTCCAGCAAAAAGCCGGCCTCAACCGCTGGCGGGAGCCAGCGTTCTGCGTCGCTGCTGGCAGCGGCGGAACAAGGCTTGCAGCGGGTTAGGCGCGGCTCAACGGCACATCGACCCGGCGCACCCTCACGCGCACTTGGCCCGCCACTTTCAACAACTTGACCCGGACGCTGCCCGCCGTCGCCCGCGCCAGTTCCGTTCCGGCCAGCGCCGGCCCCAAGCGCTCTACCAGCACGGAGTTCTTCCCCAAACCCAGGCCGTAATAGACCACCGGGCTTTTCACCAATCCGTCTCGCGGTAGTCCTTCAGGAATTTTCCCCATACGTGTTCGCCGGTGTTGAAGCCGGCGATGATCGGGTCCACGATGCGCGCCGCGCCATCCACAATATCCAGCGGCGGATGAAAGCGATGCTCCGCCACCTTGCGCTCGGCGATGTGCGCCGGGTCTTCGTCCGTCACCCAGCCGGTGTCCACGGCGTTCATGTGGATGCCGTCGGCGTGATAATCGGCGGCGGCGGTGCGCGTCATCATGTTGAGCGCGGCCTTGGCCATGTTCGTGTGCGGATGCCGCGTGGTCTTGAACTTCCGGTAAAATTGTCCTTCGACGGCGGAGACGTTGACGATGTGCTTGTCGCGCTCCGGCGTGCGGAGCATGAGCGGCTTAAGCCGCGCGTTGAGGATGAACGGCGCGATGGCGTTGACGAGCTGCACTTCGAGCAGTTCCACCGTGGGCACTTCGTGCATGAGAAAACGCCAGGAATTGCGGTCGCGCAAATCCACCTGCTGCAAATCCTGGTCTAACTGGCCTTGTGGAAACAACGCTTGTTGCGCGCCCAATTCTTCCGGCAACAGCGGCACCTGCGAGAGCGCGGCGGCGTGGGTGAGTCCGGCCAGTAGTGGGACAGGCATCTTGCCGGTCAAATTGTTTGGCTTTTCCTCTGAACTGGACCGGCTGGAAGCCTGTCCCGATACCGAACCGCCTTCCGGCAAAATGTGGTAGCCGCGCAGCCCTTCGTAAGCGCCAAGCAGTTTCGCCGCGTCCAGTGGCAAGTCGTGCAACGACCCGGTCTCGCGTTCCATCATGTGCGCGTAAAAATCCGGCGGCCGCCGCACGGTCTGACACGCGTTGTTCACGATGAAATCCAGCCGCTGATATTTTGTCATGACGTGTTTGCAAAACGCCTCCACGCTCGGCGTGTGCCGCAAATCGAGTCCGAAAATTTCCAGCCGATGCCCCCATTCCTTGAAATCCGGTTCGGCGGCGTAACGCATCGCCGAGTCACGCGGAAAACGTGTCGTCACAATGAGATGCGCGCCGCAACGGAGCAGCTTGATGCCGGCCTGATAGCCAATCTTCACGCGACCGCCGGTGAGCAACGCGACGCGCCCACGCAGGTCGGCAAGTTCGCTGCGCTTGCGGAAATTTAGTTCCGCGCACGCCGGACAGAGCTGGTCGTAGAAATGATGGATCTGCGAGTAATCCTGTTTGCAGACGTAACAATTCTGGGGCTCGACGACTTCACGGAAATCGGGATCATTCACCGTTTCCTCCTGCTTGAAGTTGGGCGGCGGAAACACATTCGGCGTGGTGAAAACTTTTTCGCGGCGCAGCTTGCGGATGCCGGTGGCGTGGAGTCTGGACTGGTCGCGCGTGATTTTCTCCGCCTTGCGCTGCTTGACCTTCGCCTTCACGAGCCGGCGGCGTTCGGCGACGTTGGGACAATAAATTTCCCCCGCCGCTTTCAGCAGGCGCGTGCGCTCCGCCTCGGTCAAGGCGCCGAGCAGCGCGCGGTTGGCCGAAGCCTGCTCCAAAATCGCGGCGGCGGCCTTTAGGGCCTCGACGGAGTGATGCGGGTTGGAATGCGCGGACATTTTTCTGGCCGCGCAGCATAGCAGTGGCAACCGCGGCGGGCGAATGAAAATTCGGCCCTAACAATGTCGGTCTTAGCACCGGAGACGCCACGGTGAACCATGACGCGCCGATTCTCTGCTGCACGGCGGAGATTCTGGCCAACATCGCCTTGCGCGAAGGGGCGCAGGCCAAAGTGCAGGATGTGGTCATGGACGAATTTTATTACTACGCCGACTGTGAACGCGGCGTGGCGTGGCATATTCCGCTGCTGACTTTGCCGCAGAAGCGATCGGTGTGACAGTGCGGCAGCGGGTAGCACACAACGCCATATTGTGCGTCATTTACTTCCAGCACAGGGTCTCGGGGTTGCGGTGTTCTTTGCGCAGAAAAACAGCCAAACGCTGTTTTGCCACTGTCAGCTTGTCGGTTTTGAGGCATTTCACCTTAACCTTGCCTTTGATGCGGGGGCGGGCGTAATATATCCCTGTCGGGGCGTAGTAGTATAAATTCGCCACTGACGACTTTTGAAATGTCGGTTTTTCAAGTTTTATATCGTTTGTAATCGTTCGCATGAATACAGGCCACAAAATTCAATAATGCTTTTTAAAAAACACATAAAAGCATTGCAAAATCAGCGTTTGGAAGGGTGGCAGAGTGGTCTAACGCATCTGACTCGAAATTGTAAAACTCACTTTTAGCTATGTTTAGCTTCGGGATGCAAACGTTTATTAGCTCAATGGCCACAATGGTTTTATTCGTTTCTACTTTTGCTATGCTTGGTCGTGTTTGGCTGCAAAAAGTGCATATAGTATAGAACAGCAGTATAGAATAATTCGGCTCTGCAATCCAACTTGAAGACAAGAGAACTAAATCCTGCTGCTCAAACCGAAGATTGGGAAGGCAACAACATCGCCTTTGCATGTCCCGAACCCGGCTGCGGAAAGGTCTTCATCGTCAGTGAACAAATTCACGGCGGCGAACGAAAATGTCCCGCCTGCGGCAAGTCAAAAGGCATGGTAAAAGGCGGCAAGAAAAGCGGCGGCACCGCATCAATCATTTGGCCGTTGTAAATGCCGTGTGGATCAAATCCTCACGCCGCGACTGTGATTTTGCTGGTGGCCATGAGTGAGTGAATGCTTTTGGGAGACGGCTTGGGTCGCGCATTTATGGATGAATGCGTCGGCCACACGGCTCAAGTCGTGGCCGGGAAATTTCTCCGATAAAAATTCCTGCACCTGTGCGCTTACGTCCTCCGTCCACACCTGCAACGTCTGCCGCAGCCCTTGTGTAAACGCTTTCAAAACCTCCGTCGCGTTCCAGCCCCGGTTCAAAATCTCATTCGCGCCGCGCGTCGGGAAATGCTCCACCACCGCATATTCCGCCCCGTAGGAGATTGGCCGGTGGCAGAGATGGACGTTTTTCATGAGATCGGCGTTCTTGTGCCATTGCCTGCCGTCGTCGGCTTGAATGACATTCTCTTTGGGTGTCGGTTTGGCGGCGGCCCGGTTCGCCGCCAGTGCGATTTTGTCGGCGTCCCGCTCCAGACACTCAATCGTTTCACGGCTGGCCGGGAATTGCTTCAGATGTTCGGCAAACTGCCGGGCGGCCTCGGCGTAGGACTTGTCCTCCAGTTCGGTCGGGCGGCGATGTTCAAATGGATTGGTCATAAATGCTTCATTCGGTTGTCAGCAGTTTCAACAATTCGGTGCGCGGGACGAGCAGCTTGCCGCGCAGGGCGCGGCAGGGTTTGAGTTTGCCGCGCTGGATGAGCCGGTAAACGCTGAAATAATTCACGCCAAGCATGTCGGCGGCTTCTTGAATCGAATACGCCAGCCGTTCGGGTGGCGGTGGATTGGGTTGTTCTTCGGTTTTTGGGATGGTTTCCATGCGGTTCTCCTTTGGTCAAGATTCAGACGCGAAGCCGTGCAGCTCGTGGGGAATGTATTTGTGGACGGTTTCATCCATCGGGCGTTGCCAATCAATTTCAGGATACAAGTGGACGGGTTGAACATGCAGGGCGGCGGCAATGAACAACAGGTCGTATTCGGCGACGCCCATTGAGCCGCCTTCAATCTTGGAAACGGTGCTGCGGGTGGCGTTATGCCAGCCGGCGAGCTGCAATTTGACGGCAAATATCTCCTGCGACCAGCCGTTGCGCTGGCGCAGTTTGACAACTTGCTGTCGAATCAAGTTCAGCTTCTTCATGGCAACCGAGTCAGAATCTCATGCAATTCGTTCTGCGTTGTTTCATTTTGAAACAAAATGCAGTCTTTGTTTTTACGGCAAACCTGCCGGGCAGGTTGCGACGAAATCGCCAAAACTTTTCCGCTGGCGTTTGCAACGGTTTTCATTTCGTCTGTTCTATCGCAAATTTTTCGTCAACCAGTGCGGAAATCACACAGCTTTCTGGCCACGACTTTTCACCGTCACGTTTATAGCAAACTCAAGGGATGAAGTTGTGCAATGGGCTGCACAAGATTGTTTGGCTGGCAGACCAGTCAGCCAGCCGTTCAAGTTGGGCTTCGCTACATTCATGCTTCCGATTTTGCGCAAATTGGTTGGGCAGGTTGTAATGATTTCATTACAGCTTGCGTTTTGGTTTCAACGGGCTTCGCCAAGACGGAAAACAAGTCCGCACCTGGGGAAGTATTTTTGTGGGGGCATCAAGCCGACCGCAGACCGGCGGTCAAACTCTCACCAAGGAAGCCTCAATTGAGGGGCGCTTTCGCTTTGCAGGCAAAAAGCCTGGCCTATGTTAGGCGAAGATTTGACAGGGCGACGGCAGGGGCGTTCATCAAAAAATGAAGCGGCAGGGCAACGCGCCACAAACCACGAAACTCGCGGGACGGAAAAACGGCAGGTGATGCGCGGAGCATCGCCACGCTGCCCGGCGCGGCAGCCAGAGCGCCCAATCAGCAAGACAGCGACGTTCGACCGCGCGGCACGGCAACAAAGGTTCGGATGCCATTCCGCCAAACCAATGACACCACCCTAGAAAGCCGTCTTTGCTTTTGGCGAGCAACCTGTGACCGTGGCACGCGGCAACGAACCAACCAGCCACCGGCACACGACCGGCGCGATTACGTTTTCCTGTCCGGTTGGTGACGACGAGCGGCACGACGTTCGGAGCGGACACCCATTAGAAAATTGTTCTCGTCCGCTTCGGTCGGCGGGACGGTCGGCGATCACGAACCGGCTGACTTTAGATGAAGCGAAACAGGCGGGTTGCTGGCAGGGTGCTTGCCGAATTAGCAATGCACCATGACGGCAACCGGCCTGCAAGCGTCCAGCAGCGACTGTGCCGCACCATTTAGACGCAACTGCGTTCAACCCTGCGTCAGCCTTGGACTATACAAGTTTCGGCTGGCCGTCACCGGCTGCGTTTTTGCCCCGTCCGCTTGGGCTTGCCGCCGCTGGCGACGTGGGATGCGCGGCGATGGGCTTGTCGCGTTTAGCTCCACGTTTCTTTGCGGCTCCCTTGCCGCCCATTGTCCAGCGGTTCAAGCATTCGCGCACACGCGCCGGATTCACCGGCACTCCGGCGGCTTTCAATTCTTCCGCCAGTTGCTGGCTGCTCCAGCCTTTGCGGTGCAATGCGATTATTCTTTCGCGCAACGGTTCCAACAGGTCAACGGCGGTCTTGCGGTTTTTCGGCGGCTCGCGTTGCGCCAGTTGTTCCAGTTTTTTATCCAGCGTTGGATAATCCAACTTCGCGGCGATTTGTCCGTAATCAATGCGTTTGCTCATAATGTTTTTTCGGTTCCTTTCATGGCCGATGATTCGGCGTCTTGGTGTTCAAGCCATGCGGTGGTTGCCGAATTATTCACCGGCAACTTGACGGTTTTGTCCTGTTCACTACGACGGCGTTTCATCCGATTGCGTTTAGCTCGCCGGTTGGTTTTCCGTCGGGCTTGGCGACGAGCGGCCAAGCGAGTCGGCTTCCGGCAACGCGCCCACTGGCGCGAGGCGGGGTAAGTGTCATGGCAGAAATTCCGGTTTCCACTATCAGAAACCGCCCCTTCATTCCTGAAATATGTTTCATCACTTCCAGCATTTTGCTGTTTCCAAACCGTAGCATGAACCGGGTTGACGATTGCGCTCTGTGGGGTGCAATCCGCTGTGAACTTGATGCTACCGTTTTAACCATGATGACGGGAATTCTAGCTGAAACCGAAAAGTCAGGTTGTGAGGAATTCATCACAACCTGTTGGCGGATTTTCCCGTAAAGTGGTGATTTATGTTTAGCGGCATACCACAGAAAAATCGGGCGGGGGCGGAGTCCTATTTCGACGAGCATCTTTCCCAAAACGATTATTACACGCAGGGAGAAACTCAACGTGGTCAATGGCTGGGCATCGGGGCGGAACGGTTGGGACTGCAACCGGGTGGCGTGGTGACTCGTGAAGCGTTCCTGCACCTCTGCGACAACCAGCATCCAGTGACGGGCGAACAACTGACACCACAGCATTTCAAGGAGCGAAGGGTTTATTTCGACTTCGTGTGTTCGCCTCCCAAATCCGTTTCCATTCTGGCCGTCACCATGAATGACCGGCGGATCATCGAGGCGCACAAGGAAGCCTCACAGTTGGCGATGCGTGAACTCGAATCGTTCGCCGCCGCCAGAGTCCGCAAGGGTGGCATTCAGGAGCAGGATCGCACCACCGGCAACCTCGTCGGCGCGGCCTTCCTGCATACCACGTCCCGCGCCCTTGACCCGCAGTTGCATACGCACTTCGTCCTGTTCAACGCAACCTGGGACAAGAAAGAAGGGCGTTGGAAGGCATTGCAAACGGGCGATATGTTCGGGGCCATCAACTACGGCACGGAAGTCTATCGCAACGAACTGGCCAAGCGTCTGCACCAAATTGGTTATGTCACGCGGCGCACCGGCTCGGCGTTTGAGATTGACGGCGTTGACACCAAGTTGATTGAGCGATTCTCGAAACGGTCACAGCAACGGGACATGGCCGTGAAGCGTCAGGAAACCAAGATCGGTCGCAAGCTCACCAAAAAGGAGATTGCCCATGTCGTCCACCAGTCGCGTCCCAAAAAACTCAAGGGCGTGTCTGACGAACAGGTGCGTAACCAGCAACTTGGCGAGATCGGCTTTTTTGAGAAACGCTCCTTACGGAATGTCACCAGCGCCGCCGATGGCAAGCCCAAGCCCTTCGCCCAATACGTCAGGCCGGATGATGCTCTCGCGCACAGCCTCGCCCATGTCTTTGAACGCCGCTCGGTCGCCCCGCAGCACAAGATTTTGGAAGCAGCATTGGTGAAAGGTTGCGGTCAATTAGAATTGTCGCAACTGAAGGATAAACTGGCCTTGGATGACAAACTCGTCCGGGTGGGTTCGGAGTATTCGACACGGGAAATTCTGTCCAAGGAGCTTTACCTGATTCGTGCCGTCAATGCCGGGGTCGAGGCGGTCGCGCCGTTCGTCCACCGTTACGAACCAGCCGCCCATCTCGGCCTCGACCAGCGCAAGGCATTGGCGCACGTTCTCACCAGTCCCGACCGTTTCACCGGCTTTCGCGGCCTCGCCGGTTCTGGTAAAAGCACGATGTTGCAAGAGTTTGCCAGTATCCTGAAAAGTGAGAACAGGCCTTGCCTGTTTTGCGCGCCGACAGCCTCCGCTGCCGACACGCTTCGTAAGGACGGCATGGATGCCATGACGCTGCAAAGACTGCATGGCAGCTTGGCGGCAGGCGGCAAACTTTCCCCTGGGGTCGTGATTGTCCTCGATGAAGCCGGGGCGGTTGGTCTGGATGACATGGTGAAATTGTTTGAACTCGCCCGCCGCAACGATTGCCGGGTTATTCTGTCCGGCGATACCGGGCAGCATTCGTCTGTTCCGCGCGGCGATGCGCTTCGCATCATCGAACAGTATTCGTCCTACCGTTTTGGCGAGTTGACGACCATTCGCCGCCAGAAGCCGGAAGCGTTCCGGCAGGTGGTGGAACTTGCCGCCGCCAAGCAAACCGACAAGGCATTTGCCAAGCTCGTCGAGCTCGGCGCGGTCAGCGAAATAGCGAATGATGACGGACAGCTTTATCAACGTGCCGCCGATGCGTATGTGTCGGCCACGAAGCAGGGCAAATCCGCGCTGCTCGTCTCGCCAACGTGGGCAGAGATTGACGCTGTAACGGAGAAGGTGCGGGAGTCGCTCAAGGCGGATGGTGTTATCAGTCAAGATGAGAACACGCATTGCGTGTTTGATTCGCTGTCGTGGACGGTTGCCCAAAAGAAAAGCGCCCGCGAATTTGAACCCGGCCAGCGGCTGCGTTTCGTCCGGCATACCAAAAAATTTGAGCGCGGCGAAACGGTCGAAGTGGTCGCCACGATGGAAACCGGCCTGCGTGTCCGTCGTCCTGACGGCACGGAAGTGGATTTCATCCCCGCCAGCGCCGCCGCATCTTTCGACGTGGGTGAGTCCCGCGAATTGAAAGTGGCCGCTGGCGACTGGCTACTGCTCCAAGCCAACCACGGCAAAGAGTTTATCAACGGCGAACGGGTGCAAGTGAAGACGATTCGAGACGGTCGCATTGCGCTGGCCGATGGCCGCACGATTCCCGCCGGTTTCGACACCTTCACGCATGGCTACGCTGTCACGTCGCATTCGTCGCAAGGCAAAACCGTGGACGAGGTGCTGCTGGTCGCGTCCTCAAAATCCTTTCCCGCCGTCAACCGCGAACAATTTTACGTTTCGATTTCGCGTGGCCGCGAGCGTGTCCATATTTTCACCGATGATTCGGAACTGCTCGCCCGCCGCGTCGCCGATTCGCACGAACGCAAGGCCGCCGTCGAATTGCAGGCGTTGCGCGACGACTTGGCCAAACTCGGTTTCACCCGCAAGGAGCAGGAAAAAACCGCGCCGCCGCCGTCAACCGCTGCACGTCGTCCGGCACGGCATTTCAGAGTCACCCGGCTGTCGCCCGTTCAAAAGCTCGCCCAAATCGTCGAGGACGTGCGCCGCTGGCTTGGCCTCGAACACACGGCAACCGTCGCCAAGGAGCAGGCCGCTAAAGCTGATACAACCGAGGCCATGAAACCGGCTGAAAAAATTTCACCTGCGGTAAAAGAAACGCCGCGGGCGCGCCCGAACATCAAACTAAACGTGCCGCCGCCACACCGTTCGCGTGGCATCGGTATCTAACCATCAACTCCAAAACACATGTCCATGTTTCCACAAGATAAATGTTACGAAACCGCCAACACCTATGCGGCCTGCATTGAGTTCCGCTTCGACGAGAATCATCGCCGCGCGTTTAACGCCAGCCAGTTGATTGAATTCTCGCTTGATCCAAACCCCGATGCCGCCGATGACAAAAATGAACCGCCGCAAAAGATTACGCTCGTATTTTCCACCGCCGATGTCGTCATTCTTGGCTGGCGGCTCGGCCTTATTGCCGACTACCTGCGAGGGAACACACTTACCGCCGTTTGTATTCTGCCAAAACGCTACGCCGAACTTGAACGTAACGCGATTTATGTTTCGTCCATCACCATCAAGCCCGTTGACAAATGATAGAATGCCACTGGCGTCGTAACCTTATGGCGACAATTCGGCCAAAAGCCGGTGCAACGGCAAAAATCCGTCCTTACGATGCCAGTATGTGTTAAGTGCCGCATCGTCCGTTCCGGCGAAGGTTTGCTGCGCCGCACCCGCAACCTGTGCCTCGGTTCGCTCATCGAAGCCGTCCGCGACCAGACCCGCATCGTGGACCTCAAACAAGTCAACCATGTCCTCATTCAA
>JAJXXW010000039.1 GCA_021780905.1 bacterium
GGACATTGACGCCTTTGAAGCCATGATGATGCGCGAGGATTGCGAGAAAGGCTTCTTTGTGAGCTTTGATTATTCCTCGGACGCGCTGGCGGAGATTCAATCGTTCTTTAAACACAGCCACAAAATCATCGTCCCGCTGACCGTGCAGGAGATTTTGGACGAGCAGGTGGCGATGAAACTGGCGTGAGTTTCGATTCTGAATAACTGGTGAACTAACTGGGGAAATCTTCCAATATGAAATTCTTTTTTCTGAAAATCCTGGCATCATGCTGTTCGCATGATTGATTCCGTTTCCGACCCGCTGCCCGGCGGCTCCGCCAGCGTTCCCGCCGATTTGAAAAAAACGCGCCGCCAGAAAGGCGACCGGCGGTCATCATCCGCCGTCCCAACCCTGGACCGACTGCCGCCGCATTCGACCGAGGCGGAAATGGGCGTGCTGGGCTGCTGTCTGTTGGACCCCAACCAGTGCATCGGCGAATGCATCGAGAAACTCAAGGACGACGGCAAGTCGGCGTTTTACGATCTGCGGCACCAGACAATTTACGAGACGCTGGCGGGGATGTTCAACCAGCGGCAGCCGGTGGACCTGATCACAGTGCAGCAAAATCTGAAGGACCGGCAGTTGCTGGAGCAAGTCGGCGGCATCCCATATCTCAGCCAGTTGCAGGACGCGGTGCCGAGCGCGGCCAACTTGAGCTATTACCTCGACATCGTTCGGGAAAAATACCTGCTGCGGAAACTGATCGCCACCTGCTCCGGCGTCGTGGGGAAAGTTTATGACTATGAGGGCGAGGTGGAGGCACTGCTGGACGAGGTGGAAAAGGAAATTCTGCGGGTGAACGAGTCGCGGGCGCAGACGGGCATGCAGCCGATCAACGCGCTGGTGCATGGCGCGATCGCAACGATTGAAAATTACCACGCCCGGCAGGGACAACTGGGCGGGATTTCGACGGGCTTCATGGATCTGGACAAGATGACGGACGGGCTGCATGGCGGCGAAATGATCATTGTCGCGGCGCGCCCCTCGATGGGCAAGACGTCGCTGGCGATGAACATTGCGGAGCATGTGGCGATGGAATTGAAACTGCCGGTGGGCGTGTTCAGCCTGGAAATGAGCGCGGCGTCACTGATCCTGCGCATGATGTGTTCGCTGGCGCGGGTGAACCTGCGGAGCATCCGCGACGGCTTCTTGATCGAGACCGACTTTCCGAAACTGACGAACGCGGCGGGGCAGCTGTCCGGCGCGAAACTGTTCATTGACGACACGGCGGGGCTTTCGATTTTGCAGTTGCGGGCGCGGGCGCGGCGGATGGCGCAGCAGCACGGCATCAAGCTGTTTGTGATTGACTATTTGCAGCTTCTCAACTCTACTGCGCGCCGAGCGCAAGAAAACCGGCAGCAGGAAATCGCCGACATATCCAGCGGCATCAAGGCGCTGGCTAAGGAACTGAACGTGCCGATCATTGTTCTGTCGCAGTTGAACCGCGAGTTGGAGAAGGACAAGAGCCGAAAGCCGCGGTTGAGTGATTTGCGCGAGTCGGGTTCGATCGAGCAGGACGCGGACCTGGTCGGGCTGCTCTACAAGCCCAACGCGGGCGACGACGAAGACGGCGCGGCGGCGGAAGAGAGCGACGGGATTCCGGTGAATTTTTTGATTGCGAAGCAGCGCAACGGGCCGACAGGCGATGTGAACCTGACATTCTTGAAACCATTTACACGATTTGAAAGTGCAAGCAAATCCAGCGACGCAGACCTGCCGGGCGGCGGGTGAAATATGAAAGACCGGTTCCGCTGGCTGGGACTTCTGGTCCTGGGGCTGGTCTTGGGCGGCATGGTGGCGCAGGCGCAGAACGTCGGCGCCAAGATCAGCCGTGTGGATGTCAAATTCATCGGGCCGGCCTCGGTCAGCGAGGCGCTTATCCGCAGCAACCTCAAACTCAAGCCGGGCGGAACCTATGTTCCCGGCATTACCCAGGATGACGTCCATGCGCTCTACGCCACCGGCCAGTTCTACAACATCCGCGTCTCAGTGGACCAGGCGGATGACGGCGGCGTGATTGTGACTTACATCGTGCAGGCGCGGCCGCGCGTCACCGAAATCAAGATCGAAGGCAACGTCAAGTTGAGCGAAGCCAAGCTCAAGAAGAAGATCACCATCAAGGTTGGCGATCCGCTGGACGAGCAGAAGGTTTTCGACGACGTGCAGGAGATGAAGAAGTTGTATGAAAAATACGGTTACTCGGACACGAAGGTGAAATACGTCCTGAACATCGAGGAGGCCACCGGGCACGGCACGGTCATCTACCAGATCCAGGAAAGCCCCAAGGTTAAAATCGTGCGGGTGAGTTTCCTCGGCGCGCAGGCCTTTTCCCAGAAAGAACTCCAGAAGGTGGTCAAGACCCGGGCCCACTGGATGTGGTCCTGGTTGACTGGCAGCGGCTACTACAAGCAGGAGGATTTCGACGGCGACGCCGACCGGCTCTCCGAGTATTACCACAACCACGGCTATCTGGATTTTGAACTCAAGGACGTGAAGCTGGACTATCCGACCACCAACCTGATGGTCGTCAAATATTATCTGTTCGAGGGCCACCAATACAAGGTAGGTTCCGTGAAGTTCACCGGCTCCAAAATTTTCACGGACGCGGAGATCAGCCAGGGCTTGAAGTCCGTTCATGGCTTTGAAGGCTTGAAGTCCCCGCTGGGCCGGAACGGGCTGCCAATGGATGTGGGCCACACGTTCACGCCGGATGGCCTGACCAAAGACACCGAGGCGGTGCAGGATTTTTACGGCAGCAAAGGCTACATTGACATCGCCCAAGGCCAGGCGCTGCACGTCCAGACCGTGCCCAACATCCAACTGGGCACGATGGACCTGGAATTTCAAATCGCCGACAGCCAGAAGGCCTACGTCCAGAAAATCGAGATCCACGGCAATCTCAAGACCAAGGACAAGGTCATCCGCCGCGAACTGGCCATCAACCCCGGCGACGTCTTTGACATGGTCCGCGTCAAGATCAGCAAGGAGCGCCTCGAAGGCCTGCAATATTTTGACAAGGTGGAAATGCGCCCGGAACCGACCGACCCGCCGATGGCCGGGCGGAAAAATCTCATCGTCAACGTCGAGGAAGAGAACACCGGCAACTTCACCGTCGGGGCGGGCTTCAGCACGGTGGACGCGCTGGTCGGCTACGCGGAAATTTCCCAGGCCAATTTCGATTTGTTCCACCCGCCCTACTTCACCGGCGGCGGACAGAAAATCCGGCTGCGCGTCGCCATGGGCACGCTGCGTGATGACTACGAACTGTCCTTTGTCGAGCCCTGGTTCCTGAACCGCAAGTTGTCGCTGGGCGTGGACCTTTACCGGCACCAGTTGTATTTTGAAAGCCCCAACAATATTTACTATGAAACCCGCACCGGTGCCAAAATCAGCCTGACCCGGGCGCTCGGCAGCGACTTTCTCATCGGCAGTGTCAGCTACACGGTGGAGGACGTCGGCATTTCTTTGAACAGCGGCTGGCACGGTCTGGAATCGTCCACCCCCACCGGCCCGGGCGGTCCGGTGCCCATCACGCCCAACGTGCCGCAGGACATCCTGAATCAAACGGGCGACCATCTGTATCAACGCCTCGGCGGCTCCCTCGCCTATGACACGCGGAACAGCACACAACTGCCCAATCACGGCCAGCGCTCGGAACTCACCGGGGAAGTCAGCTATGGCGACACCACGTTTTACAAGGTGGAGCTGACCTCCGCCTGGTATTTCCCTGGCTTGTTCAAGGGCCATGTCATCGAGGCCGGCGGCCGCGCGGGCATCGCAGACAGCCTCCAAGGCGGTGATGTTCCGTTTTATGACCGGTATTATTTGGGCGGCATGTATTCCATGCGCGGCTATCAATTCCGCGACGTTGGGCCACGGGATCCCAATCTGGGCAACCTTTCCTATCCCTACATGGCAAATGAGCCGATCGGCGGTGACAACTACTGGTTCGGATCGGTGGAATACAGCCTGCCGATCTTTGAAAAGGAGGGCGGCGTCGCGCTCCGGTTTGCCCTGTTCTACGATATCGGTGCCGTCGGAAGTTCACCCTATACTTTCCAGTCCAGTTACAGCGACAACTGGGGCGTGGGTTTGCGGTTGAACATCCCGCACCTCGGCCCGTTGCGGCTGGATTACGGCATCCCGATCACGCATGATCAATACAATAGCGGCAACGGCCAGTTCCAGTTCGGGGTTGGCTACAACCGCCAATTCTAAAATGGACCGTTCCTTCAAAAATTTCCGCGCCGCCAACGTCTTTCTGGGACTGCTGCTGCTAGGCACCTCGGCGGTCTCGGCCATGTCCCTGGGCAACTTGCCGCTGTGGTTTGAAGCCCGCCCGTCCCCCGCTGCGGACGGCACCCGGTTCGTCGCCCGCAACACCGGGGCGGAATTTCTGATTTCCCCGGCCGGGGTGCAATTCGTCCTCCAAAAAACCGGCGGATCGGCCGCGACCGGCACCATGCGGCTGGTTGGGGCGAACACCGGCGCGGCCATCGTCGGCAGCGCCGAACTGGCCGGCAAAATCAATTACCTCACCGGCAATGATCCGGCGCAGTGGCAAACCGGCGTGGCCACGTTTGGCCAGGTGCGCGTGGACGGAGTTTATCCCGGCATCAACGTGGTCTATTACGGCAATGGCCGGCAGCTCGAATATGATTTTCAGGTCGCCGCCGGCGCCAATCCGGGGCAGATCGCCCTGCGCTTTGACGGCGCGGAAAAACTCTCCATCAACCCGCAAGGCGAACTGGTGGTCAGCCTGGCCGGCGGCGAAATCATTCAGCACGCCCCGGAGGTTTATCAGATCGCGGGCCTGGCCCGGCGCGCGATCGGCGGCGGCTACCGGCTGCTGGACGCGCACACGGCGGCGTTTGCCCTCAAAAGTTACGATCATCACCTGCCGTTGGTCATTGATCCGGTCTTGAGCTACTCGACTTATTTGGGCGGCAGCGCCAGCCAGTCGGCCTTCTCCGTGGCGGTGGATCCGTATGGAAATATTTACGTGGCGGGCACAACCCTGTCGCCGAACTACACCAACAACATTCCCTGGGCCACGACCAACGCCTACCAGACCAATTACCAAGGCGGAGCCGTGACCGGCGACGCGTTTGTCGCGAAGTTCGGCGCGTTTGCCACCAACCTGGTTTATCTGACGTATCTCGGCGGCAGCGGCGAGGACGGCGCAGACGGCGTGGCGGTTGACAACCTGGGGAACGTCTATGTCGGGGGCTACACCAGTTCGACGAATTTTCCCACGGCCAACATCCAGCCCGGTTCGGGCCTGGCCACCAATCTCAGCGGCAGTTTTTTGATTGGTTATGGCTACCGGACGGACGGCTTCGTCACGGAACTGAACACCAACGGGTCCGCCCTGGTTTATTCCGGCCTGCTGGGCGGCACGGCATCCGACGGCGTCATGGGGATCGCCGTGGATCCCGACAGCGGGGCGGCGTATGTGACCGGCTACACGTATTCCACAAATTATCCCTGCACGGCCGGGGCGGTGCAGAGGAAACTGGCCTGCCCCTACGCAGATGGTGTCTCCGCCAATGCCTTCGTCTCCGCGATTGCCCCCGGCGGAACAAACCTGATCTATTCGAGTTATTTGGGCGGCACCAACGGCGGGCCGGACCTCATTGATTCGGGCACCTCCATCGCCTTCAACAACGGGATGGTCTTCGTGGCCGGCTACACGTCGTCAACCAATTTTCCGACCACCAACGGCATTCCCGCCTGTCAATTTCTGAACGGCTCCACCAGCCAGCCGAACATCGGGTCGGACGCCTTTGTGGCCGCCTTCCGCAACGTTGCCGGCACCAATCTGACCCTGCTCTACTCGACCTTCCTCGGCGGCACGAACAATGACCAGGCCAACGGCATCGCGGCGGACGCCAGCGGCAACGCCTACGTCGTCGGCGCGACGCTCTCCACCAATTTTCCCTATGCGTCCGCGTTCGCCGGCCTCGGCACCAACCCGCCCTCGTTCCTGCTGACCAACCACACCGGCTATGTGCTCATCACGAATGCGTTTCTGACCCAGGTGCGATGGAACGGCACCAACGCGGCCATCGGGTTCTCGGCGGTGTTTGGCGGCGCGGGCGCGGACGTGGCCAACGGCGTGGCGCTGGATGCCAGCGGCAACATTTATGTCGTCGGCAGCGCCTCCTCCACGAATTTTCCCGTGACCACCAACCTGTGGAACGCGTTGCAAATGACCAATGCCGGGAACAGCGATGTATTTGTGGCCGCCTTCACCAACACGGCGGGCACCAATGTGAACTTCCTGTATTCGACATACCTAGGCAGCGCGCTGAATGATTACGGTTACGGCATCGCCACCGATCCGCTGGGCGACGCCTATGTCGTCGGCCAGATTGCCTATGTTGTCGGCCAGACTTATCCCTTGAATTTCCCGACCGCCAATAACCCCGCGCAGCCGAATTTCAACGGCACCAACGACGCCTTCCTGGCCATCCTCGCGCAGACGACCAACACCACGCCGGCGCTGGTCATCGCGCCGGCCAGCCCCGACATCAGCCTGAAATGGCAGATGTTCCCGGCCAATTACGCGGTGGAAAGCTCCCCGACGCTGACGGATCCAAGCTGGCAGACTGTCGCCGGCACCCCGGCCTACAGCAACGGCTGGTATCTTGTCACCCTCCCGGCGACCAACGCGGTTCAGTTCTTCCGGCTGCACCGACATTGAGGCGGAAAATGATTTTTTGCTGGTTCTCCGGCCGGGTATCTGGTTGACTTTCCGTCCATGAAAAAATTGCGTTATCTCGTTTTGACCATTGCCCTGCTGGCCGCCACGGTTGTCGCCGCGAATGCCGACACCAAGGTGGCCACCGTGGACATGAAGAAGCTGTTCAACGGTTATTACAAGACCAAGCTCGCCCAGGCCTCGCTCGAAAGCAACAAGAACGACCTGCGCAAGGAAATCAAGGACATGGCGGACGGACTGGATAAAGCCCAGGCCGACTACAAGGATCTGCTCAACCAGGCCGGCGACCAGGTCATCTCCAGCGACGAACGCGCCAAACGCCAGCAGGCCGCCGCCGACAAAGCCAAGGAGATCAACAATTCAAAGGCCGCCATTGAGCAATTCCAGCGTCAGGCCGAGGCCCGGCTGGCCGACCAGAGCCAGCGCATGAGTGCGAACCTGGTTGCCGAAATCCAGAAGGCCGTGGCCGACAAGGCCAAGGCCGGCGGGTATTCGGCCGTGCTTAATTCCGGCTCCACCGAAATCGTGGTTTACGCGGGCAGCGAAAACGATCTCACCGCCGCCGTCCTTGCCCAGCTCAACGCCGGCGCACCGATTGATGTCACGACGCCGGCCGCCGGCGTGCCGCTGAACATCAGCACCAACCTGTAAACAGTCCCGGCGAAACGTCGGCCGGTTGGCGCGGTGAATCGTAAAAATAATAAGCCTGGCCCCGCCGCGCATCATTGGCAGCATGAGCCACGGACAAATTTTGACAATATCCGCACATGGATGCAAACCGCCAGCCTGTCCGGCTGCAATGGACGGACCAGTTCGCCACCGGATCGCCCACGATTGACGAGCAACATCGCCAGTTGTTCGCGCACCTGAACCAGTTCGCCGCCTTGCTGGCCCCGGGCCCGTCCGATCCCAAAGACCTCGTCTTCATCCTCCAATTCCTCGAATTTCTCGAGGAATATGCCAGGACCCATTTCAGCTACGAAGAGCAGTGCATGGAGCGCTACCGCTGCCCGGCCCACCAAAAAAACCAGATGGCGCACGAGCATTTTCAACAAATGATCCGGGACTTCAAAGCGCGCTCCCTGGCCGGGGGGTTCCGCCGGGAAATGCTGGACGAGTTGAGCCGGATGCTGAACCACTGGGTTCAGGGCCACATTTTGAACCTGGACACCGAACTGAAGCCGTGCATCGAGCGGCGGGCCGGATAGTTTGCCGCCGCACCACCTGCCCTGGCCGGCCGCATGAAAACCGCTCATCGTTACCTGCAACTCTACGCCGTGCTCTGGCGAAATTCCCTGACGCGGGAGATGTCGTTCAAGGGCAACTTTCTGCTCTGGATCCTCGTCGAACTGCTCTGGTTCGGCCTGCAACTGTGCTTTGTCTCCGTCCTTTACTCCCAGACCGAGTCCGTCGGCACCTGGACACAATGGCAGATGGTGCTGCTCGTTGGCGCCAGCAATTTCATCCAGCAGCTCTACCAGGCCTTTTTCCTGACCAACTGCACGAACCTTTCCGAACTCGTCCGCACGGGAAAAATGGATTTCTTCCTACTGCTGCCAGTCAACACCCGTTTTCTGGTTTCCCTGCGCGTCGTGGATCTCGGCGCGTTCGTCAACGCCCTGTTTGCCCTCTGCGTCATGGCCTTCGCCGCCGTGAAGTTGAATCTGCATCCGGGCGTCGGCCAGTTCGCCGGCTTTGCCGCCCTGTGTCTGGTCGGCGTCCTCATCCATTACTCGCTGATGTTCATCCTCGCCACGATCTGTTTCTGGACGGTGCGGGCGCAGGGCATTGTCTGGGGCTACTACAATTTATTCAACATCGCCCGGATGCCGGACGAGGCTTTTGGCGGCGCGTTCAAGGCCGTGTTCACCTTTGCGCTACCGGTGCTGCTGGTGAGCAATGTTCCCGTCCGGGTGCTGGCCGACAAAATCTATTCGCCGACGATGTGGTGGCTGCTGATCGGCATGGCGGCCATCTGGGCGGTGGTGGCTGAAGTTTTCTGGCGCGTCTCCGTGCGCCGCTACACCAGCGCCAGTTCCTAGGCGAAGCTGAAGGCGTTTGAAGGCAAGCGTGGCGGCCGGCAATGACCGCGGCAGGAGACCCCCCGCCTCGCTGTGGTTCTGCGAAAGCTGATGGGAACGGCGATGGAAACCGAGAAATGTCCTAAAAGTGGAAAACTGTCGCATATAATTGAGACAGTTTGGATGGGAAGGTGGGCTTTTTGCGGAGATGTTTCCCGCCGATCCCAGACGGAATGATGAAATTTTAACCGCGACCGATTTTCCGGCGGCGGATAAATTCCCCGGCCGGGATCGGTGTCATGGCGAAGCGAATTGGCATGAATATTGCAGAACCTGTTCGAAATGTTGTCAACTAATTTCAAGCAGCAGCACTTGCGTCGGACGGGTGGCCAAGGCGGGCTGAATTGCTCTGGTCATGACAGATTTTTTAGGCGGCCAATCGCAGCCGCCAGCGCAAACCCAGCCGGCGAGACCGGATTCACCCTTGTGGAATTGATGATTGTGGTGGGAATCATCGGTTTACTGGCGGCGATAGCCCTGCCCAATTTCTTGAAAGCCCGCGCCAATTCGCAGGCCAGTGCCTGTATCAACAATCTCCGGCAAATTGAAGCCGCCTGCCAGCAGCTGGCCGTGTTAAAAAACATGGCGGCCGGGGCCACGATAGTTTATCCGTCGGACGTGGCTCCTTACATCAAATTGAACTCCATCGGCTCCATTCCTCCGTGCCCCGCCGGGGGTGACTATAGCCTGCTGCCGGTCGGGGCAAATCCCCAATCGCAATGTTCCCTGGGCACCACCGTGACCCCGCCCCACATTTTGCAATAATCCGACGATCCCGGTCTGCGGACGCAGGGGTTTTTAAATTTATTTCTTCGCGAGAGCATTCTCCACAGCGATGCCCAGCGCTTCGCCCCGCAGGTTGGTGCCGATGATCTTGCCGTCCGGTCCGACGAGGATCGTAAAGGGGATGCTCTCCACGCCGTATTTGCCCGCCAGCTTGTTGCCCCAGCCCTCGCCATCAAAATATTGAGGCCAAGTCATGCCCTCCTGTTTTTTGAGAAAAGCCTCGAGCTTGTCGCGGTCGGAATCCAGGCTCACGCCAATAATCTCAAAACCTTCGCCATGATGTTTTTTGTAGGTGGCAATAACATTGGGCAATTCGGCGCGGCACGGACCGCACCATGTTGCCCAGAAATCCACCAGCACCACCCTGCCTTTCAACGCGCCCACTGAGATGGGATTGCCACTCAAATCCTTTTCACTGAAATCAGGAAAGATCGCGCCCGGGGCCAAGACGGATTGGATCTTTTTGGCTTCGGCCTGCTTGTCCAGGCCGGCGAGAATCTTGTCGGCATTCCTGCCCAGCCGGGTGTCCGGATATTCCGTTTTGATTTTTTGAACGAGTTCCCTGCCCTTGTCCGGATCGTCGAGCACCTGGATATAAAGCATGGCTTTCATGTAAAGAATCTGGGCCACGGCGTCGGTTTTTTCGCCGGAGTGCTGGGCAAGCAACTGGTCAAAGGCGGCCAGGTCCGGCGCGAGGTCAGCTGCGCCGCTTTGTCCCGCCTTTAGCTTCGTCTGGATGCCCTTGACGATTCCCTGTAGCGCCGGGTCCATTGAACTGGCGGGATGATTGGTGGTCTGGGCGGCGAGTCTGGCCGGTGCGAGTAGGGCGATAACCAACAGCAAGCCGAGGAATTTATTGGTAGTCATTTGCATGATGAAGCGCAACATTTCAGGTTTCGGCACCGAAGGCAAGCCCTTTGCTGCTTTACAACCCATGCCAATCCGCTTGACACGCAAGGCCTTTCCGTAGTCATCTTACAACAGGAACTACGACTTCGTCCGCTCTATCCGGAGTGTGCAGTCGTGGTCGCGGCTTTAACCGATACAAAACACATCACTACCAATGAAACCAGCATTCCCTGACATCACCAAGATCCGTTACGAAGGCGCGCGGTCGCAAAATCCCCTGGCCTTCAAACACTACAACCCCACCGAGATCGTCGCCGGCAAGACGATGCGCGAGCACCTGCGCTTTGCCGTGGTTTACTGGCACACGTTTCGCGGCACCGGCAGCGACCCGTTTGGCGCGGGCACGATGCAGCGACCCTGGGATGACGGCTCCAATTCCATCAACAACGCCCAGAATCGCGCCCGGGTGGCGTTTGAGTTCATGACCAAGCTGGGCGCGCCTTACTATTGCTGGCATGACCGTGATGTGGCACCCGAAGGCAAAACCCTGGCCGAGACCAATAAAAATCTCGACGCGGTGGCGAAAGTGTTGAAGGCGGAACAACAGCGCACGGGCATCAAACTGCTCTGGGGCACGGCGAATCTGTTTTCCCATCCGCGCTTTGTCCACGGGGCGGGCACGAGCTGCAACGCCGACGTGTTTGCGTTTGCCGCCGCGCAGATCAAGAAGGCGATGGAGGTGACGCACGAACTGGGCGGCGAGGGCTACACGTTCTGGGGCGGCCGCGAAGGCTACATGACGCTCCTCAACACAGACATGAAGCGGGAACTGGACCACCTCGCGAAGCTGCTGCATCTGGCGGTGGATTACAAAAAGAAAATCGGTTTCAAGGGCCAGTTCTATATCGAGCCAAAGCCGAAGGAGCCGACCAAGCATCAATACGATTCCGACGCCGCCGCCTGCCTGAACTTTCTGCGCGAATACGATTTACTGCCACACTTCAAACTCAACATCGAGACAAACCACGCGACACTCGCCGGCCACTCGATGCAACACGAACTGGAAGTGGCGGGCGCCGCCGACGCGCTCGGCTCGATTGACGCGAACACCGGCGATGAACTGCTGGGCTGGGACACGGACCAGTTCCCGACAAACATTTACCTGACCACTTACACGATGCTGACCATCTTGAAATATGGCGGCCTGACCACGGGCGGCGTGAATTTCGACGCGAAGGTCCGCCGCGAAAGCTTCGAGCCGGTGGATTTGTTTCACGCGCACATCGGCGGCATGGACGCGTTCGCGCGCGGGCTGAAGATTGCCGCCGCCATCCGCAAAGACGGCCGGCTGGCGGACTTTGTGAAGCAACGCTATGCGTCCTGGGATTCCGGCCTCGGCGCGAAGATCGAGTCCGGAAAAGCCAGTCTTAAGGAAATCGAGGCTTACATCCTGAAAAAAGGCGAAGTGGCCGCCAATGTCAGCGGGCGCCAGGAATTCCTCGAAAATCTCATCAACGAATTCATTTGATGGCGGTGACGGAGCGGAGGGCAAGCCGTCCGCTCCGTTTAAAACCATCCGGCATTCCATTTCCGCGAGCTTTTACTTGAGGCCAAAGGAAAGCCTCGGACATTTATCAAAATCTTCACTGGCCGCAATGGTTCTGCGGTCGGCCCTTTCTCCAGCACCTCTACGGGCAGCGCCCAAAGTTTGGGTTTTTTGGGGGTTAATACCAATTGCGTGCCGGAGGCGCATTTTACTGTGGGTGCCGCGCATCCGGGCCACGCGATCTCGCCGACGCTGTGGGGCATTTTCTTCGAGGACATCAACCTGTCCGCCGACGGCGGCATTTATTCCAGCGCGCCCAACGAGGGTTTCACTCTGGATTACGAGCTGCCCAATCTCACCGCGTATCAGGAAACCTGCGCCACGGTGGCGCTGGCGGGAAATTCGGATTGGACTCATGCGCTTTTCCAGAACACCGCTCCACCCAGCGCGTTAAAATCACCGCCATTCCGTATTAGGTCTCGGACAACCGCCAGGCCGGTGCGATGAAGGTGTGGCTCCCGGTTGCCCCATCCGCGCCGAAACCGTCCGCGAATTACGGCTTGTCCAAAACTAAAAGCCGGCGTCAAATGGAACCGTGAAATTGCTGCATTACGTCGCACTGGCAACGGCTGGACTGGGATCGGTTTGTTTTGTAGGCTGCACGACCATGTCGTCATCCAATTCATCATCCACCGTCACTCAGGCCGCTTTCGGCACGACGCCGGATGGCCAGGCGGTTGAAATCTACACCCTGCGCAATTCCAGTGGCGCCGAGACGCGAATCATGACCTATGGCGGGATTGTGCAAAAGCTTTGCCTGCCGGACCGGAACGGCAACTTCGCCGACATCGTCCTCGGCTTCGACACGCTTGAGGGTTACCTTGAGAAGTCGCCTTATTTCGGCGCCCTCATCGGCCGCTACGGCAATCGCATCGGCGGCGCCAGGTTCACATTGGCCGGCCAGACTTACACGCTGGCGGCCAACAACCAGGGCAATTCCCTGCACGGCGGCTTGAAAGGTTTTGACAAAGTTGTCTGGACCGCGCGTCCGCTGAAAACCGCGCAGGGCCCGGCGCTGATCCTGACTTATTTCAGCAAGGATGGCGAAGAGGGTTTTCCCGGAAATCTGGAGGTGACGGCGATTTACACGCTAACCGACAATAATGAGTTGAAGATTGAATTGACCGCCCAGACGGACAAACCGACAATCTGCAATCTGACGCATCATTCCTATTTCAATCTGGCGGGACAGGGACAGGGCGACATTCTCGGCCATGTGGTTTATATCAATGCGAACCAATTCACGCCCGTGGACAGCGTTTTGATTCCCACCGGAGAACTGGCGGACGTGGCCGGCACGCCGTTTGATTTCCGCACGCCCACGCCCATTGGCGCGCACATCAACGATCCCGACCGGGTTTTGCAATATGGTCCGGGCTACGATCACAACTGGGTCATCAACAAGGCGACCGGGCAATTCGGCTTGCAGGCGCGGGTCGTGGAACCGGCCAGCGGGCGCGTGATGGAAGTGTGGAGCACCGAACCGGGTGTGCAATTTTACACGGGCAATTTTCTCGACGGCAGCATCCAGGGCAAGGGCGGCGCCATCTACCCGCGGCGTTCCGCCTTCTGTCTGGAACCCCAGCATTTTCCGGATTCGCCGAACCGGCCAAATTTTCCCTCGGTGGAACTCAAGCCCGGCCAGACATATCACAACCTGATCGTCTATAAATTCAGCGTGGAATAAGCGGCCGCCTCAAGCCGGCACCACGCCGGCCGCCGCCAGCGCCGCGCGCGTTTTTTCCGGTGATTCGTGCAGGATGGCCCGCCAACCGCGGGCCGCGCCGGCGGCGATGTTTTCCGCGCGGTCATCGAGATATATCAGATTGGCGCCGCGCCGTCCGCACATCGCTTCCATCGCTTCATAAATTTCCGGCTGCGGTTTCAAGGCTCCGACTTCGTAGGAAAAAATGTAGCCGTCAAAATTGTTAAAAAATTGGAAATTCCGGCGAACATGTTCGATGGCGAGATCGTTGGTGTTCGAGAAAACATAGGTTGCCCGCCCCCGCCGGCGCAGTTCGGCGTGCAGCGCAATCATCGGCGGAATCTCCGAGAAGATGTCCTCAAAAAAACCGCCGAACTCCGCAAGGTCGCCGCGAAAACCGATGGCGTCACGGATCGCGTCGTAAAACTGCCGGCGCGTCAGCCGGCCGGATTCATAGTCCACCAACAGCGGGGAACTGCCAAGAAAGGCGTGCAAATCCGCCGGCGGCTTGTCGCTGCGCGCCGCGATTTTCTGCGCCGCAATGGCATAGTCAAAATCCACCAGCACCTTGCCGAGATCGAAAATAAAAACCGGAGCCATGAATATTATGAATTAAGCATTTTAATTTGCAAAGGCGCGACCGGTTGGTCATTGGAAATTTGCCCTTCGCCATTTCACAGCATTTCCCGGCGGCCTTCGAGCGCGCGGTCGAGCGTCAGTTCGTCGGCGAATTCCAGTCCGCTGCCGGCGGGCAGGCCGAAGCCGATGCGGGAGATTTTCAGTCCCGGCCGCGCGAGCCGCTTGGCCAGATAATGGCTCGTCGCGTCGCCCTCCACGTCGGTGCCGAGCGCAATGATGATTTCGTGGATCGGTTCAGCCGCGAGCCGCTTTTCCAGTTCGGCGATGCGCAAATCTTCCGGCTCCACGCCGTCCAGCGGCGAAATTTTTCCGCCGAGCACATGGAACTTTCCGCGAAACGAACCGGATTTTTCGATGCTTAAAATATCCACGGCCTTTTCCACGACACACGCCAGCGACGAGTCGCGCCGGTGGTCCGTGCAAGTGGCGCACGGGGATTTTTCAGTGAGCGCGCCGCAGGTGTCGCAAAAGCGAATGCGGTCGCGCGTGCTCAAAATAGTTTCCGCCAGATGCTGCACCTGCGCGGTTTCGGCCTGCACCAGGTGCAGCGCGATGCGCTCGGCGGAACGCGGGCCGACGCCGGGCAGCTTGGCCAGCGCGGCGGTCAACGCGGTGATGGGTTCGGGCAGCATTGGCGGAATGGTTCAATGGCGGAATCGTGATACCCGCCGCTGATTTAACAAATCACATTATTCCCGGCAGATTGAATCCTGCCGTGGCCTTGCCCATCTCCGTATTGGAAATTTCCTTCGCCTGATTGAGCGCCTGGTTGGCGGCGGTGAGAATCATGTCTTCGACGATCTGCGCGTCGGACGGATTCAACGCTTGCGGGTCAATCTTGATGGCAGCCAGTGAGCCGTCGCACTTGGCGGTGACCTTCACCGCGCCGCCGCCACTGGTGGCCTCGACCGTTCGCGTGGCGAGCTGGGCCTGAATTTGTTCCATCTGCTGCTGCATTTTCGCAGCCTGTTTCATGAGTTTTCCGAGCGACATGGTTCGGTTTCCGTTGCGGGGTTGAATTGGTTAATTAAAAGGCTAGGCGCGCACTTCCACAATCGTTCCTTTAAAAATTTCCAGCGCCTTCCGGATGAGCGGATCGTTTTTGAAATCGTCCTTGTTGAATGCCACCGGCGCCGTCTTTTTCTCCGCCGCCAGCGCGGTTTTGGATTCAACGGTCGCCGCCGGGGCCGTGGTCGGAGAAATCTTTGCGGCGACCGAAACCGCCGGCGCTGCGGCGCGCGCCCAGCCGGCAGGCGCTGCGGCCTCGATGAATTTGATCATCGCGTTGGCGTGGCCGAGTTCTGCGAGCTTCGTCGCAAGCAGCGTGTGATTATGGGAATTATTTACGAGGCTTAGAGTGTCGGCAAATTCAGGATCAAAGCCAACCGTCAGGATGTTTTTCTCAAACGCCACCGGATGGGCGTTTTTCAAATAACTCTGGGTAAACTTGCTGACACGGCCAACGGCGTCCATCAGGTTCGACCACAGACCGGCGAGATCGCCGGGAGCAGCCGCGGCGACCGGAACCGGCGGGGGAATCGGCGCGGCTGGTTTGGGCGCTGGCGCTGGCGTCGCCGCCAGCGGCACAGGGGAAAATGAAATGGGAGCTGGTGCGGATCGGACGGGAGCGGTGGACTGGGCAGGCGAGACGGCTGTCCCACTGCTGCCGCTTTGTCCGCGCAACTGATTGAGTTGCCTCAACACGGCTTCGAGCGGCAGCGCGTTGCGCGCCTCGATGGCGCGGAGCAAGGTCACTTCGAGAAGTATTTTTTTTGACGCGGCGTCGCGCAGCCGCAGTTCCGCGTCCGCAAAAACTTCGAGCAGGCGCGTAAGCGCGTCGGGATTCGACAGCGGCGCCTGTTCTTTCAACGCGGCAACCTCGGCCTCGGACGCTTCCAGCAAATTCAAATCGCCCTTGGAAACCTGGTAAATCAGCAGGTTGCGGAAATGGTTCAGCAAGTCGCCCAGCAACCGGCCCAGGTCCTTGCCACCACGCGCGAGTTCATCCAGTTGCGTGAGTGCGGTCTGGATTTCGCCGGCGAGCACGGCATGGCTCAACTTGAGAATCTGGTTTTGCGCGGCCAGACCGAACATCGAGAGCACGTCGGCCTCCTCGATTTTGTCGCCGCAGAAACTGATGAGCTGGTCGAGTGTGGATTCTGCGTCGCGCATCCCGCCGTCGGCTCCGCGCGCGATGGCGTGGAGCGCGGCGGCGTCAACCGTGACCTTTTCCTTGCCGGCGATTTCGGCGAGATGTTTGGTAATGAGCGCGGACGGAATCCGGCGCAGATCGAACCGCTGGCAGCGCGAGAGGATCGTCGGCAACACTTTCTCCGGATCGGTCGTCGCGAACATGAACTTCACATGGGCCGGAGGCTCTTCCAGCGTTTTCAGCAGCGCGTTGAACGCCGCCGGCGAGAGCATATGGACTTCGTCAATAATGTAGATTTTGAACGGCGAATGGGCTGGGGCGTATTTGCAGGTTTCGCGGAGTTCCCGCACCTGCTCGACGCCGTTGTTGCTGGCACCGTCAATTTCCAAAACGTCCAGCGCGCGGCCGTCGGTGATTTCCTGAACTCGCGGGTCCGAGTCAACAAAATCAATCCGCGGGCCGCCGGTGCAGTTCAGGCATTTCGCAAAAATACGGGCAATGGTGGTCTTGCCGGTGCCGCGCGGGCCGCAAAAAAGATAGGCGTGGGCGATGCGCTTCTGGGCAATGGCGTTGGCGAGCGTCTGCGTGACGTGCTCCTGGCCGACCACGTCTTCAAAACGCTGCGGGCGGTATTTGCGGGCGATGACCTGGTATGACACAGAGTTTTTAATATTTGCTTCTTAATTTTTAGTTGTGCCGGTTTGAAATTAAAAAACTAAAAATTCACCATTCAAAACTGAAGGGGTGCCAGGGTGACTGCGGCAATTGCAAAGCAAACTACCGTTGCTGCCTTCCGGCCCTGGCGGGATTTGTAAGTCCACACTCCACAGGCCCTGGCGGAAACAATTCTGCGGCACGCCGGACGGGGTGACAAGCAGAAACGCCGGACAACCAAACGTCCACGATTGCTTTGGCAACGACGGCCTACCCGCCGAAAGCGGAGTATTTCCGAACGCCCCGCCGCCACATGAACCGCGCGAAGCCATAGGCGACCAGGACCCAGCCGCCCTGCGTCACCAGGCCCAGCCACAAATCCGGGCCGGAAATTTTGCCCATGTAAATCTGGATGGGAAAATAGAGCTGATACGGGAACGGCGTGAGGAAAAGAATCTGCCTCACGCCGGAGGGCAGCACGTCGAGCGGAAACAGATGACCGCTGGCGAGATACTCAAAGGCGAACAGGATGAAAATGAAGGTGGAAATTTCCAGCAGCCAGAAGGCCAGCATGGCCATGGCAAAGGAGATGAAAAACTGGAGCAACGCCGTGAGCGCCAGGGCGACCAGGAACAGCGCGAAGGTGGCCGCGTCGGGCGGCAACAGAAAGTATCGGCGGAAGCAAAAGATAAACACCGCCAGCGGCACCGCCGCCATGGCGACAAACGCGAGCCGGCCGGAAAAAAACAGGGCCAGCCGATACCACAGATAATCCATCGGCTTGAGCAGAAACTGGCTGATATTGCCCTCGCGGATGTCGGCGGCAATTTGCCAGTCGTCTTCGCTGACCGCCGTGCCGGCGTCCACCACCGCGACCAGGATGTAGTAAAAAACCATCTGCGACTCGGTCCAGCCGGAATGGTGCGCGCCGCCGATTTTCCGCCAGAGGCAGATCATGGCAAACAGCGGGATGAAACCGAACAGCGTCCGCGTCAGGTAATTAAAGCGATACTGCAGGTTGTTTTGCAGGCCGATGTTGATGGCGTGGAGGTATTTTTTCATCCGTGGGCGCACTCCACTCTTTTTCGCCGTTTTTGAGACGCGCGTAAAGCCGATTCCATCCGGCCGCAGCGCTTGGCAACCCGTGCCCACCATCATTCCAGACAAGGCGAAACGCCGGAAAATTCGTTTGCTCCGGCGGGCGTCACAAACTATTCTCGTATAAGTGCCGGCTTTGCCCGGCCTCCTTGAACAAGGAACAAGGTTTATTACCCATGAACAAAACTCTGACGAGCGCCGAAATCAATGACATCGTGGCCGGTTTGAAAAAACTTTCCCGCAACCTCTGGTGGAGCTGGAACCAGGAGGCCCAGGACTTTTTCTACGAACTGACCCCGCGCGGCTGGCAAAACATGTTCCACAACGCCGTGGCCGTGCTGCGCGAGGTTTCCGAACAGGAATTGCGCGCCCGGCTGCAAGACACGGGCTTTGCCACCCGCGCCCGCAACGTGCTGAACGAGTTTGACGCCTATCTGAACGACCCAAAGACTTGGGGCCACACCCACGCCGCCCGGCTCCACAAAAATCCCGTCGCCTACTTTTCCGCCGAATTCGGCTTCCACGAATCTCTGCCCATCGCCGCCGGCGGCCTCGGCATTCTCGCCGGCGACCACACCAAGTCGGCCAGCGACCTGGGCCTTGGTTTGGTCGGCGTCGGCCTGTTCTATCGCGAGGGTTATTTCCAACAGGCGATTGATGGCAACAACTGGCAGACGGAGTATTACAATCCCGTTGATCCGCACAACGTCCCCCTGGAGCCGCTGCTGGATGCGGACGGTGAACGGATTGTATGCAGCGTCGAAATCGGATTGAACGTCGTGGACTTCCAGGCTTGGCGCGTGAACGTCGGCCGCGTCTCGGTCTATCTGCTGGACACCAACCTGCCCCAGAACGAGCAGTTGTTCCGCGACCTGACCACGCGCGTTTATGGCGGCGACAGCACCACGCGCATCATGCAGGAAATTCTCCTCGGCATCGGCGGCGTCCGGCTGCTGCGCCAGCTCGGCATCGCGCCGTCCACCTTCCACATGAACGAAGGCCACGCGGCGTTCCTGACCCTGGAACTGCTGCGGGAGAAAATGGCGGCCGGAAAGACTTTTGCGGAGGCCCAGGCGGCCACCAAGCCGGAGTGCATCTTCACCACCCACACCCCGGTGGAGGCCGGCCACGACCGGTTCACGCCCGAACTCATGCACTACGCCCTCCAGCGTTATCTGGCCAACCAGAGCATCCCGTTCAACGACATCCTCGCCTTGGGCCGCGTGCAGCCCAAGGAGGCCCACGAACCGTTCTGCATGACCGTGCTGGCGCTCAAGCTCAGCCGCGCCGCCAACGCCGTCAGCGAACTCCACGGCCAGGTCAGCCGCCACATGTGGCAGACACTTTACGGCTGTCCGGAAAAGGACGTGCCCATCGGCCACATCACCAACGGCATCCACCTGCTCGGCTGGATGAAAGGCTCCGTCCGGACCTTCTGGCGCAAGAAGCTGACCGAAAGCCACAACGGCCCGGCCGGCTTTTTCCGCGAAAAATTCGGTTCGGATTGGGCCACCGCCATCAATCATGCCGAGTTTTGGGAAAAGATGACCTGCCCGGAATTCGTGTCCGACGAGGAACTGTGGGCGTTGCGCTACAAGCTGCGCCGCGAGCTGATCGAGTTCGCCCGACGCCGGCTGCTCCTGCAACAGCAGCGTGTCACGGCGGGCGACTTCATCCGCTTTGATCATCTACTCAATCCCGACGCGCTCACCATCGGCTTTGCGCGCCGGTTCGCCACCTATAAACGCGCGCCGCTCATCTTCCAGCAGTTCGCCAACATCGTGAAACTCGTCCACGACAAGCAGCGCCCGGTGCAGTTCATTTTCGCCGGCAAGGCCCATCCGCGCGACGACGACGGCAAACGCTTCATCCAGCAGATCATTCATTTGAGCAAACACAGCGAACTCGCCGGCTACGTCGTCTTCTTGGAAAACTACGACATCCATGTCGCCCGCCAGATGGTTTCCGGCTGCGATATTTGGTTGAACAACCCGCGCCGCCCGCTCGAAGCCTCCGGCACCAGCGGCATGAAGGCCAGTTGCCACGGCTGCATGGGCTTCAGCATCATGGACGGCTGGTGGCGCGAAGGCTATGATGGCCAGAACGGCTTCGCCATCGGCGCGGACTCGCACGCGAACAACATCGAGGAGCAGGACCGCGTGGACAGCGCCAACCTCTATCAGACCCTGACCGAGCAGGTCGTCCCGATGTTTTACAACCGCGACGTCCACGGCATTCCCCGCGAATGGATCAAGCGCATGCGCCATTCCATGGCCACGCTAGTCTCCCAGTTCACCACCGACCGCATGGTCAAGGAATACACCCACAAGTATTACGCGCCGAAATGACCGGCGGCCCAAACTTAAATCGAAACGGCGCGGGAAAAACTCTCCGCGCCGTTTCGATTTTTTTACTGGACCGATTATTTTTTATGCCGCTGCTTGACCTTGAGTTGCGTCATCGCGTGGGCGAGCGCGGCGTGAACGGTGGCGGCCTCCTCGTCGCTTAATTTCTGGGCGAGCCGGGCCTCGGCGGTCTGCCGCGCCTGCTCGGCCGCGGCCTCGTCGATGTTCTCCGCGCGGACGGCCATGTCGGTGAGAATGGAGACTTTTTGGCCGGTCACCTGCACAAAGCCGTCGCCCACCGCGAGAAATGTGTCCGTGGTGCCCTTGCGCACGGCAATTTCACCGCCCACCAACTGGGTCATCAGCGGACTGTGGTCCGGCAGGATGCCCATCTCGCCTTCCACGCCGGTGAGGGTGACCATGTCCACGTCGTCGGAAAAGGTTTTCGCCTCCGGCGTGACAATTTCAAGTTTGATGGTGGCCATATTTATCTTTCGGCGCGCACGGGGTGCCGCGCCCTGCCCTCAGGCTTCCTTGATTTCGTCAATGCCGCCCTTCATGTAGAAGTTCTGCTCGGCGACGTCGTCGTGCTTGCCTTCGAGAATTTCCTTGAACGCGCGGACGGTCTCGGCGACCGGCACCTGTTTGCCTTCGCGGCCGGTGAAGACCTGCGCGACCGTGAACGGCTGGCTGAGGAAGCGCTGGATCTTGCGGGCGCGGAACACGGTGAGCTTGTCGTCGGGCGAAAGCTCGTCCATGCCAAGAATGGCGATGATGTCCTGCAAATCCTTGTAGCGCTGCAACACCTTCTGCACGCCGCGCGCGACGTCGTAATGCTCCTGACCGACAATTTCCGGCGCGAGGGCGCGGGAGTTCGAGGCGAGCGGGTCCACGGCGGGGAAGATGCCCAGCTCGGCAATGGAGCGTTCCAACACGATGGTCGCGTCCAAATGCGCGAACGTCGTGGCCGGCGCGGGGTCGGTCAAGTCGTCAGCGGGCACATACACGGCCTGGAAGCTCGTGATGGAACCTTTTTTGGTCGAGGTGATGCGTTCCTGCAAGTCGCCCATTTCGGCGGCGAGCGTCGGCTGGTAACCGACGGCACTCGGCGTGCGGCCGAGCAGCGCAGACACTTCCGAGCCGGCCTGCGAGAAGCGGAAAATGTTGTCCACAAACAGGAGCACGTCCTGGTTCTTCTCGTCGCGGAAATACTCGGTCACGGCGAGCGCAGACAGCGCCACGCGGAGACGGGCACCAGGCGGTTCGTTCATCTGGCCATAGACGAGACCGATGCGCGAGCCGGGCGCGATTTTCGGCAGGCCGTTTTCGCCGACCAGAGGATGGCCCTTCGCGTCCTTCTCCACCTTGATAACGCCGGCCTCGATCATTTCGTTGTAAAGATCGTTGCCCTCGCGCGTGCGTTCGCCGACGCCCGCGAACATCGAGATGCCGCCGTGCAGCTTCGCGATGTTGTTGATCAATTCCATGATGACGACGGTCTTGCCGACGCCGGCGCCGCCGAACGCACCGACCTTGCCGCCCTTGAGGAACGGGCAGATCAAATCAATGACCTTGATGCCGGTCGTGAGAATTTGCGGGCTGGTGGACTGATCCACGAGCGGCGGCGCGGCGCGATGAATCGGCAGATACTTGTCCGCCTGCACCGGGCCTTGTTCGTCCACGGGGTCGCCGGTCACGTTGAACACGCGGCCCATGACGGCTTCGCCGACGGGCATGGAAATCGCCGCGCCGGTGTCGGTGACTGCGTAACCGCGCTTGAGACCTTCGGTGGTGCTCATGGCGACGGCGCGCACCCAGTGGTCGCCGAGGTGCTGCTGCACTTCGAGCGTGAGTTTGACGGGCTGGCCCTGCACGGTGAAGTTCACCACGAGCGCGTTGTAGATCGCGGGGAGCCGGCCGCCGGAAAAGTCCACGTCCACGACCGGGCCGATGATTTGAACGATTTTGCCTTGGTTCATAAAATAATTTTAACCGACCGCCATCTGGGCGGTGGTGATTTCCAACAATTCCTTGGTGATGTTCGCCTGGCGCAGCTTGTTGTATTCGAGCGTCAGGCTCTTGATGATTTCCTTGGCGTTGTCGGTGGCGTTCTTCATCGCCACCATGCGGGCGCTTTGCTCGCTGGCCTTTGTCTCCAGCAAAACCTGGTGCATCTGGAAATTCAAGCTGTGCGGCAGCAATTCGCCGAGCACCGTTTCCTCGTCCGGCTCGAACTCGAAAATCTCCGCCGAGCTGTGCGCGGCCAGTTCCTGCTTCGGCTCGTTGATGCCGGCGGACGCCGCCTTAAGCTGGCCGATCGGCAGGAACGGCACCAGCGCCGGCGACTGCATCAGCGTGTTGACGAAACGCGGGAACAAAACGTCCACCGCCGCCACTTCGCCCTTCAAAAACAACTGCTGCACGAATTTCGAAATCGCGCGCGCCTCGGTGAATTCCGGCGTGTCCTTGTAGGTGAATTCCGCCGCCAGCGTGCGCTTGGTGCGCGCAATGAACTGCGCCGCCTTTTTGCCGGCGGTGATGAACACCGTGTCCTGGTTGAGCTTGGTGACTTCGCGGAACAAATTGCTGTTCAGACCGCCGCACAATCCGCGATCCGAGCTGACGAGAATCACCGCGCGCCTGGCCGCCGTCCGCGATTGCATCAGCGGATGGTCGAAACCGACCGTGCCCTCCGCCGCCTTCGCCATGATTTCATTCATCAACTGCGCGTAGGGACGCCCGACGAGCGCGGCCTGCTGGGCCTTGCGCATCTTCGCGGCCGCGACCATCTGCATCGCCTTGGTGATTTGGGCGGTGTTCTTGACCGACTTGATGCGTC
Organism: bacterium; assembly: GCA_021780905.1. Lineage (GTDB taxonomy): Bacteria > Verrucomicrobiota > Verrucomicrobiia > Limisphaerales > UBA11358 > UBA11358. The sequence continues at coordinate 23,519 of JAJXXW010000039.1, forward strand.
GGCGTATGTCGCGCGTGCTGGCCATGAAAAATTAAAATCTATTTTTGGAACTGACCTTGATGCGATAGGGCGGTGCGGTCTCACGCATGAAACCAATCTGTTTCCGCGCGGCTGGCATTGCCGGCTCAACCAACTGCCGGATCGCTTCAAATAAATTCTGAATCGCCTCGTCGTGTCCGCTGACGCGGCCTTCCAATTCGCTCAACTTCTGCGCGAGTTCCTTGCTCGCGGCCAGATGTTCGCGCATTTCCACAAACGCGCGCACCACGCGGACACTGGCTTCGACCGCCACCGGACTGTTCAAAACGCTCGCCAGCATCAGCGCCCCGTGTTCCGTGAAAACCCACGGCAAATACCGGAGATTCCGTTTTGATGCGGTCGCAATTTGCGACCGCATATCCGTAAATTCTTGCGCGGTGAGCTGGAACGCGAAATCTTTCGGAAACCGTTCCGCATTCCGCCGCACCTGCTCATTCAATCGCTTCAACTGAACGCCGTAAATTTTCGCCAAATCCGCATCCAACATCACCCGCAAGCCGCGGATCGTCAGAATCATTGACTCGATTCTGACCGCCTCTTGGACTTGGTATTTTGCCATAATGCTTGGATACAAACTGCACTGACTTATCAGCGGTAAGTCTGCTTGAATTCTACGACCGCCGTCTTCAGTTCCGCCGTGATGGCGTCGCTGATGGCTTTTTCGGCGCGGATTTTGCCGAGCAATTCCGCTTTGCGCGTCTGGATGAAATCCACCAGCTTGCCCTGGAAGTCCTTCACCTTTTCCACGGCGACATCGTCGAAGAAATTATTTTGCGCGGCCCAGAGCACCAGAACCTGCACTTCGACCGGCAGCGGGTGGTATTGGTTTTGCTTGAAGATTTCGATGATGCGCTTGCCGCGTTCGAGCAACGCCTGCGTCTTCGCGTCAAGGTCGGAACCGAACTGCGCAAACGCCGCGAGTTCGCGGAACTGCGCCAAGTCGCCCTTGATGCGACCGGCCACCTGCTTCATCGCCTTGATCTGCGCGGCGGAACCGACGCGCGAAACCGAGAGACCGACGGACACAGCGGGACGAACACCTTGATAGAACAAATCCGTTTCCAGATAAATCTGGCCGTCGGTGATGGAAATCACGTTCGTCGGAATGTAAGCCGACACGTCACCGGCCTGCGTCTCGATGATCGGCAGCGCGGTAAGCGAGCCGTTGCCGTATTTTTCCGACACGCGCGCCGAGCGTTCGAGCAAACGACTGTGCAGGTAAAACACGTCACCGGGATACGCTTCGCGACCGGACGGCCGCTTCAAGATGAGCGAGACCTGGCGGTAAGCAACGGCGTGCTTGGAAAGATCATCGTAAATGATGAGCGCATCCATGCCGTTGTCCATGAACCATTCACCAATCGCCGCGCCGGCAAACGGCGCGAGGTATTGGTTCGACGCAGAATCGGAAGCCGAGGCCACGACGACAATTGTGTAAGGCAGCGCGCCGGCTTCTTCCAAGATGCCGATTACGCGCGCCACGCTCGATTGCTTCTGGCCAATGGCAACGTAAATATTGTAAATGGGACGGAAACCCTTTTCGCCGGAACCTTCGGCGGCTTTGTTGATCCGCGCCTGATTGATCATCGTGTCCACGCCAATCGTCGTCTTGCCCGTCGAACGATCGCCGATGATCAATTCGCGTTGGCCGCGGCCGATGGGAATCATCGCGTCAATCGCCATGATGCCGGTCTGCACCGGCTGGCTGACGGACTTGCGCTTGATGATGCCGGGCGCGATTTTTTCCACCGGATAGCTGACCTCAGACTGGATCGGCCCCTTGCCGTCGAGCGGCTGGCCGAGCGCGTTCACCACGCGGCCCAGCAGTCCTTTGCCGACCGGCACCTGCAAAAGTTTTCCCGTCGTGCGGACTTCATGCCCTTCTTTGACGCCGGTGTAATCGCCGAGGATGATCGCACCGACTTCCGTCTCTTCAAGGTTGAGCGCGAGGCCGGTGACGCCGTTGCCGAAATCCAGCATTTCGTTGAGCATCGTGTCGGTCAGACCATCGATCTTCGCCACGCCGTCGCCGATTTCGCGCACGGTGCCAACATTTTGTCTGGCCGTCGCGGTCGTCGCGCCGCTGATTTGCGCTTCAATTTCCTGTAGCAAGTTACTCATAAAATTTCGTTAAAAGCTTTCTTCCAATCTCTGCAGCCGCATTTTCACGCTGCCGTCGTATAGGTCGCTGCCGACCTGGATCCGCAGGCCGCCGATCAGCGCCGGATTCTGCGCAAACGAGATGCTCACGCCCGGGCCGTATTTCCTTTTGATCTCACCGGTCACTCGGGCCTGCAAATCGGCTGGCAACGGCAGGGCGCTTTCAACGCGCGCCGTGTGCTGCGCCAAATCCAGCTTCACCAACCGATGCAGTCGCGACAAAACTTCCACAAAGCCGCGCGGCTTTTGCGTGGCCAGCAATGCGACCGCCTGCCGGACGCGCTGCTCGTCCAGCAAACCGTTGGCGTGGCAACCGCGGAACAGTTGCCGGGCTTCGCGCTGGGCTTGTTTGGAAATTTTCATTTCGTTTCTGGTTGGGGTGCGCGGCGGCACGTCCGGCTGTCCGGCGGGTCAGCTTTGCCTTTGATTTTACGCGGACAATTCTTTCTCGGTTTCCTTGGCCAAACGGCTCTGGTCATCCGCCGTGAGAATTTTCCCGGTGACGGTCGAAGTCGTCTGCACGACAAGCCGGCCGACTTCACGCTTGAGCGACGCGAGCATCTGCGCGCGCTCCTGCGCGGCCGCCTCCCGCGCCTTGGTGACAATCTGCTCGGCGGCGGCAATGGCTTTCTGCGTTTCCGCCTCCCGCACGCGGGCGGCGGCCTGACGCGCATCATCAATCAGCTTGTTCGCCTTGTCGCCGGCCTCCGCCAGAACCTTCTGCCGGTCGGCTTCGGTCTGCGCGAGCTGCGCCTTGATTTTCTCCGCATTGGCCACGCCGTCGGCAATTTTGGCGCGGCGCGTTTCGAGCATGGTGAACACCGGCTTGTAAGCCAGCCTCCACAGCACGAAGAGCACGAAGGAAAAGCTGACCGTTTGCGCGAGCAGCTCAATCCAGCGGATGCCAAGGGTCTCGATCATAAACGGTGGTTACTTGATGACAATCCACGCGAGAATCGCCAGCCCTTCGGCGAGCGCCATGCCGATGAGCATCGTCGTGAAGACCTTGCCGAACGCGCCGGGGTTGCGGCCGATGGCCATGACACCGCCGGCGGCGGCGATGCCGATGCCGATGGCCGCGCCACCGAAAGCCAGACCGATGTGAATATTACCTGTCAGTTCTGCGAGCATAATGTTTTTCGTTTTTTGGTTTCAGTTTCTCGCCACCGTTCGCCGGAAGGCCGTCCGGTGGCAAATTGTAAAATCATCAGTGTCCGTGCTCCTCATCCGCGTGCGTGCACAGGGTGCCGACAAACGCCACGACCAGCATCGTGAACACAAACGCCTGCAACAGGCAGACGACCACTTCAAAAAAAGTTCCCGGAATCGCCACCAGCGTGGCAAACCACCACGGCTTTTGCGACAGCGCCATCGTCAGCATCGTTTCGCCGCCGAAGATGTTTCCGTAAAGACGCAGGGCGAGCGCCACCGGCCGGATGAACAGGATGGAAAACGATTCCATGACGCCGATGAATATGAACAGCAGCAGCAGCAACGGATACAACCATTTGTTGGAGTCCACCTTGACGCCGAAGACGTGTTTAACCAGGCCGACCGGGCCGTTGTATTTCAGCGCCCAATACAAGCCCATCACAAAAAAAATTCCCGCCATCGCCACGGTCAGGTTTGCGTCCGTCGTGGGCGGCCGGAAGAACGGCTTGGTCACATGCTCAATGGCAAACGGCATAGAGCTGTTTTTGTCGGGATGCCCCATCCCGATGCTGCCGACGCCCGGCAGCAAATCCGTCAAATTTGAGATGACGATAAAAATGAAAAAAGACATCGCGAACGGGAAAACCCATTTGACAACTTTCGGCTCCAGCACGTTGCCCATCAGGCTCTCCCAGCCTTCAATGAGCGCTTCCATCATGTTTTGTCCGGCGGTCGGCACCTCCTTCATTTTCCAGGTCGTAAGCCGCACAATGACAATGATCAGCGCCGCCACAATCCAGGTGCATACCATGGAGTTGGTCACCGGCAGCGGTCCGATGTGAAAAAGCGTCGGGGCGATTTGCGGGACCAAAACTTCACCGACGGCGGCGCTGGCAGGCTCATTTGCCGGCGCAGCAATCGTCGGCTGGGCATTCGAGCCGGCGACAAAAGTCACCGCCAGAAACGCCAGCGCACAGATGAGTTTGCAATAACGGCTCACAACAAAATTCCGATTAATTCCGACGATAAAAATTCCACCAGACAGAAGGCCGTGGGGCGTCGGAGTCGCAAAATCTGCCGTATCGTGAAAATTTTCTCAAGCCTTTTTTGAAAATTTTTAGGCATGCAAAGACTAATCATTGCCAAACCGCCCGGCGCGCAGCTCCGCCGGCGTTTTACCCGCACGGCGCAATTGCCGCAGACTCAGCGCCTCATGCCGTTTGGCCAGCCGCGCGCCGGTTTCGTCCAGCATCAGTTCGCAGTGGAAAAAACTCGGCACCGGCAAATTCAAGGCCCGATACAGAAAAATCTGCCGTGCGGTGCTGACGAGCAGATCCGCGCCGCGCACGACCTCGGTGATTTGCATCGCCGCGTCATCCACCACACAGGCGAGTTGATAGGCCGGAACATCATCACCACGCCAAACTACAAAATCGCCAAAATCTTTTCCGGCGACGAATTTTTGTTCGCCCAGATTTCCGTCCGTGAAGGAAATGGTTTCCCCGTCAGGGACACGGAACCGAAGTGACGGGTGACGGGTGACGGGTGTTGCGATCGCGCCCGCTGCCTTCGCGCCACTCGTCCCCGGCCACGGGTCGCCTTTGTCGCGGCACGTTCCCGGATAGATCGGCTCGTCATCATCGTTGGCGTGCGGCGCGCGCGTGGCGGCCTGGATGTCTTTGCGCGAGCAGGTGCAGGGATAGACGAAATTTCCCGCGCGCAGTTTCTCCAGGGCAGCGCGATAAAATTCCCTCCGCTCGCTTTGGTTGTAAGGCGCGAATTTTCCGCCGATGTCCGGGCCTTCACTCCATTCCAAGCCGAACCAGCGCAGGTCTTCCAGCATCGCGCCGACGAATTCCATCTTGTAGCGCGTGGCGTCCAAATCCTCGTTGCGCAAGATCAGTTCACCACCGGCGCTCCGGGCGCGTGCCTGCGCCACCCAGAACGTCCGCGCATGGCCGAGATGCAGATAGCCCGTCGGCGACGGCGCGAGGCGGCCGCGATATTTGGCGGTTAAGTTTGAAGATGAAGGATGGGAAACATCGTCACACGGTTGAGCATCATTTGCCGGCTTCAATCTGCCATCCGCCATTTTCATTTTAGTTTGTCGTTCAAAAGCGCTCGCCCGGGTTTGCCGCCAGCCAATCGCTGAATTTGGGCAGCGGTCGCGACAAAACTTTTTGAACCTTTGAAATGTCCAGCGACGTGTCCAGTGCGCGCGGCGGACCGGGAAAATCCTTCGCGGAGCCGGATTTGATTGGCGCGGTTGCTTCCGGCCAGCGCCGGACCAGCAACTCGCCGATTTGCCGGCGCGAAAGCTTTTCCGCGCCGGCGACGTGATAAATTCCCGCGCCATTTTTTCCAGCCAATTCCCACACCGCGCGCGCCGTCTCGACAGCCGGAATGGGCGAACGAAACTCATCCGTGAACAGCGCCATCCCCTGCCCGGCCGGTTGCAGCGCGCGACGCAAGTGCTCGTTGAACGCGCGGCGGCCGGAAAGCGACCGCCCGCCATTGAGCGAAGTGCGGATGACCAGATGCCGCGGATTTTTCAGGACGATTTCTTCTGCCGCCGCTTTGGTCTCGCCATACACGTGCAGCGGATTCGGAATCTCGGCCTCGCGGTAATTTCCCTTTTGGCCGTCGAAAACCAAATCGGTCGAAAAAAAGACCAAAGGAATTTCCGCCGCCAGCTCCGCAAGCAATTTTGTGGCCCCGACATTTATACGGCGTGCCAGCGCCGGGTTTTTCTGCGCGTCGCCGACGGCGGTGATGGCGGCGCAATGGATGACGAGTTGAGGTTGATCTTGCCTGAATTCACGTTCGACCGCGGCGAAATCCAGCAAATCAAAATCGGCGCGCGTCAGCGACCGCACGCGCCAGCGCGGGGCAAAGCCCGGCGCGGTGTGGGCGAGATAATTTCCGATCAGCCCGTTTGCGCCGGTGATCCAGGCGAGTCGTGATTGGAGGTCAGATGCGGACATGGAATAAGCGATACGACGATTGCCATTCGCCATCGTAACGATCAAGATTGTATCCACTTTTTCGGGAACGATGACCAGCAAAGAAAACGGCGTTGAGCAACCGGCGGATTCTTATGTGTAAGGCAGCCAACCCAGACGGAGTTACCCCAGGTTTCATCCGGATTTTAGTTCCGACTAAAAATTCAAACGCCCTGTTCACCGCAAATTCCATTCGGTCAACAGTGTTTTGGGAATTTCTGACAGAAAACGCGAGGGCGATTGAAAAGTCTCCATTCCGGACGCACCGAAACCAGCGCGCATATTCGGATAACACAGGTAAAGCTCGTTCTTCGCCCGCGTGATGGAAACGTAAAACAGGCGGCGTTCCTCCTCTTCGCCGTCATTGGATTCCGTCGAGCGCGCGGAGGGAAACAGCCCGTCGCAGAGCATGATGACGAACACCACCTCGAACTCCAGCCCCTTCGCCTGATGGATCGTCGAGAGCTTGATTTTTTCGGTGTCGTCTTGCGGATCCTCCTCGGCCTCGACGTTGGTGAGCAGCGCCAGTTGCGTGAGAAATTCCTCCACCGTGCCAAATTGGAACGCAAATTCCGCGAGCTGCTGGATTTCGTCGAGCCGGCGTTCATAGTTGTCGTAAGTTTCCTTGAGATAATCGTCGTAGCCGGCGTCCATGACGAGCCGCAGCATCTTCGCGGCGCTTCGGCGCGTCTCGTCGGCTTCCAGCTGTGAAATGGTGGCGACAAATTGTGCCCACGCCACGGCGGCTTTCTTGGGCACGGCTTTTATGCAGACTTGAAGCGTAGCGGCAATTTTTGGCTTTGCCTCCAATTTCAAACCACCTTCTGCCAGCTTCGCCGCGAAATTTTGAAACAGCTTCTCCGCGCCCTTGCTGCCGATGCCGGGAATCAATTGCACGAGGCGCTTGAAGGAAACTTCGTCTTTCGGATTCGCGACGAATTTCAGATACGCCGTCGCGTCCTTGATGTGCGCCTGTTCGAAGAACCGGATGCCGCTGGTGATGCTGAACGGAATCTGCCGCCGCGTCAGTTCCAACTGCAATTCCAGCGCGTGAAAATGCGAGCGATACAGCACACAAATATTGTTTAGGCTCGTGCCTTCCTCACGCAACTCCAGCGCGCGTTGCGCGATGAACTGCGCCTGCTGGCCGGCGTCGTGGCATTGGACGAGCGCGGGTTTCACGCCGGACTTTCGCGCAGGCGCGAGTTCCTTGGCGAACTGGTTCACGTTCGCGGCAATCGCCGCGTTCGCGACCGATAAGATTTCCGGCGTGCTGCGGTAGTTCGTTTCGATCTTGAACACTTTTGCGCCGGGATAGCGCTTGGGGAAGTCGAGGATGTTCGCGAAATTCGCGCCGCGCCACGCGTAGATGCTCTGCGCGTCGTCGCCCACGACCATGACGTTATGGTGCCGTGCGGCGAGCAGATCAATCAGGTCGCCCTGCAGTTTGTTCGTATCCTGATACTCGTCCACAAGGATGAACTGGAAGCGGCGCTGATAATGTTCGCGGATATCCGCGTGTTCCTGCAGCAGCTTCAGCCAGAGCGCGAGCAGGTCGTCGAAGTCCATGCCGTTCGTCGCGCGCTTGCGGGCGTGGTAACGCTTCTGCTGGTCGGCGATCTCGTCGGCGAACTGGGAGAAATAACTAAACTGGCCGTCCACCAGTTCCTCGACGGTTTTGTGCGTGTTGGCTGCGAGCGAAAATATTTCGTTCAGCACATCCGGCTTGGGAAAATGTTTATCCTTCCTGTCGATTTTGGCATCTGCCATGCAAGCCTTGATCAAATCCTTCGCGTCGTCGCGGTCGAGAATGGTGAAATCTTTTTGGTAGCCGAGCGCGTCTGCGTGCAGCCGCAAAATCCGTGCGCCGATGCTATGGAATGTGCCGCCCCAGAGCGACCGTAATTCGTGGCCGAGTAAATCCGCAACACGCCGCATCATTTCGGCGGCGGCCTTGTTCGTGAACGTGAGCAGTAAAATTCTGTCCGCCGGGATGCCTTGTTCTAAAAGATACGCCACGCGATACGTCAGCGTGCGCGTCTTGCCGGAACCCGCGCCGGCAATGACGAGTGCGGGGCCGGGCGACGCGGTGACGGCAGCGAGCTGCTGCCCGTTGAGTTCGCGCGGGTAGTCGATGTTCAGCCGGATCTCCGGCGTGAACGGTTTTAAGACGTATTCGTGCGACATGGCAAAGATTTTGCCACAGATTCACACAGATAAACACGGATAAAAATTCAGGTTCGAGCGCATCTGGATTGACCCGTCGCGACTGCTTTCCTAATCTCGCGCATGGCAAAAAAGGTTTCCGCAAAACCGGCTTTGGAAAAGTCGGCTTCCGCACATCCGGCCAAGCCGTCTTCATTGCTCGACACCCGCGTCGTGTATTGCGGCGACAATCTGGAACAGCTCGCCAAGCTGCCCGACGCCTGCGTGGATATGATTTACATTGACCCGCCCTTCAACTCCAACCGCAACTACGAAGTCTTCTGGGGCGAGACCAAGGAGAAGCGCGCCTTTGAAGACCGCCACGAGAAAACCAAAGCCTGCATTGACTACATGCGCCCGCGCTGCGTGCAACTCGCCCGCGTCCTCAAACGGACCGGCAGCTTTTATTACCACTGCGACTGGCACGCCAGCCACTACGTCAAGGTCATGCTCGACCAGATTTTTGGCGAAAATAATTTTACAAATTAACTGCTCATGTCCGTAAATTACAAAACCAAGCGGAAGCCTCGTGTGAAAAAGCAGACGCGGCTAACTGTCTCAACTGCGCCCACGTTGGAATTAAAAGAACCGTCGGCAACTTATTTTGTTCGTAACACCGAAATGCCGGAATTTTTCGGCCAGCGGGTAAATAAGGGTGAAAGATTGCCGGTTAATTCTTCGGTTAAAAACAATTCACCGCGCTTGTTTTATTCTCATCAACACGGCGAAATCTGGCTGGGCGATTCGATTGAATGGATGCGCAGTCTTGAGACAGGTTCGGTTGACTTGGTTTTTGCAGACCCGCCCTACAACATCAAGAAAGCAGAGTGGGACACGTTTGAGTCGCAGCAAGAATATGTGGCATGGTCAGTCCGTTGGATTGAGCAGGCGGCGCGTGCCCTAAAACCGGAAGGGACGCTTTACGTCTGTGGTTTTTCAGAAATCCTTGCTGACTTGCGATTGCCGGCATCACGGTTTTTCAAGGGCTGCCGCTGGATCGTGTGGCACTACAAGAACAAGGCTAACTTGGGCGATGACTGGGGACGTTCGCACGAAAGCATTTTGCATTTCCGCAAGAGCCATGATTTCACTTTCAACGTGGATGATGTGCGGATTCCATACGGCGAACACACGCTGAAATATCCGGCGCATCCGCAGGCCGAGACGAGTCAATACGGCAAGGCTGCGAATAAAGACCGCATCTGGCATCCGCATCCGCGCGGCGCGAAGCCGAAGGACGTGCTGGAAATTCCGACGACTTGCAACGGAATGCACGAAAAGACACCGCACCCAACGCAAAAGCCGGAAGAATTATTGCGGAAAATTGTGCTGGCTTCGTCCAGTCCCGGTGACGTGGTGATTGATCCATTCCTTGGTTCCGGCACGACGGCGGTGGTGGCGGAGCAATTGAAACGGCAATGGAAGGGCTGTGATTTAAGCGCTGAATTCTGCCGCTATGCGGCGGATCGAATTGAGTTGGTAGAAGATTGGCCGGTTGAAAAGTGGTTGCGTTACGATGAACAAAATGCCGAAAGGAGAAAATCCATCCGATGAGAAAAATAACCCTTGGTGACTTGCAAGAAAGTTTGGCGGACAAGTCGGGCTTTACCCATCTGGCTGATTACGCCAAATTCGGTTCGGCATTTCTTGCGTTACTGGACGCGGAAAACCCCACGCGAATAGTTTCCCCTTCACCAGCGAATGAACACTACGTCTTTTACCAATACGGCAAGGCCAACCGGAACAAAATCACTCGCCCGCTAAATACTCACCTGTATTTTGAATCGCGCGATGAATTGTCCGCCGCATTTGACCGCTTCATTCAATTCTTGGGCGATTAGAAAAAGCACAAGCAGGCCGCAGCCGATGGCAAAGGCCGCAAGCAGTATTTGGAATCCAACGAAATCAACCGGGTGGTTTATACCTTGCAGCAGTCGGTCGGCTGCGTCGGCGATTCTTTCGAGAACGAGAATCAATCGCGCAAACGCATCGGCCAACTTTTTGAGTCAATGGTGAAACTCATCATCAAGGAAATCGGCGTCACTTGTGAACCGCGTGTCATCAACATTCCGATTCCGGGATTCCCCGGACGCGAAATGTCCTACGAACTGGATTTGGTGTTTTCGCGCAACAAAGCCATCATCGCTTCTGAAACGAAGCATATCCACGCTGCCGAAGTTGTCGGTTCGGTGAAAACCACTAGCAAAGACCGGATTGACAAGGTTTTTCTCGACAAGTTTCTCCTGACCAAACTGCTTGGCCGCGACATTCCCGTGATCGCCATTTTTCTCCACGACGTTCAGAGGGCGAAACGCGGCGAAAGTATTTTCGGCATCAATTCCACCTTCAAGACCAACCACTTTCTCGGCTACACGGTTGCCTTGAACAAATTGGACGGAGTTTATTACGTTGATCCCCGCCCGGATATGCTGACCAACGAACGGTTGCGTGAGCAAATTAGAGATTTCCAAAATTTTCTGGTGCGAGACCTATCAGGCCGTTGAAAAACGGGTGATTTTTCAGCGCCACGATTTTTCATGGGTGATTTTTTCAAAATTCAGTGTGCGAACCGTGGTAACGGCTGCCCCAACCGCAGCCACAAGTTGGCGGTTGGCCTGACGGCGTGGCCCGCCGGACGCCCGCGCCGGGGTTTTGCCCCGGTTCCCGGCGGCGGTTCATGCCGCCCCCAGTCGCGCCAGGCGCAACAGGTTGTAAGTCGCCGCCACAAAGTGGCCCCACGCCTGCGTCCGTTCCAAGCCCCGATACCGGCTCCGTCGAAATCCGCCCACCGTTTTGATCCACCCAAAGATTTCCTCCACCCGTTTGCGGATCTTCAGGCTGACCTGATAACCGGGCTGGCGCGTCGTGCGCCCGTCCAGTCCGGCCACCCGCACTTGCTCTTTGCACGCGACGTGCGGCGCAATCGCCCGCTCCCGGC
>JAJXXW010000077.1 GCA_021780905.1 bacterium
GAGAACTGCCTGGCTCTTGCCAGACCTCGGTTCCCGAAAAGTCGCGGCTGATTTTTCCGGGGGAACCCTTTCCAGCGCTGGCGGATGCCGGCTTGGACGTCACGGCGGCGCTGGCGCAATCTTTTGGTGACCAGCGCCAGCCGGAACGGAACTGGCGCGGGCGACGGCGGGCAGTGTCCGGGGCAAGTTGTTGAAAGTGGCGTGCCAAGTGCGCATGGGGGTGCGCCGGGTTGATGTGCCGTTGAGCCGCGCCTACCCGCTGCCAGCCTTGTTCCGCCGCTGCCAGCAGCGACGCAAACCGCTGGCTCCCGCCAGCGGTTGAGGCCGGCATTTTTTTGGAAAGCAAAGTCCCCCTGCCGGAGGTGTCGCCAAAAACGGTCGGCGGTGAGCCTTCCGGCGTCACAACGGTCATTAGGTTGCCCATTTTCCCCCAACCAGCCGTCGGAGACCGCAGCCGCACCGCCTTTTCCCAAAATCAAATACTTCTATGAAATATCCGGGTTAGTCCGCCCACTTTTTGCTCCCAGACAGAATTTTTTGCGTTTGCCTTGTTCCGGACGGCGGACTAAAATTCCAGCTCGCCGGTTCACCTTGATTAGATTCCAACGCAAAAAATTCATTGCGGGTTCGGCGCGCTGCCGGATACAAATATGATGCACAACCGATTTATCCTTATGAAGACCAAGCACCTCATCCTCGCCAACCTGCTGGCGCTGGCGGCCCTCGTGCCTTCCGTCCCGGCGCAAACCAACCGGGCCGACAAGGTCGAAACCAAGGAGCAGCGCGACGCCCGCATGGCGTGGTGGCGCGAGGCCAAGTTCGGGATGTTCATCCACTGGGGCGTGTATTCCGTGCCCGCCGGTTTTTACCACGACAAACCGGTTGGCGGCATCGGCGAGTGGATCATGAACCGGGCCAAAATTCCGATGGCGGAATACCAGCAGTTCGCCCAGCAGTTTGACCCGACGAATTTCGAAGCCGACGCTTGGGTGAAAACCGCCCGCGACGCCGGCATGAAATACATCGTCATCACCTCGAAACATCACGACGGCTTTGCGATGTTTCCGTCCAAAGCCAGCAAATGGAACATCTACGACGCAACCCCGTGGCATCACGATCCGCTCCAGGAACTCGCCGCCGCGTGCCGCAAATATGGCATTAAGCTGGGCTTTTATTATTCGCAGGCGCAGGACTGGAACAACGGCGGGGCCGCCATCGGCGGCAAATGGGACCCGGCGCAGCAGCACGACATGGATGATTACATTGACAAGATCGCCGTTCCGCAGGTGAAGGAAATTCTCTCCAACTACGGTGAATTTCCGGCCGTGCTCTGGTGGGACACGCCCATGGACATGAATCCCGAACGCGCCAGGAAAATTTATGACACCGTCGAAAAACTCCGCCCAGACATCATCATGAACAACCGCCTCGGCGGCGGCTTCAAGGGCGACACCGAGACGCCGGAACAGCGCATCCCGGCGCAGGGATTTCCGGGGCGCGACTGGGAAACCTGCATGACCATCAACGACACCTGGGGCTACAAGCGCGATGACACCCACTGGAAATCCACCGAAAAACTCATTCGCAATCTTTGCGATATCGCCAGCAAGGGCGGGAATTATCTGCTGAATGTCGGTCCGGACAGCACGGGCGTCATTCCTCAGCCGGAAGTGGACCGGCTGGAGGCCGTGGGCCAGTGGATGAAGGTCAATGGCGAGGCCATCTATGGCACTACCGCCACGCCCTTTGGCGGCGAACTGGGCCGGCCGGTCAAGGGCAAGACGGGTTACGGCGGCGACACCACCGTGTCCTCGGTCAATGACTGGCGCTGCACGACCAAGCCGGGAAAACTCTACGCGATGATTTTCAACTGGCCAGCGAACGGTAAATTTACTTTGCCCGGCCTGCAAAGCAAGGTCACCCAGGCGTATCTGCTCGCCGACCACAAAGATTTGACGTTTGACCAGACCCAAACCGGCGTGACGCTGAATCTGCCCGCCGAGGCGCCGGACAAAATCGCCTCGGTCGTCTGTGTGGAAATTGCCGACGCCGTCGCCAAAGTCGCCCAAACAAAATAAATCCGACCGCCGTATTTGCCCGTCCTTCCCGGTTGCGCGCGGGAAAAAGCGGCGATCAATCGCCTGGAGTCCAGCCATCCGCGTTGGCGAGGCGGCATCGAAACTCGGGCAGCATCAGGACTGTTCGTGCTTCAGCACCGCTTTTGACGGCGCGTCGCAAACTGGTTTTCTCGACCGGGTCAGTGTTGCCCAGACGGAGACCGGATTTGAAAACGCCTCAAAAAACGGCGGCGGACACTGCGGATTTTAATTTCACTCCGCCGCCGCGGGGCCGATGGTGCGCCGGTGACAAACTCCGCCGGAACGAGGGTTTGTCTCACGTTGCGCTGGCCACGCGCCACCCCCGCCACCCAGCGCAGCACACGCCGGATGACCGGGCGGGAATCCCAGCGGATGTGCGCGACGGACGGCACGCACCAGTGAAAGGCCGGATTCGGATCCGTGCAAACCAGTGAAACCTGCTGCGGCACCCGGAGGCCCCGCCCGGCCAGAAACTGTTGCGTCGCGAAAAATTGCGGCACCTGCTGGTCTGGCGGATGATTTCCGTCCGGGGCGCGTCCCCACCTATGCTGAAACCACCCGCGAACGATTGCTGGCGCAGCTCGATCAAGCGCCGCCAAAAGGGTATGCCTTGACCGGGACCGCCTCGCTGGCCCCCGCACTCGCCGCCGCCGGCAGCCACCAGCCGCCTGACTGGGAGACGATGCGCATTGCCAACGACGGAAAACCGGTCGTAAAGGCATGGCGTGATGGCACCGCCGTGCTGACCCTGGCCAGCGGAAAAACTTTCCATGCCGCCGCCGCGAATCTGCCCGCGCCGCAGGAACTTTCCGGCGGCTGGAACTTGAGCTTTCCGCCCGATTGGGGCGCGCCGCCGTCCGTCACGCTGGAGAAATTGATTTCGTGGCCAGAGCACACGAACGCCGGCGTGAAGTATTTCTCCGGCACGGCGAGCTACGAAAAGGAAATTGAAATTCCCGCCGCACGGTGGCGCGCCGGCCGCGAACTCTGGCTGGACCTCGGCGCGGTTAAAAATTTCGCCGAAGTTTTTCTGAATGGCCAGAACCTCGACATTTTGTGGAAGCCGCCGTTCCGCGCCAACCTCACCGCCGCCGCGAAACCGGGCATGAACAAACTGGTGGTCAAAGTCACAAACCTCTGGCCGAACCGGCTGATCGGCGACGAGCAGTTGCCGCCGGACTCCGAGTGGAACGGCGATGAACTCAAGGCGTGGCCGGCCTGGCTGCTGGCCGGCCAGCCCAGCCCCACCAGCCGGCTGACGTTCACGACCTGACATCATTGGCATAAAGATGATGCGCTGCTGGCGTCCGGCCTGCTCGGCCCGGTCAGGCTGGAGACGGCGGAAATTGTTCCCGGCAAGTGAGTTTGTAAATTGCCGGGATCATTGGCCGCCAAGCTGGCGGAGCAGGTTTGCGCTGGCGGCGGAATGAGGATCCAGTTCGAGCGCGTGCCGGGCGGCGGTGCGGGCCTCAGCCAGCCGGCCCAGCCGCGCCAGCACGGTGGCGCGGGCGTAGGGCGCACGCGGGTCGGTTGGGTCGGCGGATTCCGCGCGCTCCAGCGCCGGCAAAGCGCCGGCGTCATCGCCCTGCGCGCTGCGCGCCAGTCCGAGATTATACCAGGCGCGGGCAAACTGCGGATCGCACTTCACGGCCAGTTCCAGTTCCGGCAGCACCCGGGCGGATTCGCCCGCCTCGTTCAGCGCCAGCGCGAGCGTGTAATGAAAATCCGCGTCGTTGGGTGCCAGTCTGACCGCCGCTTCCAATTGCGTTACCGCCTCGGCGGTGCGCCCCAACTGGCTATACAGAATCGCCAGCTCATGGCGGATGCCGGCGGAATACGGGTCCCATTTCACGGCCGTTTGAAAATGCGCCAGCGCATTGGTCGGATCGCCGCGCAGCATCTCAAAGACGCCGGTCTGCAACTGGCCGAGCGGCTGGTCGCTGGCGTGATCGAGAAAGCGGAGATACTCGCGGCCCGCCGGCGAATTGGTATCGAGTGCGGCGGCCAGATGGCGGGCCGTTTCAATCCGGACATTGCGCGACGGGTCTTTCAATTCCGGTTGGAGCGCGGCGACAATCTCGGCCTGGCCCGCTTCGGCCAGCGGCCCGAGCGCCTGCACCGCCATCTGCCGGACCAGGGCGTTGGTGTCTTGCAACCGAGCAAGGAGCGCGCCGGAAACTTTTGGGTCGGCGTCCCACCGTTGCAGCATACCGGCGGCGACCGCCCGCCAATAGGGAATGTCATTCGTCGCCAGCAGGCCGAGCAGCGGTGCCACGGCCGCATCATCGCCGCGCCGCGCCCGCGCGACGATTTCCGCCCGCTGCCGGCAGGGCCGGTTCATGTTGGTGCCATACCATTGCTCGACGTATTTCAGATTCCAGTCCGTGCCCTTGTCGGCGTGGCAGCGTTCGCAGGCGTTGGGGATGGCGAATTCCTTGGTCAGCAGCGGATCGGGAATCGTGAAGCCGTGATCGTGACGCCAGTGGCGCTGCATATAAACGGTCTGCGGCATGTGGCAGTTCACACATTCGCCGCCGGCCTCGTTCGTGGACGGTCGGTAGTGGACAAGACTGGCGTTGACCAGCACACCATTGGTGTCGTAGCCGTAAACCGGATGATGACTGTGGCGCACCGGATCAATGTTTGGCGCGTTGGTCATGCCCACGGCGTGACACGCGAGGCACAGAAAATTTCCCGGCAGCTTGGTCTTCATCGTGTGGACATCGTGGCAGTCCATGCAACGCACGCCCTGGTTGTGCATCGCGCTGCCGAGAAAGGCGGTGAACTCGTAATCCTCGTCGTGAATCTGCCCGTCGGGATAAAACAATTCCGAGCCGTCCACGATGGTGAGCAGATAATTATCCCAATAACTGTCGCCCGGCTTCGCATCGCCGGTGATTTCGGCGCGGCGCGAATGGCAACCCGCGCACGTCTCCAGCGTCTGGTCGCGCGTCAGCTTGCGAATGGTCGGGTCCTTTAGCTTCTGGTTTTGGTGGGCGTGCTGCCAGTCATTGTGATCCCGCATCGGGCCGTGGCAGGCTTCGCAGCCGACGCCATGCTCCACCCACGCCGTGTGATAGGTGTCGCTGGCGGCGTCGTAGTTTTTTTGCAGCCGGGTGTTGTGGCAGATGGCGCACATGGAATTCCAGTTCATGCCGCGCCCCAGCCAGTGGCCCCATTCGCCGGGCTGGCGATCCTCGTTGCCATAGACATTGAACCACTGGTTGGAACGCGGGTCCCAGGCAATTTCCGTGGACTGGATGCGGCCGCCGGAAAGTGGAACGAGCATCTGCCGCAGCGGGTAATGGCCGAGAATGCGCCCGACGGCAAAAGTCTCGTTGCGGCCGGAAAGTCCGGCGCTGATCAATTCATAATGCCCGTGGTTGGTTCGGACGGTCGTCGTCTGCGTCCCGAACGTCACCGTGCGTGCGGGAATGAAGGCGGCATCCTCGGTGGCCGCCGCCGGTTCCCGCTCCGCGAGTCCATGGTTGGAATTTTTCCAGGCGTTGAATTCCTCCGCGTGACAATCCCGGCAACTGGCCGAGCCGCCGTAGGCCGCATAAACGGCCGGCGGTCCGGCGGACGCCGCGGGTTTCGTCCTCAACGCGAGGCCGACAATGCCGCCGGTGACGCCGACGATAAAAATAAGCAGCCAGAGCACGAGCTTGCGTGCGTTCAGGGTCTCGGGCTTGGCCGCGGGCGTTGACACCAGGCCAGTGTGGGCAAAGGCCGGATTGATTTCGAGAAGAGTTTATGGCTGCCGCGCGGACACCGAAACCGGCCATCGGAGTTGAGCAACGATTTTCACTTTCAGCCTGGATCGTGATCGGTTGGCCGCATCCACCTGGATGCGCAGGCCGAACACCGGAAAGTTATAGGGCGCAAATTCCACGCGCGAGACAATGCCCTTGGTGATGGACAGGTTGTTGCCGCCTTCCGGATACCCGTGGTGTTCCGCCCGCTGGTTTGAGCGCACCGCCACGCCCGCGCAGATCAAAACCATTTACCGTTTCAAAACCGATCAGGTGAAAGTGCCGGACGATTTCGATGCGTCTGCCGACTGGTGATGGTTCTGGACTGCGCCGGCAGAGCGGTAGCGGCGACGGCGCTTTCGGGCGGACGAGAAATAAACGGATGCGAAAAATTTCCGCGCGTCCGAAAAGCAGTGTCGCGCGGCGCTTGCCACCGCAGTCCAAAATGCGCTACTGCACCAGTTGGACGCGGTAAAAGCGCTGCGCGTCAGTGCCGGTGCCGGTGGTGAAACTGGTTGTGGTTTGGACACCGCCCAGATTCACCCACGGGCCGGAAACCAGATTGGTGGTGTATTGCACCTGATACCCGACGGCGGGATAGGTGATCACCGCGTTCCAACTGAATTGCAAAGTGCCGCCAGTCGCAAACATTGTCTGGAATTTTGGCGGAAATGAGATGTTACCCGTGCGATTGACGGCAAGGTTGGCCGCATAGGAGAAAATATTTGCCAACAGATTTGAACCTTGTGGCTGGGGCGAGTGATAGTGAGGCAGAGTCATCCCGCCAAAAATCACATGGCCCGCCCCATAGTTTTTCTCCGCCAGCACAAAATTGCCAGATGTGTCATTGGTCAATAAAACTGTCAGTCCCGCACCCAAAACTGAAGCATGGCTGAAATAATCGCCGCTGAAAGCCGTGCCAACTGGCAAATACGGCTCTTTAAATATGGGATGCGTTTGGTAGGCTGATTGGACACTACGACAAAAGTCTGGATAGGTCAGGTTCACTCCAAAGCCAAGATACTGGCTGCCTCCTTGATTGGGCGCGGCATTGATAAAAAGACTGCCGCCGGCAGTTACCCAGTTCTGAATGGCGGTAAGGTTGTTGGTCAGAAAAGCGCCCATTGCGAGGGCGTTGTCGTCGCTACCTTCAATGAAAATGAAGGCGTTGCTGGACGACAATAAACTTGAAACATTTACGGTCTCATAGCGCCAATCCAGCCAAACACCAAAAACCTCAGTCAAAATCTGATCGTTGTCTGTCGAGTTCCAAGGTTCACCTATTGTAGATCGAAGATAAACGACATTTCCATTGTATCCGCCTTGCTGCCGCAAAACCAGCGTCAGCTTGGCCACGCTGCTGTTGGTCACGTTGCCGTAGGCGTTTTGGATGACGACGCTGTAACTGCCGCCATCATTGGTCGTGGTGGTGCTCAAAAGCAGATTGGCGTTGGTGGAACCGGAAATGTTTCCGCCGTCATACAAATTGACTCCGTTCTTCTGCCATTGATAAAACAGCGGCGGGGTGCCGGAAACGGTCACGTTCAAGGCAGCCGGAGCGCCATTGGTAACGAACAGGCTTTGCGGCTGGCTGGTGATGATCGGCACGGTCGGAATCAGGGCGGGTGCGCCTTGTCCCAGCAGACTCCAAAAGCCAAACGTGACCGTGTAACCGCCGCCGCTGATTGACCCGCCGGCGTCTTGCTGGCCGAAGGTGCCGGTGACGGTGTAAACCCCGCCGGTGCTCGTGCCACCGCCGCCCGCCACTTTGAACCAATCCACGGAATAGGTTTGCCCGGTTGCCCGAAGGCAGAAGGCGGAATGCAGAATGCAGAAAAAAAACAGCCAACAGAGCGTAGCGGCTTTCGGGAGAAAGCCGGATAATGGATTAAATTGAAGTTGGCGGCGCTCTGCCGAGTTGCCGCTACGAGCAACCTGCACCCAGCGCCGTAGGCGCGGCACATTTGTAGATTCCCCACCCACAAATAAATCCCGCCCCGTCGGGGCGGTATATTCGTTTTGGCCAGTGCGGACGATAGTTCTCGGATGAATGGGCGCGGTAGGGCGCGTCACTCCGTGCGCGCCGTCGGGGTGAACCAATTTGCCGTCGCTTGGCAACAGCGGCGGGCAGAGGACTGCCCGCCCTACCCTGCCAGCCCGGACGGGCTGGGAATCAGGCGTTGAAAGGCTGGATAAACTTTTCATATCAAGTTTGCTTGATCACCACTTCATGGTTCGCCTTGGGAAACCAGACCTTCAATACTTGATGATGTAATTCACATACACATTCTTGGGGCGGGTTTCATTGCCACCGGCGAAACCCGTTCCGGGGTCATTTTGTAAATTTGGCTGGGAGCCGAAAGCGACCGTATCACATCCGCTGGCTGTAGGGCCAAAGGACTCGACTTGTTGAACCCCACCTTCGTTATATGAACTGTGTTGATGTGTCTTGAACATATCCTGCTGATAACTACCTACGGCATTGCCACCATTTGCACCATTGGCAGGACCTGGCCGGTTAGCCGCATCGGGGTCGCCATTGCCATCGCTGCGTGTTCCATTCACACCGCGCAGGAACACACCGCGCAGATCTGGCAGATTAAAAGTCGTGGTGGTGTCGCCGTATCCCGAAGACGTGCCTATTACAGCAAACAGCGCGGCGTATTGAGTCCGGCTGATGGCCGAACCATCACACAGTAACCAGCCGTTCGGGGCGTTCGTGCCCATGTAGGCAATGACCGCACCGGGCGGATTCAGCGCCGTGGCCTGCGGCGAGACCAGCGAGAGCGCATAGGGCGCGGGCGTCAATTGCTGGCGCGGCACCAGCCTGGCAAACGTGTTGGCCCCGGCGGGACTCACGGTCATCTCCACCCAGTAATTCGTGCCGGTGAACACGCCCGCGCCAAAATCCAGCGTCACGGTGAACAAACCGTTGGTCACGGCCACGGCGCTATTGGTGATCGGCCCGGCAATCTGGTTGCCGGCCACGTTGGCGTCAAAGACGGCAAACGTCAGGTCGTAGCTGCCGTTGGCGGCATTCGTGCCGCTGTTCAGCCGCCCTTGATAGGTGAACGCCGTCGTGCCTTGGCCGTAGGCGGTGGCGAGTTGAGGGTTGAAGGTTGCCAGCGCGAGCAAGGCCAGCGCGCCGAGGATGCGGGTGGAATAATGAACGGTTTTCATGGGATTTGAATGGTTCCTTGGGTTCCTTGATTTGAATGGTTATTGCTCTGTTGAAATGATGTCCGCGTTCATTGCCAGCGGGACGCCATCCCCCTCCAACCGGCCACCTTCTCCCCCATTGGGGGAGAAGGCCGGGATGAGGGGGCGCACGCGGTCAACGAGGCGTGCAAATTCAAGTTTTCTACAAAGCAAATGGTTATCCGAACTTGCCTGCCTCTCTTCGGCGAAACTGACGCAGTAAAAACACAACCCAGAGCCGGTTTCAAGCAAAATTTGGCCATTCCGTGTTACATTTCACGTTTCTAGCCTAAATTATTAAAAACAAGCCTATTGGAACGTTAATCCAGGCCGAAATCAGCCAAAAGATATGGCTGGAAACGCGATTCTTGACCGCAAAATTGTCATTCCGCAGGGCAGAATCGTGGTTCTGCACCGTGGGATTGTCATTCTCCACCGCCGTATCGCGCTACGCGGCCAAGGAATCGTGAATCTGGAAGGCTGGAGGGCAATCCATCAAGGCGGCAGGGTAATTCCTGGATCGAGTGGCGGGCAATTTTGGTCAAGCATTTGGCAATGGAGGTCAAGTATTTTTTGACCGGCATCCGGCATGATCGTCTCCGGTTGAAGAGATGTAAACGCTGCCCGCAATGCCGGGCAACTGGAAGGTGGTGACGAAAAATATGGCAACAGCACCAAAAGCAATTGCCGATGACACGCAGGCGATCATTGATGGCTGGTCGGAACTGGCCCCGGCGGCGACGTTCGCCGGAATGACGCTCCAGCAATACATCGCCGCCGTGCAGCCGTCGTTTGACGCGCGGGCGCAGATCGTGAAGCTGGAAACCGACCTGGCGGCGCAAAAAGACCTGCGCGGTCAGGTGGACGTGACGACGAGCGCCACGAATGACAAGGTGGTCAAGGCGGTGGTCGCCGACGCGAATTATGGCGACGACAGCGCGTTGTATGAGCGCATGGGTTATGTGCGCAAGAGCAACCGCGCGAGCGGGCTCACGCGGAAAACCCAGGGCACCGCCGCCAAGGCACCGGCCAAATAAACTAGAAGGGTCAAAACAACGAAGCGTTGAAGCGGCAGGCGCTTCAACGCTTCAATGCGTTTCGGTCCGGCGAATTACTTACGAGCAACCGAGGCTTTCGCCGCAGTTCAGGCACTTGTAGCAGGCGCCGTTGCGCACGGTAATCTGTCCGCAGTTCGGGCAGCTCGGCGCGTCCTGCTGGTTGGTGATCATCTGCGTCAAGGTGGACGCGCGGCGCACGGCGGCCGGCTGGTTTTTCAGCTCGATGACTTCGGTGTCTTCATTGACCGCCAACAGTTCCGGCACGGGGCGGTTCACTTTTTTTTTGATTTCCTCGGCCAACCCCGGCATCACCAACTCCGGCTGGGTGCGCGCGGCGGTGATGCTGTCGCGATAGCCGGCGACAAACTGGAACGCCATCCACCGGAAGACGTAATCGGTGATGGACGAGGCGTTGCGGATTTCCGGGTTCTTGGTGAAACCACTCGGCTCGAAGCGCTGGTGCGCGAACTTCTTGACGAGCGCTTCCAGAGGCACGCCGTATTGCAGCGCCATGCTGGTGAGCGTGCCGATGCTGTCCATCAGGCCGCCGATAGTGGAGCCTTCCTTGGCCATCGTGATGAAAAGTTCGCCGGGCGTGTTGTCCTCAAAAAGGCCGACGGTAAGATAACCTTCGTGGTCGGCAATGTTGAACTTGTGCGTGACCGCTTTGCGCGTCTCCAGCAGTTTGCGGCGCAGCGGCTTGCCGGCCTCGTTCGTCAGATGCGCGGTAAGCGCTTCCAGCTCCTTGATGCGCGCCGACATTTCGGAGACGAGCACATTTTCATTTTCGGTCCTGGCCCCGCCTTCGTTGGTCTTCTTGGTGTTCAACGGCTGGGAGCGTTTGGAGCCGTCGCGATAGATGGCCACGCATTTCAAGCCCATCTTCCACGCCTGCACGTAGGTGTCGCGGATGTCGGCCACGGTGCATTCGCCGGGCATATTGACGGTCTTGGAAATCGCGCCGCTGATGAATGGCTGCGCGGCGCCCATCATCTTGAGATGCGCCAGGTAGCCAATGCTGCGCTTGCCCTTGGCGGGCTTGAACGCGCAGTCGAAGATGGGCAGATGTTCCGGCTTGAGGCCGGAGGCCACGGTCGCGCCATTTGCTTCGACGTCTTCAATGGTGTCGTGTTTCTCGATGTGCGCGATGATCTGGGTGACGTCCGCTTCGCTGTAGCCGAGCCGATGCAAGGCATCCGGCACACCGCGGTTGACAATCTTCAACATGCCGCCGCCGGCGAGCAATTTATACTTCACCAGCGCGATGTCGGGTTCCACGCCGGTGGTGTCGCAGTCCATGAGGAAGGCGATGGTGCCGGTCGGCGCGAGCACGGTGACTTGGGCATTGCGATAGCCATGTTGTTTACCTTTGGCGAGCGCGCGGTCCCACGTCTTGCGGGCTTCGGTCTTGAGATAATTGAATTCCGCGCTGGGCTGGATGTGTTCCACGGCTTCGCGGTGCAATTTGATGACGCCGAGCATGGATTCGACGTTGTCTTTCCCGACGGTTTTCGCCACGCCAGAACAACGGGCATCGCGGTAGCCGGCGAAAGCGCCCATCTTCGCGGCGATTTCCGCGCTTTGCTCATAGGCTTCGCCGGTCATGATGGCGGTGATAGCCCCGGCCAGCGCGCGGCCTTCGTCGGAATCATACGGCAAACCGTAGCTCATGCAGAGCGAACCAAGGTTCGCAAAGCCGAGACCAAGCGTGCGGAAAATGTGGGAGTTCTCTGCGATGTCCTTCGTCGGATAGCTCGCGTTGTCCACGAGAATTTCCTGCGCGGTGATGAAGATGCGGCACGCGGCCTTGAAGCGTTCCACGTCAAACTGGTTGTCGTCGCGCTTGAACTTCATCAGGTTGAGCGACGCGAGATTGCACGCGGTGTTGTTGAGGAAAACGTATTCGCTGCACGGATTCGTGGAGTGAATCGGCTCGGTGCCCTTGCAGGTGTGCCATTTCTGGATGGCACCGTCGTATTGGATGCCGGGATCACCGCAAATCCAGGTGCCTTCGGCGATCTTGTCGAGCAGCTTGCTGGCGTCCTTCTTCTGGAGCGGCTTGCCGTCTTTGCTGGCGCGCGTCCACCATTCCTTGCCGGCGAGCGCGGCGGCAAAGAATTCGTCGCTGGCGCGGACGGACAGATTTTCGTTCTGATACATGACGCTGCCGTAGGCATCACCATTGTAGGAACCATCGTAGCCCTGCTCGATGAGCGCCCAGGCCTTCTTTTCTTCCTTCTGCTTGGCGTCAATAAATTCCTCGATGTCACCATGCCAGTCGCGCAATGTGTTCATCTTCGCCGCGCGCCGGGTTTTCCCGCCGGACTTAACGACGTTCGCGACCTGGTCGTAAACTTTCAGGAAGCTCATCGGACCGCTCGGGCGACCGCCGCCGGAAAGTTTTTCGCGGCTGGAGCGAATCGGCGTGAGATCGGTGCCGGTGCCGGAACCATACTTGAAGAGCATCGCTTCGCTGTAGGCGAGGTGCATGATGGATTCCATGTTGTCCTCGACGGACTGGATGAAGCAGGCGCTGCCCTGCGGATATTCGTATTGCGTCTTGGCGCGCTCGGCCTCCTTGGTCTTGCGGTTGAAATACCAGTTGCCCCTGCTCGAATTTTTGCCAATGCCGTATTCGTGGTAGAGGCCGACGTTGAACCAGACCGGCGAATTGAACGCGCCGTATTGGTTCAGGCACAGCCAGGTCAATTCTTCGTAAAACACCTCGCCGTCCGCCTTGGAGAAATAACCGTCAGCGATCCCCCAGTCGGCAATGGTGCGCGTAATGCGGTGGATGAGCTGGCGCACAGAAGTTTCGCGCTCAGAGGTGTGTTGTTCGCCATAAAAATATTTCGAGACGACGACCTTGGTGGCGAGCACCGACCACGACTTTGGCACCTCGACGTTTTCCTGTTTGAAAATCACCTTGCCGGCGTCATCGGTGATTTCGGCGGTGCGCTTATCCCATTCGATCTGGTCGAAAGGTTTCACCTGGGCGTCGCTGAACACGCGCTCAATGCGCAGCGACTTCTGGGACACGGATTTGGCGGGTTTCATCGAACGGGTGGCAGAAACTTTGTTGGTTTTACGGCTGACGGCTTTGGCGGCCGGCACCGAGACATCCTCACGGGCATCGATCATGTTAATTTCCGGGTTAATTTTTTAGAACTTATCCGGAAAGTTTCAAGCGAGACAGAAACCAACCGGGACACAAAAACTGCCAATTTCGCTAAAAAAACAGGGTTTTCTTCAAAATTGCGTATCCCCAACTAATTGGGGAACGGATGCCATCATGCTACCACCGGTTGTATCTTTCAAGAAAATTTTGCGAAAAAGTTACGCAAACGATATTCACAAATGAAATCAAGGGAATCGCGGCGCTCCGATTGAAAAAAGATGCGCTTGTTCACCATCGGGGAATAAAGTCCGGCTCTAGTCAACCGCTGCACCGCTGAACAGCGACAAGCCGCTGTGGCGAGCCATGCTCCGGCAACTCCAGCGCGCCCAGTCCTTGGGCGGTTGCACACGCGCCCCCATTCGCCCTCGACGATGACGACGTCGTCCAGACGGATTGGCTGGGTCACTGGACCGAATAATTGTTTCATCCAGCCGCCCAACAGCGTCGTCAGCGCATTGGAAAATCCGTCCAGATAATCTTTTCCAGTGAGGCTTGAGTTCATCGTCATCGGGTTTTAGTTCGTCGCTTTGGTTTCAGAGCCGGCCGGGACATGCACCGGCATCGGTTCATCCGTCAGGGCGAGGATCGCCTGCAACGGGGCGCGGACGTTGTCGGACTGTCGCTGCAATTCGTCGCCCAGTTCGAACATTACCTGGTTGAGCAGGTAGGCCAGCAGCAACATGCGGAGTTTATCCTCCTCCGCCGGCAGGATGCCCGAGCCGTGAAGCTTTTCACAATACGCCTGCAGATACGCGCGGCTCACGGCGCGGTTCCAGTGGCGGACCCACGGTTCAAACTTCGGCAGATTTTCCCTGGCGATGACGCCCAACTCGACCTGCTGATGAAAGCCCGCATACGCCGCGTGGTGGAACGAACGCACCATCCGCGCCACGTCTCGCAAGGGCGATCGTTTGATGCGTCGCTCGCTGATCGGCTTGTGCGCGTCGCCTTCAAAATCCAGGAAGATAAAGTCGCGTCCCGTCCACAGCACCTGGCCCAGATGAAAATCGCCGTGGATGCGGCTGCGGCCCGCCGCAAAGCGCTGGTCCACCAGTTGCCGGTAATGCTGGAGAATGACCGGTTCCAGTTCGCTCACGCGTTGGGCGACCGGAGCCAGATCTGGCGGCAAGGTCTTGAGCCGTTTCCGCAGTTGCCGCAGGTTCTGCAGCGCCTGTGAACGCATCGTCTGAAACACGCTGCGCAGGTATTGCGGACTCATCGGCTGCAGGGAAAATTCGGCGCCGGCGTCGTCCGCTGCGAGCGCGAGGTGCAGTTCCGCCGACCGAGTTCCCAACTGCCGGGCGTATTCGAGATACGTGCCGACATGTTCCACGACTTCCGTGGGAGCACTATACAACGGCATCTGTTTCAGCGGGCCGAGCGCGGGCGGCGCTTCCGGCGAGTGGCCTTGCGCGATGGCAGTGAACACCCGTTCATAGTAGCGGCTGATGGCGTCCAGCGTGAATTTCCAGGCGTTCTGGGCGTGCGGCACAAAGGCCTTGGCCACGGCCAGCGTGGTCGGCACCTCGCTTGCGTCTGTGTATTCCAGCGCGCCCAGCAACGGCGGGCTGTGGGGAAATTCCAGTTCGGTCAGGCGGCGGCCGATTTCCAGCTCGGGATTCGTGCCCGCCTGGAGCCGGCGGAATACTTTCAGCACCACCCGGTCGCCATAGACCACGGTGACGTTGCCGTCCGGCGTGTTGTGAACGGCCGGTGGCGGCAAGGTTTTGCCATTGAGAATCTGCCGCAACGCCGCAGTGCGCGTCGCCTCGATTTCACCGGTTTCGCTCCGCACGCGTTCGCGGTTGCGGATCAGTTCCAGCAGCGCCTGGGCAAACGCCGGCAGGGCAAAGGCGTCCGTGAGAACGCCGAGTTGCCGGCCATCGGGTAAAGTTATTTTGGCGATGCCGCCCGCCACGTCACCCGCAGCCAAAGCCAGCGGCAACACCACCAGCTCGGGGTTCGACTCCACATATTCGACGTGGAGAAACGCGAGCGCCGCCGTAGCCGGGTTGCCATCGCTCCCGCCGAGCGGCACGGCGAAATGTTCCCTGACCGTGACGAGCTTGACGGTTTTCGCCGGGTGGGCGAACCACGGCTGGTTTCTCAAATAGCCCGGCAGGATTGCTTCGAGCCGGGATTTGGCGGCGTCCGAGAAAATTTCCTGCCAGTTCCCGGCCACGGCCAACGCCGGCAATTGACCGGTCGCGTCGGTGTCACACGCCAGAGTTTTGCCCGAGGTTTTCGATTCAATGGAAAACCAGAAAAAGTTGTGCGGCCCCAGCGTCAGAAAATACGGCGCGTCGGTGATGACCGGGAATTTCGTCCGGCCAAACAGCTCCACGGGCATCATGGATTTGAAGGCCGACAAATCCAGCGACACCGGCTGCGTGAAGCGCGAGAGATTGGCGACCACGAGGAGGGTTTCCTGTTCGTGCCGCAGGATGTAGCACAGCACCTTGTGGTTGTCCGGCTGGAGGAATTCGCACCGGCCCTCGCCGAGCGCCCGCCAGCGTTTGCGCAGCGACAACATTCGGCGCATCCACCACAGCAGCGAGTGGGGATTGGCCCGCTGTTCCTCGACGTTGCAGGCTTCGTAATGATACGCCGGATCGAGAATGATCGGCAGGTAAAGGCTCTGCGGATTCGCGCGGGAGAACCCGGCGTTTTTGTCCGAACTCCATTGCATCGGCGTGCGCACGCCATTGCGGTCACCGAGATAGATATTGTCGCCCAGACCGATCTCGTCGCCGTAGTAAAGCACCGGCGTGCCGGGCAGCGAGAAGAGCAGGGCGTTGAGCAATTCGATGCGCTTGCGGTCATTGCCCAGCAACGGCGCAAGCCGGCGGCGGATGCCCAGATACAGCCGCGCCTGGCTCACCTGCGCATACATCTTGAACATATAATCGCGCTCCTCGTCGGTGACGGTCGCCAGCGTCAGCTCGTCGTGATTGCGCAGGAACAACGCCCACTGGCTCGTCTCGGGAATGGCCGGCGTCTGCTCCAGAATTTCCACGATGGGCAAACGATCCTCCATCCGCAGCGCCATGAACAATCGCGGCATCAGCGGAAAATGAAACGCCATGTGGCATTCGTCGCCGCGGCCCTGGCCGAAATATTTCACCGCGTCCTCCGGCCACAGGTTCGCCTCGGCCAGCAGCATCCGGTCGCCGTATTTGGAATCCACATGGGCGCGGAGCGATTTAAGGAAGGCGTGGGTTTCCGGCAAACCTTCGCAGGTCGTGCCGTCGCTTTCATAAAGATAGGGCACCGCGTCGAGACGCAGGCCGTCCACGCCGAGGTCGAGCCAGAAATCCACCACCTTGAAGATCGCTTCCCGGACTTCGGGGTTTTCAAAATTCAAATCCGGCTGGTGCGAAAAAAACCGATGCCAGTAATAACATTCCGCCACCGGATCGAGCGTCCAGTTGGACGGTTCCACGCCGTTGAAGATGATCGGCACGTCCTTGTATTTGTTGGGGTCGTCGCTCCAGACGTAAAAATTCCGCCAGCGGCTGCCCGGCTTGGCGCGGCGGGCGCGCTGGAACCACGGATGCTGGTCAGACGTGTGGTTCAGCACGAGTTCGGTGATGACGCGCAGTCCGCGCAAATGGGCTTCCTTCAGGAATTCCTTGAAGTCGCCCAGCGTGCCATACATCGGGTGGACGTCGCAGTAATCAGCGATGTCGTAGCCGTCGTCCTTGAGCGGCGACGGATAAAACGGCAGCAGCCAGATGGCTGTGATGCCTAGCTCCTTGATGTAGTCGAGCTTCTCCGTCAGCCCGCGAAAATCGCCCGTGCCGTCGCCGTTCGCATCGTAGAACGCGCGGACGTGCAGTTCGTAGATGACGCCGCTCTTATACCAGAATGGCTCCTGGCCGAGGCCGGCGCGGGTATATTTGGGCGTGGGCATGATGTTTTATTTGCCGCTGATGATGGTGCTGATTTTCTCGCGCGGGCCCTCGCAGAATTCCCGCAGCAGCCGGCGCACGGCGGCCGGGTTCACCAGATAATAACGCGCGGCGGTTTTTTCCACCCCGACGCGCACGGACAGCGCGGTCGCCGGCAGGGCGCGGAAGAGATCCTCATCCGTCCAATCGTCACCGATGCCGAGGATGAAATCCGGCGCCTGTCCGGCGAGCCATTCGATCCCCGCCGAGCCTTTGTTGACGCCGGCGTTGCGGATCTCGATGACCTTGTTGCCTTCGAACACCTGCACGTCAATGTTCCGCGTGTAGCCCGCGAGATCGTC
Source organism: bacterium (assembly GCA_021780905.1). GTDB lineage: Bacteria > Verrucomicrobiota > Verrucomicrobiia > Limisphaerales > UBA11358 > UBA11358. The sequence goes on from JAJXXW010000077.1 coordinate 17,538, forward strand.
GAGCAATTCCTTCGCACGCATGGAAGCCTGCTCCGGGTCGGCGCGGCGATAGTGCCACGCCAGCGAAAATTCCTTTTCCTCCATCAGCGCGCCGGGCAGGCGGTCCACGTAAAGATTCAGGATCGGCCGCACGCGCTCCTTCCAGTCGGCGGTCATGGTTTTCAACATGTGCCACTGCTCGCCGCTGTCCCGCAGCCAGGCACCGTGTTCGGCGATCAAGGAAATCGGCAGTTTGCCGAACCATTCCTCGAGCGTGCGGCGCGGACGCCCGCTGATGATGGTGACTTGATTGGCCGGATCCGAACCAAGCGCGGTTAGCGTTTCGATGAGCTCCGCGTCCGGCACGGCAAGCTTCGGCTCCGCCGCAAACGGCACCAGCGTGCCGTCGTAATCCAGCAGCAACGCGCGCCGCGTGGCGGAGCGGTAGTGCTGGAGGATGCCGGAGTAAGCCTTGCCGGTGAGCAGCCGCGCGCGGCGGGCGGCCTCGATCTTCTGCGTGGCCATGAGCGCCTGCACAAAGTCATCCGCCCAGCGGACGACGTTGTAACGGCGGAGCCGTTCCTGCAACAACTGGTGGCGGCGGATCTGCTCCTCGGCCGGCATGGTCAGCGCCTGTTCCAGTGCCCGCGCAAAATCCTCGCGGTGAAACGGGTTGATGATGAGCGCCTCGCCCATTTCCTTCGCCGCACCGGCCATCTCACTCAAGATCAGAACGCCCATCTGGTCGGGACGAGAGGCGATGAATTCCTTGGCCACGAGATTCATCCCGTCGCGCAACGGCGTGATCAGCGCCACGTCGCATAGCCGGTAAAGCGGGACGATTTCCTCGAACGTCAGGTTGCGGAACTGATACACCAGCGGCGTCCAATGCACGTTGCCGTAGTCGCCGACGATGCGCCCGACCGTCTGCTCCAGCTCCGATTTCATCGCTTGATAGCTGTCCACGCCGATGCGCGACGGCGCGACGGAGATGATGAACACCACCTTGCCGTGCCATTGCGGATTGAGCTTCAGAAAGGTTTCGTAGCCGCGCAGCCGGTTGATGAGGCCTTTCGTGTAGTCCAGCCGGTCCACGGAGAAAATCACCTTTTGCCCGACGCACTTCTCGCGCAGTTCTTCCACGAGCAATTCGGTTTCCCTGGAGTTGGCGGCCTCTTCAAACCGGTCGAACTCCACGCCCATCGGGAACGTCTCCACCTCCACCGCGCGGTCGCGCAGCGTCAGGTTGCCGAGCTGATGTTCGTAACCGGATGTGCGCAGGACCGAGGTCAAAAAATCCCGCGCATAATCGTGCGTGTGAAAACCAATCAGGCTCGAACCCAGCAGTCCTTCGATGATTTCCTCGCGCCACGGACGTGGTAGCATCCGGAAAACCTCCCACGACGGAAACGGGATGTGCAGGAAAAAGCCGATCGGCATTTCGGGAAATTTTTCCCGCACCAGTTTCGGCAGCAGCATCAGGTGGTAATCATGAATCCACAGCACGTCGTCGGGCCGCAGCGCGTTCACCACCGCCTCGGCGAAGATGCGGTTGATGTTCCGGTATTCCTGCCAGTTCTCCTCCTCGTAATGCGTGAGCATCGGGAAATAATGGAACAGCGGCCAGAGGGTCTTGTTGCAGAAGCCCAGATAAAAGCGGTCCATGCTTTCCTCCGGCAGATAGACCGGGCTGGATTTGAACTGCTGCTCGGCATAGGTCCGCACCGACGCCTCGTGCTCCGGTGGAACACTCGCGCCGGGCCAGCCCATCCAGAGATATTCCGGGCGCTCGCTGCCATCCAGGAGCTTGCGGTCCAGATAACTCCACAGCCCGGTGGTCAATCCGCCGGCACTGGGTTTGAACTGCGGTTTTCCGTCGAAAAATGAAACGGTGAACGGCAACCGGTTTGAAACGACAACCAACCTCATAAAATGAATTTCCACCTTTGACGCATTGACTGTCAAGCTGCCAACCTAAAAAATTGCCGACAGATTTTGCAGGACGATTGGCAACGAGAAGATATTTGCGGACCGGTTCTGAAGCGCAAAACCACGGCGGGGGTGCGACTTCCTTTGCCGCACTAAACGCGCCGGCCCTTGGCGCGATTACTGCCGCGGGGATGCGCTTTTTTGCCGCGATTTTCGCCGCGATTTTTAACAAAAGCCGGCCGTGCGCCGCCCGTTGGCTGGCCGAATGGTTTTCCCCCCGGCTTACCTGTTGGCCGCACCAACGGCTTCGCGCCTGGTTTCCCGCCCGGTTTGTTTGGCGAGTGAACAAATGGCCGCTGGCCAAATTTGCTTTTAGCGGCCGCCGCCGGGAGGAATTTCCGTTTCGGCATCACGGTTTTCGGCCGCGCCTTCGGCACCAGCACAATCGGACAGCCCTCGTAGCCGAATGCCGTGCGCAATTCGGTGGCGAGAGATTTTTTGTATTGGTCGGAAAATAATTCGTCGCGGTTGACGAACAGCAAAAACGTCGGTGGCGCCTGGCGCACCTGCGTGGCGTAATAAAATTTCAGCCGGTGGCCGGCGGCGCTGACCGGCTGGCGGCGCTCAACGGCGTCGTGGATGGTGCGGTTCAAAATCGCCGTGGGAATCTTCTGCTGCAACTGCGCCGCGACGTAGCGCACGGCTTCGAGCAGACGGTCCAGATGAAAACCGGTCGTGGCTGAGGTGAAAATCACCGGCGCGTAATCGAGAAAAAACAGTTTGTCCTGCACCCACGAACCAAACTCACTCAACGTGGTCATTTTTTTCGCCGTGCCCTCGGTGCGGGTCTTTTGTTCCCGCGACCGAATTTCCTCTTCCCGCGCCCGGCGGATTTCGTCCGCGAACAAATCCCATTTGTTGATGACGATGATGCACGCGCGGCGCTGCTCGACGATGGTGTCGGCGATTTTCTTGTCCTGCTCGGTCACGCCGACCTCCGCGTCAATCACCAGCACGGCGATGTCGCAGCGGGCGATGGATTCCGTTGCGCGCTGGACGCTGAAAAATTCCACCGAATCGTCCACCTGCCGGGTCTTCCTCATGCCGGCGGTATCAATCAAAATATATTTCGAGCGCACGCCGTCGGTCTCCACCTCGAACGGCACATCCACGGAATCGCGCGTGGTCCCGGCGATGGGCGAGACGATGACTCGCGTGGAATGGGTAAGGGCGTTGATGATGGAAGATTTGCCGACATTGGGCCGGCCGACGATGGCGAGCTTCAACGGGATTGCAGGCTGCGAGTCACTGGCGGCAGGTTCACCGGCAACTTCCACAGAACCTTCCACCGGCAACTGGGAACTGGCAACGGGCGCAGGGAGAAACGCCGCCGCCGCGTTCATCAAATTCTCAATGCCCTCGCCGTGGATGGCGCTGACAGGAAAAATCTTCTCGAAGCCGAGCTGCGCAAATTCCATCGCCGACGCTTCCAACCGGTGCGTGTCCACCTTGTTGACCGCTACCAAAACCGGCTTGCCGCTTTTGCGGAGGCGCTGCGCCACTTCGCGATCCAGCGGCACGATGCCTTCCTGCACATTGACGACGAGGAGGATCACGTTCGCCGATTCGATGGCGATATCCACCTGCTCCACAGCGGCGCGAATGATCACGTCGCCGGATTTCTCGCCGCGCAGCAGACCGATGCCGCCGGTGTCCACAAGCGTGTAGGGCCGGCCCTTCCATTCGGCCTCCACGCTCACGCGGTCGCGCGTGACCCCCGGCTGGTCGTGGACGATCGCGATGCGTTTTTTGACAATGCGATTGAAGAGCGCGGATTTACCCACGTTGGGGCGGCCGACGATGGCGATGAGTCCTGACATGAGGACAGCGTGCGCGATTTTGCCGGCAACGGAAAGCAAACAAAATGGCCGCGCGATTCCGCAAACTAAGAAATTGCGTTGTGTGCGGCAGGGTTAAAACTGAAACTCCGGTTCCTGCGGCGATGCCTTCCGCTATCGCCACGGGTTGCGGTTTGCTGCCATTGGGGCGTGGAGCAAAGGATTCATGATCTTTCCACTCCTCGGTTAATCAAATCCTGTATTTTATTCATAACCTTCACAGCTGCATCTTCCAATGTGCAATGCCCTGAATCGGCGAGGGTGATAATCGGCTTGCCTATGTTGACGACGACTTTGTTCATCCGCAGAAGTGTTCGCGGGTGGAGCAGGCCGTAGTTGCCACTAATCCCGACTGGCACAATCTTCGCGCCCGTGGCGCGGTGCAGTAAGGCAACGCCTTTCCTGCCTTTCCGCAACCGGCCTTGATTTTTCTCATCCCAACCGCCTTCGGGATAGACCCAGATTTTATGACCGGCTTTCAAGGCGGCGATGGCCTCCTTCAGGATTCCATCCTTTCTCGCCCCTTTGGGGACTTTGATAGACCCGTTCAGGTGAATGAAGGCGGCGATGGCCAGATATTTCCAGTGAAAAAACCTTTCCGTCACGAGAAACCGGATCGGAAAGAAGTTGTTTTTGAAAAAACCAGCGCGCGGCATAGAAGCGGCGGCAATCGGGCCGTCAAACCACGAACAATGGTTGGAGGTCAGGATAATCGCCTCGTTTTCAAGTCCGCGCAGATTGTCTTGGCCGCATATTTCATACCTCACAAAAAACTTCAAAAGCAGATACGTCGGCCAGTAGTTCACGGCTTGAAATATTTTGGCGTGTTTCATTTTCGCGCACGGAGGAAGAGATTCATCTTTTCTGGTTCACACTTAATTTAGATTGCGTTATCAGAAATACCCGCTTGTTGAACTCAACGCCCCCCCACAGAGGCACCGCGAAGCGCCTTGGAAGAGAATGCAATCAGGCCGCGCCCGATGGACGCGTGCCTGACACGGTCTCTTTGCATTTGAAAATTCGCGGTTTTCTGTGAGACCCGCAGCAAAAGCTACGCAAAATTATTTTTAGAGTTTAGTTTAGCCGTCGTCTTGAGTTTTTGTTCTAGTAACGCGGCGAGTGTGCGCCATAAATTTATCTGCGTCAACCTGCGGATTGGAAGAAGCTCTCGTCACCCCGCGCCGGCACTTGCGCCGGCCGCGTGGCGGCTTATGCTGGCAGCGCCGTGAAACCACCGTTCATCAATGTCGAGGAAAAGATTGACCGTTTTGTCGTCCGGAGCACCGGCACGCCGGACGCGCTGCAGGCGGGAATGCAATTGTAGGCCACGGCGGCCCAGTTGCACAAGGCTTTCAAGCATCGCTGGTGGCCCAAGGGTGTTTATCGTTTCAAAACCCACGAGGAGGCGGACGCATGGATGCCCGACAACGCCGTGCGCGAACTTCTGCCGGGCGAACTTCAGCAATACAACGTTATCCGCGTGGGCGACGAGATTCTCGTGGACTTGATGCGTTCGGCGGGCGGGATTGATTACGCGGAGGCAGCGAAGGATGTTGTGGTGCGCGAGGTGGACGGCGTGCCGATTCCCTTCGCGTCGCCGCGCTTGCTCTGGCAGATGAAGGCCGTGACGCATCGCGAGAAAGACGCCGGTGATCTGGTTTTTCTGCGCCAGTGGTTCGCCGAGCGCGGTGAGGAACCGCCGAAAGTTTGACCCAGCGGCGGCGCACTGCCGGGGTGCCCCTACGAAACCGCCCAGACAATCTGGCGCGCATCAAACACCGGGCCTTCGGTGCAGGTGCGCTGGTATTCCCAACCGTCGCCGGATTTCACCTTGATGACGCACGTCAGGCAGACGCCGGTGCCGCAGCACATGTGCTCGTCCATCGAAAGCTCGGCAGGCAGATTAAAATCCTCCGCAATTTTGCCGACCGCCTTGAGCATCGGCGTCGGGCCGCAGGCGAACAGCTTGTAATTTTGAATTTTGAATTTTGAATTTTGAATTTCCGCCAGCAGCGGTTGCGTGACCAAACCTTTTTCGCCGTGGCTGCCGTCCTCGGTCGCCACGCGCACTTCCCAGCCGATGGCGGCAAATTCTTTTTCGCACAAAATGTCCACGCGGCGGCGGCCGCCGACGAAGACGATGCCCTTTTGCGGCGAGCGTTGCGCCAGCAGAAACATCGCCGCCATGCCGTAGCCGCCGGCGACGAGCAACGGAATTTCTCCGCCCGCTTTCGACACGGTGAATCCGTGGCCGAGGGGCGCGATGACACTTAATTCCTCGCCGGCCCGCATCCGCGAAAGCACTTCGGTGCCCTTACCGACGGTTTTGTAGAGAATGGAAAATGTATCGCCCGTGACCTGAAAGATGCTGAACGGCCGGCGCAGCAGCGCGTCCTTCAGCGGCAAAATGCGGACGTGCGCGAATTGTCCCGGCTGAATGAGCGGCGCGATGTCCGGCGCCTTGAGCACGAGGCGGAAATAGGAATCCGCGTCGCGCTCCTGCGAAACGATGGTGACAGTGCGTTCAAGCATTGGCAGCTCCGTTCCGTTTTGCCGCCGCGCGTTCGCAGATTTGTTTGTAAGTGGCCAGCGCCAGCAGCGGCCAGGCGTTGCGATACATGTCGTATTTCAAGTAAAACACTTTCGGAAAACCCGTGCCGGTCGTCTCGTTTTCCGTCCACGAACCATCGGCGTTTTGCGTGCGGCAAAGATACTCGATGCCGCGTTTCAGGGCGGGATTTTCCGGGTTGTCGAAGGCGCACAAGCCCATGACGGCCCAGGCGGTTTGCGACGCGGTGCTCGGGCCTTGTCCCTTGAAGACCGGATCGTCGTAGGTGTTGCAGCGTTCGCCCCAGCCGCCGTCGTCGCGCTGGACGCTTTCGAGCCACGCTTTGCCGCGCTGGAGCCAGTCTTCGCTCATGTCGAGGTTCAGCGCGCGCATTCCGCGCAGCACCTGCCAGGTGCCGTAAATGTAATTCACACCCCAGCGGCCATACCACGAACCGTCGGCCTCCTGTTGCGACTTCACATAATCCAGCGCATCCTTCACCTGCGGATGGCCCAGGCTCCAGCCTTCGTAACCGAGCAGCTCCAGGATGCGCGCGGTGATGTCCGCGCACTCGGGATCCAGCATCGCGTTGTGGTCGGCGAACGGAACTTTTTCGAGAATATTCTTCGTGCAATCCTTGTCGAACGCCGCCCACCCGCCGTCCTTGCACTGAAAGGTCATCATCCATTTCAGGCCGCGCTGGAAACACTCGTCGCGCTTCGCCGGATTGTCCGTGGCGATTTTCCGCAGCGCCAGCAGCACCATCGCCGTGTCGTCCACGTCGGGATTCCATTGGTTGTTGTATTCAAACACCCAGCCGCTTGGCTCGACTTTCGCCGGATTCTTGTGAATCCAGTCGCCGGCAAAGCGGATTTCCTTTGCCATCAGCCACTCGGCGCATTTTTTCATCGCCGGATGATCTTCGGGCACGCCGGATTCGCGCAGGCAAATCGCTACGATCGCCGTGTCCCACACCGGCGAAAAGCACGGCTCGATCCGCACGGAATCCTGCTCCACATGTTCGAGCTTCTTCAACTCGTGCGCGGCGCGGACGACCTGCGGATGGTCGTCGGGATAGCCGAGCGCCTTGAGCGCGATGAGCGAATTAAGCATCGCCGGAAAAATCGCCGCCAGTCCGTCGCTGCCCTCGAAGCGTTCGAGCATCCAGTGTTCGCAGCGTTTCAGCGCGGTCCGGCGGAACGGGTGGATGCCGTGCTCGGCGAACCACTCCGCCAGTTTGTGCAGCCGGTCCAGCCAGAGGAAAAAATTGCGGAGCGAAATCCGCTCCGGATCCGGCGCCAGCGCCAGGTCGCGCTCGTGAATGCCGTCGGGATAAAGCTCGTCGAGGTCCACCGGCACCGGGCGCGTGGGTTTGAAATGGTTGATGATGGCCAGCGGCACGAGCATCCCGCGCGACCAGTTGCTCATGTCCCAGAAGTTCACGTGAAACCATTTGCCGATCAGCAGCACCTCGCAGGGAATCGTCGGCACATATTCCCAGGGATAAAGCCCGATGAGCGCCAGATACAATTTGGAAAAGGTGTTCATGCGCGGCACGCCGCCGAAATGCAGCGCCACCTCGCGCGCCTTCAACAGGCGCGGATCCTTGACCGACACCCCGGCCAGCTTGAGCGCCAGATACGCCTTGATGGTGGCGTTCACCTCCGACGGGCCGTTGAGATAAATATTCCAGCCGCCGTCCGGCAACTGTTTGGAGAAAATGTGGTTGACCGCCTTGCGCTGCCATTCCGGGTCCACACTGCGGTTCCAGTGATGATACGCCACCATGTCCGAGACGAGCGTGGAATCCACCAGCAGTTCGCCGACCCAAAAGCCCTCGGGCTTTTGTTCGGACAGCAAAAAGTCCTGCGACCGCTTTAACGCGGCCAGCATCCCGGAAATCAATTCATTTTGCACCGGCCCAACCGGCGCGCTCGTCGCCGGTTTGAGCCGTGATTCACTGTCAATCAACACGCGCATACTCTGCGGATTCGCAAAAAAAGAGTAAAGATTTTCCTGCAACACCCGAAAACGCCCCATTGTGAAACCACTAAACGGCGGTCACGGTCAGTTTTTCTTCCAGAGGCAACGGTAGTTGAACCGCCGGTTCGGCGCGCTGTCGCCCGCGAGACACAGAGAGATCGGGTCTTTCAAATCCGGCGGATTGTCGCACCAATGAAAATCGAAAGCGAACGCATCGCCTTGTGGTTGTTAAGCGTCATCTCTCTGTTTTGGATGGGCTGGGCAAACCCAAATCCACGCCTCTGCCGGCCAGCCGGAGATTGCCAGCGGCAACTAAATTTCTGAAAACGGCCAGTATATTTTGTCAGGGAAAAAATTGAGTTTCCCGCCCACGCCCTCGGTGCCACCATTGCCTGCCCGCACTGCCAAAGGAAAATCACCTTGAAAAGCCCGATCAGCTAAAAAGTTTTCATTCGCGGAACTGGCGGGGCCGGTTAAAATGCGGGCATGAATAAATCGCTTTTCGCGCGGTGGCGGGCCAGTTTCTTCACCGGTCTGGCGGTGACGCTGCCCGCTTTGCTGACGCTGGCGGTGGTCAAATGGATTTTCGGCACCATTTCCAGCTTCACGGACACGCTGCTGTTTTTCCTGCCGTATTGCCACCTCGACGCAAAATTCATCTACCCCAACGGTCAGGACGGCGCGATGTTCTGGTATTGGAGCCTGCTGGCGCTGCTGCTGGCGGCCGGGCTGATCTTCACCGTCGGGGTGCTGGCGCGCTATTACATCGGCAAACGGCTGATCGAATGGCTCGACCTGGCGATGATGAGCGTGCCCATCCTGAACAAGTTTTACGGCGCGATCAAACAGGTCAACGAGGCGTTCGCCGGCAATAAAAATTCCTTCAAGACGGTGGTGCTGGTGGAATTTCCGCGCGAAGGCATGTATTCCGTAGGATTCCTCACCAGCGAGCAGCACGCCGAGGTGCAGCAAAAGACCCGGGAACATGTGGTCGCCGTCTTCATCCCGACCACGCCCAATCCCACCTCCGGTTTCCTGGTGCTGGTGCCCGAGGATAAAATCACCCGGCTCGACATGTCGGTGGCCGACGGCGTCAAATACATCGTCAGCCTCGGCTCCATCGCGCCGGAATCGCCGGCGATGGCGGAAGTGCGAAAAGCGTAGATGGTGGAAGGAGCAGCCAAGCCCGCATCGTCCGTCATGCCATTCGCAATTTTTAATTCTTCATCCTCGCCTCCATGCCAATCGAATCCACCAGCGGCCTGATTCTGCGCACCCGTCCGCTGACGGAAACCAGTCTGATCGTTCACTGGCTGACGCCCAATCTGGGCCGCATCGCCACCGTGGCCCGGGGCGCGCGCCGGCCGAAATCGCCTTTCGCCGGCAAACTGGACTTGTTCTACGCGGCGGATTTTTCCTTCAGCCGCAGCCGGCGATCGGACCTGCACACGCTGCGGGAAGTGAAGCTGCGCGAAACACACGGGGCCATCCGCGCGGACATTGCCAAACTGCGGCAGGCGGCCTATGCCGCCGGGTTTTTGGAGCAGGCCACCGAAACCGACACCCCACTGCCGGGGATTTCCGAATTGATGCACCGCTTCTTGAATTTGCTGTGCCTGCAACCGCCGTCGCCGCAAACCCTCTTCGCCCTCGAATTGAAACTGCTTTGCGAACTCGGCCTGAAGCCGGACGTTGAAAATTCCCGGCTGACGCCCGGCGGACAAATGATTGTCCGGATGCTGATGGAAAACGACCGGCCCGGGAACGCGCGGTTAAAATTATCCGCGGCCCAGACTTCCGAGCTGCGGGACTTCCTGCACGGCTTTCTGATTTTTCATCTCGGCAGACTGCCGCGCGGCCGGGCCGCGGCGCTGCATGAACCCGCGGACCTGGCCGCCCATTGATGGACGCATGAAAGAACGCGCACCAGCCCGGATCAGGATCGCCATCCTGAGCGACCCGCATTATGCCGGCGCCGCCGAACGCGCCCGGGGCGGGGATTACGAATTGCGCGCCATCGCCAATCCGCTCCTCCGCGCCGCCGTCCGGCTTTATCGGCATTTCATCTGGATGCGCAACCCGTTTGACCAGTCGCGGCAACTGGACCGCTTCCTGAATGAGATCGGGCCGGTGGAGTGCGTCGTCGCCAACGGCGATTACTCCTGCGACAGCGGCTTCGTGGGCGTCAGCGACCCGGCGGCTTTTGCCAGCGCGGAGGAATGTGTGGGCAAACTCCGCGCCCGTTTCGGCGGCCGCATCCGGTTCACCCACGGCGATCACGATTTGGGAAAACTGCCCATAGTCGGCGATCACGGCGGGATGCGACTCGCCAGTTGGTCGCGCGCCACGGAACGGCTCAACCTGCCGGCATTCTGGCAACTGCCGCTGGAAAATTATCTTTTGCTGGGAGTCAGTTCGCCCTTGATCACGCTGCCCGCCCACCAGGCCGACGCCCTGCCTGAAGAATGGGAAGCCTGGATGAAACTGCGGGAAGCGCACCTCGCCGAAATCCGCGCCGCCTTCGCCGCGCTCCAGCCGCAGCAACGCGTCCTGCTGTTTTGCCACGACCCGACCGCCCTGCCCTTTTTATGGCGCGAACCCAGCATCCGCCAGCGGCTGCCGCAGATCGAGCAGACCTTCATCGGCCATCTGCACACGCGACTGGTGCTGTGGAAAAGCCGGCTGCTCTCCGGCCTTCCGCCCATCCGTTTTCTGGGCCACACCGTCTGCAAGCTCACCTCGGCCCTGCACGCGGCGCATGACTGGTGGCCCTTCCGGGTGCGGCTGTGCCCGGCGCTGTCCGGCATCGAACTGCTGAACGACGGCGGCTACTACGTGGTGGAAATTGACCCGGCGGCAAAACAGCCGGCGCGATTCATATTCCACCCGCTGCCCAGGGAAAAAACTTAACCGGCGGCGCCGGCCGCCACGAGCTTGAGCACCGCATCCACAGCCTCGTCAATCTTTACAGGCTGCAAAACACCGTTGCGCGGCTTGATTTCCACCTCGCCCTTCGCCAGCGATTTTTCACCGATGCCGATGCGGATGGGGAAGCCGACCAGCTCAGAATCCTTGAACTTCACGCCAGGCCGTTCATCGCGGTCGTCGAGAAGCACCTCCACGCCTTTGGCGGTCAGCTCCGCATAAAGCTTTTCCGCAAGTTGCATCGCCGCGCTTTCCGGTGCGACCGCCAGCGGCGTGAGGCACACCTGATACGGCGCGACGCTCAAGGGCCAGATGACGCCGTCCTTGTCGTTGCCCTGCTCGATGATCGCCTGCAAGGTGCGCGTGACGCCGATGCCGTAGCAGCCCATCACCGGCGGCTGGCGCGAACCGTCCGCGTCGAGGAATGTGGCGTTGAGTTTCTCGCTGTATTTCGTGCCGAGCTTGAAGACGTGGCCGACCTCGATGGCGCGGCGAATCTTCAGCGGCTGGGCGCATTTCACGCACGGTTCGCCCGCGCTGACCGTGCGCAGATCAAACCATGCCGTCACCTTGATGTCGCGTTCGATGGAGACGTTCTTCAAATGGAAACCGTCCTCGTTCGCGCCGGTGGTCATGTCGTTCGCGCCCCGCAACCGCTCGTCGGCAAACACCTTTGCGTCCGCCGGCACATTCAGGACCGCGCCCAAACTTCCCGGCTTCGCGCCAAGTAGCGGCACGATTTCTTCCACGGTGGCCGGACGCGCGGCGACGGCTCCGGTCTTCGCCAGCAACTTTGTTTCATTCAACTGGTCGTCGCCCCGGATCAAAATGATGACCGGCTGGCTGTCCGCGATATAAATGAGCGTCTTGATCTGGCGGTTGGCGGGAACTTTGTAAGGCTCCTTGCTTAACGCTTCAATCGTCACCACGCCGGGCGTGGCAAACTTCTCGATGGCCGCGCCGATTTCGCGCGCCGCCGTTTTCGGGATGCCGCTGGTCGCCTTCTCGAGGTTCGCCGCGTAGCCGCAGGCCTCGCAGAACGCCACCTCGTTCTCGCCGGTCTCGGCGGGCACCATGAACTCATGCGAATAATTGCCGCCGATGACACCGGTGTCGGCCTCCACGGGAAACGCCTTCAGCCCGCACCGCGCAAAAATCCGCGTGTAGGCGTCATACATTTTTTTATAGCTGGCCATCGCGCCTTCGTCCGTGGCGTCGAACGAATACGCGTCCTTCATGATGAATTCCTTCGCGCGCATCAGCCCGAAGCGCGGGCGGATCTCATCACGGAATTTCAGGCTGATCTGGTAGAAATTCTTCGGCAACTGGCGGTAGGAATTGATTTCGTTCGCCGCGAGCGTGGTGATGACCTCCTCGGCCGTCGGGCTGAGAAACCATTCGCGGTTCGCGCCGTCTTTCACCCGGAACAGGACATTGCTGGCGGTTTCGGCGCGCCCGCTCTGCTCCCAGATTTCCTTCGGCTGGAGGGCGGGCATGAGCACCTCGTTGGCGCCGGCGCGATCCATCTCCTCGCGGATGATCTGTTCCACCTTGCGCAACGCGCGCAGGCCGAGCGGCAGGAAAGTATAGACGCCGCCGGCGAGCTTGCGAATGAGGCCGGCGCGCAGCAGCAGTTTGTGCGAGATGATTTCCGCATCAGCCGGGGCTTCGCGGAGGGTCGGAATCAAAGTATGGGTCCACTTCATGCGGCGGCAAATTTAACAGCAAAGGAACCGGGGAACGAAGATTTTTATTCGGCGATCTGCGTCGCCGGGGAATCCGGCGTCGCCGCAATCGGGCACAGTTTTAATCACGCTGGCCGGGCGCAGCGACGTCCGCGCAGTCTCACGCCATGCAACGCGGCTGGTTTAACCCGTAAGCGGCGGCGCTTTCCCAATCAGCGCCGGCGTTTGGAGAAGCGGCTGTGGCCGCTGGTTTTCAGCAGCGGCCGCTGCGACGTCGGCAACTGCGAGCCGGAAGTCTGGAACATGGGCTTGGCCGGCTGCGTGCGCGCGTCTTCCCGCCGTGATTGTCCGGGGCGCGCGTCCGGCTTGGCCGATTTTTTCCAGTGCGACGGGTCTGCCGGCGCGAACTTCGGACGTTTTTCTTCGTGACGGAATGGTGCCGGTTTTTTCTGCGGCTGAAACGGCTGCGGACGCGCCGGTATGGGCCGGGAATTGTCTGCACGCGGGGATGGCGGCCGTGGCGCAGCCACCTCGGTGGCGAGACAGAAATCCACCTGTTTCTTGAAGCGATCCACTTTCGCCACCTGCACCGTGAGCCGGTCGCCCAGCTTGATCACGCGCCGCGTGCGGCGGCCCACGAGATTGCGTCGCCGGTCGTCGAATACATAGAAGTCGTCCTCGATGGTCGAGAGCGGCACGAGTCCACTCATCGCCAGCCCGGGCACATCCACGAAGAATCCAAAGTTCCGCACGTCCGTGACGAGGGCGGGATATTTGTTGGGCTCGCCGGATTCCAATTGCGCTTTGAGAAACGCGAACATCTTCACGTCCTTGCTGTCGCGTTCCGCGTCGGCGGAGTTGCGTTCGGTCACGGAAATGTGTTCCGCCACGTCTTTCAACGCCGCCCCTTTGGCCGCATTCTGGTCAAACAGCGCGCGATGCACCACCAAATCGGCGTAGCGGCGGATGGGCGAGGTGAAATGCGTGTATTTCTTCTTGGCCAAACCATAGTGGCCGAGCGGCTCGATGGAATAGCACGCGCGCATGAGCGATTTAAGAAAACCGATCTTCAGCGCCGAACCGATGGGGATGGTGCCAAGTTTCGCCAGCAGCTTCTGCACTTCGGCGGGCTGGCTCAGGTTGCCGCACGGGACGTTGTGCGCCAAAACTTCCTGCCGGTATTCGTCCAAACGCCGCGCGTCTGGTTCCTCATGCACGCGGTAAATCGCCGGCGTGCGCAGATTCATCAGGCGCGTCGCCACGGCTTCGTTCGCCAGCAGCATGTATTCCTCGATCAACTGGTGCGACACGTCATTTTCGTTCTTCTCGATGCGCAACACCTTGCCGTTCTCGTCCAGCCGGATTTTCGTTTCCGGAAAATCCAAGTCGAGCGAACCGTTCTTGAAGCGATGCTTGCGGATCTTCTGGGCGAGCTGATGCGCCGAATGCAGCATCTGCTCGATGGGATCGCATTCTGACTCCCTCGCCCCGCCCAAGCGGGGAGAGGGTTGAAGTGAGGGGTTATTTGCCGGTAATTTTTGCGCCTCCTCACCCCGGCCCTCTCCTCCACTCCGCAGAGGAGAGGGGGGAGATTGTTGTCCGCGCTGCAAAATCGCCAGCACCTGCTGGTAGGTGAAACGGCGCTGCGAATGGATGACGGCCGAATGAAATTTCGTGTTCAACACCCGCCCGTCCGCCGACACCAGAAATTCCACGCACTTCGTCAGGCGATCCACGTTCGGCTTGAGCGAACACAGCTCGTTGCTCAACGCCTCCGGCAGCATCGGGATGACCCGGTCCACGAGATAAGTCGAGTTGCCGCGCTTGCGGGCTTCCTCGTCGAGGGCGGAGCCGGGCTGGACGTAGTGCGACACGTCGGCGATGTGCACCCACAACCGCCATTGCTCCGTGGAGATTTTTTCGAGGCAGATGGCGTCGTCAAAATCCTTCGCGTCGTCGGGGTCAATCGTCACGACGTTGTGCGCGCGGCAGTCCAGCCGGCCGGCGAGGTCTTTTTCGTGAACGACATTGCCGATGGCGTGCGCCTCGGCCAGCACGGCCTTGGGGAAATGCAGCGGCAGATTGTATTGCCGCAGCACGGAGAGCATGTCCACGCCTTCTTCGTCGGGAGCGCCGAGCACCTCGATGATTTCGCCTTCGGGATTGCTGTGGCGCGATTCCCATTCGCGCAATTCGACGACCACCTTGTCGCCGAGATTCGGCTTCCGCCCCACATCGCGCGGCGGCGTGACATAGACATCGTGCGGAATGCGCGGGTCGTCCGGGATGACGTAGAGGAAATTTTTGCTCTGCGCCAGCGTGCCAACGATTTGCGTGCGCTGACGTTCGAGAATGCGGACCACCGTGCCGTTCTCCTGGTCGCCTTCGCGAAAGTTTTTCCGGCGCACCTCGCGGCGCACCAGCACGCGGTCCTCGTGCAACGCCGTGCCGGTGGCGCTTTCGGCGATGGAAATCTCCTTGAGGCCCGGATCGTCCGGCTGGAGGAAGCCGCGCCCCGAACGGTTCATGCGAATACGGCCGGGAATCAGATCCGCGTCGCTGGCGAGCGCGTAACGCGCACCCTTGATCTGCGCAATCTCCCCGTCGCGTTCGAGTTTGCGCAGCGTGCGCTGAAACTCCGGCGCGCGTTCCGGCGGCACGTGCAGGTGGCGCTGGAGATTTTCCGCGCCCAGCGGAACGTAATCCTTTTGTTTCAGCAACCCGATGATTTCCTCTCTCATGGGGAGCAGTATGCCCCAAGTCGCAGAGTTTTGACACGAATTTCACGGATTAACCCGAATGGAAGCCCGTCCCGGGCGGACGAGAATCGCCCGCGGTTTCAACCGTGGATCGCGTCCTCAAAGCATTCTCTTTCCTCCCCGCGTTCGCCGGACGCCTCGGGGCTGGGGTGAGGCGTCGGGAAATAATTCCGGCCCCGCTTTGGGGCGAAGGTGGCTGCGGACCGGATGCGGGCAACTCAAACCAATTCGTCCGCCGCCTTGGTCCGTTGCGCTTTCGGCTTCTTCCCCTGGGCGGCTTTGGCTTCCTCGCCGGCGCGTTCCAAATTCAATGCCAGCAGCTTTTCCAGGATTTGTTCGTCCGTCAAATCAGCGGTGGCAGATGCCGCTGGCGCCCAGCCGTAGGCGGCGGCCACGGCGGCATCCAGTTTCTGGTGTGCCAGGTCCAGCCAGGCGGGGCGTTCGTTGTAAAGTTTCGTGAGCGTGCGGTCTTTGAGTTTGGCGGCGCAAGCGGCGTCGCGCGGTTCCAGGCGCGGATAACGCACCGTGCCGATTTGGTGGGGCGGGCAGTCCTCTGCCCGCCGGTCTTTGCAGACGGCGACCATGCCAACCGACGTGTCCTTTACGCCCGACGGCGCGCACGGAGTGACGCGCCCTACCTCGCGAATCGTGCTTTTGTCAATATAGCGATCCCACGGCCCGCCCACACTGCCGGGGAATTCCAGCATGGTTTTGCGTTCAAGCCGCAAGTGACCGTGCCGCAGTTGCAGGCCATTGAAATCAATCCCTACGCGTTCGAGCTGGCGCAAGTGTCCGTGCAGATCGGCTATCTGCAATGGCGGCGCGACAACGGTTTTGACAATGACCGCACGCCCGTTTTGCAGAATCTCGACGGCTTCCAAAACGAGGACGCGTTGCTCGTGCCGCATTTCAAAAGCAAGGCCCGGACGCTCAAGGAAGCGCAGGCCGGCGAACACGCGGGCGACGACGCGCTGAAATTTTACACCGAACGCGAATGGCCGGCGGCCGATGTCATCGTCGGCAACCCGCCGTTTTTGGGCGGCAAACTCATCCGGCGCGAATTGGGCAATGCCTATGCTGACGCGCTTTTTGAAAATCTCGGAAAGCGCGTGCCGCCGGAAGCCGACCTTTGTTGCTACTGGTTTGAAAAAGCGCGGCAGCAAATCGAAAACAAAAAATGCGGACGAGCCGGTTTGCTGGCGACGCAGGGGATTCGCGGCGGCGCAACCCAAGCTGCGTGGCCAACGTGATGACTTCCTTTTCGAGGCCCAACAGCAATTGCAGCGAGACGTAAAGAAAGTTGCCGCTGCCGCACGCGGGATCCAGCACGGTGACGGCGGCGAGTTTCTTTTGAAATGCGGCGAGCTTCTCCCGCTTTTCCTTGTAGGAGACGACGTGAGGAGACTCATTATTGGTTTTGGTTTTTCCCCCGGATTTTAATTTGAGACTCGTCACCTCGTCTCCTACGAGTTCAGATTTGATCTTCGCCATTCGCGGCGGAAGGGCTGCATCAAGACGGGTTTGATCGGCAACCAAAATCCCGGCGGCACCCCCACCCCGCCGGCAGCACCCGCGAAATAATCTCCCCCTAGCAGGCCGTTGAAAAACGGGTGATTTTTCAGCGCCACGATTTTTCATGGGTGATTTTTTCAAAATTCAGTGTGCGAACCGTGGTAACGGCTGTCCCCACCGCAGCCGCCAGTCGGCGGTTGGC
>JAJXXW010000048.1 GCA_021780905.1 bacterium
GGCGCAATGTTTTGGCGACCAGCGCTGGCCGGAACGGAACTGGCGCGGGCGACGGCGGACAGTGTCCGGGTCAAGTTGTTGAAAGTGGCGGGCAAGTGCGCGTGAGGGTGCACCGGGTCGATGTGCCATTGAGCCGCGCCTACCCGCTGCAAGCCTTGTTCCGCCGCTGCCAGTAGCGATTCAAACCGCTGCTCCCGCCAGCGGTTGAGGCCGGCTTTTTTCTGGAAAGCAAAGTCCCCCTGCCGGAGGTGTCGCCAAAAACGGTCGGCGGCGAGCCTTTCGGCGTCACAACGGTCGCTGGGCTTCCCATTTTTCCCCAACCAGCCGGCGGAGACCGCCTCCGCACCGCCTTTTCCCAAAATCAAATACCACTATGAAATATCCGGGCTAGGCTGTTATTCCCACTCAATCGTCCCCGGCGGCTTGCTGGTGATGTCGAACACGCAGCGGTTCACGCCTTTCACCTCGTTGATGATGCGGCTGGCGAGCTTTTCCAGCAGGTCGTAGGGCAGCTTCACCCAGTCGGCGGTCATGCCGTCTTGCGATTCCACGGCGCGGATGGCGATGGTGTAATCGTAGGTGCGTTCGTCGCCCATGACGCCCACGCTGCGCACGGGCAGCAACACGGCAAAGCTCTGCCAGATCTTGTAGTAAAGTCCGCTCGCCTTCATCTCTTCAACGACAATGGCATCGGCGTTGCGCAGAATTTCGCAGCGCGACGGCGTGACTTCGCCGAGAATGCGCACGGCGAGGCCGGGTCCGGGGAACGGCTGGCGCCAGACGATGTCCTTCGGCACGCCGAGTTCCTCGCCGAGCAACCGGACTTCGTCCTTGAACAAATTTTTCAGCGGCTCGACCAATTTAAATTTCATGCCCTTGGGCAAACCGCCGACGTTGTGATGGCTCTTGATGAGCGCGGCGGGATTGCCGGCAATCGGCACGGATTCGATGATGTCGGGATACAGCGTGCCTTGCGCGAGAAACTTCGCCTTGCCCACGCGCTTCATGGCGGAAGAGAACACTTCGATGAACGTCTTGCCGATAATCTTGCGCTTGCGTTCGGGATCGGTGACACCTTTGAGCCGCGTCATGAAAATCTTGGTGGCATTCTCATATTGCAGCTTGATCTTGAAACTGCGCGCAAAAACGTTTTGCACGACTTCGGCCTCGCGCGCGCGGAGCACGCCGTTATTGACGAAAATACAGGTGAGCTGGTCGCCGATGGCCTTGTGCAGCAGCGCCGCCGCTACGCTCGAATCCACGCCGCCGCTCAAGCCGAGGATGACGTGTTCCTGGCCGACCTGCGCGCGAATCTCTTCGACGGCCTGGTCAACGTAATTGCGCATCGTCCAGTTTTTACCGCAGCCGCAAACGCCGTGGACGAAGTTGGCAATGATTTCCTTACCGCGCGGCGTATGAACGACTTCAGGATGGAATTGCAGCCCGAAAAATTTCTTCGCCCGGTTTTCGATGGCGGCGTATTCGGAATTTTCCGTGGTCGCGACAGTTTTGAAACCGGCGGGCATCTTGGTGAGCTTGTCGCCGTGGGAATTCCAGACCTGCAATTTTGGCGGCAGTTTGCCGAAGAGCGCGCAGGACTTGTCCTTGATGGTGAGCGTGCCCTTGCCGTATTCGCGTTTCTGGCCTTTCTCGACCTTACCACCGAGGAAGTGCGCGAGGAGTTGGACGCCGAAGCAGATGCCGAGCACCGGCACACCGAGTTCAAAGATCGTCTTGTCGGGCAGCGGCGCTTTGGGCGCATACACGCTGGACGGGCCGCCGGAGAGGATGATGCCGCTCGGCTTCATGCGGGCGATCTCGGCGGCGGGCGTGTTGTAGTGGATGATGGTGGAATAGACGTTGCATTCGCGGACGCGCCGGGCGATGACCTGCGTGTATTGCGAGCCGAAATCCAAAATGACGATTTGTTCCTTCATGTTGAAAACTGAGGCGCAGATTGTCAGAGTGCGCGGGAAACTTGGCGAGCCAAAAATACCTTCAATGCCCGATCTTCAAGACAATCATCGGCGCGAACCCGCGCCGAGATAAAGGTGAATTTTCCGGAGTCCTTGTATGGCCATTGAGATTTAGGCTTGAGAATTATCGGGCGCGGGAATTGGGCCGGCGAAATGCAGGCCGTGCCTTAGCCCGGATATTTAATAGTGGGATTGAACCAAAAAGGGGTGAGCGGGTCAGAAGGCTTGAAAACACTGAGCCAAATGAAAACGCCACGGACCGCTGCTGCGACCACAGACTGTCGAGAACTGCCCTGGCTCTTGCCCGACCTCGGTTCCCGAAAAGTCGCGGCTGATTTTTCCGGGGAAACCCTTTCCAGCGCTGGCGGACGCCGGCTCGGGCGTCACGGCGGCGCTGGTGCAATGTTTTGGCGACCAGCGCCAGCAGGTCTAGGTGGATCACACGGTGCCGCAGTTGCTGGCCCGGCGGATTTACGGATGGGCGCTGGGTTATGACGATCTCAACGATCACGCGCATCTGCGTTGGACCCGTTGTTGGCGGCGGCCTGTGAGCAGGCTGATCCGCTGGGCGGGGACCGGTTCAAGCCGAACACACGGCCAAGGGCAGCAACCCGCGTTTCCATGTCACCAACCTCACTGGGGCCGCGCAGGAACTTTACGACGCAGTTTATTGTGCGCGGGGCGAGATGGAGAACCGGATCAAGGAACAGCCGTTGGGGTTGTTTGCCGACCGGACCCGTTGGGACCCTGGGCCGTCACTTCGGCCTTGCCGATCACCCGGCGCAACCGGCTCCAACTTTTGACTGTCTGGTATTCAAATTCGGTGAAGGCCCGCGTGTTGGCCGCTCCGGTCAGACACCGGCGTGCCCGCGCGTTGGCCAGCGCCGGCCCCAAGCGCTCCACCAGCACGGAGTTCTTCGCCAAACTCAGGCCGTAATAGCCCACCGGGCTTTGCCGCTCACACCAGGCCAGAATCTCCTCCCGGCAAAAAACACTGTCCCCGCGCACCATGATCCGTGCCGCTGGGTGGCGCGCGGCTCTCCCACCACTGTGCAGGCCCGACGCTGGCGCATCGGGCGCGACGCGCGATAGCCAAGGTAGCGTCGGGACGGCGGGTTTCATCGCTGGATATCTTCGTGGGTTTCGCCTAACTGATCAACTCGCGCACCTTGGCACCAATGTCGCCATGTTTGACGAGCGATTCGCCGACGAGAATGGCGCTGGCATCCGCCCGGCGCAGGCGCTCCACGTCGGCCCGGGTGTGAATGCCGCTTTCGGCCACCAGCATCAAGGTTTTCGTGGCGGCGGGCGAGAGGAGCATGCGCGTGGACAAACGTTCCGTGGTCGCCAGATCCACCTGGAACGTCTTCAGATCGCGGTTGTTCACGCCGATGAGTTGCGGGGTCACTTTCAACGCGCGATCCAGTTCCGTTTCGTCGTGGATTTCCACCAGCACCGCCAGTCCGGCTTCCACGGCCAGCCGGTGAAACCGGCCTAACTGTTCGTCCGTCAAAATGGCGACGATGAGCAGGATGGCGTCCGCGCCCCATTCGATGGCTTCGAGAATCTGGCGCTCATCGATGATGAAATCCTTGCGCAGCAGCGGCAGTTTTACGGCGGCGCGGATCTGGCGGAGATAATCCAGCGAACCCTGGAAAAATTTCTCGTCGGTCAAAACGGACAGACAGCTTGCGCCCGCCGCCTCGTATTCCTTGGCAATGCAGACGGGATCAAAGTCTTTGCAGATCACGCCGGCGGACGGCGACGCCTTTTTTACTTCGGCAATCAGCCCAATATTGCCAAAGCGCGGGTTTTTCAGCGCGGCAAGGAAGTCGCGGCGCTCGCCATGTTCGAGCATTGCGTCGCGCAGATCGCCGGCGGCAATGCGGCGCGCGGGCAGTTGCGCCACTTCGCGTTTCTTTTGTTCAACGATTTCGTCGAGGATGTTCATGGATTGATTTTAACCCAGAGGCGCGGAGACGCGGAGAAAAATTTAACCGCGAAACACACAAACTACGCGAAATTTTTTTCCTCTCCTCGCCCAACGGGGGGACATGCAAATACCGATATGGTCAGGTTTTTGGATGGTTTTATTTGCAGTCCCCGCATGGCGCTGGCTTGGTGATTGTCTTGCGTTTGGCGCGGTTAAGCTGCTTTTCCAAAGTATCAAGCACTTTGAATGTCCCGTTAAATTTTTTACCGAACGAAGTGAAATGGTATTCCACCCGAGGCGGCACTTCCGGGAAGCTCCGCTTCTCGAGCACTTCATACGATACCAACAGGCGCAGGCAATCGTTGAGCACTTTCGCCGTCAGTCCTTTCACCGAATGTTCCATTGCGCCCGGCCGCCGGATACCGTGCTTCACAAGGTCAACCACCGTGAGTGACCATTTACAGCCAACGATCGTTTCCACCATCCGCCCGACATGCCGCGGCGGGAGGCGACGCGAGATTTTTTTTCCACGATTTTTCATCAAAACTTACCGCTTTGTGCCTACCCCACTGATTTGTGCCCGGTTTTCAATTTTCGAAGAGCCGGTAACGTGGCGATGGTCGGTTGCACTGCGAAATGTCTCGCAAAGAATAGCCAACATTTAAGAAACAACAATCGAATCTGTATTATATGAAGAATGCACTGATCGTCGGCGGTTCAACGGGCATCGGTTTTGACGCGGCCAAACGCCTTGCCGCGCGCGGCACAATCTTAACCATCGTCGGACGCGACCCAGCCAAACAGGAAAAGGCGGTGGAGGCGTTGCGACAAGCGGGAACGCGGCAGGTCATCCCCATGGCGGTTGACCTATACAACCGCGCGCAGGTGGATGCTTTCGCCAATGAGATTTCTGTTGGCCCGGCATTCGACTATCTCGTGAACTCGGCTGGCTATTTCTTTCCCACGCCGTTCCTCCAACACACCCGGGAAAACTATCATCAATACCACGACATCAATGAGTCATTATTCTTCCTCACCCAGGCAGTCACCCGGCGAATGGTGGAGGCGGGTGTCAAAGGCAGCATCGTCAATATCGGCTCAATGTGGGCCAAGCAAGCGATCAAAGCGACGCCTTCGTCTGCCTATTCAATGGCCAAGGCTGGGTTGCACTCGCTAACGCAGCATCTCGCGATGGAGCTTGCTGAATATGGCATTCGCGTCAACGCCGTCTCGCCGGCCGTCGTCGAAACACCCATTTACGGCGCATTCATTAAGCCGGAGGAAATCAGCAAGACGCTCGCGGGCTTTAACGCGTTTCATCCCATTGGCAGGGTCGGCATACCGGCGGATGTCGGTGCGGTCATTGATTTCCTTTTGAGCGACGCCGCCAGCTGGGTAACAGGCGCGGTGTGGGATGTGGATGGTGGAGTCATGGCCGGACGAAACCAATGAACAAAACCTCAACAATGCCCGCCAACCTTGGAGCGTAATTACCCTGCGCTTGAGGTCATTGATTCAAAAACGCGCCGGGCGCTGGGTCGGTCAGATTATTGAGAGCGGCAACGTGAAGTTTATCCGTGATGCGCACGGATAACTCAAGGGCAAATATGGACATCGGGATATGTGCGCCTGCAATGGCGGCGCTTTCAAATCTATATCGGGTGGGCCGAGTTCAAAAACAGATTATGCGCATTAAAAACTCTGAAAAACCGGTGGCAGCGGCGCCCCGCCGCGATTGTCCCGCCGGTTTGCCAAGGTATTACCCTGTCACCCAGGCGATGAGGGCGTTGCTCCCACCCTTTTTCAGAGATCTCGGATGATGTAATTTCCATTTCGGCGGGCCTGCGGCAATGACAAAATCGAACAAGTTTTGTGCAAAGCTGGACGTTGACACGGCGGTGGGTTTTTGGTGAACTTCGCGCCCATGAATCCCACTCATTTGGTGAGACGTTCCATCAGTGTTTCTTCATGCCTGCTCCTGCTTGGTTTTTCCGGTTTTGGAGCCGAAAACACGCCGCAAATCCAAGCGGCGGTGCCGTCCGGGGTGACGATCAATTCCGGCGACAACGCCTGGCTGCTCGCCAGCGCCGCGCTGGTGCTGATGATGACCGCGCCCGGCCTGATCCTGTTTTACGGCGGCCTCGTTCGCACGAAAAACGTGCTCTCCACGATGATGCACAGCCTGATTTTGATGGCGCTGATTTCCGTGCTGTGGATGGTGTTCGGCTACAGCATGGCGTTCGCGCCCGGCAACGCTTTTTGCGGCAACCCGCTGACGCATTTTCTTTTGAAAGGCGTGGGCGCCGCGCCCGACCCGGATTACGCGCCGACGATCCCGGCGCAGACCTTCATGCTGTTCCAAATGATGTTCGCCATCATCACGCCGGCGCTCATCAGCGGCGCGGTGGCGGAGCGCGTGAAATTCAAGGCCTATGTGGCGTTCATGTTGTTGTGGGCCGTGCTGATTTATTTTCCGCTCTGCCACATGGTCTGGGGCAAGGGCGGCTTTTTCAACTGGGCGCTCGGCGGAAAAATTCCCGTGCTCGACTTCGCCGGCGGCACGGTGGTGCACATCAGCTCCGGTGTGTCCGCGTTGGTCTTCGCAATCATGATCGGCAAACGCGCCGGTTTTCCGCGGGAACAGATGGTGCCGCACAACGTCGTGCTGTCGCTCGTCGGCACCGGACTTTTGTGGGTCGGCTGGTTCGGTTTCAATGCCGGCAGCGCGCTGAACGCCGGTTCGCTCGCGACCAGCGCGTTTGCGGCGACGCATTTCTCGGCGGCGGCGGCGGCGTTGAGCTGGGCGGCGATGGAATGGAAATTGAAAGGCAAGCCCAGCGTCCTCGGCGCGGCGGCCGGCATGGTGGCGGGACTGGCGACGATCACGCCGGCTTCCGGTTTCGTCAGCATTCCGGCGGCGTTTTGCATCGGCCTGCTGGCCGGCATCGTTTGCTACACGGCGGTCACGAAAATCAAATCCGTCTGCGGGTATGACGATTCGCTGGACGTGTTTGGCGTTCACGGCATCGGCAGCGTCATCGGCATGTTGATGCTCGGATTTCTGGCCAACGCCGAAGTGAACCCCGCCATCGCCACGACCTTTCACGCGAACGGCGTCGCCGTTTCGCTGGCCGGCGGTTCACACCAGTTCATCAACCAGATCATCGGCGTGCTGTCCACGGCAGCGCTGGCGGCAGCGGGAACATTCGTCATCGTGAAGATGGTGGACGCCATCATCGGCCAGCGCGTGGATCAGGAGGACGAAAGTGTCGGCCTCGACTTGTCACAGCACGGCGAACGTGCCTACAATGAATAAAATCTATGAAAAAAATTGAAGCCATCATCAAGCCGTTCAAACTCACCGAAGTCAAAGACGCGCTGAACGAACTCGGCATCCAGGGCATGACCGTCAGCGAAGTCAAAGGTTTCGGCCGTCAGAAGGGCCACACGGAAATCTACCGCGGCAGCGAATACACCGTGGACTTCCTGCCCAAGATCAAAATCGAAACCGCCGTGCCCGACAACGTGAAGGACGCCGCCGTGGCCGCCATCATCAAGGCCGCCAAGACCGGCAAGATCGGCGACGGCAAAATCTTTGTTTCCTCGCTCGAAGAAGTCATCCGCATCCGCACCGAGGAAAAAGACGACAACGCCGTCTGATTTGGGTCGAAGAACTTTTCAAGCGCGGAAGCGGAAATCCGCTTCCGCGCTATTTTTCAAACCGGCGGGGAATTTTCCGCCGCCAGCCGTTTGATTTCTGGCGCGTAGCCGGCACGAAAATCGGGAAACCGGAATTCGTATTTCAATTCCGCGCACAGTTTCGCGTTGCTGACGCGCTTGTTCGTCACGCCGCGCTTGCGCCAGATGTCCGTATCCGCCGTAACGCGCGGCGGCAGGGGCCGGTTCAGTTTCGCGGCCAGCCAGCTAAAAAATTCCAACTGGCTCGGCGGCGCGTTGTCCGCCGCGTTGTAGATTTCGCCCGGCGCGCCCCGGTCCAGCGCGGCGATGATGACGCCGGTCAAATCATCGCGGTGAATCATGTTCAGCCAGCGCGAGCCGTCGCCCTCGATGCGCGCCTCGCCGCACAGGAATTGCTTGAACGAATGTCCGCGCCCCGGCCCGTAAATGCCCGCCACCCGCAAAATCACCGCCGGAGCCTTGCGGCCAGCCACTGCGGCCAAAAGCAATTTTTCTGTCTCCACCAAAACCTTGGCCGTCGGCGCTTCCGGTGCGGTTGGGCTGGCTTCCGTCACCTCGGAACCGTCGTTCTGCGCATAAACGCTGGTGCTGCTGGTATAGACGAATGTGGTTGGCGGCGAATCCGCCAGCCACGCGAGGAGGTTGCGGTTGCCTTCGAGATAAACTTTCCGGTAATCGTCCGCGCCGCCGCCGCCGGAGGCCGTGCAGTTCACCACCCAGTCAAAATCGCGCGGCAGATTTTTCAGCGAGTCCGGCTGCGTGATGTCGGCGTGCAGCGGCGTGATGCCGGCGGCTTGCAATTCCGCCGCCGCGAGGAGACTCCGGCGCAGGCCGAAAACATCGTGGCCCAACCGCGCCAGCTCCTTTCCGAGCGGCAGGCCGACGTAACCGCAACCGACAATCAAGACGCGCATAATCCAGATTAAATAAGGAAAACAGGAACGCAGGAACAAAAATCGTTTCCTGAATTCCTGTCTTCCTTATTCGTTCATCACCGCCGCGAAGCGCAGGCCGCGTGTGCTGATGCGCAGCTCGGGGAAATCAAAATCTTCCATCAGCAACTCGTAAATCAGGACGCCGGTGAGGATCACGTCCGCGCGCAGCTTCGGCAGGCCGGGGATTTCCTTGCGCTCGGTGAGCGGTCGCCGCCAGAGATTTTTCCGGTGGGCACGCACGCCGTCGAGCGTCAGAACGGTGCGCTCGATTTTTTCGCGGTCGAACCGGTCGAGGCCGTTCTCAATGCGCGCTAAAATGCTGGTGGTGCCGCCGGTGCCGACGAGCTGGATCGCGCCATTTTTCTTTTCATGCTGCAAAGCCGGTTCCAGCAACGGCCTGACTTCCGTTTCAAACAGCTTTTTCACCCAGTCCCGGCAATTGGTGAATTCGCCGCGCGTCGGCGGATCGCTGACGGGAAATTTTTCCATCAGCCGGACCGTGCCGAGGGGAAAGCTGTGAGCAAAACTCTTTTTCGTGCCGTGGCCCAAAATGAATTCCGTGCTGCCGCCGCCGACATCCAGGATGAGCAGCGGATGTTTTGCCAGTTCCGCATTGGTGGCCACGCCCTGGAACGCCCAGTCCGCCTCGCGCGCGCCGGTGATGATTTCCGTCTTCAGCCCACAGGCGCGAAAAATGCAATCGGTCAAATCCTTCGGGTTCACGGCCTCGCGCGCCGCGCTGGTGGCGATCACGCGGAGGGATTCCGCGCCGTGGTCGCCGGCGATTTCGGTGAATTCCCACACCGCCTCAGCCGTGCGGGCGATGGGTTCGGGCTGGAGCCGGTGGGTCTCGTAAAACCCCCGGCCGAGCCGCGTCTGCCGGCTCTCCTCATGCACCGGGCGCACCGCCGCCCCCGCCACGTCGGCGACGAGCAGCTTGACCGAATTGGTGCCGACATCAATGACGGCGCGGCGGACGGAGACCATTGCGCCCAGCATAGAAAATTATCGGCGCCAAACCAAAAATTTTATTGTGACATTTCGCGGTCATTGCGTTCGCGCCGGCAATTGGTAACTTTCCGGCATGAACCTTTTCCTCCTGCGCCACGGTCTCGCGGTGGAACGTGGAGAATTTGATTTTGCCAGTGACAGCTTGCGTCCGCTCACCGCCAAAGGCCGGCGCCAGCTCCGGCAAACCGGTGCCGCGCTGCGAAGAATGAAACTGGATTTCGACCTGATTTGGTCGAGTCCACTGGTGCGCGCCCGCCAGACGGCGGAAATCGTGGCGGCGGACTTGAAGCTGAAAAAGCGCCTTGCGTTTGCGGACGAACTCAAGCCCGGCGGCGACCTCACCAAACTCGTTCAAAAGATTTTCCGGCCAAAGCCGGCGGCGGCGAACTGGCTGCTGGTCGGCCACGAACCCGGTTTGAGTGAATTGATTTCGCGGCTCGTCACCGGCGGTCCGGGTTTGCAACTGGATTTCAAAAAGGGCGGGCTGGCGAAACTGGAGATTGAAAAACCGCGCGCCGGCCCATGCGCCGTGCTCGCGTGGCTGCTCACGCCCCGGCAGATGAAACTGATGCGGTGATGGTTCACGCCGCGAAATGGTTCGTATCCGAAGCCGCAGTTTTCCTTTCGCCTATTTGGCGCGGTTCGCGGTTGAAAGATTTCACCCGATGCGGAAGGAGATTTTCTGGATGACCGATTTGCCGAAACTGTGCTGGAGCCGCTCGATGATTTCCTTGCGCCGGTAGCGGACGATTTCGGTCAGCCAGACGCTGCTGTCCACGTTCACGAACAGCGTGCCCTTGTGCAGATTCGCCGGCTGCGCGTGCGCGGTGACGACCGGGTCAATCAGATTGTTCCACACCTTTACGACCTCCGCCTCGGCCTGGCGCACGTCGAGCCGTAATTCTTTTAGCAACGCCGGCAGCACGTCGCCCGGCCGGCGCGCGGGCGTGGCGCGCGCCACCTCCAGCGGCGCGTAGTCCACGCCGCGCCATTGCGACAGGACGCGGGCGCGGGCGGAGGTTTTGGGTGGTGACGGCAAGCGACAATTTCCGTTCGCAATCCGGCGGTGTCAGCCCAGCAGATTGTGAACTTCCTTCAGTTTCGCGAGGATGTTGATGTCCGCGTTGCAGGCGGGCAGGCAGTCGCCGCAGGCGATGCAGGCGGTGCCGTTCTTGGTCAGCGTCTTGTATTCGGCGCGGGCACGGGACAGTTCGTGGTAGTCGAGGGCGTAGCGCTCGTAGCGCAAAATGTCGGCGATCGCGATTTCCTCGGGGCAGCGCGTGACACAGGCGGAGCAGAGCAAACAAGTCTGGCCTTTATTGAATGCCGCCAGCAGGTCGAGCGCCTGCCGGTCGTGGCAACTCATCGTGGCGGCGCGCGCGGCGGCGAGATTTTCCTGCAACTGGTCGAAATTCTTGGTGGCGATAACGGCGGCGGTGAGGTTCGGGTTGGACAGCAGCCATTTGACCATCGCCGTGGCGGGCGGGCTGCCCTTGTAACGCGGGTCGGCCAGCAGGGACTGAAACTTCACGTCCGTGGCCGCGCGGCCCACCCCGCGCATCGACTTCATCGCAATGGTGCCGAAATCCTTTTGCTTTGCCAGCGCGATGATATCGGAAATTTCCTTCTGGTCGCCGTAGGTGTGGAAAAACTGCGCGGCTTCAAACGGCGAATGGTCCATGAGGTAGGCGACAATGTCGAAGGCCATGTCGCCGTTGATCTCCTTGTAATGATGCTGCGAGATGCACAGATGCTTGACCAGGCCCTCTTTTTTCAGCCGGTTAAAGGCGTTGACGATGCCCGGATTGGTTCTGGCCTCCGCAATGGAATGGTAGCCGAAGTGAAACTTAAACACGTCGTAATACCCCACGCCCGAGCGGGCGACGGCCTGCTTGACGAACTGATAATGCTGCTCCTCGTCAATGTGGCCGGTCTTGTTGTCGCCGCCGACGCGGTCCACGACGACTTCCAGGTAATACGCTTCACGCGGCTGGCTTTTGATGGCCTCGGGCATCGTGGCGGCGGTCCAGTTCTGCGCCTTGTGCCAGTAGTTGACGCCGGCCTGGACCGCCAGCGGAATCACGTCCGGATTCCAGTCCGAGGCGCCGACGAGCGCGCTGATCTGCAAGCCAGTCCGGCCGTAACGGCGGCGCGGCAACAGTTTGGTCTGCCCGGCGGCGGCGGCCGGCAACGCGCCGACCCCGGCCAGCGCCATGCCCGTGGCTCCCGCCGCGCCGACCCGGATGAAATCCCGCCGGTTGAGTCCCGCCGATTTATGATTCGGTTTGTTCATAAGCCGCCTTTCCAGTGCGATTGGATTTGTTCGACAACTGAAACCAAAGTGACCACGCCGGCGCCGGCTTGTCAACCGGTTTTCAGAAGGGCGTTCCGGCCCCGCAGCGCAAAGCAACCGGCGCGTTCGCTAATCGGCGGAGTTGCGGGCCGGCGCGCGGCAATTTCCTTGAAATAATTTTCGCCCGGCCTTACAAGGAACCGCCACGTCCACGGTTCAAGGCCTGGCCGCAAACGCGATGGAACCTGTCAAAATCATTCTAACGATCTTCCTGGCGACCTACGCCGGCATTGCCGTCGGTTACATTCCCGGACTGAAACTCAACCGCGTGGGCATCGCCCTGCTGGGAGCGATTGCCGTGATGATCTTCGGCGGCGCGCCCACGGCGACGGTGGTTTCGTATGTCAACTGGCCGACCATCTGCCTGCTCTTCGGATTTTTTGTGATCTCCGCCCAGTTGCGGCTCTCCGGTTTTTACGACGTGGTGGCGGAGCGGCTCGCCGGCCAGTTGGAATATCCCCGGAGATTTTTAGGTCTATTGATGCTGGCCACCGCCGGGCTGTCGGCCATCTTGGGTCACGACATCGTGTGCTATGTTTTCACGCCGGTCACCGGCGCGGCGCTGCTGCGCCGGCGGATCAATCCCGTGCCGTTTTTGATTGCGCTGACCATCGCGAGCAACATCGGCGCCGGCACCACCCTGATCGGCAATCCGCAGAACATGATGCTCGGTCAGTTGGCGCATCTGGATTTCGGCCGGTATCTGCTGTGGAGCAGTGTGCCGGTGGTTTTTGCCCTCACCGCCGCGTTCGTCATCATCTGGCGGATGGCGCGCCATCATCTGGGGGCCATCGTCGCCAGCCAAAGCGGACCGGTGCAGCCGGCTTATCCCTTCAACCGGCCGCACGCCGTCAAGGGCATCGTCATTCTGGCGGTGGTGATCGGGTTGTTCTTCACGTCACTGCCCAAGGAAATCATCGTGCTCGCGGCCGCCGGCATCCATCTGGCCAGCACCAAATTCCGCACGGACGATCTGCTCGGGCTGGTGGAATGGCCGATTCTGGTGCTGTTCATGGGTTTGTTTGTGGTCGCCGGCGCGTTTGAATCCACCGGCTATGGCGAACAGGCGGTGCAACAACTGGCGCTCGCCGGCTTTGACCTCAACGCGTCGGCGAATCTGACGCTGACCACGGCGGCGCTGACCAACGTCATCGGCAATTCCGCCGCCGTGATGCTGCTAGCCAAGGTGGTCAACCTGGCTGCGCCGGCCGTGCCGGTTATTCTGGCGCTGGCCAATAGTTTCGGCGGCAGCCTGATCATCATCGGCAGCGTCTCCAACATCATTGTCGTCCAACAGGCGCGGGCCTTGGGCATAAAAATTTCCTTCTGGGATTTTGCGCGGCTCGGCATCCCCGTGACGCTGGCTAGCCTGGCCGGACTGCTCGGCTGGTTGGCCCTGGTGCGGTGACGCCGGTGCGGTTTTGCCCGGTCAGCGGCCCAGCAGCCAGTTCCAGCCGCGCCAGCGGTCGGGCTGCGTGCCTTTGAACCCGTCGCCGTGCGGCTTTTCCAAGTCATATTGCAGCAGAATAGTGAGGCTGTTCGCGCCGCGCCGTCCGTTGCGGAGGGCGTCGAAGCCATAGCCGTAATTCACGATGACTTTGAACCGGTCCGCCGGCGCGCGGTATAAGATGCCGGCGCCGACCCCGCTGACCGAGTTGCCGGGCTGGCCGGTGCCGGGCAGGTAATCAATCACGGCGGTGGCGGCGGTGAAGTTCAGGTTCCACCGCTGGTCGGGTGCGATCGGCAGCAGGTAGCTGGTGTTCAACAGCACGAATTGCCGCGCGCTGAACTCCTCGTAAAAGTAGCCGGGCAGCGACAGCGAATACTCCGCGATGAGCGGCAGAAACCCGCCCATGCGGTAGGCGCTCAGGCGGTCCGCGTCCACGGTGGTGCCGCCGACGAGGCGCGCGTAGAAATTCTGCCTGCTGTCGGGCAAGGTGTAGGACAGCGCCGCCGCGCTCCAGAACTGGTGCGAGGACGGGTTGATTTCGCGGTCGTTGTTAAAACCGTAGCCGCCGGGGTTGGCGCGGAAATAGCCTTCATACCAGACGGAAATTTCCATCGCCAGCGCGGGAAACAGCGTCGGCTCCATGCCGCCCCAGCGCAGTCCGGTGCGCACATTGAAGGACGCGCCGTCGCGCGGCGTTTGAAAATTGGCGGCGGTGTCGTCGTTCCGCTCATACTCGGCGTAATGCGCCGTGCCGCGCAGGAGAAAATTCAGCGGAATCAGGTCGCCGGGATTGAACAGGTGATAAACGCTCGTGGACAGTTCGCCGCCGTTGCCGTCGAACGACTGGCCGGGCAGGTATTTCCCGGCCATGACCTCGCTGTAACTGTCCGCATAGCCGCCGCCGGCCACGCCGAGGGCGAAATCCGTGTCCGGCCCCAGCAGATGATTGAAGCCGAGTTCGGAATCCACATAGACCGGCGCCAGCGCCAGCCGCAGCGTCTGGTTGGTCCGCAAGAAATCCGGGTCGTTGTGATAATAAAACGCATAGGCGCCCAGTGGCGAACGGCCTTCGAGCGGCTGATCATAGCCAAACTGGATCAAGTCGCGCTTGACCGGATCAATCTGCGCGGTGGCGGTGAGCGAGAGCAGCAATCCCAACCAGCCAGCGAATTTTGCGACGCGCCACACGGCTGATGTCATAAGCCAAACAGGCCGAGTCAGCAAGTGTGATTGCGCCATACTTTCTGGACACCCGGGAAAAATTCCGGCTTACTGTTGCGAATTTAATTTCGCCGAATGCCATCACTCAACGCTGAAAAACTCGCCCACGCCAAGTCGCTCGGATTTTCCGACCGGCAGATCGCCCACCTCGTCGGCCAGACCGAGGACGAAATCCGTGCGTGGCGCAAAAAAATCGGCCTCGTGCCGAGCTACCGCCTCGTGGACACCTGCGCCGCCGAATTCGAGGCTTACACGCCGTATTATTATTCCACCTACGATCGCGGCGATGACGAGGTCAAAGGCAACACCGCGAAGAAAGTGATGATTCTTGGCGGCGGGCCGAACCGCATCGGCCAAGGTATCGAGTTTGATTACTGCTGTGTTCATGCGGCTTTTGCGCTGAAGGAAGACGGTTTTGAAACCATCATGGTCAACTCGAATCCCGAAACGGTTTCGACGGATTACGACACCAGCGATAAATTGTTTTTCGAGCCGCTCACGCTCGAAGACGTGCTGCACATTTATGAACGCGAAAAATGCTGGGGCGCCATCGCACAGTTCGGCGGCCAGACGCCGCTGAATCTCGCGCTCGGCCTGCAAAAAAACGGCGTCAACATCATCGGCACTTCGCCGCAGAGCATCGAGATCGCCGAGGACAGAAAACTTTTCGCCGCGATGTTGGACAAATTAAAAATTCCACAACCGCCGAACGGCCTCGCCACGAACGGCGAGGAGGCGCTCGTCATCGCCAAGCGCCTGACCTATCCGGTGCTCGTGCGCCCAAGTTTCGTGCTCGGCGGCCGCGCGATGCAGATTGTCTATTCCGACGCCGAGTTGACGCACTACATGAAGTTCGCCGTCGAAGTTTCATCCGACCGACCGGTGCTCGTGGATAAATTTCTCGAAGACGCGACGGAAGTGGACGTGGATTGCATCGCCGACGTCGGCCTGCCGAACGGCAGGACAATTGTCATCGGCGGCATGCTGGAGCACATCGAATATGCCGGCGTCCATTCCGGTGACGCCGCGATGGTGCTGCCGCCGCACACGCTCTCGCAAAAAGTCATCGGCATCATCCGCGACTACACCCACGCGATGGCGAAGGAGCTGAAGGTCGTCGGCCTGATGAACGTCCAATACGCCGTGAAGGGCGAAACGGTTTACGTCCTCGAAGTGAACCCGCGCGCGTCCCGCACCGTGCCGTTTGTGAGCAAGGCCATCGGCCGGCCGCTGGCGAAAATCGCCGCGCGCGTGATGGCCGGAAAAACCTTGCAGGAACTGAATTTCACCAAAGAAATCTGGACGAAGTATTGGGCAGTGAAGGAATCCGTTTTTCCGTTCAACAAATTTGTCGGCCAGGACATTTTGCTCTCGCCCGAAATGCGTTCCACCGGCGAAGTCATGGGCTTGGACGCCGACCTCGGCACGGCCTACGCGAAATCGCAGATGGCCGCAAACTCCGCGCTGCCGCTGGCGGGCAAGGTGTTCATCAGCGTCAGCGACCTGCATAAGCCGAACGTCGCCGAAGTCGCGAAAGCCTTCGCCGACCTCGGTTTCGAGCTGATTTCCACCGGCGGCACGGCGGCAGTTCTGGAAAAGGCCGGGTTGAAAGTGCAGCGCATCCTCAAATTGCAGGAAGGCCGGCCGAACGTGATTGACCTGCTCAAGAACAAGGAAATCCAACTCGTCATCAACACGCCCAGCGGCGCGTCGCCGCGCGCGGATGAGGTGAAAATCCGCACCACCGCCGTCTATACCGGCACGCCGATCATGACCACGTTGAGCGGCGCGAAGGCTGCCGCGCTCGGCATCGCCGCCCTGAAAAAATCCGGCTATGCGGTCAAGACCGTGCAGGAGTATCACTGACAGGGCGCGGACAGCTTGTCCGCCTGGTAGCTCGCCCGCGAATCTGTGGCTTGGTTGAGCACATTTTCCATCTTGGCCTTGCCTCGATTTGGTGGACAAGCGTTGGGTGATTGTGTGAGCTAGACACAAACACCATGAACACTGAAAACAACGAACCGCGCAAATACCATCGATACGACGAAAACTTCAAGCGTTCCGCTGTGGAGCTACTGCTTCAGGGCGGCAAGTCCGTGGCGACCATCGCGACCGAACTGGGGATCAGCACGCAAAGCCTCAAGCAGTGGAAAAAGCAGTTGGCGGCGCTGCCGGCCACCGGCTTGGGGCAGCGTTCGGTTGGCCAGCTCGAAGAGGAGAACCGCCCGTTGCGGCGGGAGGTGCGCCACTTGGCGCAGCAGCGGGACATTCTAAAAATACGCTGGGCATCATTGCCACACCATCCGGCAGCGATTTGAATGCGTGAAAGCCATGAGCCACGAATACCCCATCAACGTGCTGTGCACCACGCTGGCCGTGTCGGCCAGCGGCTACCACGCTTGGGCGCAACGTGCGCCCAGCCCACGGGCACAGGCCAATGCCGCGTTGCTGCCGCTGATTGCCGAAGCCCATCGGGAGAGTCGGCAGACTTACGGCAGCCCGCGCATCACCCGCTGGTTGCTCGACCACAGTCAGCCCTGCGGTCGCGTGCGGGTGGCGCGCCTGATGCGGCAGGCGGGGTTGAACCGCCGCCAGCGGCGCCGGTTCCGCCCGTGCGTCCCGATGCCGTGTGGGTGGCCGACATCACTTTTGTGGAGACGCAGGAAGGCCTCCTCTATGTGGCCGGGGTTTGGACCGGTGCAGCCGCCGCTGCATCGGCTGGGCGATGGGCGACACGTTGCACACCACGCTGCCCTTGGCCGCGCTGGACATGGTGCTCACGCAACGCCGCCCGACCGGCGAGTTGCTCCATCATTCCGACTAGGGCGTCCAATATGCCAGCCGCAAATACTGACAGCGGCTGGCACAAGCCGGGGCGATGTCGAGCATGAGCCGACGCGGCAACTGCTATGACAACCCCGCCATGGAAAGCTTCTGGAGCAGCCTCAAACGCGAACTCGTGCATCGGCGCACCTGCGCTTCACGGTCTCAAGCCCGTGCCGCCATCTTCGAGTGGATCGAAGTCTTTTACAACCGCGATCGGCTCCACAGCGCCCTCGGTTACAAATCCCCTGTGGACTTTGAAAACCAAATCAACTAAACCATGCCCCATGCGTCACCCCAACGCTGTTCACCAAATCAATGCAACGCCAGATTTTTCAAAATTTTCAAATAGCCACGCTGCTCTACGTTTTTAATGAGCGCGACGAAATCCTGTTGCTCGAACGCGCGCAGGAGCCGAATCGCGGGTTCTGGAGTCCGTGCGGCGGCAAGTTGAAGATGGACATTGGCGAATCGCCTTACGCCTGCGCGGGACGGGAAGCGCACGAGGAAATCGGTTTGGAACTCACGCCGGCGGACTTGCACCTGGCCGGACTCATCAGCGAACACGGCTATCAGGGTCAGACGCACTGGCTGATGTTTTTGTTCGAGGTGAGAAAAAAATTGAAAACGCTGCCGCCACCCATGAGCGAGGGCCGGTTTGATTTTTTCCCGGCTGAAAAGATTTCTTCGCTGAAAATCCCGCAGACCGACCGGGAACAAATCTGGCCGTGGTTCTGGAAATATCGCGGCGGGTTCTTTGCGGCGCATTGCCATTGTCATCCGGACGGACGGAACGAGTGGACGCTGGAAGAAACAAAATGAAAGAACACCGAATATCCAACATTGGACATCCTGTGGCGGACGCGCCGGGGTTGGCTCGTTCCGGGTTGATTGGTTCCAATCATTATGGCCGAAGTTCCCATCATTGACCTGCACAGCGATGATTATTTCATGGGCGAAGCCTTGCGCCAGGCGGCGAAGGCTTACGAGCGCGAAGAAGTGCCCGTCGGCGCAGTTGTGGTGCGCGCGGGGCGCATCATCGCCCGGTCGTTCAACCAGGTGGAGACGCTGAAGGACGCCACAGCCCACGCCGAGATGCTCGCGCTCACGCAGGCGGAAAACGCCGTGGGCGACTGGCGGTTGACCGACTGCACGCTTTATGTCACCAAGGAACCCTGCCCGATGTGCGCCGGCGCAATTGTCCACACGCGGCTGGCGCGGGTGGTCTTTGGCGCGGGTGACCCCAAAGGCGGCGCGGCGGGTGGCGCGCTGAACCTCCTGCAATTTCCGACCTTGAACCATCGCTGCGAAATCGCTTCCGGCGTGCGGTTGGAAGAATGCCGGGAACTGCTGCGAGGCTTCTTCGCCGAACAACGCGCGGCCCGGCGTCGCGGGGAAAATCCGGCGGAATAAGCCGCCCATCCCATCGGTCAAACCCGTCCACCGCCCCCGCGCGGGTTCCGTCCGTTGGCATTCAGTTCGGGCCGGACCGGCGCGGAGGAAATCTTGGAGCCGGCCAGCGCCCAACCTGCTCTTAAAAGAGGATGGTTGCCGCGGGGGAATTTTTTGACGGCTTGGGAGGGGTGTGTTATTGCATACCCAGAAAAATTTAAGTCTAATCATGTCCGTTAGAATAACTGTTTAGAAATTCGCCCCAGTCGGGGCGTTGCCCGATCCAACAAATTAAAAACTGGAAGCAGTCCGGATCGTGAACCACACCACCGTGATTTGAACCAACGACGTGCGGAATGTTTCCGGCGATGATCCATTGATTAATGAATATATGTGCCGTGGTTATTGTAAATTACTATAGGAGGCCGGTCGCCGGAGCCGGCCGCCGACCCCAAAATATCCGCCCCGGTATTTAGAACCTTTGCTGTTAACTTTTCAAAGCCGTTTGTCCACGCTCTCCAGATGTCGACCATTTTTCATCACTTGAGACCGGGAAAGGCAAGGAACTGCCGGGCGTTCGCGTAACAGATATTTTTGATCATGGGTCCGACGAGACTGTCATCATCAGGAATCAGCCCGTTCTTGATGTCACGCCCGATGAGGTTGCAGAGCGTCCGGCGGAAATACTCGTGGCGCGGATAGCTCATGAACGACCGCGAATCCGTGATCATGCCGATGAATCGCGAGAGCAGACCGAGATTCGAGAGCGCGTTGAGCTGCCATTCCATGCCTTCCTTCTGGTCGAGAAACCACCAGCCGGAGCCGTATTGGATTTTGCCGGGAATCGTGCCGTCCTGAAAATTGCCGATCATTGCGGCGAAGACGTAATTGTCCGCCGGGTTCAAATTATAGATGATCGTTTTCGGTAGCAGGTTATCGGAATCCAGTTTGTTCAGATACGCCGAAAGCGTTTTCGCCTGCGGAAAATCGCCGATGGAATCAAAACCCGTGTCCGGCCCGAGCTGCGCGAGCAGGCGGTCGTTGTTGTTGCGCAGCGCGCCGAGATGTAGTTGCTTGGTCCAACCACGCTTTGCGTCAAGCTGACCGAAGAACAGCATCATGAACGACGCAAACTGCGAATATGCGAGCGGCGAAACCGCTTCGCCCGCACGGGCCTTGTCGAAAATTCCGGCGGCAACTTTCTCGGAGCAAAAATCGGCGAAACAGTGTTCCAGCCCGTGGTCGGACAGCCGGCAGCCTTGCAAGTGAAAATACTCATGCCTCTTTTCCAGCGCGCTGATGAAGGCGCTGAAACCATTGATATCCATATTCGCAACGGCGGCGAGCTGTTCGACCCACTGGTTGAACGCCGCCGGCTGATGGACCGTCAGCGCCTTGTCGGGCCGGAACGCCGGCAGCATCCTCGTCGGATGGCCGGATTTTGCAAAGGCCCGATGGCAGGCCAGATCGTCCGCCGGATCGTCCGTGGTGCAGACGACCTTCACCTTCATTTTTTTCAGCAAGCCCTGCGTGGTAAACACCGGCGTGGCGAGTTTGGCATTCGCCTCCCGCCAGATTTTCGCCGCCGTCTTTTCGCTCAACAGGTCGGAGATGCCAAAATGGCGTTTTAGTTCCAGATGCGTCCACTGATACAGCGGATTGCGCAGCGTGTGCGGCACGGTCTTGGCCCAGGCTTTGAATTTTTCCTCCGGCGTGGCGTTGCCGGTGACGAATTTTTCGGCGATCCCGTTGGTGCGCATCGCGCGCCACTTGTAGTGATCGCCTTCGAGCCAGATTTCGAACAGGTTTTCGAACTGGCGGTTTTCGGCAATGTCCCTGGGCGGAAGGTGGCAATGATAATCAAAAATCGGCTCCGGCTCGGCGAATTCGCGGTAGAGCCGCCGCGCCGGTTTGTTGCCCAACAGGAAATCGTCGTGGATGAAATCTTTCATCGCAATTATTCCAACAATAATGGTTTCATATGCCGCTCGAAAAGATTTTCCGTCACATTTTTGGCGATGACGGCCTCGTGTTTTTTCAACGCGGCGTAATAGCGGTCGCCTTTCTTCGCCGCCCCCTTGAAGCTGACGTGCAACAACTGGCGAAAACTCGGATTAAACGCCGGGTTCTTCTGGTCGTGGCGCAATGCGCCGGTAAACTGGTGGGAACTCCAGCCATTCACGACGGTCGCCGGCGGCAGTTTGGCTTTATCAATGTCAATGACCGTCGCATACGGCGCGCAAAACTCGCCCACGTGGTCCATGGCATAGGCGTAAATTTCCTTGGCGATTTCCAAACCGTCACCGCCCGCTTCGGCGAGGCCAATCAGTTCTTCCAGCCAGGTCGTGCCGGCGGTTTTGATGTGGACGCCCGCGTTGAATTTCTTCAACGCTTTGCGCATCGGTTCGTAGATCGAAAACTTGTCGCTGCCGGAATGCACGCTTAACTTGAGCGACGGCGGGAGGCCGTATTTTTGGATGGCGAACGCAATCACCGCAAGTTGGTCGTTGAATTCTTTTTCGAACTGCTTGACGTCGCCAACATAATCCACGCCTTTGTTAAAGCGGCCGGTGAATTTCGGAGCGATGGTTTGAATCGGGATTTTCTGGTCAGCCAACGCCGCGAGGATGATCAATAATTCCGGCGGCGTCTGTGGACTGTCAGTTTCGTCCATCGAAACCTCGGTGATGAAATTTTCCGCGCCTTTAGCCTTGGCGATGTGCTGATAGATTTTGCCTGCGGCCTGCACCGCGAGAAGAAACTTGTTCGCCACCCGCTCCACTTCGCGGCGAGTGATCGCAAATGGCCGGTCAATGTTTGGAATGAAGACCTTGCCGGCGAGCTCGGGATGGCGGTCGGCAAATGCCCGAACGTCGGCCCCGTCGGCCGATTTGCCTATGCTCTCGGCCACATCAATGGTGAAAAAATCAGATGGCGCGATGAACCGATCCACCGTTTCAAGGCGGATATGATCAGCGTCCACATGATATGATTTCTTCCAGCCGAGCTTCTTTACAGCCGCATCTGCCTCGACCCGCAAGCTGGACGGCTCGGTGCCGATGAAGGTGTGCTCGCGCTTGGATTTGTTCCAGACGGGAATAATTTCCGCGCCAAGTTCGGTGGCCCGGATGCAGGCTTGCAGTTGCGCCTGACCTTGATGCCCGAATCGGTCGCCCATGCCGAATGTGAATTTAGCGAGGGGGAGGTAATGGTGCATAAAATGGTTGCCGGCTCTAGCGTAATAAAACTTCATCAAATTTCGCCATGTGTTTATTGCCAGTCTATCGAAAAACCTTGTCCTTCACACCCACCAAAACTGATGAAACCAAGAAAAAAGCGCCGGCGAACCGGCGCTTGCAGTGAAAATGGTTTCAGCCTTGCGGACGGATTTTTTTCCACAACCAGCCAAACGGATCGTAAAACTCGTCCACCACGCGTTCCTTCAACGGAATAATCGCGTTGTCGGTGATGGTGATGTGCTCCGGGCAAACCTTGGTGCAGCACTTCGTGATGTTGCAGAAGCCGATGCCCTGCGCCTGCTTGAGTTCCGGCAGGCGGTTCTCGGTGTCGAGCGGGTGCATTTCCAGCGCGGCGGTATATACCAAAAAGCGCGGGCCGATGAATTCGTCGTGCTTGTGGTGGTCGCGCAAAACGTGGCAGACATCCTGGCACAAAAAGCATTCGATGCACTTGCGGAATTCCTGCACGCGGTCAACGTCCTGCTGCTGCATGCGCCAGGTGCCATCCTCGGCATCGGGCTTGCGCGGATTGAACTTTTTGATCTTGGTTTTGACGCGGAAGTTCCATGACACGTCGGTGGCCAGATCGCGGATGCTCGGAAACGCGCGCATCGGCTCGACGGTGATGGGCTTGCTGATGTCCAGCGTGTCCATGCGCGTCATGCACATGAGCTTGGGCATGCCGTTGATTTCGGCGGAGCAGGAACCGCATTTACCGGCCTTGCAATTCCAGCGGCACGCGAGGTCGTTCGCCTGTGTCGCCTGAATCTTGTGGATGACGTCGAGCACCACGAGACCTTCGGTGATCTCGGTCGTGTATTCGACAAACTTGCCGCCGGTCGCATCGCCGCGCCAAATTCTGAAAGTAACTTGTTTGTTCATCGTCAAATCCTATTTGCTCATTTCTTCGATGACTTGTTTCAAATCTTCCCGCAGCGCCGGAATCGGTTCACGGCGCAATTTCATGGAGCCGTCGGCGGCTTTGGCAATGACTGAATTATATTTCTGCGCTTCGGGATCTTTGTTCGGGAAATCCTCGCGGAAATGGCCGCCGCGGCTTTCCTTGCGGTCCAGCGAGCACAGCGTGATGGCCTCGGAAACGGTGAGCAGATGCTTGAGATCAATGGAAGTGTGCCAGCCCGGATTGTATTCCAGATGGCCTTGCACCGCGACTTTCGCCGCGCGGGTCTTGAGCTTCTGGATGCCGTCGAGGGCCGCTTCCATTTCGTTCTGCAAGCGCACGATGCCGACATTCGCCTGCATCATGTTCTGCAAATCGTATTGCACCTGATATGGGCCTTCGCTGCCGCTGCCGGCCGGACGTTCAAACGGTTCCATGGCCTCGCGATAAGCCGCTTCGACTTGGGCGTCGTTGATTTGGCCGGCCGGATTTTCCTTCGCGTATTTCGCGGCGAATTCGCCCGCGCGCTTGCCGAAGACGATGAGGTCGGACAACGAATTGCCGCCAAGGCGATTTGCCCCGTGCAGACCGGCGGCGCATTCGCCGGCGGCGAACAGGCCGGGCACATTCGTCGCCTGCGTCTCGCCGTTCACGCGGATGCCGCCCATCGCATAATGCGTGGTCGGGCCGATTTCCATCGGCTCCTTGGTGATGTCGAGATTCGCGAGCTGCATGAACTGATGATACATCGAAGGCAGCTTGCGCTTGATGTGCTCGGCGTGATTCGGAATTTTTTCTTTGATCCAGGAAATGTCGAGGAACACGCCGCCGTGCGGGCTGCCGCGACCGGCCTTCACTTCGCGATTGATGCAACGCGCAACGTGATCGCGCGTCAGCAACTCCGGCGGACGTTTCGCATTCTTGTCGTTCTGCGTGTAGCGCCAGCCTTCTTCGGGATCCATCGAGGTCTGCGATTTGTAATTGTCCGGGATGTCGTCATACATGAAGCGCTTGCCGTCCTTGTTGCGCAACACGCCGCCTTCGCCGCGCACGCTTTCTGTGACCAAAATACCTTTCACGCTCGGCGGCCAGATCATGCCCGTGGGATGGAACTGGATGAATTCCATGTCGAGCAATTCCGCGCCGGCGTGATACGCCAGCGAAACGCCGTCGCCCGTCCCCTCCCAAGAATTGCTGGTCACCGCATACGCGCGCCCCAGACCGCCAGTGCAAACCACGACGGCCTTGGCCTTGAAAATGCGGAAACGTCCGCGCTCGCGGTCGTAGCCAAACGCACCAACCACACGGTCGCCATCCTTCAAGAGCGAGACGATGGTGTATTCCATGAACACCGTGATGCCCTGATGGATGCCGTGATCCTGCAACGTGCGAATGAGTTCGAGCCCGGTGCGATCGCCGACGTGCGCGAGGCGCGGATAGCGATGGCCGCCGAAATTGCGCTGCGAAATTTTGCCTTCCTTGGTGCGATCGAACACCGCGCCCCACGCTTCGAGTTCGTGAACGCGTTGCGGCGCTTCCTTCGCGTGCAACTCCGCCATGCGCCAGTTGTTGACGTATTGTCCGCCGCGCATCGTGTCGGCGAAGTGAACCTTCCAGCTATCGCGGTCGTCCACGTTGCCCATCGCCGCCGCCATGCCGCCTTCAGCCATGACGGTGTGCGCCTTGCCCAGAAGCGATTTGCAGATGAGACCGACTTTGACGCCGGCGGCCGACGCTTCAATCGCCGCGCGCAAACCGGCACCACCGGCGCCGATCACCAGCACGTCGAATTCGTGAGTTTCGTAATTGGTAGCCACAATAAAAATTTGGTCGAAGTTTAGAATTTGAAGAGCACGATGTCCTTCAGATGCCCCGTCGCGCACAGGCGGATATAAACATCGGTCAGGCCGACGCCGAACAAGCTGATCCACGCCCACATCATGTGTTTCTGATTGAGCCCGCTCACACAATCAAACGTCTTGCCGCACAACGGCGATTTGGACTTGGTGTCGAGGAATCCGCCGGACAGATGGCGGAATGAATGGCAGCCGAACGTGTAGAGCGCGAGGAACAGCGGATTCAAAATCATCACGATGGTGCCGACGCCCATGCCGAAATGCTGCCGGCCATGCTCGTCGGTGAACCACATCGCCTTCCACGCGTCATGCGCAAGCAGCACGATGAACAACGCTGCGAGATAGAAAAAATAGCGGTGAACATTCTGGATGATCAGCGGGAAATAGCGTTCGCCCAGATACGTTTTGCGCGGTTCGCCGACGGCGCAGTTGATCGGATCGGCCCAGAACGCCTTGTAATACGCGCCGCGGTAATAATAACAGGTGAAACGGAATCCGCCGGGCACCCACAAAATCAGGAACGCCGGTGAGAACGGCAGCCACGCCGGCCACCACGCGGGCAGTTTTCCAATCGCGTGCGGCGAGACACCCCAAAATTCCGGCGAGTAAAACGGGGAAAGATAATTCGCGCCATTGCCGCCGAACCAATAGCTGCAAACCATGTGGCCGGTTTTGGTGGTTTCATTCACGTCGTGAATGCCTTGGAGGGCCGCCCAGGTCGAATAGATGATGAAGGCGGAAAAACCCAGAAACACGGCGAGCGGCTGGAGCCACCAAGCGTCGGGGCGGGTCGTCTCGCCAAAGCCGCGCTGTTTCGGCAGGGTGTCAGTGTAATCCATAAAAAGGTTCGACATACTAATTGCAGTCGCGCCAAGCGTCAACGCGCCATCTCAAGAATAAGCCCGGCTTGGACAATGCTTGCTGTCGGCTTATTGCCGAGTTTTTGGCCCGATCCAGTCGTTCAGGCCGCGCTCGGGGTCATCTGCGGGCAGCTCGCCAAGCCATTCCAAGGCTTCGCCGATGAGATACAGCGAGCCCGTGATGACGACAAAAGGCTCGTTCTGACAGGCGAAAATCGCTTCGGAAAGTTTTTCGCACGCGACCACTTTCATTGCCGGATTCGCCGCGCGGAATACTTCGGCCAGTTCGTCCGCTCCCGCCGTGCGCCGGCTGGCGACCGGCACGGTGAAGACTTTTTTGGCCAGCGGAGCCAGCAGTCGGCAGATGTCCGGCCATTTTTTGTCCGCCAGTGCGCCGAATATGAAAACCGGGCGGCCATGGGCGAACTCATTTTTTAGCGCCGCGCGCAGGGCTTCCGCGCCGGCGACGTTGTGCGCGCCATCCAGCAGGATGTTTTGCGCGCCGCGCTCGACCAGTTGCAGCCGTCCCGGCCAGCATACAGTTTGCAAGCCGGCTTCGATTTGATTTTGTGAAACCGGAATCTGCGGTTGCAAAACTTCCACCGTCGCGACTGCCAGCGTGGCGTTTTGGTTTTGGTGTTCACCCGAAAGCCCGATTGGATTCTGAATGCGGAACTTCAAGTTCCGGGTCCGTGTGAGCGGCGCATTGTTCTCGCGCGCCACTTTTTGCATCACCGCCAGCGGCTCTGGCTGTTCTTCCGCCGTGATGATGGGCACGCCGGGTTTGATGATGCCGGCTTTTTCGGCGGCGATTTTCGCCAGCGTTTCGCCCAGCCATTCCATGTGGTCGAAAGCGATGTGGGTGATGACGCT
The DNA here is from genome assembly GCA_021780905.1 of bacterium. Taxonomy (GTDB): domain Bacteria; phylum Verrucomicrobiota; class Verrucomicrobiia; order Limisphaerales; family UBA11358; genus UBA11358. The sequence continues at coordinate 26,523 of JAJXXW010000048.1, forward strand.
GGCGAGCGGTGTGACCATGTTCGTTGCGTCGAGCCGTCCCCCGAGGCCGGCCTCCCAAACCACCAGATCGCAATTCTGCTCCGCGAAATATTTCAGGGCCATTACGGTGACAAACTCAAACATCGTTGGGGGATTGTCAGTTGGAAATTCCTTTAACTGCGGCTGAATTTCGGAAACCAGCCGGACGATTTCATTTTGCGGAATCAACTGGCGGTCAACTTGAATCCGTTCGCGGAACGAAACCAGATGCGGCGAGGTGAACAGCCCGACGCGCAATCCCGCCGCGCGATAGATGCTTTCCAGCATCGCGCAGGTTGAGCCTTTGCCGTTGGTGCCGGCGACGTGGATGAAGCGGAGTTTCTGCTGCGGATTGCCGGCGAGCGCGGCGAGTTTTTGCACGCGTTCCAAACCGAAGTGCGCGCCGAACAATTGCAGGCCGTAGAGAAACTGGATGGCTTCGGCGTAGCTCATCGACCGCTAGATGGAATAAAGCGGCTTGTGATGGATGGTTTGGTGCGCGGCCGCGATGAAACCCTTGAACAACGGATGCGGCTGGTGCGGCTTGCTCAAAAATTCGGGATGAAACTGGCTGGCGACGTAGAAAGGATGGCCTTTTAGTTCGATGACCTCGACCAGCTTGTTGTCCGGCGAGGTGCCGCTGAACACAAAGCCGGCCTTCTCGAATTTTTCGCGATAGTGGTTGTTGAATTCATAACGGTGGCGGTGTCGCTCCTGGATGACGAACGAGCCGTAAAGTTCCGCCGCCTTGGTGCCGAGCGCCAACTGGCATGGCATGGCGCCGAGGCGCATCGTGCCGCCCTTTTTGGTGACTTTCTTCTGCGCATCAAGCAGCGCGATGACCGGGTGCGGCGAACTTTCGTCGAACTCGGTCGAGTGCGCCTTGTCGAGCTTCAACACATTGCGCGCAAACTCAATCGTGGCGATCTGCATGCCCAGGCACAGGCCGAGATAGGGAATTTTGTTTTCCCGCGCGTATTTGGCGGCGAGAATTTTCCCCTCAATGCCGCGCTCGCCGAAACCGCCGGGCACGAGGATGCCGCCAAGACCGCCAAGTTTGGCTGGCGCACCGTGCTTCTCGATTTCCTCCGCGTCAACCTGCACGATTTCCACGCCGCAGTCGTTGCCGATGCCGCCGTGGATGAGCGCCTCATAAACCGATTTGTAGGCGTCCTGCAGGCCGATGTATTTGCCGACGACCCCAACGCGGACGCGGTGCGCGGGCGCGATGAGCTTGCGGATGATCTCCTGCCAGTGCGCCATATTCGGCGCGGGCGTGGTGAGATGCAGCAGGCGGCAGACCAAATCGTCCATGCGCTCGCGCTGGAGCATCAGTGGCATTTCATAAATCGAATGATCCACGTCCTTCGCCTCGATGACGGCTTCGAGCGGCACGTTGCAGAACATGGAAATTTTCTGGCGCAGTTCCTTGTCCAGCGGCTTCTCGCAACGGCAGGCGATGATGTTCGGCGTGATGCCGATTTCGCGCAGCTTGGCGACAGATTGCTGCGTGGGCTTGGTCTTGAGCTCGCCGGCCGCCTTGATGAACGGAACGTAGGTCACATGAATGAAACAGGTGTTGCCGATGCCGGATTCGAGCGCAAACTCGCGGATGGCTTCCAGAAACGGCAGCCCCTCAATGTCGCCGGTCGTGCCGCCAATTTCGGTGATGACCACGTCGGCCTTGCTCGTCTCGGCGAGCAAATCGATGCGGCGCTTGATTTCGTCGGTGACATGCGGAATGACCTGCACGGTCTTGCCGAGATATTTGCCCTCGCGCTCGTTGTTGAGGACGGTCTGATACACCTGGCCGCTCGTCAGGTTGTTCATCCGCGTGAGCTTGGTGCTGGTGAACCGTTCGTAATGACCAAGATCCAAATCCGTCTCCGCGCCGTCGTCGAGCACATAAACCTCGCCGTGCTGATACGGCGACATCGTGCCCGGATCCACGTTGAGATACGGGTCGAACTTTTGCAACGCGACCTTGAGGCCGCGATTTTCAAGCAGCGTGCCGAGCGCGGCCGCCGTCAAACCCTTGCCGAGCGAGCTCACCACGCCGCCAGTTACGAATATGAATTTCATTTCAAAAAATTATTTTATTGATTGAGAGTAAAAGTGTTTTTCCACCGCACTCCAACGGATAGAGCAAGTTGAATCATCCTCGGCTTTCACGGAAATAAATTCATCTCCGTTATGGACAAAATTTGCGCTTCGTTTGACCGCTCGCACCTCATTCTTTGTGAGCTGCAAAGTTTTAACAACTCGAACTTCTTGTTGGACGGTTGCGACTGAATACGCTTTCCAAAAACCAGGTATTGGGTATTCAAGATACCGAATTTTGCCGACAGGAAAATAAATTCCCTCTTTACGAAGTTTCTGCTCAGCTTGAAAAGCCTCCTGAAGCAGCTTTACCCCTTCTGAAGATGCACCTGTCGACAAAAGTGATTCTATGGCACCAATGACTACAGAAGCTTCAAGCACCCATTCGATTGATCCCCACGCTCCGATCCCAGTTGAAACTCCTTTGAGCAATTCCATTGCTTCCCGTTTTTTTGAATTAACCCTAGCCAAAGCGGTTTCTTCATAAAGCATCACAGCTTTGACTTTTAATTCTACACCAGAATTTAGCCTAAAGTTTAACCGAGAACCGTCATCCGATTGTTCTAAAAGATTGTCAGCAGATTTGGGTAAAACGAAATTTTCTGGCAATAAATCCTGCAAAAAAAGATCCTTAACCGGAATCCAATCCAAACCACCACCTTCAGGACAAATTAGAGTGTCTTTCGTGATTTGTTTTTCCGAAAGCATTTGCTGAATCATTTTTTCGTCAAACGGGCCTTCTTGTTGGTCGTTTAACCAAACAAAGAATTTTATGTCGGCCGGTTCATTCATCAGTTTTCAAATCTGTGTTTATCTGTGTCCATCTGTGGCTAAAATCTTTTCCACTTTCGCCACATCTTCGGGCATATCCACGCCGATGCTGTCGTAATCCACTTTCACGACGGCGATTTGAATTCCGTTTTCCAGCGCACGGAGCTGTTCCAGCTTCTCCGCGTTTTCCAGCGGCGACACCGGGAATTTTACCAGCCGCAGTAGCGTCTCGCGCCGAAATCCGTAAATGCCCAGATGCTTCAAAAAAGGAAACGCCGCCAACTGCTCCGGCACCGGACGGCTGGCGGCCTCGCGCAAATACGGAATCGTGCGCCGGGAAAAATATAACGCGCGGCCGGCGGCGTTGACAACGACTTTTACGACGTTCGGGTTGTCATACTCGGCCAGATTTTTAATGGGCGTCGCGGCGGTGGACATTTCGCAATTAGCCAGAGCATTGGCGACGGCGCCAATCACGTTCGGATCGATCAACGGCTCGTCGCCCTGGATGTTCACCACGGCGTCGCAGGAGATTCTTTCCGCCACTTCCGCGATGCGGTCCGAACCGCTGGGATGCTCCGGCCGGGTCATCTCCACGCGGCAGAAATTTTGCGCCACTTCCCAGATGCGCGTGTCGTCGGTGGCGACAATGATTTCCGAAAGTGATTTTGCTTGCCGGCATTGTTCGACGACGTGCTGGATGAGCGGCTTGCCGGCGATGAGCGCGAGCGGCTTGCCGGGGAAGCGGGTGGAGGCGAAGCGCGCGGGGATGAGGCCGAGAATGTTCACGCGCCCAATTTAGCCGCAGATGGGCCGGGATGAAACACCGATTTTGAACCTGCGGGACTGCAATAGAGTGGTTGGCTTTGGCAATTATCGTCCAGCGGCCCGCCGGCGGTTTTGCTTACCGTGGGGATCGCTAAAAAATGACGACTCCAAAGATTCCCAAACGCGGCCGCGGGCGCCGGGCTTTGCCGGCCCGGGGCGTGGACTGGCTGCACAACCCCGTTTTCAACAAAGGCACCGCCTTCACCGATGCGGAGCGCGACGCGCTGGGGCTGCGCGGGCTGCTGCCGCCACATGTGCAGACGATGGCCGAGCAGGTGCGGCGCGTGATGGCCAATTTCCGCAGCAAGTCCAGCGACCTCGAACGCTACATCCAGATGGTTGCGTTGCAGGACCGCAACGAGACGCTGTTTTATCGCGTGGTCATGGACCATCTGGAAGATATGCTGCCGATCATTTACACGCCGACCGTCGGCAAGGCGTGCCAGGAATACGGCCACATTTTCCGGCGGGCGCGCGGATTTTATCTTTCCAGCCACGACCGCGGGCTGGTGGGAAAAATTCTGCGCAACTGGCCGACGCGCGACGTGAAGGTGATTGTCGTCACCGACGGCGAACGCATTCTGGGTTTGGGCGATCTCGGCGCGTTTGGCATGGGCATCCCGGTCGGCAAACTCTCGCTTTACACGGCCTGCGCGGGCATCCACCCGACGCAATGCCTGCCGGTCACGCTGGATGTCGGCACGGACAACGAGACGCTGCTCGCCGATCCGCTTTACATCGGCCTGCGGCAAAAACGAATTCGCGGCGATGAATACGACGCGTTCATCGAGGAATTCATGGCCGCCGCCCAAAAACTATTTCCCGGCGTGCTCATCCAGTTTGAGGATTTCGGCAACCGCAACGCCTTCCGGCTGCTGGAGCATTACCGCGACCGCGCCTGCACGTTCAACGACGATATCCAGGGCACGGGCGCGGTGGCGCTGGCGGGTATTTTGTCCGCGCTGCACATCACCGGCAAAAAACTCGCCGACCAGCGCGTGTTGTTTCTGGGCGCAGGCGAAGCCGGCATCGGCATCGCCGAAAACCTCGTCGCCTGTCTTGTCGCAGAAGGGCTTGCGCCAGCCGAAGCGTGTCGGCGCTGCTGGTTCGTGGATTCCAAGGGCCTCGTCGTCAAAGGCCGCGACGCGCTGACGGAACATAAAGTGCGGTTTGCGCACGAACACGCGCCCTGCGCCGACTTGTTTTCCGCCGTGCAAACGCTCAAGCCGACGATGCTGGTCGGCGCGTCCGGCCAGCCGAAAACTTTTACCGAAGAAATTGTCCGGGCGATGGCCGGTTTCAACGAACGACCGGTCGTCTTTGCGCTGTCCAACCCGACTTCCAAAGCCGAATGCACCGCCGAGGAAGCCTACCATTGGACAGACGGACGCGCGATTTTTGCCAGCGGCAGCCCGTTTGCGCCGGTGACGGTGGCGGGCAAGACCCACGTTCCCGGCCAGGGCAACAACGCTTATATTTTTCCCGGCGTCGGCCTCGGCGTGGTCTGCACCGGCGCACGCCGTGTGACCGACACGATGTTCATCAAGGCGGCGCGCACGCTGGCCTCGCTCATCCGCGAGCACGAACTCGCCGAGGGCCGCGTCTATCCCTCCCTCAACCGCATTCACGAGGTTTCGCACGCCATCGCCGTGGCGGTGGCGGAGGAAGTGTTTGCCCGGCAGTTGAACACGCGCTCGCGCCCGGACGACCTGGCGGGCTTCATTCGCTCGCAGATGTTCAAGCCGGAATATCCGGATTATTCCAAAGTCCTCGCATGAGGTAATTGCCTTTGCCGGCGGCGCGCTTATGCTGGGCGCGTGAAGTCCAAGAGAATTTCCGCCAACCCCGCGTTGGCCAGGCAGATTGAAGAACTGATCCGGGCCAAAGGCGGCGGCGCCAACGAGGCCGAGGTTGCCGACATCATCGAGAACGCGCTCAAGCTCCTGACCGACGTGCAGGATACCGGTGACGTGCGGGTCATCCAGACGGCCGTGCGCGAACTGCGTTACGCCTTCCGCCTGTTCGCGCCGTATGCCGGGAAACGCAAGGTGACTATTTTTGGTTCCGCGCGCACGCAGCCAAGCAGGGCAGAATACCGGCAGGCGCTGGAATTTGGCCGGAAAATTTCCGCCGCCGGTTTCATGGTCATCACCGGCGCGGGCGGCGGCATCATGCAGGCCGGCCACGAAGGCGCGGGGCCGGAGAACAGTTTCGGCGCGAACATCCGTTTGCCGTGGGAGCAAAGCGCGAATCCCGTCATTGCCAAGGACAAGAAGCTCGTCACCTTCCGTTACTTCTTCACGCGCAAACTGATTTTCATCCGGCACAGCGACGCGATTGTGCTGTTCCCCGGCGGGTTCGGCACGATGGACGAGGGCTACGAGGCGCTCACGCTCATGCAGACCGGCAAGAGCCAACTCATGCCGCTGGTGCTCGTGGACAAGCCCGGCGGCACCTACTGGAAAACCTGGGACCAGCACATCCGCGAGCATCTGCTGCGCGACAGATTGATTTCCGCTGAAGACCTGAATCTTTACCAGATCACCGACAGCGCGGACGAAGCGGTGAAAATCATCACGCGCTTCTACCGCAACTTCTATTCGACGCGCTGGGTGAAGGATGCGCTCGTCATCCGGCTCCGGCACGCGCCCAGCGCGTCCGCCCTCGCGGCGCTGAACGAGGATTTCGCCGACATCATCAGCGGCGAATCCATCCGCCTCATTCCGCCCACGCCGGAGGAACTCGAAGACACGCAGCATCTCGACTTGCCGCGCATCGCGTTCGGTTTCAACCGCAAAGACTATGGCCGGCTGCGGCAGTTGATTGACGTGCTGAACGGATTGTAAAAGGACTGGGCGAGGATCAGGTCGGACAGGTTATTCGTATATTCAACCCCACAGTCGTAATTTTTTTGACGGAACGCTTTTGATAGTGAGCCACACACACCCAATGACACTAGGCTCGACAGAAATAACCGTCCAGCGGAAAAGTCACTTGCCGCCCAATTCCAATAATCGTTCCGCCTGCGCCCGCGTCAGCGGCGTCACGGACAGGCGCGACTGTTTCACCAGCGGCATGGTTTTGAGGACGGCATCCGTCTTGATGGTCTCCAGCGGCACGGGCGTATGCAGCGGCTTCACCGGTTCCAGGTCCACGCACGACCAGTCACCTTCGGTCGCGGTCGCGTCGGGATAAAACTCCTTCGCCACGCGCGCCAGGCCGACAACCTGCTTGTCCGTGACGCTGTGATAGAAGAAAACGTGGTCGCCCGTTTTCATCGCGCGCAGATTGTTGCGCGCCTGAAAATTGCGGACGCCGGTCCAGACGGTCCGACCGTCCTGGACCAGTTGCGCCCACGAGTAGGCTTCCGGTTCCGATTTGGCGAGCCAGTAATTCATAAAGAATTTGCGATTGACGATTTACAATTTACGATTGCGCCGTGAGTTTCGCCGAAAATCTGGATTCAATTCAACAACGGATTAACGCCGCGTGCGCGCGGGCGGATCGTGCCCCCGGCAGCGTCACGCTGCTGGCCGTCAGCAAGACGCATCCGCCGGAAGCCATCCGCGCCGCCGTGGACGGCGGGCAACTGCTGTTTGGCGAAAACAAAATCCAGGAGGCGAAGGCGAAAATTCCGCTGTGCCCCGGCAAGGCGCGCTGGCAATTCATCGGTCATCTGCAATCGAACAAGGTGCGCGACGCGGTGGAATTATTTGAGATGATTCAAGGCGTGGATTCGCTGGCCATCGCGCAGGAAATTTCCAAGCGCGCCGAGTCGGCGGCGCGGACGATGCCGATTTTGCTGGAGGTGAACGTGGCCGGCGAAGGCAGCAAGTTCGGTTACGCGCCGGAGCGGTTGCGGGCGGAACTGCTGGCGTTGAACGCGCTGCCGCGGATGGAGATTCACGGGCTGATGACCATCCCGCCGTTCGCGGCGGTGCCGGAAAAGGCGCGGCCCCATTTTCAAAAACTGCGGGAATTGAAAACGGACTGCGAACAAATCCTCGGCGCGCCGCTGCCGCATTTGAGCATGGGCATGAGCGGGGATTTCGAGGTGGCCATCGAGGAGGGCGCGACCCTCGTGCGCCTCGGCACGGCGCTGTTCGGCGCGCGCCAGAGCCGCGTGCGCCACGCGCCGGAGTGATTACTGATCGCGCACGGTATCGCCCGCCTGCGCCTCGCCGGAGACGAGGTCGGCGACAATATTGCTGCTTTGCTGCGGGCCGGTGATGCGGACCTCGCCCACCTTCAATCCGCCGCGATACAGAAACAACGTCTGGTCCATCTTCGGCATCTGGCTCAACGGAAAATTCAGGACGACAAACCGTCCCACGGTGTTGACGGAAACCACCCGGGCGGTGAGCGAATCGTTGGGCGTGACAATCGGCGCCGGGCCGGTGGACACCTTGGGCGGTTTGGATTCGCAACCGCTGCCGGTGAACGCCAGCGACGCGGCAATGAGCAAAACGAAGGCGGGGATTTTCAAGGCCGTCAAATTCATGGACTCATTCTCCCGATTTGGCCGGCGGAATCAAGTCCCGTTGCGGCGGATTTTCAGCGGTGGCCGAAAGCCTCCGGCAAATCTCCCGGCCTTTTGACCCGGCGAGCAACCGGGCCACGGTCCGGGTCTGGCCAGGCAAGACCAGGTCCGGCGCGATTTCGCAGAGAGGTTGCAGAACAAAACGCCGTTCGTGGGCGCGCGGGTGGGGCAACGTCAGCCGCGCGGCGGACCGGACTTCGGCGCCAAACATGATCAAATCCAAATCCAGCGGGCGCGGCTCGTTCAAAACTTTTTTGGTTCGCCGGCCGAATTCCGTTTCCAGCGCCTGCAATTTTTCCAGCAGCGATTCCGGCGTCTCGCCGACGGTCGGCATCAGCGCGGCCACGGCGTTCAGGAAGGCCGGCGAATCCGGCGGGCAGTCCACCGGCGACGTTTGCCAGAGGGAGGACTTTCGCAGCGGCACGGTGGACAGGTTTTCCAACCGTGCCAGCGCGTCCAAAAGAATTTGCCGCGAGTCGCCGAGGTTGGAACCGAGGGCGATGAAAACCAGTTTTGCGTTCACAGAACAAGTGCGGTGGCCGGCCAACTCAAAAATAACCACCCAAAACTATTTTAAGCCCAGCACGTCCTGCATGTCGTAGAGGCCGGGCTGCTGCCGGACGAGCCATTGCGCGGCGCGGAGCGCGCCATTGGCGAAGGTTTCGCGACTGGAGGCCTTGTGCGTCAGTTCCACGCGCTCGCCGTCATTGGCGAAAATGACGGTGTGATCGCCGACGACATCGCCGCCGCGGATGGCGTGAATGCCGATTTCGCTTTGCGTGCGTTCGCCAACGATGCCTTTGCGACCGTGCCGCAGGGCTTCTTCCAGTTGGAGTTTGCGCACGTCAGCGAGAATTTCCAGCAAGGTCGTCGCCGTGCCGCTGGGAGCATCCTTCTTGAGGCGATGGTGCATCTCGACCACTTCGAGGTCGAAGTTCGGGCCGAGAATTTCCGCCGCCTTGCGCGTGAGCCAGAACAGCGTGTTGACGCCGGTGGAAAAATTCGTGGCCATGACCATCGGAATCTGCGTCTGAAGGGCGGTGATCTTGGCCTTCTCCGCCGCGCTGTGCCCGGTGGTGCCGATGACGATGGTTTTTTGGTTTTGGGCGCAGAGTTCGGCGACGCCCAGCGTGGCGCTGTGGAAACTGAAATCAATCACGACATCGCCCCGGCCGATGACGGCGCTCAAATCGTCGCCCTGATCAACCGCGCCGGCGACTTCGAGTTCGGGCAGACGCGCGGCGCAGGCCAAAAGCGCCTGGCCCATGCGGCCCCGGCTGCCGGTGATGATGATGCGAGTCATAACTTATTAACGCAACGCCGCGACGAAATTGTTTTTTGAAAACTCGGCGTCCTGGCCGCTTTGCGCCATTGCGTTGAACAACTTCATTTCAAAACGCCCGCCGCCTTCAGCGCGGCCTTGAGCGTGGCGCGGTTGGCGGCGCTCATCCGCACCAGCGGCAGCCGGTATTCCTCCTCGATCAGGCCGAGCAGCGCGAGCGCGGCCTTGACGGGAACGGGATTGGTTTCGATGAACAAATCCTTGAACAGCGGATACAGTTTTTGGTGAATCGCCAGCGCCTTTTTCACATCGCCGGCGGCGAACGCGCGCACCATCGCGGCCACTTCGCGCGGTGCGACATTCGACGCGACGCTGATGACGCCCTGTGCACCGACCGCCATGAACGGCAATGTGAGCGAGTCGTCGCCGGACAAAATTTCAAATTCATTTCCGAGCGCGGCGCGGAGTTGGGAGACGCGGTCGGCGTTGCCGCCGGCTTCCTTGATGCCGACGATGTTTTTGCAGTCGGCGGCGAGGCGTTTCACGGTCGGCACGGCGATCTCGATGCCGCAGCGGCCGGGAATGCTGTAGAGCACGATGGGCAGCTTGGTGTTCCGCGCAATCGCCTTGAAATGCTGATACAAACCTTCCGGCGTCGGCTTGTTGTAATACGGTGCGACCTGGAGCGAGCCGTCCGCGCCGGCTTTTTCGGCGGCGATGGTGAGGGCGATGGCTTCGCTGGTGGAATTGGCGCCGGTGCCGGCCAGGACCTTGATTTTTCCGCCCGCAAATTTGACCGCCAACTCAATGACGCGGATGTGCTCCTCAAAATCCACCGTGGGCGATTCGCCGGTGGTGCCGACCGGCACGATGCCGTCCACGCCGCCCCGGATCTGAAGTTGGACCAGCCGCGCCAGGGCGGCTTCGTCCAACTGGCCATGCTTGAACGGGGTGACAATCGCAGTGTAAGTGCCGGTGAACATAGTTTATTCCGGCGGGCAGCCTCGCAAAATACCGGCGGTTTGGCGAGCGGGAATTTCGGCGAAACCAAAGCCGCCGCTGCTTCCGGGGAAACAGCGGCGGCGCGAGTCGGCCGGTCGGATCAACTCCCTTTCAGCTCATCTTCCACGGTGCGCGATAGGCGCGGGTCATGAGCTTGCTGGCTTCGGGATCGCCGATGATTGTCTCCGTCGCGTTATCCCAGGTGATTTTGCGGCCGGTGAGCATCGAGATCAAACCGAGATGGCCGGGGATGGCAGAGTGATGCGCGGTTTGGGCCGGGGTAATGGTGGGCTGGCGCGACTTGACGCAGTCAATGAAGTTCCGCCAGTGGCCGGGCGATTCATAGAGTTTCACCTTGCGCAGTTCTTCCGGCAGGGACTTGCCCTTTTTCCATTCCGGATTGGAGGCGTCGAAGCCGCCGCGATCCACCCAGACCCAGCCCTCGGTGCCAATCCATTTGCAGCCGCCGCGAATGTCATTGTAGCCGCCGGCGATAGTCATGGTGATGTCCTGGGGATACTTGAGTTCGATGCGGTATTTGCCGCTGGTGTTCCAAATGGCCCTGGGGTCGGGAAATTCGCCGTGGCCTTCGATCTCCAACGGTCCGGAGTTGTCGAAGCCCAGGCCCCAATGGGCGATGTCGCAATGATGGCCGATCCAGTCCATCAATTGGCCGCCGCCGGTGTTATAATTCCAGCGCCAGTCCTTGTGGACGCGCTGCTTGATGTAAGGCTCCATGGTGGACGGCCCGATCCAGGTTTCGTAGTCGAGTTCCGCCGGCGGCGGGGTCACGGCCAGATCCCAGTCGGGCGAACCGGGGAGGACCGTGGTCAGGAATTCGGTGTTTCCCGCCGGCTGGTTGAGCCGGGCCAGCAGCTCCGGAACGGTTTCGGCAAAATCATAATGACCTGCCGGCAACCCCACCTCGACGTGCGTCACCTTGCCGATGAGGCCGTTGCGGACAATTTCCGCCGCCTTACGGAAAACCGCCTGCGAACGCTGCCACGAGCCGGTCTGCCAGATGATGTTGTTTTTTTCGACGGCGCGCACGATGGACTGCTGTTCCGCAATGGTTTTCGCCAGGGGCTTTTCGCCATAGACATCCTTTTTATTGCGCGCCGCCTCCGTGGCCACGAGTTCGTGCCAGTGATCCGGCACCGCGATCATGACGGCGTCAATATCCGGGCGCGCGAGCAGTTCGCGGTAGTCGTGATAGCCCTTGCAGTCCTTGTTCTGATAATGGTCGTTGATGGTATTGACTGCGGCGGCCAGATTGTCCTTGTCCAAGTCGCACGCGGCGACCACCTGGCAGTCGTCGAGCGCCATAAACGACCGGGTGTTGCTCGGGCCCTGCATGCCCCAGCCGATCGCGCCGAGGTTGACGCGGTTGGACGGGCGCGCCCGCCGCTCGGGACCGGTGGCGCAACCGGGCAGAATCAGCGGCAGGACCATGCCGGCGGCGGTGGTGGTGATGAAACGTCGGCGATTGATACCAGCGGGGGAGTTGTTATTCATATTATTTTTATATATGCCATTTGCAGAGGTCTTGACCAGTAAAAAGTTATAAATTTAATTTGCCGCGCATATTGCAAATCGGACGGCCGATCCGTCATTCATTGACCAGTCCGAGGGCGCCGCGTTCAATCCAGCCCGACCCGTCGCCAGTCCGGACAAAATAATAATTCCCCCGGGTGCGCAGCCACCGGACCGGCTCGCCCCCCGCCAGCGTTGTGATCGCCTCGCCGTCGCGGGTTGGCGTCAGCCGCAGCGGCGTCTGATTTCGCAACACCAGGCCCAGGTGCGTCCGACTCACCACGCCGAGGTTGGCCGTCAGGCTAAACAGGAAAATCCCGGCCGCCAGCGCCGCCAGCCATTGCGGCCAGCCGCTCCGGCGCCAGCGGAAAAAACGCGGCACGACCAGCGCGCCGACCGCCAGCCACAGGCTTGCGCCGGCCAGCCACATCCACGCGCTGGACGGCAGCCAGGTCGAGGCGGTTTCAAACCACGTCAACGGCGGTTCCGCCACCTGCGTGACCGCGCGGGCGAACTTCAGATTTTCCGCCGCGCGCGGGTCCCGCGGCCTCAGCCACCGGGCTTTTTCCCAGGCCAGCATCGCCGCGCCGGCATGGCCGCGCTGCCACTCGGCCAGTCCGAGGTTGAGGAAGGTCCCGGCCGCCGGCCGCGTCTGCGCGGATTTTTCAAACGCGGCCGCCGCTTCAGGAAAGGCCCCGGCCTGATAAGCCGCGACGCCCCGGGCAAAAAAATCATCCGGCGCCGCGCCGGCGAAATTCACCGCAAAGAAAAGTGACCCGCACGCCAGGCACCGGCGGCGGCGCAGGAAAAATCGCCAAGCGTCCATCGCCAATCGTAATGGTCTCACAATTTTCCCTCCAGTTTCTCCAGGGCTGCCAGCGCCTCGGCGCGCCAGGCCGGCAAAGCCGGAGGGGTTTCCGGCGCGGCGGCGAAGCGGGCATCCTGCCCGGCAAACAGCTTGCGCACGGTGGCCGCTTCGGGGGCGCTTTCGCCCAGCACCGCCAGCACGTCGCCGCCCACCAGCGCGCGCGGTTCCGCCGGAAAATGCGGGGCGACGGCAATCTGCATGGCGTTCACCGCCAGCCGGGCGAACACCGCCGCGTCGCCGGCGGCGGCCAGCTTTCGTTTTTCCCGGCGCAGCGCGCGGCGGGCCAGATGCCGGCGGTGCCGGTCTGGATGCGTTTCCCAAAACCGCCGCCGCTCGTCCCAGCGCCACAGCCCGAAGAGTCCGACCGCCGGCAGGATTTGAAGCAGCACAAACCCGCCCTGTAATTGCAGCGGTTTCAGCCCGGCCGCCGCCGGCCCCGGTGCCGCCGCCAGCCCGCTGAGTTTCGGCGCCGGCCCGGTTTGATTTTCGTCCGCGGCCAGTTGCGTTGGCAGGCCGTCGCCGAGGACCGTCAGCGGCAGGGCCGGAATGGTCAGGTCGCAATATTTCCCCGTCGCCGGATCGAAGGAGCAAAACGGAATCGCCGGCGTGCGGGTGACCGCATCCGTCCGCGGAATCAAGGTGAATCCGGAGGCCGGCGGCGAATCCGGCATGATTTGCCAGTCGCGCGAACGCGGCGCGGCGGGCGGCACGAAGCGGGTCAATTCGCCCAGGCCGTGAAAACCGGTTTTTAGGTGGACGGAATCGCCGACATGGACGCGGTTGGTGGCCAGCCGCGGTTCGTCCGTGAGAAATTTTCCGAAGGCACCGGTGAAACCCGGCAATTCCTTTTCCGCCGGCAGCGGCCGGACCTGCAGATTCAGCGGTTCTGACACAAGCAAAACCGGCGTGGTGCGACTCGCCCCGCCGAGCATGATGGTCTGGCCGCCGGAGGTGATGGAAATCGGGCCGACCGAAAACGGCGGCGCTGTGAAACCTTGCGCCGAAAGTGACAAAGGGCCGGTTGCCATCGGGGTCATCACGGTTTCATAGACGAAGGACGTTTGAAGCTGGCCGTTGAGATTGACCGGGCCGATGGACATGCGCGTCGCGAGCTTGTCCGTCATCACGCCGCTGCCGCTGAACTGGATGTCGCGGAGGCCTTCGGTTTGTTTTCCCTCCGCCGGCAGCAGCACCCGGATCCGGACGGGCTGGCCCGCGAAAAGATTCGTGGCCGAAATTTCCAGCCGGAGCCGGCGGGCCGGGGCGGTGGCCGCCGCATTGGTTTCGACAACCTGTAGCGTGGCCGCCGGCACCGTCACGGTCGTCAGGCCGACGGTCGCCGCAAATTCCGGCACGGTGAACGACCCCGGCTCGTTCGCGGTGACCTCGTAGAGAAACGTAGTCAGCGGATGAAAGGGCGTGCCGTCCGGCTGGGTCAACTGGCCGTGGGCCGACGCGCCGAATTTCAGCGCCGGCGGCGCCGGGATTTTTTCCGGCCAGACAATCGTGTGCTCAATCGCGCCCACGTTGACCCGGTAAAACGCCGGTTCGCCGGGGCGCACGACCGGCGGATCAAATTCCGCCGTGACGGAAATGTTTTGCAGTGTCGGGTCGTCCGCCGGCGGCTGGGGCTGCATGACGAGCTGCGCCGCCACCGCCGGTGAAATCGCCGACGGCGTCTGCGCCGGCAACCGCCACACCGCCGCCGCGAGCAGGAGCAAAATGGTTGGCCGGCGTTTCATGTCACCAGTTACGTCCTTTCCGATCCGCCGCCGGTTTGCCTTCCTGGTCGCTCATCGCCAGCCGGCGCGTGCCGTCGAGCGAAAGGCCGTCAAGAATCTGTCCCGCCGTTTCCGGCGACAACGGCACTTGCAACTGACCGCCCTCGCGCGGGCCGTTTTCCTTTTGTCCCGCCAGCGAATCCGGTTGTGGGAAGTCGTCGTCATCGTCGTCGCCCGCCGCGCCCGGCGGTGCGTTGGGTGCCGGAATCTGGCCCCGGAGCCGGCTCAACAATTTTTCCAAATCCGCCCGCTGATTGCCCATCGCGCCGGCCAGCGCCTGCATCCGGCTCAACTGGTCAATGAGCTTCGCCAGTTCGCGCTCGACGATTTCGGCATTGCGCGTCGCGTTCGTGTCGGCGGGATTCAACTCGGCGGCGCTCTTGAAATCATCCGCCGCCCGCTGCCATTTCAACAGGGTTTTCCCGTAGGTTTCCATCGCCGACTGGACGGCCTTTTCCACCGCGCGCAGTTCATGCCGTGCGCCGCGGCCTGCGAGATAGGCAGCCACCATCCGGTCCATGTTCGTTTCCGCGAGCGCCGCTTCCGCCGAATGGATCGCCTGCGCTCCGCCCGCCAGCGCCGCGTTGCCGCGCCCCGAAACTTTTTGGGCGTCCGGGCCTTTTTTCAAAAGCTCCACGCCCGCGCCAAACCGCGCGTGCCCGAGATTGTAAAGCGCCGGCGGCTGCACGCGCTCCGCCTGCGCGGCCAGCGCCGACTCGAACATCGTTTCCGCGCCCGCAAAATTGGTCGCCGCGAGCAGCCGCGTGCCCGCGTTGTAAAACTCCCGCGCCGTCACCGGCGCCGCATGGGTTTCCACACCGGCAAAAAGTTTTGCGCTGATGGCTCCGGTGAGCATCAGCCGGCAACTCCATTGGCGAAAAAAAAGGTTCATGCCGGGGCCGGGGTTCGTTTTCGGCGCGTGCCGACCAGCGGTTCCACCGCAACCAGAAGAACCGCCACGGCGAGCGGCACGTAAAATCTTTCCACCCCGCGCCGGCCCGTCTGGCGCGCGGCGCTGGCCGCGTCGAGCGTGTGCATCGCCGCTTTGACCTGCTGCAGGCCTTCGCCGAGCCGGCCCAGCGGAAAGTAGCTGCCGCCGGTCGCCTCGGCAATCGCGCGGAGCGTCACTTCGTCCAGGCGGCTGCGCACGACTTCGCCCTTTTCGTCGCGCAACAGTTCGGTCTGGCCGGCGCGGTTGAGGGTTTGAATTTCCCGGCCCGCCGGCGTGCCGACGCCGACGGTGAAGACCACCACGCCGTTCGTGGCCAGCCGTTTCGCCGCCGTGACCCCGGTTTTTTCCAGATCCTCGCCGTCAGTCACCAGCACCACCATTTTGCGCCGGGCCTTTGGGTCCATCGCGCGCTCGGCCTCGGTCAGGGCGCGGCCAATGTCCGTGCCGGGAACGGGAATCGTTTTTTCATCAATGCTCATCAGCGTTTCCTCAAACGCCGCCTGGTCGAAGGTCAGCGGACATTGCAGAAAGGCGCTGCCCGCGAAGGCCACCAGCCCCACGCGGCCGTGGCTTTGCCGCTGCGCGAAATCCTCGATGGCGAATTTCGCGCGTTGCAGGCGGCTCGGCAGAACGTCCGTCGTCGTCATGCTCAGCGACGCGTCCAAAACAAAAACCACGTCCTCGCCGACAAAGGCATGGGCGCTGCCGACGCTGCCCCATTGCGGGCGGGCCAGCGCCAGCCCGGCGAAAACGTAAACCGCCAGCAGCCCCACCTCCTTCAGCCGCCGCCGCGCCGGGCTGTGCGACGCCGTCAGGTCCCCGATAAACTGCGGCGACGCCAGTTTCGCCAGTTGCTCGCGCCGTTTGCGGGCGGCGCGCCATTGCAGCAGCGCCAGCAAGAGCGGCGCGACCGCCGCCAGCCCCAGCCAGCGCGGTTCGACGAGATGAAAGCCGGCAAAATTCATGGCACGCGGCGGAACCGGGTGTTCGCCAAAGTCAGTTCCAGCGACAGCAGGCCAAGCGCGGCGAGCAGCGGCCATTGAAACAGCGGTTCGTAGGTGGCGAAGCGGCGCAGCTTGACCTCGGATTTTTCCAGCCGGTCAATCTGGTGGTAAATGTTTTGCAACTCCCGCTGGTTGGTCGCGCGAAAAAAATGGCCGCCGGACAAATCCGCCATTTTGCCAAGCACGGTGTAGTTCGCGGGCTGTAGCAGCAGCGTGGGAATCACGTTGCCGTTCGCATCGAGTCTGAGATTCCCGGTCGCCGGATCAAATGCCGGCAGGTTGCACGGCGCTTCTATGCCGATGCCGATGGTATAAATTTTCACGCCGAGCGCGGCGGCGAGTTGCGCGGCGGGCAGCGGATCAATCTTGCCCATGTTGTTGTCGCCATCGGTCAGCAAAATCATGATCCGGCTCTTGCTGTTCGGCACGGCCTTCAATCTTTTCGACGCCACCACCACCGCGTCACCGATGGCCGTGCCGAGGTCGCGGATGATGCCGATATGCAGGCGCAAAATGTTTTCGTTGAGCCAGTCGTGATTGAGTGTCAGCGGGCTGGCCAGATACGGCACGCCGGAAAAGGCGATCAGCCCGATGCGATCGTTCGGGCGGCGGTGGATGAAATCCTCCAGCACGCCGGAGGCGCAGGCGAAGCGCGTCAATTTTTGCGCCGGTTTGCCCATGTCAATCGCCTCCATGGACCATGACAAATCCAGCACCAACATGATGTCAATGCCCGGCGTCTCCCTTTCCACATGATAATCCGCCAGCCGCGGTCCGGCCTGCGCGACGATGCCCAGCGCCAGCGCCAGCAAGCGGAGGAACCACAGCAGGCGTCCGGCTGCCGAACGCGCCCGGCCCCCGGCCTCGCGGGCGATCTCCGCGCTGGAAATCGTCAGCGCCGACAATTTGCCGGACTGGCCGCGCAGCAGCGCATAGACCGGCAGCAGGCCGAGCAGCGCCAGCGCCCACGGAAATTGGAATTCAAATTCGCCGGTCATTTCGGAATGGGGATTGGCGC
The DNA here is from genome assembly GCA_021780905.1 of bacterium. Lineage (GTDB taxonomy): Bacteria > Verrucomicrobiota > Verrucomicrobiia > Limisphaerales > UBA11358 > UBA11358. The sequence continues at coordinate 44,220 of JAJXXW010000048.1, forward strand.
GGGTTCCCGGGTTTGGGCGATGAATTCCAGCGCGCGGTTCGCCGCGTGCAGCGGCGGGCCGGCCTTGGCCGGGGAAAATTTCCGGGCGTCGCACTCGCGCAGAAAACCGGCGATGGCCGCGCCCAGTTGCGGAGCAATCCGGTCGTGGCGCGCCAGCGCGGCGATGAATTCCGCCGTGGTCATTTCGCCGCCCGGAAAATCCAGAACCGCGCCGAGGTAGCGCCGCAGAATTTGCGAAACCGCGCTGACCACTTTGCCATCCTCCGCTTGGCTCGCGAGTTTTTGTAGCGCCGCGCGGGCAATCTGTTCCGGCGGCAAAACGCGGGCCGGCTTGGGCCGGAGCCACTGCCGGATTGCGAGCGCCGCCAGGATGGCCACGACGCCGGTGCCGGCCAGGATGGCGGAGTGGTGTTGTTCCCAGAGCGTCGGCGGCAGCTCGCCGTGGGGCGGCAGCAGTTGCACCTCATTCGTGTCGGCGGCGATGGCCGCGAGCGGCAGGAAAATCATCATGGCGAGACGAGGCTTCATCCGCGGCGCCGTCCCCGGCGAAGTTCAAAAAAACGTTGTAGCACAGGCGCAAACGGTTCGGTGGTCTTGAGCCGTAACGTGTCCACGCCGGTGCGAATCAGCGCGCGATCCAGCTCGGCGAGGCGTTGGGTGTTGGCGGCGGCAAACCGTTCGCGCACGCGGCCGCGCGCGGAATCAATTTCCAACAACTCGCCGGTCTCCGCATCTTCTACCGTCACCAATCCGGCATCCGGCAATTCGCTTTCGCGCGGGTCGTGCAAATGCAGGCAGACGACATCATGCCGCGTGTTGGTCAGGCCGAGTTCGGCAATGACATCGCGGCGATTGGCCGCGCCGGCATCGGCGTGGAGAAAATCGGTCAGCAGGAAAACCTGCGCGCGGCGGTGCAAAACGTGGTTCAGAAACCCCAGCGCGCCGGCGATGTCCGTGCCGCTTTTTTTCGGCTGGTGCATCAGCAATTCGCGGACGATGCGCAGGATGTGCCTGCGCCCTTTGCGCGGTGGCACGAACAATTCCACCGCGTCCGTGAACAGCAGCAGCGCGACCTTGTCGCCGTTCTTGGCGGCGGAGAAGGCGAGCGTGGCCGCGATTTCGGCGGCGAACTCGCGCTTGGTGCGGTTCGCCGAGCCGAACAGCGACGACGCCGACACATCCACGGCGAGCACGGCGGTGAGTTCGCGTTCCTCGCGGAAGCGTTTCACGAACGGGCGGCCGAGGCGATGCGTGACGTTCCAGTCAATGTCGCGCACGTCGTCGCCGGGGATGTATTCGCGCAACTCCTCGAAGTCCATGCCGCGCCCCTTGAAATGGCTCAGATACGCGCCAACCATCGTGTCGTTCACGAGGCGGTTCGTGCGCGTCTCCACGCGGCGGACAGCTGCGAGCAGTTCGGTGAGGGTCATGTTGGAGAACAACATTCAGCGGCACCGCACATAAACCTTCAGGCGCATCACGCGATAATTTCCGGCGTTGCCGGCGAACGTCCAATCCGGGTTGTCTTTGGGTTGATTGCCGATGCCCACATCCGCTTTTGCGCCTTCGCGCCAGTGATTGATGGCGAACAGCGTCTGGCGGGCGTCGTGGTTATGCACCTGCATGCAACCATAGCCATCGGCCGGCAACGCCATCTGGTCGCCAAAATCAAAAATGTCATTCGACGCGTTGGGCACCTTCGCGCTGTTTTGCGGCGTGTAATTATTGGGCCAGAACTCAATGTTGCCGCCGGCGAGATGGGTGCCCGTCACGATTTGCTTCACATTGGAATAGACGTTCAGGTTGGAAACATTTTGCTGGAAGCTGGCACCCGAGCCGAAGACGGGCAGGCCGATCTTGCCGGCATCGTCTGTGAAGGCCTCCATGGAGACATAAATATCGCGCACATTCGGGGTCGCGTCCTGCAATTCCAGAAAATACGCGATCCGGTCAAAGGACTTTGTGATTTTGGAATGGTTATCCACGTCATACTTGCTATTCGCCCCGAGTTTTGTGAGGTCGAGATCATAAACCAGTTCATATTCCTTGGCTTCCGGGACGTTCGTGTCTATCCAATCGCGTTTGGGAATTTCCCCGGCGCGGAATGCTCCGGCAGGCAAGCCTTCGGCGTTCATGAGATTCGGTTCGGCGAGTTGGCTCCAGGCAAACCGCATGGCGACCGGATGTTTCACGCCGGGCGCCGAGAGGATCACACTATCGCCCTCAATGCGTGCGTCGGCTTTCACAAAGCCGCCTACATCGGCGTCAATGATCTCAAACCACGTTAGGGGCTGGCCATCGCGACTGCGCAAACCGCCGCCGACATTGTTGAAACGCACCCGGAGCGTGTCGCCCTCGATCTTCAAGGCTTGGAACGTCGGTCCCGAGCAAACGAGATCTTTCTGGCCGTAAGTTTTGGCCAGCGCCAGCAACGCCAGCCGATGCCCGACCGCTTGTTTGTCCTTGGGGTGAATATTTTGAAGGTTGCCGACATCGTTGATGACGGCCATGCCGGTGTTGGGAATGGTGTTCGCCGCGACGCTTTGAGCTTCCCAGATTTCCGCCTCGCGTTCGGCATTGCCGCCGTAGTTGAACGGTGCGATTTGCACGAAGTAAAACGGAAAATCCCCTTCGTTCCAAAGCGTGCGCCAGCCGCCGACGAGCGCCTTCATGCGTTCGGCGTAGCGCATTCCGTCGCCCAAATTGGCCTCGCCTTGATACCAGATCACGCCGCGCATACCGAACGGCACGAGCGGATGAATCATGCCATTGAAGAGCGCTGTGGCCTGCTGCAAATGATGCGGGGCAAGCAAGTCATCCGGATAATTCGGCACGGGCGGAACCAAGGTGTCCGTCTTCAAAGCCTGACGAGCGGCGGCATCCCATTGCTCAAATTGGTCGAGCGTCTGCGCCAAATGTTCATGATGCAGTGCCGTGCGCGGATCGCCGAGCTGCACTTTCTCGTATTCGTCCTTCAATGCCGGCACGGCGGCAAAACCTTCCGGGGGAGTCCACGATTCAATGTGCGTGCCGCCCCAGTCGGCATCAATCAATCCCACCGTCACGCCGAGTTTCTCGTTGAGTTCGCGGCCGAAAAAATACGCGGCGGCTGAAAAGCCGCCCCAGCCGCCCTCGGCGACCGTTTCGGGTGAACAGATTTTCCAAGTGCCAATGAAATCCGTTTGCGGCAGGGGATCCCAGTGATTCTCCACCATGAGCAGGCGGAGGCCCGGATGATTCGCGTTGGCGATTTCATTCGTGGCATTGTTGACCATGCCGATGCCCATCTCCATGTTCGACTGGCCGGAGCACAGCCACACTTCGCCGATCATCACGTCGTCCAACGTCACCGTGCTGGAACCGCTGATCGTCAGCGCGAGCGGGCCGGCCGCTTTCATCGCGGGCAACGTCAGTTTCCATTCGCCGCGTTCGTTGGCTTGGGTGGATTGAGTGATTTCACCCAGTTGCACCGTCACGTTCTCGCCCGGTTCGGCCCAGCCCCAGAAGACGATGGGTTTTTCCTGTTGCAACACCATGTGGCTGCCGAAGACGTGCGGCAAACGGATTTCCGCGCGGGTGACTCCCGGGTGCAAAACTGTGATCAGCGCCAGCGCGCCAATCAACCAACGCAGTCCGGTGATAAAATAGGCTTGGGAATATGGTTTCATAATTGGTTGAATCGTTTGTGTTGTGCGGATGAATTCGAGTTGTTGTTTAAGGGACACGATTAATTACTAATGGCTGATGGTTCATTAATCACGACGATGTTCAAAGAGTCTTTCAAATTAAAAAAGGGCAATCGCTGCATGGAAATGGTCACGGCACCGGCACGGCATTGAACACCTGCTTGATGATGGCGTCGGTCGTCACGGCCTGCGCCTCGGCTTCGTAGGTCAGGATGATGCGGTGGCGCAACACGTCGGGGCCGATGTTTTTCACGTCCTCGGGAATCACATAATCGCGGCCTTGCAACAGCGCCCACGCTTTGGCGGCGAGCGTCAGGAAAATCGTCGCGCGCGGCGAGGCACCGAATTGTATGAAGTGTTTCACGTCCAGCTTGAAATCCTGCGGCTTGCGCGTGGCGAACACAATTTTGACGATGTAATCGCGGATCTTGTCGTCCACATGGATTTGGTCCACCAGTTTGCGCGTCGCCAGAATTTCTTCGAGCGAGACGACGGGGTTCACCGGCTGCTCCGGGCTGGTGAACGCCATGCGGTCCAGAATTTTCCGTTCATCCGCTTCGTTGGGATAATCCAAAATCACCTTGAACATGAAGCGGTCCACCTGGGCTTCGGGCAGCGGATAGGTGCCTTCCTGGTCAATCGGATTCTCCGTGGCGAGCACGAGGAACGGCGCCGGCAGCTTCATCGTTTCGCCGCCGAGCGTGACCTGCCGTTCCTGCATGGCTTCGAGCAAGGCCGATTGCACCTTGGCCGGCGCGCGATTGATTTCATCGGCCAGGACAAAATTTGCGAAGATCGGCCCGCGCGTGGCGTGGTATTTGCCGTCCTGCGGATGGTAGATGAGCGTGCCGAGAATATCAGCGGGCAGCAAATCGGGCGTGAACTGAATGCGGTTGAACTTGGCCTGCACGGCGGTCGCAAGGGTGCGGACGCTGAGCGTCTTGGCAAGGCCGGGCACGCCTTCGAGCAGCACATGTCCGTTGGCAAGCAACCCGACGAGCAGCCGTTCAACGAGTTGTTCCTGGCCGACGATGACGTGGGCGATTTCCTGGCGGAGCGTTTTAATCCAAGCCGACGTTTGCGCGACTTGATCTTTCAGTGTGTTCATGTCGCGGGAATTTAAGTGGCGAAGCGGGGCGATTCAAGCATGGCGTTGGATTCTTTTTGAACCCGGACGGTGCTGGCGAAAATTTCTTCGCGTGGATAAAAAACCGCAAGGCGGGGCCGGTTCGGCGTTGGATAAAAAAGTAAAATTCGCCCAAACCGGTCTTGAAACAAGGCGAAAATGCGTTTCCCCGGCCGGTTTTCGGCGGTTGGCATCGCCGCTGCTAAAGCCGCATCAGCCAATGTGTCGTTGGCTCGACGTGCAAAGTCAAAACAAACCAAAAACATGAAAAAAATTGAAGCAATCATCAAACCGTTCAAGCTGGAAGAGGTCAAGGACGCGTTAAGCGAAATTGGCATCGAAGGCATGACGGTCAGCGAAGTCAAGGGCTTCGGCCGCCAGAAAGGCCACACGGAAATCTATCGCGGCAGCGAATACACCGTGGATTTCCTGCCCAAGATCAAAATCGAACTCGTCATTGCCGACGGCCAGAAGGACGCTGCGGTTGGCGCCATCATCAAGGCGGCCAAGACCGGCAAGATCGGCGACGGCAAAGTGTTCGTCTCCACCGTGGAGGAATCCGTCCGCATCCGCACCGAGGAAAAAGGCGACGCGGCTCTCTAAAAAACCATACCCACCAACTTCAAAAAAATACGAACATGAAAAAACATCTTTTAACACTCGCCCTGGTTGCCGGCACCGTGCTGGGCAGCTTTTCGCTCCGCGCGGACACCGTTTCCAATGTGGTGGACGCCGTGACCAACGCGGTGGCCGCGGCTGCGGCCCCGGCCGCGCCGGCCCCCACCAATGCGCCCTCCGTGGAGCAGCGTCTGGAAGCCGTGGAGGCGTATTTCCAAAATGGCAACCCCGCCACGCCGTTTCAGGACACCAATGGCAACTGGGCGGTGAGCTTTGCCGCCGGTCCGTCCATCATCAACACCAACCTGATGAACAGCACCGGATCGTTCACCAACTATCCCGGTGCCGGCCACAACGCCTGGTTGTTGACCAGCACCGCGCTGGTGTTGTTCATGACCCTGCCCGGCCTCGCCTTGTTCTACGGCGGCATGGTGCGCAAGAAAAACGTCCTGTCCGTGCTCGCGCAATGCTTCCTGATCACCGGCCTGGTGACCATCCTCTGGGTGTTCGTCGGCTACGGCATGATCTTTGGCGGCTCGGGCACCGGCGGTGCCGACGCCGGTCAACGGCTCGCAGCCATGGCCAAGGAAGACGCGGTGTCCGGCTGGGTTGGCAGTCCGATGGTCTGCTGGATGTTAAAGAACGTCACTTCCGCGCCCAACGGAAACTACTCCTACTGGGTTTCGGAAAACGTCTATGCCATGTTCCAGTTGATGTTCGCCGTCATCACGCCGGCGCTCATCATCGGCTCCATTGCGGAGCGCATGAAATTCAAGGCCATCTTCGTGTTCATGACGCTGTGGATGCTGATCGTTTATTTCACCCAAGGCCACGCGGTGTGGGGCATCAACGGCACCATGAACGGCCTGTGGAATGCCGGCGCAAAAATCCACGCCATTGACTTCGCCGGCGGCACCGTGGTGCACATGACCTCCGGCTGGTCGGCGCTGGTGCTGTGCTTGATCCTCGGCAAGCGCAAAGGTTTCGGCAAGGAAAACTTCGCCCCGCACAGCCTCGTGCTGACCTACATCGGCACCGGCATGCTCTGGGTTGGCTGGTATGGGTTCAACTCCGGCAGTGCCGTGGCGGGTGACGTGATTGCCGCCAACGCCTTCACCACCACGACCATTGCGACGGCGATTGCGTCCTTTGTGTGGCCCATGTGGGAGTGGATCGTCAAAGGCAAGCCGAGCGTGCTCGGTTTCTGCTCCGGTGCCGTCGCCGGCTTGGTCGTCATCACGCCCGCTTGCGGTTACGTCACAACCGAAGGCTCGATCTACATCGGTCTCGCGGCGGGCACCATCTGCTGGTTCATGTGCTACAAAGTCAAGGGCTGGCTGGGTTATGACGACGCCTTGGACACGTTCGGAGTGCATGCCATTGGCGGCACCACCGGGGCCATCATGACCGGCATGCTGGCGCGCAATGCCGCGAATCCCAACTTTGGCGCCAATGCCTGGTTCAGCAAATACGTCACCGACAGTTGCTTCCAGCCGCTCGTCAAGGAACAACTCAAGGCCGTGGCCATCACCATCGTGTTGAGCGTGATTGGCACCATCATCATCGCCTACATCACCAAAGTGCTCGTGGGTCTGCGCCCGACGGAAGAAGTCGAAATCACCGGCCTCGACGAATCCGAACACGGCGAACTCGGCTACCACGGCTAAACTTTAAGCCAAGGAGGAGGAATCGGGGAATCACCCGGCGGGCAACGCAAGTTGCCCGCCGGTTTTCGTTTTATTGGATGGCGCACCGATGAGCAAACTCCTTCAGCGGATCATGGCCGGATCCCTTTCACGGCGACGGGCCGACCTCCAGCCAGCGGGGTTCAACCCGGCGGGCACCAGGTGCGCCGCCCAGCCCGGCCAGTCCGCCGGTTGCCAGAAATTTTCGGCCCGAAAATTGGTTGGGGAGCCGCTGCACACCGTTCCGCCCGCCCATTGGGGAGATCCCGCAAAGTCAGTTCGGGTCACAGCGTCAATGCCGCGTCCCAGTCTTTCCACACCGGCTCGTAGCCGAGCTGGCGGATGCGCTCCGCCACTTCGCCGGGCGAGCGTTCGTCGGCGATGTTGAACTGCCCGGTCGCGTTCGTCGCGCGGTTTTCCAGCGGCGCCCATTCGCTCGCGCCGGACGCCAGCTCCTTGATGACACCGCGCTCGGTGTGATGAATTTTCTCCCGGCCCGCGCCGGTGTAACCGCCGGGTTCGGTGCGCGCACCGGCGCTCATCATCGTCACGCCCAGCGGAATCAAGCCGTCGCGCAGCTTCGGATTTTCGCGCGTGGAGAGCACGATGCCCACGTCGGGAAACATGAGGCGGAGGGCGCAGATGAGTTGCGCCAGTTCGCGGTCGCTGATGTGCGTGCGCGCCTGAAACTCGCCCGCACACGGCCGGATGCGCACGGTGGAAATCGTCAGCGCCGCCTTCCAGCAGTTGCGCAGCAGATAATCCGCGTGCGCGGCGGCGCTCAACGCCTCCAGCCGCCAGTCGGCCAGACCGTATAGCGGGCTGATGCCGAGCCGGCGGAAACCGGCGGCGTAGGCGCGCTCCGGCGTTTCCAAGCGCCAGTCGAAATTCCGTTTCGGCCCGGCGGTGTGCATTTCCGCATAGACTGCGCGGTCGTAAGTTTCCTGATACACGACGAGACCGTCCGCGCCGGCGGCGACCAGCGGACGGTATTCCTCCGTTTCCATCGGCCCGACTTCAAGTGAAATGCCCGGCCATTCGGGATGCAGCAGGGCGATGCAGTCGCGCAGGTAGCCGTTGGAGACAAATTTCGGATGTTCGCCGGCGACGAGCAGCAGATTGCGGAAACCCTGCGCCTTCAACGCGTCGGCCTCGCGCTTCACTTCGTCAAGCGAAAGTGTGACGCGCAGAATCGGGTTGTCGCGCGAAAAGCCGCAGTAGGTGCAGTTGTTGATGCACTCGTTGGACAGGTAAAGCGGCGCGAACAGCCGGATGGTTTTGCCGAAGCGCTGCTGCGTCATCCGGTGCGCGCGCCGGCCCATGGCTTCGAGGTTTTCCGAGGCCGCCGGCGAAATCAGCGCGGCGAAATCGGCGAGGGAAAACTGGCTTTTGCCGGCGGCCGCGCGCGCGGCGGCGGTGCCGGTGCCGAGCGATTTCTGGACCAGCGCTGCCAGCGGCAGCGAATTGAATTCAGCGACAAAACTCACGGAGCCAGTCTAGCCGGTTTTTGGGCGAAGTCGAGGCGCGGGCAGCAATCTTCACGATTAGCTGCCGGGGTTTGGCGTGGGGTGGCGATCATTTTTCGCGAAGGATTTTGCCACGGCCGTCGTATTTCTGTATGAAGAACACAAAGCAACCCGTCAAACAATGAAAACCACCATCTGCCTTGCCGCCAGCCTGCTGGCGCTAAACCTCACGCCGGTCTTTGGACAGCCACAACCCACAACATTTGCTGAACGGCTGGCAGCGATAACAGCCAAACAAAATGAATCCAAGGCCAATGCGCCAGCGCTGACCAAGTTCAACCTCGATTTTCCCGGCGGCACGCCGAGGACCCTTGTCGCCGCAATTGATAAGGCGATGGGCAAGCCGCTGAACGTCATCATCCCGGACGAAGATGCCGAAACGGAGCTGCCGGCGCTCAAAATGAATGATGTGGTCGTGCCGCAACTGTTCGCAGCTTTGGAAGCCGCCAGCCAAAAACAAGTAAAGATCGTTACGAGGACATTCAGTGGATATCCAAGAATTTCAGAGTCCTATACCGTCATGGATACGAGCTATGGTTTTCATACCGACGGCGAGCCTTCGGACAATTCCATCTGGAATTTCCACGCCGTTAAACCTCCCGAGTCTCCGGTGGTTCCAGCCGCGAGAGAATGCCGGTTTTACTCGCTGTCGGCGTATCTGGATCGCGGCTTCACGGTGGACGACATCACCACGGCCATTCAAACCGGCTGGAAAATGGCGGGACCCATCTCGACGGAATTGAATTATCACAAGGAAACCAAACTGCTCATTGCCTATGGCGAACCGGATAAATTGAATACCATTGATGATGTCCTGAAAACGCTGCCGCCATCCAACATTACGTTGCAGGGCTCGAAGTATTATTGGGAACAGATTCAACGCTTGTGGGAGCAAATTAATCTGCTGAACAAGAAAATCGGCGTTGAGAATGTCTCCACCAATTCCACGCCCGCAGAAAAGTCTGGCAAATAAATCAGTTCCGGCTGTTAATGCGTCAGCTTGGAAGAAAACCTTCAAATCTCCCGCCGGCGTTCCGGGGCGGCGGACGCGCCTTTGGGCGAACCGCCGGACATCGCGGCGCTGACCTGCGGCCTGGCAGCCGGCGACGAGGCGGCGTATCGGCTTTTTTATGACGCCTATTTTGACCGGCTGCTGCGGTATCTGCTCGTCGTCACCGGTGGCAACGAAGAAACGGCGCGCGAGGCGCTGCAACTGGCGCTCGTCCGCGTCGTGCGCCACGTCAAGACGTTTGCAACGGAAGAGAAATTTTGGGGCTGGCTCACGGTGCTGGCTCGCAGCGCGCTCGCGGATGAAGGCCGGAAACAGCGGCGGTATTTTGCCTTTCTGGAACGGTTCACGCGGCATCAGGAAACCGGGGCGGATCCGATGGACAACGGCGAGGCGGACGAGCGGTTGCGCGCGTTGCTGGCCGGCCAGTTGACCGCGCTGCCGGAAGACGAGCGGCAACTGGTCGAACAAAAGTATGGCCTGCGCCAGTCCGTCCGCGAGATCGCGGAGAAACAGCAAACATCGGAAAAGGCGGTGGAATCGAAGCTGTCCCGCGTCCGCCGCAAACTCAAGGACGCCGTGCTGACGAAATTGAAAAATGAGCAACCACGCTGACAAGGAAAGCCTGCTGGCCGAAGTGCTGGCCGAAGCGTCGCCGGCGGATTTTCGTGCGGTGCTGCTGGCGACGACGCTGCGCGAGGCGCGCCGGTGCCGGCGCTGGCGCCAGGCGCGCGAGGCCGGTGGCGTGTTGTCCGCGCTGCTGCTGACGTCCTGGCTGGTGTGGCAACACCGGCCGGAAAGAATTTCCGCAGCCCATCCGGCGACAAAAGCGGGGGCGGCCGCGTCGAGCAGCTTTCAACTGGTCGAAACGCGGTCATGGCCGGCCGGCGCAGTGGTGATCACCGGAAATTTTCCGGCGATAAAAACCATTTTCACCGCCGCCGCCGTCACGCAGATCACCACGACTGGCGGCGGTTTTCACTACCTCAATGATGAGCAGTTGCTTGCGCTGCTGGGAGATCGTCCGGCGGTTTTGATCCGCACCGGGCCGCATTCGGAGGATCTGGTTTTTGCCAACCCGGAAGATCAAAAACGGTTGTTTGGAAATTAGCCAGGCGGCCAGCGGACGGCGTTTTCACGCCGTCGCCAGATTATCCTCCAAAACTTTTGAGCGCGCCAAATTCTCCGCGAGTTCGGCGGGCTGGCCGTCCGACAGGACTTTGATCGGCTCGTAAAACGTGTTTCGCTGCACCGGCGTGCGGCCGGCTTCGCGGATGGCTTTGACCATGTCCGCCTCGGTCTGCAACTGCGGCGAGGTGGCGCCGGCCATGTGGAAGATGTGCTCTTCGATGATCGTCCCGTGGAGGTCGTCCGCGCCGTAGCTCAACGCGACTTGCGCGAGTTTCATGCCGAGGCCGACCCAATAAGCGGTGAGGTGCGGAAAATTGTCGAGATAGATGCGGCTCACGGCAAGCGTGCGCAGCGAGTCGAAGCCGGTCGGCGGATTTTTCACCGGGATGTCGTTGTTCTCCGGCTGATAGGCCAGCGGCACGAAGCCGACGAAGCCGTGCGTCTCGTCCTGCAACGCCCGGAGCTGGCGCAGATGATCCACGCGGTCCGCCAGCGATTCGACATGGCCGTAAAGCATGGTGCAGGTGCTGCGCTGGCCGAGCCGGTGCCAGGTGCGGTGCACGTCCAGATATTCGGCGGCGGATTCCTTGCCTTTGGCGATGGTGCGGCGCACGGCTGGCTGAAAAATTTCCGCGCCGCCGCCGGTGAGCGAATCGAGGCCGGCGGCTTTCAACTCCGTCAGCGTCTGCGCGACGGATTTTTTCGCCAGCCAGGCGAGGTGCAAAATTTCAATCGCCGTGAAACACTTCAATTGCAGTCCTTGCGGACGGCCGCTCTTCAGCGCCTTCAGCGCCTGCAGCATGTCCGTGTAATAACTGAACGGCAGCGACGGATGCAGGCCGCCGACGATGTGCAGTTCCGTGATGCCGAGCTTCAACGCTTCGCGCGCCTTTTCGACCATCTGCGGCACGGTCAGCTCAAAACCATCCGCATCGCGCCTTTTCCGGGCGAACGAGCAGAACTGGCACGACAAGATGCAGTAATTGGAGTAATTGAGGTAGCGGTTGACGATGTAGCTGGCGTGGTTGCCGGCCTTGCGCTGCCGCACGAAATCGGCGATGACGCCAAGCGCGTTCAAATCCTTCGATTCAAACAACCGCAGCGCGTCGGCTTCGGAAAGGCGTTCGCCGGCGACGACCTTGTCATAAAGGTCGCGCAGTTCGCTGTGCTGGATGAAAAAATTCACAGGTGAGTCTTTAGCAGAAATTCCCGCGCAGGGCAAATTCACAGTTCGCGCCCGGTGCCCCAGTAAACTTCCAGCCCATTGGTGATCTCATTTTTGTGCCGCCAAGCCGAGTTCGGGCGACCCTGGATGACCCGAAGGGACCCGGGCGGAAATGAATTTGGCCAAATCAAAACCGCCGGCGGATCAGTTCCGCCGGCGGCTCGGGCGCTCCGCGTTCAGTGGCCGCCGTTGACGATGTTGGCGAGGTTGAAAATGGGCAGGAACATGCAGACCACCATGCTGCCGATGACGACGCCGAGGAAGACGATGAGCAGCGGCTCGATCAGCGACATCAGGCCGGAGAGCGTGGTGTCAATTTCCTCGTCGAGAAAGTTGGCGACGCGCTCGAGCATGTTGTCAATGTTGCCGGTCTGCTCGCCGGCGCTCAACATGCGGATGATCATGCTGGGAAAAACCGGGTGTTTGCCCAGCGCGGCCGAAATCCCCTCCCCGCGCTCGATGTCGGTGGCCGAGGTTTTGATGGCTTTTTCCATGACGGTGTTGCCGACGGTCTGCGAGACGATTTGCAGCACCTCCAAAATGGGCACGCCGCTGCGCACCAGTGAAGCCAGGGTGCGGGTGAAACGCGCCAGACAAATTTTATGGGCGATCTGTCCGAAAATCGGCAGGCGGATGCGCAGCTTGTCCCAGAAATCCCGCCCGTTCTTGGTCTTGATGTAATAGAACCAGCCCCACACGCCGGCTCCGACGAGGACGACCAGGTAGAGCAGGTAGTGCTGGACCAGTTCGCTGATGGTGATCATGACCAGCGTCGGCCCCGGCAGCTTGGCCCCGAAACCGGAATAAACCTCCTTGAAGGTGGGGATCACCCGGACGAGCAGGAAGACCGTGATGACCACCGCCACGATGCTGACCACCGTGGGATACATCAGCGCGGTCTTCACTTTTTTGCGCAGGCGCTCGGTGTTTTCCAGGTAAGTCGCCAGGCGGGCGAGAATTTCCGAAAGCAGCCCGCCCTTTTCACCGGCGGACACCATCGCCACATACAGTTTGTTGAACGCCTTGGGATGCCGGGACAGCGCCTCGGAGAAACTTTCGCCGCTTTCCACGCGCGTGCAGATGTCATGGACCGTGTCGCGCATCACCTTGTTCGGCGTCTGGTCGGCCAGCGCCTGGAGGGATTGCACGATGGAGATGCCCGCGTCAATCATCGTGGCGAGCTGGCGGGTGAACACCACCAGATCCGCGAGCGCCACCCGGCCGCCCCGGGTCTGGCCGCGCTTGGCGATCTTCTCCCGGATCTCCACCACCAGCAGGTTGCGGTTGAGCAGGGCTGCGATGGCCGCCTGTTCGTTGGCGGCCTCGACGGTGTTGCGCAACTCGCGGCCGGAGCCGGTTTCTCTCGCGGTATAGGCAAATATTGGCATGGCGTGTTTTGTGATAGTTCAATGCGACCGAATTGCAAGCGCAATCCTCAAGCCGCCCACCAGCTTGAAAGCACGATTTGTTCCAAGCCGCAAGATATCAACCGCCTTGCCGCCCTATCGTCCATGCCGGCGCCGGTGGAAGCCGCCCTTTTTGCCGCAGAAAATCATCACTTTTTTCCAAAAAAATGCAGCCCAATTTCACAAGTGGCTTGCATAAAGCAGGATAAATCATCCGGCCTCCGAAAAATTTTTGTTGTCAAGTGGCGCGATTTCTTCTATTTTTGCAGTCAAACGCACCTATAAGGTGCTGGGGTAAACTGTTTTTACCCCGCTCAAGCAGCACAGTTAAACCAACAACAAACAACATCGGAGGAACAGATGAAGTTTAATAAATGGACATTGGGTCTCGCCGCCGTCGGAGCCGTCAGCATGGCTTCCGCCGTCCGCGCAGACGAAGCGAAACTGAGCCAGGTGCAAACCGCGCTCTCTAACACCACCATCAGCGGCTATGTCAGTTCTTCAATGAACTGGGAGATGACCCCCAGTCAGGGTGCTATTGGCAACCAGACTGGTAACAATGAATCCTCGCCGGCCGGAAACATTCCCTTCCAAGCCAACAAAGCCAACGGCTTTAACTTGGACGTCGTGAAGCTTTCCATCAGCAAAGCTCAAGATGAATCTCCGTGGGCCGCTGGCTATGAAGCGGACTTGCTCTTCGGCCCGGACGCCATTGGTTGGACGCCCACCGCTCGCAGCAATGGTGGAAGCGGAACGTATGGCGACGGAAATATGGCCATCCAACAGGCTTATGTTGCCCTCCGCACTCCGGTTGGCAATGGCATTGATTGGAAAGTCGGCGTGTTTAACACCGTTGTCGGCTATGAATCCATGGATTCCATCAACGATCCCAACTACACCCGCTCCTGGGGTTGGGCGGTTGAACCGACCGAGCACACTGGCGTTCTCGGCACCTACAAGGTGAATGACGAATGGTCCTTCTCCGCTGGCGTGGCGAACACCCTCACGCCGACCATCAATGGGCGGAACGATTACAACGCCAATGTTGGTAATAACGTCAACAACAGCGTTTGGGATAAGACTGTCATGGGTTCAGTCACCTTCACCGCTCCGAGCAACTGGGGTTGGGCCTCCGGCTCCGCCTTCTACGCTGGCATGGTTTACGGTTTTGCGGGCGGCCAGCAGGCTGATGGCGGGGACCAAGGCGGTAATCAAGCCAACTACTACGCTGGCGCGACGTTGAACAGTCCGTGGAAGTCCGTCACTTTTGGCGCGGCTTTTGACTTTGTTCAAAACGTGGGTGGTGGTTCTTATTATGATCTCGGTAACGGTGTTAATCATATCAATGATTACATTTTTGGCCTGTATAACACTATCAAGGCGACCGACAAGTTGAGCTTCAATTCCCGGGCTGAATACTGGGAAGTGGATCTCCAAGGCAATCCGGCACCTAATAGCGGCGGCAGCTCTTCAGGCATCTCGCTCACCGAAACGGTGGAATACGACCTCTGGGCGAACGTCGTCAGCCGCCTTGAACTCCGCTGGGATCAGTGCATGACTGGTGAGGATGGCACTTATATCCTCCCAACCGGCCAAGTGCTCAACACGAACCCTGGTGAGGGCTATAGTGGTGATCATCGCGCCTCCGTTGGTCTCTACGCCAACGTCGCTTACAAATTCTAATTCAGTTTAGAATCCTTGGCCCCTGCCGGTTCGCCGGCAGGGGCTTTTTGTTGGCAATCCTCAAAAATCGTCCATCCGCCCCTCACCGAAAATCCCCGATGCCGTCGGGCGGTCACGCCCCGGTTTCATCCCGTCTGGCTTCCGCCAGGCTTTGGGTCAGTGCCACGAATTGCTCCAAACTTAATTTCTCCGCGCGCTCCTGCGGCGAGAGGTGCCGTTCGGCAAACGCGGTTTCGAGCACTTCCTTGGGCCAGTCCTGTTTCAGCAGCTTCAGCATCATCTTCCGGCGCTGCGAAAAAGCCTTTTTCACGATCCGGCGAAAGGGTTCGCGGTAATCTTCCACAAGCAGCGGCGGCTCGCGGCGCGTGAGGCAGACACAGGCGGAGTCCACGTCCGGCGACGGGAAAAAACAACCCGGCGGAATCTTGAACCAGCCGCGCGGCTGAAAATCCAACTGCACCAGCAGCGTCAGCACGCCGTAATCGTCGTCGTCGGTCTGCGCCATGAGGCGCCGCGCGACTTCGAGCTGGAGGGTGGCAACGATCAGCTTCGGTGCGCGGCGGCCGGCGGCCAGTTCCACCAAAATCGGCGAGGCGACCGAGTAAGGCAGGTTGGCGACAAGTTTCCAGCCACTCCAGTCCCGCGGTTCGCGCTGCAAGAATTTGAGCGCGTCGGCGTGGAGCAATTCCAGTTTTGCGTTTGGAGTTTTTAATTTGGAGTTGGATATTTCGCGCTCAAACCGCTCGCGCAAGACTTCGACCAGCCGCCCGTCCTTTTCGATGGCGAGAACTTCACCGGCCTGTGGCAACAGCCGTTCCGTGAGCGGGCCGAGGCCGGGGCCGATTTCCAGGACCTTGTCGGCGACGGTCAACCCGGCGGCGGCGACGATGCGTTCCAACTGATGCGCGTCGTGCAGGAAATTCTGCCCGAGCGATTTCGTGAGCTGGAGGTCGCGCCGCGCCAGCAGCTCGCGCATTTCGGAAAGCTTCACAGTGATAAAACCTGATGCACCGCGTGAACCGCCCGGGCCAACTGCGCGGCGGTGATGGTCAGCGGCGGGGTGAAACTGATGACATTGGCGTGCTCGCCTTCCGGCAGGAAAATACAACCGCTGCGCAAGAGGCTTTGGATGGCGTCCAGCGCCATTGGTGTTGCCGGCCGGCCGTTCGGCAAAGTGAGTTCGATGCCCGCCATCAGCCCCAATCCGCGCGCCGAACAAATGACTTTGGACTTTGCACTGTGGATTTTGGACAGCTCGGCCAGCAGAAATTTGCCGAGTCGGGCGCTGCGTTCGCACAGTTTGAGCCGGCGGATTTCAGAAATTTGCGCCAGCGCCATCGCGCAGCCGACGGGATGGCCGAGGAACGTGCTGGTGTGGATCGCCTCGCCGGCCGAGTCGGGCCAGGCGGCGTCCATCACCTTCGCACGGCCAACGCACGCGGAGAGCGGAAAGCCGCCGGTCAACGCCTTGCCGAGACAGATCAAATCGGGCACGACGCCGCTGTGCTCGCAGGCAAACCATTTGCCGGTGCGGCCAAAGCCGGTGTAAATCTCGTCCAGGATGAGCAGCGCGCCATGCTCGTCGCACAACCTGCGGAGCAGCGGCAGAAATTCCGGCGGCGGAAGGTTGATGCCGCCCCGCGCCTGCACCGGCTCGACCAGGATCGCGCCGGTTTTTTCGCGCCGGAAAATCTGGTGCAGGTGTTTCTCCAGCGCCGGCAAATCGTTTTTCGTTTTCGGAAATTTGGCGAAGTGGCCGAACTCACGGAGCTGCGTGCGGAACGGCGAGCGGAAATGCCCGCGATGCGTGGCGTTGAGCGCGCCGTAGCCGAGGCCGTGGTAGCCGCCCTCAAACGCGATGACGCCGCGCCGCCCCGTGGCGAGTAGGGCGGTTTTCAACGCCGCTTCGACGGCTTCAAAACCGGAGCTGCCAAAAATGACTTTGCCATCCGTTTTGTTCCAGCGTTCAAATGTCAGGCGGCTCAGTTCGCGCGCCAGTTCGGCCTTGCGCGCATGCGGATGCACATCGCCCATCGCGTGCAGCAGTTTGGCCATCTGCTTTTGGCCGGCTTTGACGACGGCGGAATTCGCGTGGCCGGCGGCGGCGACGCCGAACGCAGCGGTCAGATCCAGATACTTTTTGCCGCCCGCATCCCAGACGTGAACGCCGTTGGCACGCTTCCAGACAATCGGCCACGAGCCGTCCGGAGCGATGAAAAGAATGTTGCGCGATTCATGGTCGCGCAGGAGTTGGAGGGTTTGCCGCGTGGTCATTTCAGTTCAGCCGCACGTCGGCCGGCTGGCCGGGGCGGAGCGGCGCGGCATACGCCGGGGAAAATGTCGCCTCGATCATGAACACCAGTTCCGCGCGGGTCTCGCGGCTGTAAATCACCGGCGGCGTGTATTCGGCCTGCGTGGAAATGTAATTCACCGTGGCGGAATAATCCTTCGCCGCGCCGTCGCAATGGATGGAAACCGGCTGGCCAATTTTTATCTGCGGCAAATTTGTCTGCGGCACAAAAAAACGCACCTTGAGATTCTCCGGCGGCAGCAGCACGACGACGGGGTTTCCCGCCGCGACAAATTCGCCCTGCCGGTAAAGCGTGTCCTGCACCGTCGCGTTCGCCGGCGCAAATTGCTGTTTCTGGTCGAACGCCCACTGGGCCTTGTCCCGCGCCGCGCGTTGCGCTTCGACGGCGGCTTGCGCGGCGCGGATGGCGTCCTCGCGTCCACCGAGCTTCGCGGTCGCCAAATCGGCGATGAGCTGGTTGACCTGGGCTTGATCCGCATCCCGCTGGGCGCGGGCCTGATCCAGTTCCTCCTTGGAAATCACGGCATTGCCGCCGAGCCGCTCCCGCCGCGCCAGTTCATCGGCGGACAATTTCAAATTCGCCCGCGCCCGCGCCAACTGGGCTGCCAGCGATGCAATTTCCGTCGGGCGCTTGCCTTTGGTCAAGTCGTCCCGTTGCGCCTGCGCCTGCGCGAGATTTTTTTCGGCCTGCGCGAGCGCGGCGGCCTCGGACTGCCGCTCCAGTTCAAACAGCAGTTGCCCGGCTTTCACCGAATCGCCGCGCGCCACAGCGAGCTGGGCAAGCGCGCCAGCCAACGGCGCGGCGACATAAACATATTCGCCCTCGATGTAGCCCTGGAAGCTGCCGGCGGAATTTTTGGAGCAGCCGGCCCCAAGCACCATGAGTTGGGCGAGGAGGGCGAGGTGTAAAAAAGATTTCATACGACCGTGGCATGAGCCTAGCACGACGCCTGAAATTTACGAGTGAAAGCTGGCGGCGCGGGCATTCCGCCCGTAGAACTTTTGGTTCACGCCGGTTTGTGTCCGTCCAAAGGCCAGGCGCGAAAAGACATCGAAGGCGGCGGCGTGAACATCAATAACGTTCGCGAAGCGAAGGCTGACCGCGTGGTGACTTCCGCCGATTTGCTTTTTGGAAAACACCTCCTGCTGCGCAAAGGCAAAAAAAATTATGTCGTTGTGACGGCGAAATAAAATCCGTAGGAGCTGACGTGAGGAAGCTCCGAAAAAATGGAAAAGTAGAGACTCGTCACCTTGTCTCCTACAGCTGATTCAGTAAACCAAAACCAATACCGCCGCCACCTGTGCCGACTTCGCCACCTCCTCAAACGACTCATCCTTCGTGTTCGGCTCTTTCAGTTTGGCATCCACCTCCGGCACCGATTCCAGGAAGCTCAAGAGCAAACTGCTCTTCACCGCGTAATTCACTTGGTGGCAGTCCGCAAGGACTCCGGCAGCGACCCGGTGGCCGCCAGCGCCGCCGACGCATCCAGTTTGGCCGCCACGATGTCCATCTCAATTTTCACGGAAGCTGCCCTTGGCCACCCAGCTGGGACTTGGCTGTCTGGGTGGAACGGGCGACCCGCCCGTTGCGGTCGGCAACTTGCCGGCCGGCAGCCCGCCACAACCTTGTCCGGCAGGTTGCCGGACAACACAGGCCAGTGGCCTGTGCCACCCACCACCCCAAACTGCCATTGGCCGGGTCTTTGCAGACGGCCACCATGGCGCACGGCCACTGTCATTTTTGTAGGAGACGAGGTGACGAGTCTCTCACTAAAAACTTGGGACGGAATATCTGAGACTCCTCACGTCGTCACCTACGGGTTTGGAACGGGGGAGCGCGCCCGTCCCGGTGGCCGTTTTCGCCGTCGCGCCAAAAACCGTTTGCAAATCCCAACGGGATTCAAATCCATCAGCCCAGGGTTGGCGCGTTGCGCCTACCCTGGGTTACGTTCCCCAAAATGTTTTCAACGCTGAAGGAGACCTCTGCAAAAAGGGTGTTTTCAAAAAGCGTGCGATTGCGGGAGAAAGGCGCGGGGCAACAAACGGTGGGACGAAGCGCGAATCCATTTTGGTTTTCCTTTTTCGTGCGTGGTTTGGGCGGTTTGGTTGGCGGCCCCTCACGCGGTGTGCCCTTCCAGCAACTTCGCCAGCCGTTTGAGGTTGTAGGCGACAGCTTTGAGCGTCAATTCCAGTTGATTTTTCGCCAGTCCCAGATACCGCACCCGTCGATAGCCTTGCCAGTGTTTTAGATGCGCGAAGATCCGCTCGATGTGCCGCCGCACTTGGCGCTTTCGGTGGTTGTTCGCAGGGTCACGCGGTGTCAACTGGCTGTGGTGGGCCTCCTGTTTCAAGATGCCGTTGCGGATGCCGTGCGTCCGCAGCCACGCACGGTTGGCTTTGCTATCTTACGCTTTGTCCGCATACACGGCGCGCGTGTCGGCAGGCGCGATCTGCGGTAGCACTTCGCCGTCGTCGGTTTTGGCCGCGGTGATGACGGCGGCCCGGATCAACTGATGCGCCCCGTCGCTGGCGACGGGCGCTGTGTAGCCGTAAAAGGTGCCTCCGCCTTTGCGGGTGTAGCTGGCGGCAGCATCGGGAGCGATGCCGCTGGCCGCCGCTGCGGCGGCGGGCCGTTGCCGGCTCGATGCCACCAGCGTCGCATCCACCAGGGTGGTGCGCTTGACCAGCTAGCCGCGCGCTTCGAGTTGCGTGTTGAGCAGGGCCAGGAGTTGTGCATGCAGGCCGCACTCAATGAGCCGCTGCCGGAAGCGGCAGATCGTCGTCTCGTCGGGCACGGCTTCGTGCGCATCCAGTTGGAGGAACTTCTGAAAGCTCAGGCGGTCGTTGATCTGAATTTCAGCCTGCCGGTCGCTCAGGCCGTAGAGCTGCTGCAGGATCATCACGCGCAGCAGCACGCCAACGCGGGTGGCGGGACGTCCGCCGTGACTGTAGGTGGCCGCCACGCGTGCCTCCGCCTCGCTAAAATCCACTGCGCGGGCGATGGTTTCGCGCACACGGTTGCTCGCGCCACGCGGCTGCACGGCCAGATCAAAAAACGTCGCTTGCTTGTCGCGCGGTGTTTGCATGAACGTCAGATTATTACTTGCCAATCATCGTTCAAAAAAACTTTTGCAGAGATTTCTGAAGGAGTTGTTTTCATTTTGCCGTTGACCCAGCGTAGTCGCTGCGCTCCAACGCTGGGCTGAATGACACAACTCCGTTGGAGTTGATCTTTACAGACGGTCACCAATGGCTCGACGAACTTAAGAACGACATCACGCGCGAAACCCCCGCGAGCTTCGAGCCGAGCATTGATTACGTCGTCACAAAAATCCCCCGGTTCGCGTTTGAAAAATTTCCGCAAGCCGACCCGACCCTGACGACTCAAATGAAATCCGTGGGCGAGGCAATGGCAATAGGCCGAACCTTCAAAGAATCCCTCCAGAAATGTCTCCGCTCCCTCGAAATCGGCCGCAGCGGACTCGGCGGTGACGGCAAGCCGTGGCGAATTGGAACAGAAGTTTACGGCGACCGCGACATCCTCCCGCGCGACGTCATCAGCCGCAAACTGAGCGTGCCCAACGCCGAGCGCATCTTCTTCATCCGCCACGCCCTGCGCGCCGGCTTCACCATCGAGGAGATTTTCAACCTCACGAAAATTGACCGCTGGTTCCTGGTGCAGATCAAAGAGATCGTGGATTTTGAGGAGGAACTGGCGGGGGCGATGAATTGAAAAATAAATTACGAGGAATTAACATTTAAGATTCCGTAGCAAAGTTCAGATTACGACGACGACGAATGCTCGGCCTTTGTCATCACCTCCATTGACATTATCATGCGGCAGGCAATTGATGCAGGGCGGAATAAAATCATCGTCAACACGAAGTTGAAGCTCGGCTTGGCGCACGGATGTGTGTATTGTGCAGCCCAAGATTCCCCAGACCAGTGACCAAGCCGTCATACAAACAACGGAAGCGGGCTATCAGCAGCCCACGAATACTGCGGCCAAAATTGGCAAACACCTCCTGAAGCCCTACGGACTGTTTCTCATTCCGGCAATCATCGCGGAACGTCGTCAGGCACTTTCACCTCTCTACCGGGCCTGGCATGCGGTTCGCGCCGGCGACGCCTCCACAAACATTTTCACCGGGGAAAAATCCGGTGGCGGGGTCCCGCCCGCAGTTCGCTTTCCAATGTGATGAGTCGACCCTATGCGAATGTCATCCGGATGCACCTGCTGATTTTTTCTTCGCCTTCTGCCAGATGGTCAAAATTGATGATTGTCCGATCTACGCCGTGGTTTACTCGGTTTAATTTTCCCTGGAGTGAGTTGAAGAAACGCGACCACCGCCCCATTTCCAATAACCCATAGCATTCCAACCGGGTGTTACCGGCTCCGGTTGCGCGCCAACTGCTTTGCCAGGCGGATCGCCGCAATCATGCTGCCGGGGTTCGCGATGCCTTTGCCCGCGATGTCGTAGGCGGTGCCGTGGTCGGGCGAGGTGCGGATGAACGGCAGGCCGAGCGTCCAGTTGATGCCGCTGTCGAACGCGACGGCCTTCAGCGGCGCGAGTCCCTGGTCGTGATACATCGCCACGACGGCGTCGAATTCCCCTTTCAACGCGTAGTGAAAAACCGTGTCGCCGCTCAACGGGCCGACGACATCGAAGCCGCGTTTTTGCATCGCTTGAACCGCTGGGCCAATCGTCGTGATTTCCTCGTCGCCAAATTCCCCGCCTTCGCCGGCGTGGGGATTCAGGCCGCAGACGGCGATTTTCGCGCGCGGCAAACCGAGGTCGCGGCAGGCTTGCGCGGCGAGTTCGATGGCCAGCGTGATTTTTTCCGCCGTCAATTTTTCGGAAACCGTTTTGAGCGCGATGTGAACCGTGGCCAGTGCCACGCGGAGCCAGCGCCCGCGTTCGTCGGTGCCGAGCAGCATCATCGCGGTGCGGTGCGTGCCAGCCAGGTCGGACAAAAATTCAGTTTGGCCGACGAATTTTCGGCCAGCAAACTGATGGCCGGCACGAACGATAGATTCCTTGTTCACCGGTGCTGTCACCAAGGCATCAATTTCGCCTCGCCGGGCGCGAGTGCCGCCATCCAGCAGCCAGCCGATGGAAGCATTGGCGGCGATCTCCGCGCCGGGGGGAAGGGTTTCCGGCAATGAGGAGGCCAGTGATTGTAAAACAAAAAACCTCCCCGCGGCGGCGTAGTTGGAGAATTTTTCCAGCGGCAGGTTCAGCGAAAGCTTTTGATTCAGCCGGGTGAGCACACCTTCGTCGCCGATGAGCAGATACTTGCAGTCGTCAGCGGCGGCCTCGGCGGCAAGCGCCTTGAGCGTCACTTCCGGCCCGACGCCGGTGACGTCGCCGAGGGAAATGCCAAGCCAGCCAGTCATAAAAAGTCAGCCTTGTGAATCCTGAATTGCGGAATGAATTTCCCGCGGCCCGGACAGGCTTCGGCGCTCGGAACTCTTGGTTCGCAATTTCAGAAGTAGCGGATGAAGGTTTTTTTCTTGAGGCCCTCGATCCAGTCCTTCTGCAATCGGGCCTGTTCCTTGAGCCGCAGATTATTTTCGATGCCGGTGGCGACTTCGGTCAGCGGCCGGACGTGGCTGGGATGCTTGTCCTCGACCAGCATCAGGTAGCAGGTGTCCGGCGTGTCCACCAAGTCGCTCACCACGCCGGGGGTGAGGGCGAAGGCGACGTCAGCCAGTTCCTTGCGCAGGACGGAGCGCTGCACCCAGCCCCAGTCGCCGCCCTGGTGCTGCTGGGAGCCTTGCGAATAGATGGCGGCCATCTCGGCGAACGGCGCGCCTTCCTTGATTTTAGACTGGATTTCGCGCGCCAGCCGCAAGGTGTTGGTGTCGTCCGGCGCAGTCTTGGGCAGGACGATCATGCGCAGCTTGATTTCTTCCTCGGCGCGAAATTCATCCGGGTGGGCAAGGTAATAATTTTCAATCTTGTAGGGCGAGATGAAAATTTCTTTCTGCACGTTCTGGTTGCGCAGGGCGGATTCGATGTATTGCTCGCGCACCTGCCGGCTGAACTGCTCCACGGTCAGGCCCTGCGCCTGCAGCGTCTTCATGAACGTGATGCGGTCGCCGAACCGGTCGCGGATGCGCTCCTGCACCAGTTCGTCCACGACGGAATCCGGCAGCTTGTAGCCATCGGTGTCGAAGCTGCGCAGAATCAAATCATTTTCAATGAGCTGCTCCAAACTGTCGTTAAGCGTCTCGTCAAGCTTCTGCTGGAAAACGTCCGGCTGCGCGGCGTATTGGCGGCGGAGCGCGTCGGCGGCGGGCCGGGAATAATCCTCCACCTCTGAAAAAGTGACGACGCGGCTGCTGACCACGCCCTTGACGCCGTCAATCACCACCGGTTCAGCCACGGCACACAGGCTGGCACCTGCCGCCAGACCGAGAATGAAATAAAACGGCTTCATCAGATTTTCCGCATGATAACAAGCCCGTTCGCACGGTCAAGCGCCGCTCACGGCTGCGGCCGGGCGAGCCGCCACATCAAGAACGCCAGAATCAAACCGCCGGCGAATGCCACACAAATCGTCCAGCGCATCAGCACCTGCTGCTTGCGCCGGTAATTGCTTCCGCCCTGCCCCGGCAGCAGGTAAAAGCGTTCACGTGGTTTTTTGGGCTTGAGGCGGAACACGCCCTCCCTTCTACCACGAACCCGGTTGCACCTCAAGCCGCGCCTTGCGGTTGGAAAATTTTTAGCTACCGTCTCGCTCATGCAACTTGAAGATCATATCGGCGACATCGTCCGCAAGGCCTGCGTGATGAATAACATTTCCAGCGCCGCAGCCGCCGGCGCGGCGGGGCTTTCAGAGGAAAAATTCAAAAATTTTGCCAAAACCGGCCAGTCCGCCGAAAAAATTAACCTGGCCGCCGTCGCCAAACTGACCGGCCTGAACCCGGCCAAACTCGAAGCCATTGCCGGCGGCTGGCTGCCCGCGCCCAAGGATTTATCCGCCTGGCGCGAACTCCGCGTCATTACAACGGCGGACGCCGGCCTGAATGTGAATTGTTATCTGGTCTGGGATGAAGTCCAGCGCGACGCCGCGCTGTTTGACACCGGGCTGGACGCGCAGCCGGTGCTGGATATGATTGCGGCCGAAGGCCTGACGCTGCGGCACATTTTTATCACGCACTCGCACTGGGACCACGTTGAGGCGCTGCCGAAAATCCGCGCCGCCTGGCCAAAGGCGCGCGTGCATACCAGTTCGAAAACCGCGCCGGTGGATCAGCGCAACAAGACTTCAGAAATAATCCACCTGGGCGGCTTGCGCATCACGCACCGGGAAACCCCCGGCCACGCGGACGACGGCGTGACTTATCTGATTGGCAACTGGCAGGAAGACGCGCCGCATGTCGCCATCGTCGGCGACACGCTTTTCGCCGGTTCCATGGGCAACGGCAATGGCGCGTGGGAACTGGCGAAACAAACAATTCGTGAGCAGATTTTATCGCTGCCGCCGGAAACCCTGCTCTGTCCCGGCCACGGGCCGTTGACCACGGTCGCGGAGGAAAAGGCGCACAACCCGTTCTTCTGATTTCTGCCTGACAACAAACACGCAAGGCGGGCACCCGCTTGTGTGTCCGGGCCGCCAGCTTCAACTTCCCGCTTCAGTGCGCCGGGGCGGTGGCTGGCGCAGCCTCACCCATATCACGCGCAAACAGGCTTTTCCAGCTCAAGCCGTAAAGCATGATGGCCGCAAAGCAGACGAGCGGAATGATGAAGCCAAATTGCATGCCGTGCTTGTCGGCGATCCAGCCCATCAATATCGGGGCGATGGCGCCACCGACGATGGACATGACGATGAAGGCGGAGCCTTTCTTGGTGTTTTCGCCGAGGCCGCGAATGCCCAGGGCGAAGATGGTTGGAAACATGATGGACATGAAGAAATAGCAGGCGATCAGCGCGAGGGCGGAAACGAAGCCCAGGCCCGCCACCACCAATCCCAGCATGACGACGTTCAGCAGGGCATAGGTGGCCAGCGCCAGATGCGGCTTCATGATCCGCATGAGGAAGCTGCCGGAGAAACGACCGACCATGAACAGCACCATGCCGCCGAGCGACAGCAGCAACGCGGCTTTTTGTTCCGGCCACTTGTTGACCTCCACCACATAGTTGATGAAAAAGCTGTTGATGCCGGTCTGCGCGGCGACGTAAAGAAACTGCGCGACGACGGCGAGCAGGAAATGCGGCTGCGACCACAGGGAACGTTCCCCCGAAGATTTGTCCTGATGCTTGGCGGCGGCGGCGGCGTGTTCCGGGGTGTGAATGTCGGGAATTTTATTGAACGCGAACAAAACCAAAATCAGCGTCACCACCACGCCCAGGCCGATATACGGCGTGGCGAGCTGGGCGTTGCTCAAGTTGACCGTTTCACCGGAGGAGAAAATCAGCATGCCGCCGACGAACGGCCCAAGAATCCAGCCCAGCGCGTTGTTGGTCTGCGCGAGATTGATGCGGCTGGCGCCGGTTTCCGGCGGGCCGAGCACGGTGGTGTAGGGATTGGCAATCGTCTCCAGGCAGGTCAGTCCCAGCGCAATGACAAACAGACCGAGCAAAAACGAGGCGAAGGCCGTCACCTGCGAAGCTTTGTCGAGCGCGACAATGGCCACCGAGGCCGTCGCACAATCCTTTTCAAAATTTTTGGTGCCGATGGCGTTCTCCAGATCGCCAACCGCCGCGCGGGCAGCCGCCAATTTGTCCGCCGAAGCCACCTCGGGAGCCGCCGCTTCCAGTGCGGCGGCCGCCTTATTTAAATAAACGGACGCTGCCGCACTGGCTTTGGCTGTGGCATCCGCCGAGGCCGGGGCATTTTTTTGCGCGGTGGCGAGCTTGGCCGTGGCCGTGGCGATGTCATTGCGGGCTTCCAGCAGCTTCGCCTTCGCGCCCGCCGAAGTCACCACGGTAAGATTGAAGCGGCTCGCGACCCACGAGGCTGTGCCGGTCCATTGGTCGCTTTTGGTGGCAGGCACAAACCAGAATGCGCCCAACGCAAACAGCATCAGCCCCACAATGATGCCGGCCTTATAGCCGAATTTGCGGGCGATCAATCCTGCCGGCAACGCCATCAAAAAATAACCGCCATACACCGCCGCCTGCACGCAGCCGGACTGCGCCTTGGTGACTTCCAGGGAATTTTGGAAATGCTTGTTCAGCACGTCCAGCAGCGCATGGGCAAACCCCCACAGCAAAAACAAACTGCAAATCAGCACAAAAACGAAGGCGTAGTTTTTGCCGTCCGCCGTGCGGAACAGTCCCGCGCGCTTGGAGTCCGGGGAACTCGATGTCTGGACAGGTGTAGTCATAAAATGGAGGTGAAATGTTCCGCACGAGTGTTAGAAAATACCGGCACAGGTCAAGTGCGGATTGTTCGCCGGCCCAAGCTAGCGGGTTGCCGCCGCCCGCCGCAGCGGTTACGATGCCGCCATGTCCGACGACTACCGGCAATTGCTCGACGCGACGATTCAGCACCTCGACGGTCTGAAATCGCGCGGCATCCGCCATGTCGCCGTTGCGCCGGAAACCCTGCGCGCACTGGCGCTGCCGCCGAAATTTCCAACGGCCAATTTCCCATCGCCCATTTCAAAGGCACCGGTCGCTCCGGTTGCCCAAACCGAACCTGTCCTTTCCATGCCGCCAAAAAAATCCGTCGCGCCGGTTGTCGCGCCGAAAATTGTCGCTTCAATCCCCCAAGTTGAAATCACCAGCGCCTCACCGGCAAAAGCCGCCGCGTTCACCGCGCTGCGCGAACGTGCGCTGACGTGCGTGAAATGCCCGCACCTCGCGGCGTCGCGCACGACGGTGGTGTTTGGTGTCGGCAGCATTGACGCGCAACTCATGTTCGTCGGCGAGGCGCCGGGCGCGGATGAAGACGAGCAAGGCGAACCGTTCGTCGGTCGCGCGGGACAATTGCTGACGAAAATCATCCAGGCCACCGGCCTTTCGCGGGCGGATGTCTATATCGCCAATATTTTGAAATGCCGGCCCGACACGCCCGGCCAAAGCGCGGGCAACCGGCCGCCCACGCCGGAGGAGCGCGCGACGTGCCTGCCGTATTTGCAGGAGCAGATTGATTTGATCCAGCCCAAGGCCATCGTGGCGCTGGGCGCGACGGCGGTGGATGGATTGCTCGGAAAAACTCTGGGCATCACGAAACTGCGCGGCAACTGGCAGACGTATCGCGGCATTCCGCTCATGCCGACGTATCATCCGGCGTATCTGCTGCGCAACCAGTCGTTGAGCGAGAAGCGCAAGGTCTGGGAAGATATTTTGAAGGTGATGGAGAAACTCGAAATGCCCATCAGCCCCAAGCAGCGAAATTTCTTTTTGCCGGCGTGAGTCCCGCCCCGCGCCGATGAAAACCGGTTCGGCGGGAAGCGGAGTTTCAGCGTGGACAAATCGCCCGCGCCGAAAGCTGCGCCAGGTCCGGCACGGTCCAGTCGGCCCCGTGGTTTTTTAACTCCTCAAACGGCGCGCCGCCCGTCGCCACCGCCAGCGTCTTCGCGCCGATGAATTTGCCGCACTTCACATCGAACGGCGTGTCGCCGATCACCACGATTTCCTGCGGCTGCAAATGCGCATCCAGCACGCGCCGGCCGCGCGCCAGCGCCGCCACGGCGATGTGGTTGCGCTCCTCGTGGTCGTCCGCAAACCCGCCCGTCACGAAACAGTCCCACAGTCCGAAGTGGCGCAGCTTGATTTCCGCGCCGAGCCGGATGTTGCCGGTGAGCAGGCCGAGCATCGGCGGCTGCGGCAGCGCCAGCAGTTCCCCGATGAAATTCCTCACGGCGACGCATTCGCGGCCGGCACTGTGGCCCAAAATGTGTTCCAGCCAGAAAACGTAGTTCTCGAAAAACTGCCGGAAATTGTCCCGCGATTCCGGCACGCCGTGGAGCTTGAAGAACTCGCGCACGAGGCTCACGTCGGTGCGCCCGGCGAACTTCATTTTTTCCGCGCCGTGCTTGAGGCCGAAGATGTGCGCAAACGTCTGCGCAAACGCCTTGGTGCCCGCGTGTCCGGTGTGGACGAGCGTGCCGTCAATGTCGAAGAGAACAAGCCGGACCATGTGGCGCGCAGGATAGCGGAAAAATCTTCACCGGCGAGATTTTTGATGCGGGACCAGATGGCTTCACGGCACCCGGTAGATACGGAAAAATTTCACCGGATCGCTGACCTGGTTCGTCGTGAAAACAAAATTCGTGCCGGTGGAAAAAAGGTTGGTCGCGAGCGGCGTCCATTGCGCGAGATCGCCGGAGGTTTCCACGCTGAAAACACGGTTCGTCGCC
This sequence comes from bacterium, assembly GCA_021780905.1. Taxonomy (GTDB): domain Bacteria; phylum Verrucomicrobiota; class Verrucomicrobiia; order Limisphaerales; family UBA11358; genus UBA11358. Next base: position 72,943 of record JAJXXW010000048.1, read on the forward strand.
GATTCCCATTTGAGCCAAACGGTTTGATTGGTCCGGCAGAACGCGAGCAGGCGGAACGGCGTGTTGAACGGATTCGCAAACGTCATCACCACGGGCAGATGGTCGGACGCGGTGAGGTCGTCGTTGCTGAAAAGATTGGATGAAAAATTGGTGAGCAAATCGGTGCGGAACACCTGGCTGCTGACGAGGTTCGAGAACAGCGCGCCGCACGGCATGATGTAATCAAACCGCGCGTCCAGCGTGGTCTGGATCGAAATCGTCAGGTTCGTGCCGGTTACGGGATTGACGGGCGAGGTAAGCCGCAGGCCGGTCGGCGCGCTGGTCAGCGTCTGGATCGGCAGGTAGCCGGCGGAGGTCGGACGGGCGATGTCCTCGTTCATGTCGCCGGTGAGAAAATACGGCGCGGCATTGCCCGGCAAAAAAACGGTGACGAGAAAATTGGAAATGGCGGCGGCCTCGGCGGCGCGGCGCAGCGCGTCGGTGGTGGTGGAGCCGGATTTCAAATGCGTGGTGAAGACGTGCAGCGGCTGGGAGAAACCCGGCACGGCGATTTCCGCCTCGAACAAATCCCGCGTGAACGAGCCGTTGTAGCCGAAGTAGGCGAGGTTCGATCGGCTCATCCAGCTCGTCGAGCGGTTGATGGGAAAGCGGCTGGCAATCGTGCTGCGGATGTAGCCATCAGTGCCGGAATTGGTCGCCAGATAAAATCCCGGCATGAACACCTTCACCCAGTTCGCCATCTGCCAGGTGTTGGTGAGGGGAATTTCCTGAAACGTGATGATGTCCGGGTTCAGATACTGGATTTCGCGACCGATGGCCTTTACCTGCGCGGAGTTGGTGCTCCAGTCCGCCACGCCGTTGCCGGAGACGTTGTAGTCCAGCACGGTGATCTGCGGCACCGCCAGGGCACGGCCCGCAGAAATACAAATCAACGCTGACAGAAAAATTCGTCGCATCATCGGGAATGCGGAAATTGGTTATCGCTTTTGATGGTAGCCCGCCTGTGAATATTTTTCCTGCACCAATTTTGTCGAATGTTCCAACAATCTTGCGTCCGGCGCAAAATCCGTCCACGCCACGGAAAAGTTTTTCACCGCAACGGCGCGCATCGCTTGATCAAAATTCTTGCGCGCCAGCGAAATTGGCGGCGGCTGCACGGAGCCTTGAATCAGCAGGCCCAGCTTGTTCCGCCGCTGCGCCGCGCCGGCGATTTTTTTGCCGCGCCACAGCAGATCGAATTTTTCGTGGCCGATGAAACACTGTCCCGGCAGCGACTTTTGGCAGCACGGCGCGAGTTCGGTCTCAATTTTCAGCTCCGCAAATGTCTGCCGCAACCAGTCGTGAATGCGGCGGTAACTTTCCTCGGCCTTGAGCGAATGCCATTCGTGCCCTGGCGGCACGGCAAAGCTGTAGGTCCAGTCCGCGTCATGCGGCACGATGCCGCCGCCGGTCGGACGCCGGATCAGCGGCCGCAGTTTCGTCGCGGCGGCGACCTCGGCGTATTTTTGAAAATAACCAAACGTTGCCGCCGGTTCGGTCCAGCCGTAAAACCGCAGCACCGGTGCGCCGAGGCGCGCGGCATTTTCCAGCAGCGCCTCGTCCAGCGCCATGTTGAACGCGGCGTCGCACTGGCCGGAGTTGAGCAAAAACCAGTTCATTTCTTTACACCGATTTGTGGGCACAGGTTGCTGATTTCGCAGTTCGCACAATCCGGCTTGCGCGCGGCGCAGCGACGGCGGCCATGCCAGATGAGCCAGTGGCTGAACAGACACCAATCGTCTTGCGGCACCAGCTTCATCAACTCCTGCTCCAGTTTCACCGCGTCGGTTCCATTCACCAGGCCGAGCCGATTCGCAAGCCGCGTGACGTGCGTGTCCACGACCACGCCGACGTTGATGCCGAACGCATTGCCGAGAACCACGTTCGCCGTCTTGCGCCCGACCCCGGCGAGCGCGTGCAGTTCCTCCATCGTGTGCGGCACTTCGCCGTGAAATTTTTCCACGAGCGCAGCGCAGCAAGCCTGGATGTTCTTCGCCTTGTTGCGGAAAAAGCCGGTGGACTTGACGGCTGCCTCGATTTCCGCCACCGGGGCATCTGCAAAATCTTTCGCGCTGCGATATTTTTTAAACAGCTCCGCCGTGACCAGGTTGACGCGCTTGTCGGTGCATTGCGCGGAGAGAATCGTGGCGATGAGCAATTGCAGCGGGCTGGAAAAATTCAGTTCGCAGTGCGCGTTCGGATAGGTCCGCTTGAGCGCGGAGATGATTTTCTGCGTGCGTTCGATTTTGGCGGCGACGGTTTCGCGTGGCATCGAGCTGATGTTCTCACATCGCCGGAAAATAAAAAGCCCGGACGCGGGTCCGGGCGGTGCGCAACAACTACCGGGATGGCAGGGTCAGTTTTTGGCCATGCTTCGGGTGAGGCCAATCGTAAAGCCTGATTCGGTCTTGACAACCTCGACCGAGAACCCGTTTTTGCCGGCCCAGTCTTTGAGAAGCTTGACGCGCTCTTCGCTGGGCGTGGACACTTTGGCCTGTCCCGTTTCGGTCATTTTCTGGACAGCCGCGAGCCATTTTTGATCAGCGGCACTTGGCTCGGCTGCGACCATGGTGCAAGCGACCAGCAGGATGCCGGCGATGGTAAGAAGGTGTTTTTTCATGGCTGTGCTTTTATTTGGTTGCCACATCAGCGTGGCGACTGGAATCAAGCAGGTTCAATGCCACCGATGAACGGGCGTAAAACCCGGCCTGCCGCGCCCATCAAAAAAGCCCGGACGCGAACGTCCGGGCCGTGGATTTCAGGAGTTGTTATTTCGACACCGGCGCGTTGGTTGTCGAACTAGGGGTGGCGGCCAGGGCTTTAGCGGCGTCGGCGTCAGCTTTATCCTTTTTGGATTTTTCCAATTTGTCCTTTTCGATTTGCTCGCGGACGGACAGCGGCGGCGTGGCATAATGTTGTATCGCCGGATATTTTTCCGTCCAGTTGTAGAGCCGGCCGTCTTTGTCGTTCAGGAACGCCCAGACAAACCAAAGCACGAATGCGACCAGCAACAACTTGGGCCAGAGCGAAGGCTTCTCGGCATACTTATCCGCCGCGCCGAAAGTGGAACCCGGAGGCAGAGCGGCCACGCCCGTCAGCGCACCGCCAAACGGCACGTTCATTCTCGCTTTGGCGTTCACCGCCCAGCCGTTGGCGTCGAGGATCGGGCCGAGGTTGCGCTTGCGCAGCTTGAGCCACGCAATCGCCATGGATGGCGCGGAAATCACCAGCAAGATGCCCGCGACGACCAGCGGAACCTGCCACGTTTCAAATTTGCCGAGGAAACCCAAGATGCCGGCGAACGCCGCCGCCAAGGTGCCCAAGGCCAAACTGAGCAGGGCGATGACGCTTGGATCAAACGCCGGTTTGGCCGGCGCCGCCGGCGCCGCCGGCGTGGCCGGGGCGACGGGCGCATTGGCCGTGGCGGTCAATTGCGCATTGGCGTTGGCGTCCGCAGCGGCGGCCTGCTTGGCCGCGCGCTCCTCGATCATGCGGACCAGTTTTTTGTAGGGCGACCAGAACGCCTGACGGATGCTGATGGGATTGTCCACAATCTTGGTGATGGTGGCATCCCAGTCGCGGCCCTTGCGGTCGTAGAAAATTCCGTTGCGACCGACGATGAGATTGTCGGAATCACCGCCGGTGAAGGCGGCGACGATGGACAATTTTTCGCCGGTGCCTTTGCGCACGCAATCGCAATAGGCGAGATAGGTTCCAGCCATGCCCGCCATGGCCGCGTGCCGGCCGGCGTCATCCACCGAGAGGCACAAGTCGCAACTGCGCTGGTCGAGATACAGCGTCCCCGCCTGGAAAATCGCCTTGTCCTTGCGGCCGTAAAAATCGCCGAAGTTGACGAAATTGCGGCAGAGCCTGGCAATATCGCGATGATAATGAATCAGGCGGTGCAGCCCGATGACGGCCAGCGAATTTCCCTCTTCGGCTTTGTCTTTCGCAATCAGCGCGGTCAAGGTTTCCTTCGCCGGGGTGCCGAGAATTTCCCGCGCGCGGGCCAGGCCGATTTTTTCCACCGAGCCGCCGGTCTTGCTCGCGTTCCACGCATCAAACGCGGCGAGTTTGCCGGTGAGCGCGTTCCAATCCGCCTCGGTCAGCACGGTTTTGGCTCCGAGCAACGGCGTGATGGCTTGTGTCTGCAATGCAGCTATCGCGCCGGCCCAGGCCGGATTGATGCCTTGCGTGAGCGGCAGCGGCGTCGTGGCCCCGACTTGCGCCAGCGGCAGGCCGGCGATGTCCGCATGATTACTCGTCAGGTCTTTCGCCCCCAGCGCGGCGTAATCTTTCTCATCGCGGTTCAGCGCGTTGACGGAGCGCGGGTCAAACGCGGCGAGGCGGCCGCGCGCAAAATAATCTTCCACCTTGGCTTTCACCGCCCGGACGGCGGCGGCGGCGGCTTCGGTGTTCAAACCGAGCGGCAGCACCGAGGCATCGCCTTCCGCTTTTTTCCACCATTCGGAATACGCGGCGGCATCGGCGAAAAATTGATCCACCTTGGCCTGGCTGACGCCGGGTTTGCCGCTCGTGTCCGGGTCGGCACCGAGACAATTGATGATGTCGGCAATGACGGCCTTCGTCGCGTCGTCGCTGGCGGAATCGGCGGGCACAATGCCGTCCCCGTTGAACGGTTTCGCGGCAAAAGTCTGCGCGGCGGCGGCGGCTTCCTCAAAGGTGACTTCGGCGGCATCGCCTTTGCCCAACACCTGGCGCGCGAAATTGGCGATCAATTTGCCTTCGGGCGTGGCGTCATTGATGGCTGAGGGTTTGATGGTCGGACTGCCTTTGAGCAGGTCGTCGGGATTTTTGAGCAGGCTGGCGGCCCACTTGGTGGCCGCGATGAGTTCCGGCGCGCGGACGCGACCGTCCTTGTCCGTGTCAATCAAGGCCAGCGTGGTCTTGTCAAACTCAACGCCTGTGGTGGGACAGGCCAGCGCGACCCAGAGCTTCTGGTCGAGCTGGTCGAGGTTCATCAGGTCAGCGCCCGAGCTGAGAACGACTTGGTTGAATCCGCCGGCGCGGAAAAAGCGCCAGTTGTAGCGGCTGGTTGGAGTTGTCATGGTTTTGATTTTGATGCTGATTAAATTTTACCAGCCAGGCAACCGCGCGGAAAGCCCGGCTGCCTGGCAATATGATGGAAGGCGTGCCGATTACTTGCCGAGCAGATTTTTGGCGGCGTCCACGGCCCCGGTGCCGCTCGACAACAGCTTTTGCACCTGCGCCTTGAGGTCGTCCACCGTCTTCTGCTGGTCCGGCGTGAGCGCCAGTCCGGACATTTTGTTGAGCGCGTCCAGCGCCTCGGGGTATTTCTGGTCCGCAATAAGGGTTTTGGCCTGGGTGATCAACTCGTCGGCCTGGTCCTTGACGGCGCTGACGGTATTTGTCACCGCCGCTGCGGCCTCGGCGACTACCGGTTTGGCGTCCGGCACCACCGCGTTGGTGGTGGCGGGGGGATTGTCCGGGCTGCTCTTGTTGCACGCCGCGAATGAAACGGCGATCAAGCACATGACCGCTCCGTTGAGGATGGTTTTGTTTTTCATGGTAGTTTTGGCTCGCTTGGTTGTGCCGGAAAAGCCCGGCGTTGTTTAACGACAACCTGCTTTTACCGGTAAAAGCCTGGTGCCGCAAGCGCAAACAGGCCCGAGCACAAACCGCCGGTGTGCGCGGAAATTCATTTCAGATTCGCCGTCAAAAATTCCATGACCCGCTGCGCCCAGTCTGTCCTGGCGAAAGCGTGCCGGTCCTCATGCGCCGCGCTGGCGACCAGCGCCTGTGATTCCGCCGGCGTGCCCCAAACCGCAGCGCGACGGCCTTACCTTTGCCACGAAAGGACGCAAAGAACTTTCTCCTTTTGGGTTTTATGCTTTCTGTTGCGGCAAACAAAATCGTCGGACTCTTGCGACGCCGGCGAGATTTCAATTCAACTGCGAGCGGCTAAACCAGCTCTGACTCTTCTACTTTCAGCGGTGGCTGGCCGCAAGGCTTGCCGTCGGCGCTTTCGGGATACTCGAAGATTTTGCCCTCGAAATTCCGGATGAGCACGCGGCCCGCGTTGCGGCACAGGACGTATTCGGGATTGATCGGCACCTTGCCGCCGCCGCCGGGCGCGTCAATGACGTATTGCGGCACGGCGTAACCGGTCGTGTGGCCACGCAGTTTTTCCATGATCTCCAGGCCTTTCGCCACGCTGGCGCGCAGGTGCGCCGAGCCGGCGATGAGATCGCACTGGTAGAGGTAATACGGCTTCACGCGACACATCAAAAGTTTCTGCATCAGCGCCTTCATCACCTCCGCGTCATCGTTGACGTGCTTGAGCAGAACGCTCTGGTTGCCGAGCGGAATGCCGGCATCGGCAAGGCGGGCGAGCGCGTCGTGCACTTCCGTCGTCAGCTCGCGCGGATGATTCGTGTGAACGCTGACGAACAGCGGATGAAACTGCTTGAGCATCGCGCACAGTTCCGGCGTAACGCGCTGCGGTAGAAAAATCGGAATGCGCGTGCCGATGCGCAAAAATTCGACGTGCGGAATCGCGCGCAGACGGCTCAAAAGATTTTCCAGTTTTTCGTCGCTCAACAGCAGCGGATCGCCGCCGCTCAACAGCACGTCGCGGATTTCGGGATGCGCGGCGATGTAGGCCATCTGCTTGTCGAATTCGGGATGAAAATCGTAGCCAGTGGCATTGCTCACCAGCCGCGAGCGCGTGCAGTAGCGGCAGTAACTCGCACAACGATCCGTCACCAAAAACAGCACGCGGTCGGGATAGCGATGCACCAGTCCTGGCACCGGCGAGTGGGAATCCTCGCCGCACGGGTCGGCCATTTCCCACGACGCGGTGCTGGTTTCCTCGATGCGCGGGACAACCTGTCGGCGGATGGGACAATTTTCGTCCGCCGGGTCAATGAGGTTGAAAAAATACGGCGTGACGCCCAGCGCGAGCTTGTGATTGGCGAGTTTGGCACCGGCCAATTCCTCTGGGGTAAGCGCGGGCAGGAATTTCTGCAACTGCTCGACCGTCGTGATACGGTGCTTCATCTGCCAGCGCCAGTCGTTCCAGTCGGCGTCCGGAACGTCGCGCCAGAAGCCGCGCCCGGCGGAGTGGAATTTTTTCAATGCTTGAAACGGTCGGCGCGAAGGCGGCTCCCCGCTGTCCTTGGATGAGTTTTCAGCCTGCATTTTCAGTAGGCACTATAATTTCGATTCGGTTTCTGTCAAGTGGGGCCGGGCACGGGGCCAGGCCCCAATTCTGATCCGGCGCTTGATGGCAACCGCATCCAACCGGATTAAGACCGGACAGCGATGGCGCTTCGGACGCCGCGGGTTTACTGCGGGGCGGCGGAAATGCAGGCTTCCACCGCGCGCCGGCGCGCATCCAGTGCATCCAGTTGTTTCACCAAGGTTTTGGGGCTGGGCGCCGGGCGGCGCGAATTCCGTTTCCGCTCATCGAGAAAATCGGCCAGGGCCTGGCGGTAGCCGGCGGAAATTTCGGCGAGCGGCGGCGAAAGGCGGAACTGGATCAATTCCAGATCGCGCAGCCGGGTCTGCAAAATCTCGCTTTGCCGGGCCGGATCAAAATCCTGGAGGACGGCCTGGAGCGAAATTTCCGCATAGACGGGCAGGGCGTTGGAGGCCGAACGGATGTTCACCGGCACGACCAGCGCGGTTTCCAACTGGTCGCGGCTGGCCGCCGGCGACCATTGCGGACCCGGCGCAAGCATGGCGAAGGCGACCACGCGGAGCGACCACCATTTTTCCACGTCCAACGGGCTGCGAAAGTCCCCCCGAAACGCCTCGAAGAAGGCGGACTGCCAGTTCGCGTGCGCCGGCAGTGCCACCAGCAGCGCCCGCACCTTGGACGGCCCGTGGTCGAGCAAAAGCAGATCGTGGACGAACAATTGCGCGCTGGCGGCATAAACGCCGCCATCATCGCCGTTCAACTGCGCGCCGGTCGGCCAGCTCAACTGCTCGAACGTCAGCGCGGCGGCGGTTTGCAGCCGGGTCCGCACACCGGCCAGCGGATCCAGGCCGCGCCGGTTTTCGGCCAGCCGCGTCTGCGGAATGCCGTTCACCAATTTTTTGGGCGCGCCAAGAAGGACTCGGGTTTCCGCCGCCGCCCGAACCTGGCCGGCAAAACCTTCCACCAGCCACGCCGGCGGATTGGCTGAGGGGCCGTTGACGGGCGCGGCGCGGTTGGCCAGTTCCAGCAGTAGCACGGCGCCTAAAGCCCGGGCGCAGCGGGGGCGCGTGATCACATCCGGCAGCTCCACCCGGTAGATCCAGCGTTGCAAAAACGGCTGCGCGACGAGCCGGACCGGTTCTTCCAGCGAGCGGGCCGGGCGGACGACAAGAAAAATCCGGCCGCTCCAGGGGCCGCTGGCCGGCAGTCCCAGTTGCGACCACAGGGCCGCCTTGAAACGCTCGGCCGAGACGGCGAGCAGCGACGGCTCCAGGCGGAGAATTTCGGCATTGGTGCCCGGATCCGGTCGGGTAAGAAATGGCTGGGGGTCCGGTGCCACGGAGACCACAAACTGGCCGGAAGCGCTGTGCGTGGCCGGAGACGGCAGCCAAGCATTTTCGCCCCGGGCGGCGGCGAGGCAGCACAGCAGGCCGCCCGCCAGCGCACAGACCGGGCGCGAACGGTTCATTTCTTGGCGGTTGGGGCCGCCGGCTTGGCTTCCGGTTTGGTCTCGGACTTGGCCGGGGCGGAGTCCTTTTTGGCGGCCTGCTTGTAGCCTTCGCTGCGGTAGTCGGTGATGTAGAAGCCGCCGCCCTTGAAGAGCAGGCCGGCACCCGCGCCGATTTTTTTGGTGACCCGGCCGCGCCCCCATTTTTTTCGGACGCAAAGCTCCGGCGGACAGACTTTCAGCGGCGGGGCGGAAATGGCGTGGCTGGCCTCGAAATCCTGGCCGCATTTTTCACAATGATACTCGTAAGTGGGCATGGCAAAAGTCGGCGCGACCGCAACCCCGGTGCCGACGCTTAGTGCGCCGCCGGCGCGTTGGTCGGCGCGACCAGCGGCGAAATCATGCGGACCGAGCCATCGGAACCGACCTCGACATTCAGGCCGTAGTTCGGCGCGGCCGGCGGGGGAGGTTCGTTGGTGACCGTCACGGACCGGTCCATGAGCAGTTGCGCGCCCTTCTTCTGGCTGTTGTCGTTCTTCATGAACTGGAGCCGGCGGGCGACGAACAGTTCGGTCTTGATCTTTTTGACCTGCTGGCGCAGCTCGTCGAGGTCGTTGAACTTGTGTTCAATCTCGGCTTTCTGGGCGAGTTGTTTCTGTAGTTCCTGCTGGAGATACTGGTTGTTTTTCTCGGTGGTGTTCAGTTTTGCCTGCGTGTCCTGAATCATTGCATCCAGCTTGGCGATGGTGTTGGTCAAGTCGCTGGCGCGCTGGTCCAGCGCATGGTTCTCCGCCTCCAGATCATTGATGCGCGCGGTCAGATTGGTGATCGTGTCCTGGTCCCGGGTCTGTGTGCTGGCCAGCGCGGTCCGGCTCTCGGCCAGCGTGGCGGCGGTGGCGGCCAACTGGTTGGAAAGTTGCGCGCCCTGCTGCTGGCTCAAGGCCAGATCGTTCGTAAGCGCCAAATTCACCTGGTTCAAATCGTTGATTTTCAGGGTGGCGTTCACCACCTGGTTGGAAAAATCCACGATGGTGCTGAGGTCGGCGGCCCGCTGCGCCTCGCCCTGTTTCTTGACGGCCAGCAGCCCGATGACCAGGCCCACACAGGCAATCGCCAGAACCACGATGATGATTTTTGCCTTCATGCGTTTGATGTCTTCTGCCGGCGCACCGGAATTGTCAAGCCTTCTTATTTGGCCGGATCGGCCAGGTTATTCGTGCCGGCGGCCTCCGCCTGGGCGCGGACGCTGGCGTCCAGCGCCTCGAGGGCGGGGTCGGTGATTTCCACCTGCAAATCCGTGCGCAGTTTTTTGATGTAGTCTGGAGCCAGTTTCTTGATCTGCTCCGCCTCCACCTCGTTCTTGCAAAGATCGGCCACCGTCTTGTTGACCTGCGGCAACTGATCGTTGAAACCATACGATTTGGCTGCCGTCCGGCCCATGGACTTGATGATATGGTAGCCGAACGGCGAGGTGACGACATCGCTGACCTGGCCGTTGGTCATGGAAAACGCGGCGGCTTCAAATTCCGGGACCATCTGGCCGCGCGGAAATTCCGGCAGTTCGCCGCCGTTGTCCTTCGAGCCAGGGTCCTCGGAATACTGCCGGGCCAGCGTCGCAAAGTCGGCGCCGCCTTTGATCTGTCTGAGCAAATCGTCAATCTGCTTGCGCTTGGCGGCCACGGTGTTGGTCGGCAGCGGCGTGCGCGTGGCCGGGTCAACGGTCATCAGCAAAATGTGCCGGACATGGGCCGTTTCCGGCTGTTCAAATTCAGCCGTGTGCTTTGCGTAAAACGCCTGTGCTTGCGCGTCGGTGACGTTGATGTTCAGTTCGCGCTTGAGCGTGGCCTTCGCGACCGCTTCCTGCGTGGCCTTGGCGCGCAGCTCGTCTTCCGTCATGCCCACCGCCTTGAGCTGGCGCAGAAACGCCTCGCGCGACCCAAACCGCTTGGCCAGGTTCGTGTATTGCAAATCCGCCTCTGCCGCGCCAGCCAGGCGGTCCGCCGCAGTCGCCTGTTGCAGCAGGCATTGGATGGTGATCAACTGGTTCAGGATCGCGATCGTGAATTCCTGCGGCAACTGCTGGCCCTGGGCGGCGGCGTTGGCCTTCGCGCCGGTCATCACCTCGTCCAGCGCGCTCTGCTTGATGGTAAAACCCTTGCCCTTGACGATGACCGGGTCGCCGAACAGTGCCGTCATCGTCGCTTCGGGACTGGCGTTGGTGCCGGCCGGCGCGACCGCAGGGGCCGTGGTGGCCCGGGCGGCAATCACACCCGCGAACAGCGCGGCGGACAGAATCAGTTGCAATTTCATTAAATTATTATGGTTGGACTGTCAGATTTTGTTTCGGTTCAAAAACAGAACTACAATCTTACCACTTTTACATTGCTGATGTCATGGTCTTTTTTCAGCTCGGCCAGCAGCGCCGGCGGTGGTGCGCTGTCGAGGCTCAAAACCGTCAGCGCCAGTCCGCCCACGGTGTCGCGGCCCAGGCTCATGCTCGCGATGTTGACCTGGTGCCGGCCGAGCAGCGTGCCGAGGTGGCCGACGATGCCCGGCTTGTCCGTGTTGTTCAACAACAGCAGATTGCCGGTGACGGGAATCTCCACCGACTGGCTGAACAGCCGCACGATGCGCGGGTTGTTCGGCGAACCGAAGAACGTGCCGCCGGCCGAAATCAGTTTCTTCCCGGCCCCCAAAACCTGGACGTGAACCCATTCGTTGAACGTCACCGGCTCGTCGGATTTCTTCTCCTCGACGGTGAGGCCGATGCTCTGGGCCACGCTGCGGACGTTGACGTTGTTGACATCCTTCAAATTGCTGGTGGACAAAAACCCGCGCACGACCGCGCGGGTGACCGGATCAATGTTCGGCAGCAGCCGCGCGTGGCCGCCGTAGGTGATGTGCAGCTTGTCGGCGCCGGCGGGCGCAAGTTGCGCGAGCAATTTACCCAGCGCCTCGCCGAGCGGCAGATACGGCTTGACCTGCTCGTAAGTCTTCGCGTCGAGATACGGCAGGTTCACCGCGTTGCGGACTTCGCCGGTGAGCAGGTAGCCCGCGATGACTTCGGCCACTTCAATCCCGCATTTTTCCTGCGCCTCTTCCGTGCTCGCGCCAAGGTGCGGCGTGAGAATCAAATTCGGCTGCTGGCGATACGGATGATCGGCGGGCAGCGGCTCGACGGCGAATACATCCAGTGCCGCGCCGGCCACCTTGCCGGACTCAAGCGCCGCGATGAGATCGGCCTCCGCAATGATTTCGCCCCGCGCGCAATTCACAATTTTCACGCCCGGCTTCATCTTGGCGAAGGCCGCCGCGTTCAACATTTCCTTGGTTTCCTTCGTCACCGGCATGTGGACGGTGATGAAATCGGCCCCGCGATAGACGTGGTCCACTTCCGGCGCGAACTCCGCGCCGATGGCTTTCGCGCGGTCTTCGGTCAAATACGGATCGTAAGCCACGACGCGCATGCCGAACGCGATGGCGCGCTTGGCCACTTCCGTGCCGATCCGGCCCATGCCCAGCACGCCGAGCGTCTTGCCTTGCAATTCCACACCTTGAAAAATTTTCCGGTCCCACTTGCCCGCGACCATCGTGGCGTGGGCCTGCGGCACCTTGCGCGCCAGTGAGAGCAGCATCGTGAACGTCAATTCCGCCGTCGTCACCGTGTTGCCGCCGGGCGTGTTCATCACCACCGTGCCGTTTTGCGTGGCAGCCTCGATGTCCACGTTGTCCACGCCCACGCCGGCGCGGCCGACCACGCGCAACGCCTTCGCCGCCGCGATGATTTTTTTCGTGACCTTGGTTTCCGAGCGCACGACGAGCGCCGTCGCGTCGGCCACCAGCGGAATCAATTCCGCTTCCGCAAGCCGTTTCGGCAGGACGACGACGTTGAATTCGGGCCGCTGTTGGAGCAGGGCGATGCCTTTGGGCGAGATGGGGTCACAGATAATGATCTTCATAATTGCCAAATTGGACGGGCAGTTTAAGTTGCAATGCGGAGTTGGTCAAACAACGATTCTGAGAGAATGGCGGTGCTCCGGGCCGGGGAGACGTTGACGGCCATTGGCCGAAATAAAAGCGCGATCCCGCCGGCTTGAGCACCCGGACATTGCACGCGCCGGCAACTTCGTTTAGCTTCGTGGGATGTCATTTTTCGGCAAACCCGGTCTGGCGGCGCTGGCGGCAACGGCTTTCCTGGCGGCGAACGGCTGTCTGCCGTCCGATTCCGGCGGACTGGACGAGGAAAAGGAGCCGCATTATGTCCTCGGCAAAAGCCGCGTCAATGCGATGGATTATGCCGGCGCGGTGGAGGCGTTCGCGGAATCGCTCGAGGCCAATCCGCGTTCGGCGGCGGCACATTTCCAGCTCGCCATGCTTTTTGACCAGAAGGAATCCGACCCGGCGGCGGCGATTTATCATTATCAGCAATATCTCCGGCTGAGTCCCAAGGCCGACAACGCCGAGGTCATCCGGCAGCGCATTTACAGTTGCAAGCAGCAGCTCGCCGCCGACGTGCTGCCGTTGCCGAGCGCGCCCGCCGCCCAGAAACAACTGGAGGAACTGGCCGAGAAAAACCACCAGCTCCAGGACGAGGTGGACAAATGGCGCTCGTATTACGCCGCGCAGCAGGCGGCCCCGAAAAGCCAGCCCCCGGCCGCGCCCGGCGGCAGCCCGACCCCGGATGACGTTTCAGCGGCGCCCACGCTCACCCAGCCCGGTGCAGCCGTCCCGGTGGCAAGGACGCCGGCCCCGAAACCGGCCCGGCCGCGCGCGCACACGGTCGCCGCCGGCGAAACGCTGGCCGCCATCGCGCGCAAAGCCGGCGTCAGCCTCGCGGCGTTACAGGCGGCCAACCCCGGCATCGCGCCGAAAAAACTTCACGTCGGCCAGGTGGTCAACCTGCCCCAATAAATTTTTCCCGTGCTCACCCGCCTGACTTTTTTCGCCATTGCCGCCTTCTGGCTGACGATGAACGGGCTGTTGTGGCGGGCGGAATATGGTTCGCACCAGGACGAGACGCCGGTGCCCATCGAACTGGTCTGGCGCAAACTCCTGACGGCGCCGGACGCGTCGTCGTTGAGCGTCTATCAAAACCGTGACCGCATGGGCTACTGCGAATTTTCCACCAGCATCGGTCAGGAAATGGCCGCGCTGGACGCCGACCGGCCGCCGCCCGAGGGCCTGGCCGCGCGGGCCGGCTACCAGGTTCACCTGTCCGGCAACATCGCGCTGGGGGATTTCACCAACCGGCTGAAATTTGACGGGCATTTGAATTTTGCCAACACCCGCGCGTGGCGGGAGGTGAGTCTGCGCATCACCGCGCACGGGACGGCGGTGGAAATCCATTCGTTCGCCACCAACCCGTCGGTGCATCTGAAAATTACCAGCGACGGCGGCGTGGTGGAGCGGGACCTGGCATTTGCGGACCTGCAAAATCCCAACGCCCTGTTGCGCGGCCTGGTCGGGAATGTCGCTGACACGCTGCTCGGCCTGCCGAGTCTGGCCACCCCCACGGCGGCACCGCTCCCGCCGTGGCGGGCGATCCGCACTCGCGTGAAAATCGGCACGGAATGGGTGCCGGTCTATCAGGTGGAAACCGAATTGCTCGGCGCGAATTTTTCGGCGGATATCAGCACGCTCGGCGAAATCTTGCGGGTGGGGCTGCCGGGCGGCATCAGCGCCCGGATTGACGAATGGGGCAAACCATGATTGAACTCGACCGGCTCGTAAAAAATTTTGGCGACCTCGTGGCCGTCAACCAGGTTTCCCTCCGGCTCGCGCGCGGCGAATTTTTCGCCATGCTCGGCCCGAACGCCGCCGGCAAGACCACGACCATCAAGCTGCTGGCCGGCCTGATCAAGCCGACTTCCGGGACCGCGCGCATCTGCGGCTTTGACATCCAGACGCAGCCGCTCGAGGCGCGTCGGCGCCTCGCCTACGTGCCGGATTTTCCGTTCCTTTACGACAAGCTGACGGCGTGGGAATTTTTCCGTTTCACCGGCCAGTTGTTCCAGCTCGATGCCGCGCGCATCGAAAAAAATGCGCGGGAGCTGGTCCGCCGGTTTCACCTGTCCGAATTTGTGGACCGTCCGATCGAAGGGCTTTCGCACGGCACGCGCCAGCGCATCGCCATCGTGTCCGCGCTGCTGCACGACCCGGAGGTGTTTGTGATTGACGAGCCGATGGTCGGCCTCGACCCGCAGCACGCCCGCGTGGTGAAGGACGTTTTGAAGGAGCGTTCGCTGGCCGGCATGACGGTGCTGGTCTCGACACACCAATTGAGCATCGCCGAGGAAATGGCCGACCGCATCGGCATCATCAACGGCGGCAAGCTCATCGCCGTCGGCACGCGCGAGGAATTGCGGCGGCAAAGCGGCGCCACCGGCGAGCTGGAGGAAATTTTCCTGTCGCTCACGGCCCCCGCGACCGGCGCCCAATAAAAGATTTGGTGGGGTCGCGGATCGCTCCGGTCAGTCGGGCCGCCGGGTCTACGGCGTGGCCGGCGGCAGCGTCAGGTAGGCGGCAGCGTCAGGTAGGCGGCGACGAACTGGTAGAGCGCCGGCGGAAACACGAACGCCCAGCGCTCGCCATCGAGCGTCACGGCAGCCAGCGCCGTCCGGCCCTGCGCCAGTTCCGCGCCGAAATCGAGGCCCAGTTTTTCGCCGGACTTGAGTTCGATGGTGAGGGAGAGGTTGTCGGGTTTCAGCCCGTATTTTTCCGGCTCGGTCACGTGGCGCGCCACCCAGCCGGCGGCAATGAGTTCGCCGAGGCGATGCACCGTTTCCTCAAGGGCGGGCGGATTGATGATGCCCTGCGATGTGGGGCCGAACGACCATTTGTTGTTGCCGGTGCGGACCAGCTCGCGCGTCTGCCCGTTCTGCCGCAGCGTGACCCGCGCGACATTGGTTTCGGAAAAACTCCAGACGCAGCGGTCGCGGAATTCCCAGCCGTGCTCCGGCAACTGGGCCACGTCCGCCGGCTTGAGCGCGTAGATGAAATCCTCGTCGCCGCGCTTGACCAGCACGCGGTTCGTCTCGGTGTTGCCAAACAACAGTTGCACCAGCACGCTGTTGGTGTCGCCCGCCGCGCCGCGCAGGATGATCTGCCGCGCCGGCGGCGTGAAGCCGAAGCCCTGCAAATCCGTCGCCGTGACGACGTCCTTCACAAATTCGGACACCCGCAGGCTGGCGAGCAGCTTGAGGTAAGCCTGCACGGTTTCCAGGTCGGCGGGAAATTTTTCCCCCGCCACCGCCCAGCGGCCGGGGCCGCGCTGTTGCAGCGTGAAATTTCCCATTGCGCCGCGCACCTCGATTTCCGCGACCGGCGCGGTGGGCGTGAGCAGGTGCGGGTCGCGGAAATCATTCACCGATCCGCGCCACGCCAGGAACGTGTCTTTGCCCGCCGTCACGACGGCGTTCCAGCCTTCGCGCTGCGCATACACCAGCGCGGGATTATCCGGCGGACTCATTCCGACGTGAATTGCGGCGGTGAAGTTGTTGCCGCGACCGAGCCACACGTCGAGGTCGGCCGGCTGCAGGCCGTAGCCGCTCAAATCCGTGCGCCGGTCGTCGGTGACGAATTGCACGACGTGGCCGGCCAGAAGCTGTTCCAGGGCGGCGGCCAGCCGCGCGCCGTCCGCCCGCGCCGCCAGCGGCCGGATCATCCGCCACAACTGGTTGGTCGGGTCGCGGCGGAATTCCATGGCCTTCGTGCCGTTGGTGATGACCAGCCAGTCCACCGGGCCGGCGGCCACCAGCGCCGTGTCGCGCCATTCATCCGCCGAGTGCGGAAGCCGTTGCAGCCAGCCGGCGTCCGTGACGAACGCGCCGTCCAGCCCGACGACGCGGATGAACACCTGGTCGCCCGGCGCGGTTTTTTTGCCAACCAGCAGATGCCAGGTTTGTCCGCCGGCGGCCAGGTCAATCGCGAACTGCGGGTTTTCAAAGCCAAAATCCGCGTCGGCGTTTTCATGGCCGCGGAGATCGGCGGCGGTCAGCCGCGTGGCGGGCGCGAGTTTTTCCAGCGCGCCCGCGAGCGCCTCGATCGCGGCGGTCTGCGCCGGATACGCCAGCGGTTTCACCAACTGCCAGGCGCCGTTGGTGCGGACGGCGGTGATTTCCCGCGCACCGGCCGGACTGATTTGGACTGCGGTCAGGGCGGCGGCGCGCAGGCCGGGAAGCAGCGGCGCGATCGCCGGCGGGCCGGCCGGCAGAAATTTCTGGCACAGCCAGATACCGGCGGCCAGCGCGACCGCGAACACGAACCAGACGAATGTGGCTTTGGATTTCATTTCCTGCGCACGAGCCAGACTAGCCAGCCGAAAAACAGCACGCCGCCGGGCAGCGCACCGAGCAGCAGCCAGCGGAGCTGCTGCTGCTGTTGTTCGGTCAACAGGAGGCGGAATTCCGTGACGGACCGCGGGCCGATGCCGGCAATCAACTGCGGCCGGTCCAGCAGCCAGTTGGCCGCGCCGTTCAGAAAATCGCGGTTGCCGGCGCCTTCGATGTAATAATTGCCAAGGAAAACCGAGTCGCCGGCCACGACGAGCCGCGTGTTGCCGCGCGGCGGGGCGACGCCCGGCGCGGGCTTCTGCTCGGCGGCGGCGATGAGCGAATAACTGCGGGGCGGATCGCTACGGTCGCCGGTGAGCATCGCGCCGGGGCTGGTCCGGGCCAGTTCCGTGACTTCCGGCGTGTTGGCCGGCGGATTCGGCCCGTTGATTTTTTCCACCGGGCGCGGCAGCACCATCTGGAGCGATAACTCCGCCAGCGAACTCACCACCGGATGATCGGCAAACGTGCGCACGACCACGTCCTGGCCGGTGACGGTGTTTTTCGGGTCCTGCACGATGTCGGCGGGAACATGGATGCCCCAGCGCTGCAACACCGGCTCCAGCCCCGTGGGATGTTTGAGCGAGGCGTAATTGAACAGCAGCAGGAGCCGGCCGCCTTCGGTGAGGTATTGGGAAATTTTTTGCAGTTCCAGGTCCGTGAACGCCGCCGCCGGCGCGGCGATGATCAGGAGATTGCAATCCATCGGCACAACGCGGGGACCGAGCAGCTCCAGGTTCGTCACGGCGATGTAATTTTGCTGGAGCGCCGAGCAAAATTTCTGGTAGCCGAAATCGCCGGTGTCCGTCAGCGACGGCTCGCCGTGGCCCTGCAAATAATAGGCCTTGAGCGGCTGCGCGTTTTGCAGCGCCAGCAGCATCGCGGTGAAAATCCGCTCGCCGGAAAACGTGACCGGCTTGCGGCGGAACTCGCGCTCCTTTTCGTTCGGCACCTGCTCCAGTGTGTATTGCGTGATCGCGTCGCCGGAGACCATTTTCACCCGGCCGGCGCAGTCGAAGATGACGAGGTTCTTGTCCTCGGCGCTGGCGAGCTGGTATTGCGCCTTCACTTTTTCCGCCTCGCCGGGATCCTGCACATAGTCCACGGTGCGGATGGAAATGTTTTGGTTCACCGCGCGGTATTCGTTCAGCAGTGCCACGATGTCGGGATAAAATTCCTCTTTGCCGGTGTCGAAGAAGAGCGTCACTTTCACCGCGTTCGTGATCGAGTGCAGCGCCGCGACGGTGCGCGAGGAAAGCTGCACGCGGGTCTGCGAACTGAGGAAAAACCGGTGGTAAAATTTCCCGCCGAGGAGGTTCACCATCACCACCACGGCCAGCACCAGCACCGTGCGCACCGCCACGTCCAAGCCGATCTGCCAGCGGCGGGCGGCCGAGAAACTGGGACGGGATTTCGGGGCTTCGCTCATGTCATTTCCACCGGCGGCTTTCCACCACGCGCAGCGTCAGGAACAAAAACAAAAACGCGGCGCTCACATAAAAAATCACCGTGCGCGTGTCCACCACGCCGCGCGTGAAATCCTCCATGTGCTTGAACAGGTTGAAAAAATTCAGCGCCACCCACGCCGACGCCGAGGGTAGCGCCTGGGCCATGTAGGCGAGAATGAATAAAAGGACGCCCGCCGCGAGGCTGATGACGGCGGCGACCATCTGGCTTTTGGTCAGCGCGGACGCCAGGCAGCCGATGGCCACGAACAGGCAGCCGCTCAAAAAAATTCCGAGATACATCCCGCCGACCACGCCAGGATCGAGTTTGGGCTGGTTGGTGAAATGCTGGATGATGACCAGCCCGGCCAGCGTCGGCAGCCACGTCATCATGTAGAAAATGATCGCCGCCGTGAACTTGGCCGCCACCACTTGCAAATCGCCCACCGCGGTCGTCATCAGCGTTTCCAACGTCCCGCTGGCCTTCTCCAGCGCGAACAGGCGCATCGTGATCGCCGGCGCCATCAGGATCACCAGCAGCCAATACAAGAAGCTGTTGAAAAACAACTGCGTGACCGGCAGCGCAAACGGCTTCGTGCCCATGTTATGAATCAGCATTACAAACGTCGCGCCGACGATCAGCGACACCGCCGCAATGATGACGTAGCCCGTCAGCGACAGAAAAAACGTCCCCAGCTCGCGGCGCAGCAGCGCCCAGAAGATTTTCATTCGCCCTCCTCCGTGGTTGGCCGCGTGACCTGAATATAAATATCCTCCAGCGTGTGCCGGCTGCGCGTCAGCTCCCGCAGCGCCCAGCCGTTTTCCTGCACCAGCGAAAACACCGTCGGCCGCAGGTCCCAGCCCGGCAGCGGCGTCAGCGCGCAACGTAAATATTTGCCTTCACCCGGCGAGACCTCGAATGCCGCCACGCCCGGCTGGCCATCCCAAGCCGCGCGCAGGGCCGCCTCCGGCGCGGCGATTTCCGCGATGACCTGGCTGCCGCCGGCCATCCGCCGCTGCAAATTTTCCGGCGTGTCCGACGCCAGCACGCGGCCATCGAACATGATGAGCACGCGCCCGCACATCATTTCCACCTCGGGCAGAATGTGCGTCGAGATCAGGACCGTGTGGTTGCCGGCGAGACTTTTGATCAAAGCGCGGACGGAACGAATCTGGTGCGGGTCCAGGCCGATGGTCGGCTCGTCCAAAATGATCAGTTCCGGCTCATGCACCAGCGCGTCCGCCAGGCCGACCCGCTGCTTGTAGCCCTTGGAAAGCTGGCCGATGATGCGGCGACCGACGTCGGCAAGACCGCACTGTTCCATCACCGTCGTCACCCGTTCGCGGGATTTTTTCCAACTAAGGCCCTTGAGCCGGGCGCGAAATTTCAGATATTCGCGGACGCGCATTTCAGCATGGAGTGGGTTGTTTTCCGGCATGTAGCCGATGCGCCGCCGCGCCTCCTCCGCATCGTGGAACACGTCGAACCCGGCCACGCGCACCGTGCCGCTCGTCGCCGGCAGGAAGCCGGACATCACGCGCATGGTCGTGCTCTTGCCCGCGCCGTTGGGGCCGAGCAGGCCGACAATCTCGCCGCGCGCGACCGTGAACGAAATATCGTCCACCGCCGTGCGGCCCGCGTAGCGCTTGGTCAAATTGGAAACTTCAATCATCACTTGCGTGCACAATAAAATCTGATCGCCAGTATAGCGGAAAAATTTCGTTTGCGGCGAACAAAAACTTTGCGGTGCCAACCTTTAACAGGCAACGGGCAGCGAGGTTGCGTTCAAAATTAATCTGGTTTTGTCCGTGCGGCGTTGGCAGGTTTGAGCCATCAGCCGAAACCATCCATGAAAACCTTGCTTGCCATTTTTGTTTTGACGCTAGTTGGCGGCCTGCGCTTGTCAGCCGAGGAAAAAATGGTTTTATTAAAAACCGCTCTGCCGGATCCTTATTTCGGAAGCTGGATTGTTCCGCTTTCCGACACCAACCTCGCTACTCAACCGGAAAACATTCGGCACTGGCCGGAATTTTATGTCCCGATCGGCACAACCAATCTGGCGTTGCACAAACCCGTAACGGCCAGCTGCGAAGCGATAACCGGCAGGCCGGAAATGGTGACGGATGGAGACAAATCAGGTGACGATGATGGTTGTTTGGAATTGGCGGACGGTCCGCAGTGGGTGCAGATTGATTTGCAAGCATCAGCACAAATCTATGCGGTGGTCGTCTGGCATTTCTATCAAGAGCCGCGCGTTTATCGCAGTGTAATCGTGGCGGTTTCAAATGATTCAGAGTTCAGGCAGGACGTGAAAATTATTTTTAACAACGGCACCGAAAATATGCTCGGTCTCGGAAAAGGTAGTGACCGCAATTATTTTGAAAGCTTCTTGGGAAAACTGATTGACGCCAAAGGAGTCAAAGGCCGTTATGTCCGGCTTTATAGCCGTGGAAACTTCGGTAATTTAAGCAGCGGAAAATTTGCCAATAAGTTGAATCACTACGTTGAGGTGGAAGTCTTCGGGAAGGAACTAAAAGCCTCCAAATGACTTCCCGCGCGGACAATTTCTACGCCGCCTGGCGCGAACGCTGCCGCGCCGTCAACGTCCTGCGTGATGGCGGTTCCACGCCGCCGGAAAAGTTGCTCCAAGCCGTCTGGCAGCATCAGCGCCTCCAGCGCGACCGCCTGAAAACCACCGATGGCCGCAGCCTTCGCGTGTTGCATCCGGGATTCATCAGCGTTGCCGGCGGGCCGGACTTTCGCGGCGCGGTGCTTCAGTTTGGCGAGGAAAAGCCCGTGGCGGGTGATGTGGAGGTGGATTTGCAATCCGGCGGCTGGCGCGCACACGGCCACGATAAAAATCCCCATTTCAAAAATGTCATCCTGCACGTCGTCTGGGAAACGGCGAAACCCAACACCGCCGTTCCCGCCGTCCTGGCATTGAAAAGTTTTTTGGATGCGCCGGTGGTCGAACTCGCACTGGCGCTCCAAAACGAGTCCGGCCTGCCGGAAAGTCTGCGCGGCAAATGTTCCGCGCCCCTGCGCGAACTTTCCCCGGCCCAGCTTACGGAACTGCTGCGCGCCGCCGCCCGGATCCGCTTCCAAACCAAGGCTGCCGCCCTGCTCGCCCGCGCCAAACACGCCGGCTGGGAACAGACGCTGTGGGAAAACCTGTTCCGCGCGCTCGGCTACAAAAACAATGTCTGGCCGATGCTGAATCTGGCGGAGCGCAAATCCGCCTGGCAGCGTGGCGTCCAGTCTGTGTTTGAAATCCAGGCGCGGCTGCTCGGCGTCAGCGGCCTGCTGCCGGACGATTTGACGCGGGCGCAAAAATCGTCCGACACATTTTTGCGGCGGGCATGGGATTTGTGGTGGCGCGACCGGGATGAATGGGAAGGCTGCCGCCAGCCGCGCGCCGCGTGGAAATTGCACGGCCTGCGCCCGGCGAATCATCCGCAGCGGCGGCTCGCGCTGGTGGCGCACTGGCTGGCGTCGGAAAATCTGATCGCAAAAATTGAAGCCTGGGGCTTGGCTATTGCGGGCAGGGCGGGCAATCCGCCGGCCGGCGGCGGCGCGCATGGAGTGACACGCCATGCCAGTCCGAGGCTGGTGGAATCGCTCCACGAAATTTTCCGAGTCGAACACGACGAATTCTGGTCGTGGCACTGGACGTTCAAATCCGCGCGGCTGCCGCAGCCGCAGCCGTTGCTGGGCGCGGCGCGGACGACGGATCTGGCGGTGAACGTCGTCCTGCCGTGGCTCTGGGTCCGCGCCAGGGAGGGCGGCAACGAAAAACTGCAGGCGGAAATCGAGCGCCGGTTTTTGGCCTGGCCGGCGGCGGAGGACAATGCGGTTTTGAAACTGGCGCGCCAGCGGCTGCTCGGAACTTCCCGCCGGCGGGTCTTGAAGGGCGCGGCGGCCCAGCAAGGCTTGATGCAGATCATCCGCGATTTTTGCGAGCACACGAACGCGGTGTGCGCCGACTGCCGGTTTCCGGAGCTGGTCCAGTGCCTCAAGTCCGAAGCCCCCAGCCAGCCGGCGGCCAGCTTTGGCCTTTAGCCTTGGGAGATTGGACTTACTGGATTTCCAGATCGGCGAACGGGTTTTGCAAACCGCCGGACGGCGGCTGGTTGGCAACGGGGACATTTGTCTTTTCCGGCGCGGGCGGCTGGACCGGTTTTGGGGGGTGCTTTTTTTCCGGCAGGGAACCGGATTCATGAGCATCTTCTTCTTCCGGCAGGGGCAGTTCCGCATCCGCCTGGCGCGGATTTTTGGCGCGCTTGCTGCGCGGGTGCGGGCTGATCATCAGGTTGATGGCGCGGCCGACAAGCTTGGGCTGGAAATCGGGATGGCCGAACGGCGCGATCTCGGCGATGAACTTGTTGATGACCTCGAAGCCGATTTCGGTGTGCGCCATTTCGCGGCCGCGAAATTTCAGGGCGACCTTCACTTTCATGTCTTCGCAGAGGAAATTGATGGCGTGCTGCACCTTGATGCCGAGGTCGTGCGGGTCAATGCGCGGGCTGAGCTGCACTTCCTTGACGGTTGAGGCGTGCTGGTGCTTGCGGGATTCCTTTTCCTTCTTGGCCAGCTCGTAGCGAAATTTGCCGATCTCGATAATGCGGCAGACGGGCGGGACGGCGTTCGCCGAAATCTCCACCAGGTCCACGCCGTGCTGGCGGGCCAGGGCGAGCGCGTCGTTCAAGAGAAACACGCCGAGCTGCTTGCCGTCGGGTCCGATGACGCGGACTTCGCGGGCGCGAATCTTGCCGTTGACGCGCATCTGCGAGGCGGGGGAGGAGTTGCGCGGGGGAAAAGGGCGGCTCAAGCTACCCTCTCGGTTTGGAGCTGATTGGTGATGTGCATCAAAACAATCGTCTGACGTATTCTTATGATGCCGATTTTTTACGCCATGCCGGCGGCGGCCGCAAGCAAATAATGCGATTTGTCGGCGGGCCGGAGCCGGTTGCAGTTCAATGGTGCCGGAACAGCCGGGCTCGGTTTTGGTAAAGATACCAAACGATAAACACATTCAGGGCGAGCACGACCGCCAGCCCGATTTTCGGATGGGCAAACAGCGCGGGATGGTTTTCGCCGGGCGGCGCGTGTTTGCGGATCAGCTCGTAAATTTCAATCGGAATGAAAAAGGCGGATTCGCCGATGGCCAGCCAGATCGCCCATTTCGCGCGCAGCCCCAGCCCCGTGCCGCCGACCAGCAGAAAGCAGCCGTAGAGCAACGGCACCAGCGCGGCCTTTTTGACGTTGGCGGGCGTGATGGTTTCCAGGCGCTCGCCGATGGCGTTGAAAAACCGGCTTTCCGGGTCGAGATGGACCCAGCGCAAAAACCGCCCGAACAAATCCGGCAGGTCACGGCCCGCCAGCGAATAAACGCCGAACGCCACCAGCAACAGGAGCAGCCCCTTGATGATCTTGATCGCGACGATCAGATAGAGCGTCGGGGCGCGTTTGGGTTTTACTTCGGGCATGGTTTGTGTTTCCGATCGGTGGCGGCGAAAAATATTTTTGCTACGAACAGTGAGCATAACCTTTTCCACCGAAATTTGAATCATAAAATCATGGGCGCCGCAGGGAAATTTCCGGCCTGGCGCCCAAACCCTCGGCCATGCGCGGCGATTCCCCCAAAGCAATCCATTTTACACGCCGCCCGCGCGTGGTATGATGTCCGTCTGTGAATGCACCCAAGCGTCAGCGCGTCGTCTGCGGCATGAGCGGTGGAGTGGACTCCTCCGCCACGGCGGCGCTGTTGCTGGAGCAAGGCTACGACGTCGTCGGCATCACCCTGAAACTCTGGCCGCAGGATTGCGTGAACCGCGCCGAGGACAAATGCTGCGGCCCGCAGGCCGTCACCGACGCCCGCGCCGTCTGCCACCAGCTCGACATCCCGTATTACCTCATTGACGAGTCGGCGGAATTCCAGAAGCACGTCATCCAGTATTTCGCCGACGAATACAAGGCCGGCCGCACGCCGAATCCCTGCGTGATGTGCAATCAGAATTTGAAGTTCGGCCGGCTCATTGACCGCGCGGATCAACTCGGCGCGGATTACATCGCCACCGGACATTTCGCGCGTGTCGAACAGGTCCCTAGCGCGGGCCGCTACCTGCTCAAGCGCGGACGCGATTTGCGGAAGGACCAGAGTTATTTTCTGTTTTCGCTCCGGCAGGATCAACTGGCCCGCGCGCTTTTTCCGCTCGGCGAAAAGACCAAGAGCGACACGCGCGCAGTCGCCCGGCACTGCCAGCTCAAAACCGCCGACAAGGAGGAGAGCATGGAAATCTGCTTCGTCCCCGACAACAATTACGGCGGCTTCCTCCAATCCGCGAACCTCGTGCACAAGCATCGCGGCGACATCGTGGATTTGCACGGCCACGTCCTCGGCCAGCATGACGGCATTGCGTTTTACACCATCGGCCAGCGCAAAGGCCTGGGCATCACGACGAGCAAGCCGGTGTATGTCGTGGAGTTGGATGCGGCAAACAACCGCGTGGTGGTCGGCGATGACTCGGCACTGGACCGCGATGAATTCACCGCGACCAATTGTAACTGGCATCCGTTTGATCATCTGACCGCGCCCATCGCAGTGACGGCGAAAATCCGTTACAACCATCCCGGCACGCCGGCGACGGTGACGCCGGCCGGCAACGGTTCGGTGAAGGTAAAATTGCATTCCCCCCAGCGCGCCATCACGCCGGGCCAAGCGGCGGTTTTTTATCAGGACGATCTCGTGGTCGGCGGCGGCTGGATTGCCCGTTAAGCGGGCCGGCACCCTTATTTCACCTTCACGCGAAAGGCGCTCGCCTCGGTGATTTTTCCCAGATCGGCCTGGTAAAACTTCGCGCGGTATTCTTCCGTTTCCAAAAGATGCTGCGGCAAATCCTTCTTATCGCGGCGGATGATGAACTTGAGTTCATCCAAATCGCCCGACCAGCGGAAGCCGTTGAAAAATTCCGCGCCCGCGAACTGCGTCTTGTAGAGTGCCGTCTGCGAGTAGCAGGTGCCGAGGTAAAGCTGCCGCACGCCGCGCTCGGCGAACAGCGCCACCGCCGACGTCATCATGAACATGCCGAGGTTGCGCGCGTAATAATTTAGGTCATAAAACGCGTAATAGTAAAACGCCAGCGCCCGGCCCTCGAGGTAGAGCGTGGCGACGCCGATTTCCCGGCCGGTTTCCGGGTCGGTAAAAACGAGCAGGTGGGAAATGATCGGCGCGGCAAATAGCGCATCCAGCCGCTCGCAGCTCATCACGTCCTTGCCGAACTTGATGTCGGCGTAGGTCTTGAAAAACGTCCGCCGCTCCGGCGTGTAATCAAATTTTTCCCTCGGCACCAGCTCCACGCCAATGCCCTTGCCTTTGCGCAAAATCCGGCGGTTCTCGGACGACGGCGAAAACTTCGCCAGACGCACGCGCACCTGGCGGCACAAATAAAACCGATCCAGGTAACGTGACGACGGCAGGAAGCCGGCGTCAAAAACATCCGCCGGCGTTTCGCCCGCCTCCGGCATGGCCCAGACGGCATACGGAAACTGGTAGTTTTCGTAGTCGGCATTTTGTTCGGAGAACAGGAGTTTCACGGTTTGTTTCGGTTGACGGCAGGCATCGTCGGCCAATTGGATACAGAACGCCAGAAATAATTGCCCCGGACGAACTGCGCACCCGCGTGAGGGGCGGAATTGTTGCGGCCGGCGGGTGAGGATTTCACTCCTCCGAAGAGTTCGTTTGAACTATTTGGAACTACAAATAGGCCGCGCCGGCGGCGTTCGAATTCGCGCAATCTCCGGTTTCAATTCACGCGCCAATCTGCTTCTGAATCAAGCCGCAGATTTTCTCCGACCAAGTTTTCAAAACCTTTTCGTCGTGGCCTTCCACGAGCAGCCGCGCCTTCGGCTCGGTGCCGGAGTAGCGCAACAGCAGCCGTCCGCCCTGCGCGGCCAGTTCTTTTTCCGCCGCCGCCACCAGTTGGTTCACGCCGTCGAGCTGGTCGAATGGCGTTTTCTCGCGCACCTTTACGTTGGTCACGAGCTGCGGAAAGCGCGTCCAGCATTTCGCGAGCTGCGAGAGCGGCCGGCCTTTGGCCTTCAGGATGCACAGGATTTGCAGCGCGGCCACCAGCCCGTCGCCGGTCGTGCCGTGATCTCGGAAAATCAGGTGCCCGCTCTGCTCGCCGCCGAAGTTGAAGCCGCCACGCAGCATTTCATCAATCACGTTTTTGTCGCCGACGGCGGTGCGGAGCATGTGACCGCCGGCCCGGGTGATGGCCGCCTCCAAACCGGCGTTGCTCATCACCGTGCTCACCAGGGTGTTTTGGGCCAAGGTTTTTTCCGCCAGCATCTCCAGCGCGGCGATGGCCATGATGTCGTCGCCGTCAATCAGCGCGCCGGTTTCGTCGCAGAGCAGGACGCGGTCGGCGTCGCCGTCGTGCGCGATGCCCAAGTGGGCGCGGTGCTCCACAACTTTCTGGCACAGGGCCTCCGGGTGCATGGAGCCGCAGCCGGCATTGATGTTTTTGCCGTCGGGCGCGCTGCCGTAGACGATGACTTCCGCGCCGAGTTCGCGCAGGACGCAGGGCGTGGCTTTGTAGGCCGCACCGTGGCCGCAATCCACGACCACGCGCAGACCTTCGAGCGTCTGGCCTTTCGGGAACGAGGATTTGGCAAACTCAATGTAGCGCCCCAGCGCGTCGTCCACGCGGACCGCGCGGCCGATCTGCTCGGAACTCGGCCGGACTTTTTCAATCGCGCCGGAGAAGACCAGGTTTTCGATTTCACCCTCGATTTTGTCATCCAGCTTGTAGCCGTCCGCGCGGAAAAACTTGATGCCGTTGTCGGCATAGGGATTGTGCGAGGCGGTGATGACGATGCCGGCATCCGCGCGCAGACTGCGCGTGACGTAGGCCACGCCGGGCGTCGGCAGCGGCCCGATGAACAGCACGTCCACGCCCATTGAGAGGATGCCGGAGGAGATGGCGTTCTCCAGCATATAGCCGGAAAGCCGCGTGTCCTTGCCGATGACAATTTTATGTTTGCCCCGACTGCGCGACTGCGCCTCAAGGTTTTTGAAAACGTGCGCCGCGGCGCGACCGAGCTTGAGCGCGGTTTCCGCCGTGACGGGTTCGACGTTCGCCGTGCCGCGCACGCCGTCGGTGCCGAAGATTTTTTTGGGGGGACTCATGGTAAAAATTTGCTCAACGCCCGGGCGGCACAATGATGCCGACGTTGGCCGGTTCGACGCTCACCACCGTCACGCCGGACGGCACGGAGACATTCACGCTGCGTTTTAGATCGGTGGCGGAATCAATGCCGGTCAAATCCACCGTGACGCGAATCTGGTTGGCCGACAGCGTGGCGATGGCCTCACGCGAGCCGGTGACGGTGACTTTGACGGATTCCGGCGTGACGCGGTAAAGGTGCACGTCCGCCGCGGCGGCGACGATGAGCACGGGCAAATTGCCATAAGTCACGGGGCTGCCGCCGGCGCTTTCGATGGGGGTGGCGGATTCCAGCAGGATTTTGTGGACGGTCAGCCAGATGGCGATGGCGAGCACCAGCGAAAAAAGTTTCCAGCCGAAATCATCGACGAGCCAGATGCGAAAGGCGGTGAGGAATTTCATTTGCCGATGGGTTTGGCGGGCGGGCGCGGCTCGCGTTTGGTGATGACCGCCGGGCCGGCCGGCTTGTGATGGTCGGTGAAACGCGCCCGCAGCCATTTGACGATGTGGTTGGTGCGCGCCGGCCGCAGGAGGACGGAGACGAGGAACGCGCGCAGTTCCTCCAGCGTCACGCCGCGCACGAGCTGGCCCTTGTAGGCGTGCGAAATCATGCCGCTCTCCTCGGACACCACGATGATGACGGCGTCGGTTTCCTCGCTCAAGCCGATGGCCGCGCGATGGCGCGTGCCGAGCGACTTGTTCAGGTCGGAACGCTGCGTCAGCGGAAAAATGCAGGCGGCGTAGGCGATGCGGTCGCCCTTGATGATGACGCCGCCGTCATGGATGGCGTTGTTCGGAAAAAAAATCGCCTCCAGCATTTCCGGCGTCGCCTCGCAGTCCACCTTGATGCCCGCCTCGACGGCTTCCTGCAACTGGATGGACTGTTCGATGGCGATGAGCGCGCCGATTTTCACCTCGGCGAGCCGCTCGGCCGTCTGGATGATGACCTCGATGCTTTCGCGCTGCTCGCTGGTGCTGGCGAACAGCGGCAGGTTGCCCAGTTCGCCGAGGATGCGGCGCAGTTCCGGCTGGAAAATCACCAGCGCCCCCAGCGCGATGAACACGGACGCGCTGCCGAGGATCCAGCGCAGCACCTTCAAATCCAGAATCGTCGTCACCGCCGTCAGCGCCAGCAGCACGACCACGAAGCCGATGACCACCGGCCAGCCGCGCGTGCCGCGCACGAAGCGGAAGGCATAATAGATCAGCACCGCGAGGATTAAAATCTCCACGGCGGGCCGCCAGCCATTTTGCAAATCAGGCCACATTTTTCTTCCGGGAACAAATTGCTTCCGCCATGCGCACCGCCTGCACCGTTTCCGCCACGTCGTGCGTGCGGATCAGGTTCACGCCCGCCGCCACCGCCAGCGCCGTGCAGGCGAGCGACGCCGGCAGGCGGCCCGCCACGTCCGCGCCCAGCAGTTGCCCGATGAACGACTTGCGCGAGACGCCGACGAGCAGCGGCCGCCGCCAGCGGGCAAAGGACGGAAGGCCGGCGAGCAGCGCCAGATTATGTGCCAGATTTTTGCCGAAGCCAATGCCAACATCCAGCACCACCTGTTCCATCGGCACGCCGGCATCGTTCAGCAGCCGGCCCAGCTGCTCGGAAAAAAAACCGCTCACGTCGCGCACCACGTCGCGATACACCGGATGTTCCTGCATGGTCGCCGGCGGGCCCTGGGCGTGCATCAGAATGTAACCGGCTTTTTTTTCGGCCACGATTTTCCACATGGCAAAATCCCCGGTGCGCAGGGCCGCGCCGGTGTCGTTGACGATGCTGGCGCCGGCGTCCAGCGCGGCGCGGGCGACGGCGGGCTTGGCCGTGTCAATCGAGACCGGCACCCGGATGCGCCCGGAAAGTTTTTCGAGAACGGGAATGACGCGGCGCAGCTCCTCCGCCTCGCTGACCGGCGCGGCGCCGGGCCGTGTGGATTCGCCGCCCAAATCAACGATGTCCGCGCCTTGCGCCACCAGTTCCAGCGCCCGGTCCGCCGCCGCCGCCGGCTCCAGAAATCTGCCGCCGTCGGAAAACGAATCCGGCGTCACGTTCACGACGCCCAGGACGAGCGCCGGACGCGGAAAAACGAATTCATACTGCCGGGCGGTGAAAAGCATGACCGCGCCCATCATTGCCGAGTGGCGACAGGGCCGCAACCCTAACCCGGATATTTCATAGTGGTATTTGATTTTGGGAAAAGGCGGTGCGGAGGCATTTCAGCATACACAGGCTTCTTTTGGAGAAGACGGTCAAATAAAAATTGGGGGCAGGCTGAATGATAAAATGGTGTGCCCGCTTGCCACTGCTGCAAGATGGCGAGCTTCTGCTCGGTGGAAACACGGCTGCGTCGGCCGCGTTTAACAGGTGGGTTTTGGTTCATTTGCATAAGGTTATTCAGGCCTTTCAAACTGTCCAAATCTCAACTGGGGCAGACCATTACCGGGCGGTGATGCAGTAACGTATTTTCTCCGCGCCTTTGTGCCTAAGCGTTGAAAAATTTTATTGCGTGAGACGGAAAATTATTTTCCTCACGGCACAGGCAGTTCATCAAAGATTTTCTGGATGACCGTTTCGCTGGTTTTTTCCCCGGCCTCGGCTTCGCGCTTGTCAAAATTCAGGTCGTGAGCGAGACTTGCCCCATGCCGATAACGCTTGATCAAATTGTCGAAGAAACCCGCGAGATGCCAGGTGAAGTCGTGGCGGAATTAATTGACCGCATCATGGTCGCGCGGCACGGCGGCATGGAGCCATCCGTGGCGGAATCGTGGAAAACCGAAACTGACCGTCGTATTGCGGAAATCGAATCAAGGAAAGTCAAGGGTGTTCCGCTGGAAGAATCGCTGGCGCGCGCGCGCAAAATCGCCGGACTGTGAAGCATTTGCTTCATCCCGAAGCGGACGAGGAATTTGCCGGAGCGGTTGGCTATTATTCCGCGATTTCTCCCGAACTTGGCGTGCGTTTTTACCGCGAGATGGAGCGGTTGTTTCTCGAAGTTTGCGCCGACCCGGAACGCTTCCGTAAATTTGATCCGCCCGCGCGCCGGCATTTGAGCCGCGATTTTCCTTACGCGATAATCTTCATGGAAAAGCCAGGACACGTCTGGATTGTTGCCGTGATGCACATGAAACGGCGTCCCGGTTATTGGCGCGGTCGGCTGGCCTGATTTCGCCAATTTCACGGCACGGGCAGTTCATCAAAGATTTTCTGGATGACCGTTTCGCTGGTTTTTTCCTCAGCTTCGGCTTCGTAGGTGATGGCCACGCGGTGGCGCAACACGTCCATGCCGATGCTCTTCACATCCTGCGGCGTGACGTAGCCGCGGCCTTTCAGGAACGCATACGCCTTGGCCGCCAGCGTCAGCGCGATGGTCGCGCGCGGCGACGCGCCGAGCTGGATGAAATCCTTCACCGCGATCTTGTAATGGTCCGGGTCGCGCGTGGCGCAGACGAGGTCCACGATGTAATCCTTCACCTTGTCGTCCACGTAAAGGTCATTGATGATTTCGCGCGCCTTGAGAATTTGCTGTGGCGTGACGACCGCGCTGCAAGTCGGCTGACCAGAAGTTTTCGCCATCGTCTCCAGAATCTGCCGTTCTTCCGCGCGGCTCGGATAACCGATTTTTAATTTCAACATGAACCGGTCAACCTGCGCCTCCGGCAACGGATAGGTGCCTTCCTGCTCGATGGGATTTTGCGTGGCGAGGACGAGGAATGGTTCGTCGAGCTTGTAGGTCTGGTCGCCGATGGTGACCTGTTTTTCCTGCATGGCTTCGAGCAGCGCGCTCTGCACCTTGGCGGGCGCGCGGTTGATTTCGTCGGCGAGGACAAGGTTGGCGAAGACCGGCCCTTTGCGCGTGCTGAAGCCGCCGGATTGCGGATTATAAATCTGCGTGCCGATGACGTCGGCGGGCAGCATGTCCGGCGTGAATTGCAGGCGCGAAAATTTGACGTGCATACAATTCGCCAGCGATTTTACGGCGAGCGTCTTGGCGAGGCCGGGCACGCCTTCAAGGAGGACGTGGCCGTTGGCCAGCAGGCCGATGACCAGCCGTTCGGTGAGATATTGCTGGCCGACGATGACCTTGCCGAGTTCGTTAAAGATCGGATGCGTGAAGGCGCTGGCTTCCTTGACCGCTTCGTTGATGGCGTTGATTCCTGTGCTCATGTTTTAATTAATTTTCCGTGGACGGTTTTCTGACAAAATGTTTTTGGCGATGTTCAAATCTTCTGTAGCGGCGCTCTGTGAGCGCCTGTCTTGCTGACGGCCACTATCTGCGGTCATAGACCTCCGCTACCACCGTCACGCTCCCGGCAACACTTCCGCCTGCTTCCGACTCAACCAGCCAATCTTGCCGGCATTGTTCGCGACCTGCACCCAGTCGTCGTGGCGTTGCAATACTATTAGCTCCGCGCCGTCGCGGGCGGTGAACACGCCCTGCGCCTCATCAAACGGCCCGCTGCGGGCGGTGACCTCGGCAACCGTCACCACGGCGACGGCGGAATTGAAATGATTCGCCGCCTGCAACGCCAGCACCGCGCCGGAGAAAATCATCAGCGCCATGACAATGCGCGTCGCCGCGCGCAGCCTCGGCGCCAGCGCAGGTTTGATTTGGCAGACAATAAACAGCACAAACATCGCCCACAAGAACACCGCAGTGAGGATCGCGCCTTCGTTCAGCGTCAGCGTGCCCACCCATTTCTGCCATGAACTTTCGCGCAGTGTTGCGCCTTGGACTTGGTTGCGGACAAACGCAAGATTCGCACGCAATTCGGCATCGCGCGGCGCGAGCAATTTCGCCTGCCGATACGCGGCGATCGCCTGGCCCAGATGGCCGGCCTTGAATTCCGCGTTGCCGTAATTGAACAGCAGCGCCGGCGATTGCGCGCCGGACTGGATGATTTTTTCGTAAGCGTTCGCGGCGTCGGAAAACCTTCCTTCGGCGTAAAGTTTGTTCGCCGCCGAGAAATCCGCTGGGACGTCCGCCGCCAGAATTTTTTCGGCGCAGAACAGCGCGATCAAAATGACTGGCCAGTTTTTCATGACTTCAAGTTCTGGAGTTCGCCGAGCAATTTTTCAAACTGCGTTGCCACAGAATTTAATTCGCTGCTGCCGCGCACCGGCGCGTAGCGGGCTTGATTGCAAAGCTGGAATTGCTCGCGCAAGGCCGCGCGCGTGACGGCGGGCGCATTTCGCAAAATGGAATTGTCCTCGACGACATTTTCCGTGATGGCAGTCGCTGGACAGTCCAACCGCTCGCCAAGCTGCTCTTGCAAAAGCCGGAACAGCGTCGCGAAAAATTCATCCGGCTGGTTGGCGGCGGCATATTTCTTCAATTCATCTTTGCCGCTGGTGACGAGCGCGGCGACCGCGCGCTGGCGGCGCAGGCGCGGATTGTTGGCCAGATGGTCCGCGCGCCGGCGCCAGATGAAGGCGGCGAGAAACGCCAGCACCGGCACCGATTGCGCGGCGAGAAACGCCGGCTTGGTGATCAGCGGCTCGACGGAGTCTCGCCCCAGCGGCAATTGCGCGAGCGTTCCGAGATTTTCCTTGATGGGCAAGATGTCCTGCGCCGGTTTCTCCTCGGCTTTGGCTGCGGCCAGCACCGGCAGCGGCGTCGCGCCGGCGGCTTTGACGGTGAGCGGCACGGCGGGCTGCGTGAGCGTGTGGTATTGGCCGTCGTCGGGATTAAAAAATGAGAACGTCAGCGCCGGCAGTTCGTGCACGTCCGCATTTTCCGGCGAAATGATCTGCTCGAAGGTTTTTGTGCCCTGAAAACCGAACGGATCGGTCGTCTCCAGCTTGGCGGTCGGCGGATAGGTCTTGAAATTTTTCCAGGCCACCTGTTCCGGCAGCGTCAGGGCGTCCAGCGCGCCGCGGCCGGAAATCTGCACCCGCACGGTGATGGGGTCGCCCACGGTCACGGTCGTCGGGCCAGCAGTCACGGCCATGTCAAACTGCCCGACCGCGCCGGTGAAATTCGCCGGCCGGTTTCGGACCGGCAAAGGCAGGGCTTGGACCACGACCGGATCTGTCGCGAGGGTGACTTGCCTTTGTTCGCCTTGGTTGAAAAATTGCCGGAAGAACGGGTCGCCGCCCTGGTTCTGGCCGGGCAGCACCACCACCGCGCTGGCGGTGAACGGTCCGAGCGTGAGCGCACCGGCGCGCACCGCCGTCAGCGGCACCGCGAGCGGAATGACCGTGTAAACCCGGTTGCCGACCTGCACCCGGCGGCGCTGGTTTTGCATCTCCGTGGTCTTGCCGGCGCTGAAGCCGTCGGTTGGCGAACTGGTCAACTGGAAGTTGCCGAAGTTCTGCACGTCGTCGCGCAGATAAAGTTCCAGCCGCCCGACCTCCGCCGCGCCGAGGTAAATTTCAGGTTTCGGGAAGGTGAATTTCAGGAACGCGACCTCGCTGCCGGAATTGACGGCGGCCGCCGGCGGCGCGCTGGCGGCGGTGACGGTCAGTTTGAGCGGCGCGGTGGCCAGCTGCCGGCCGTTCACGTCGGCCGTCAGCGCGGGGATGGTGAAATCTCCGGTGCGTTGCGGCGTGACGGAAAAGCTCACGGTGACGGTGGAACTCATCGCGCCGTTGATCCAGCTCATATTTTGCGCGGTGCCGGCCTGCGTGATCTGCAGCCCGGGCACGCTCGGCGCGGGGACCCGGTCCGGCGAGCCGCCCTCGAAGGCCAGCGAGAGGGTGGCGCTTTCGCCAAGCGTGAGCGTGTCGCGGTCGAGCGACGCGGTGAACGTAGCCGCCCAAGCCCCGCCGGGGAGCAGCCAGGCCAGCAGCAAGGCCAATGTTTTCAAGGTAAACCGCATTTTAATTCCGTCTTTTCTGACAGGCACGGGCCGGAAATGTTCACGATTTTTCAGTCCGATGGAAGCGCAAAATCGTTTGCGGCGCGGCGCCGGGAGACGCATCATGCCCCGATTACCAGCGCCAAAAAAATTTCCATTTTCGCCGCCGTGATTTTATTTGCGGCCAGCCTGCCGGCGCAGGCGTCCACCCACACCTTCGCCGTCGGCACGGATGATTTTCTGCCCGACGGCCAGCGGCTGCAAATCCGCTGCGGCGAGTTCCACGCCGCCCGCGTGCCGAGGGAATATTGGCGGCACCGGTTGCAAATGGCCAAGGCAATGGGCTTGAACACGGTCTGCGCGTATCTCTTCTGGAATCTGCACGAGCCGACGCCGGGCGAATACACCTGAACCGGCCTGGCAGACGGCCGTCGAACAAATCAAACCGCTGGCTTCCAGTCCCACGCTCTGCCGGCTGGAGAACCGCGCCGATCGCGCCGCCGCCGGGGCGCTGCACGGGGTTCTGGTGGACCAGTTCATCGCGTCCTTCCGCACGGCGCCCACCAAGCTGATCCTCGACTTCGACGCCACCAATGATCGCGTGCCTGGCCGGCAGGAAGGCGCGCACTGGGCGTTTTGGCCGGTCGCCGGCGGCGTTTTAGGTCGCCGTGAGCCGCGCCATCCCCAGCAGGTTGTATGTCACCGCCACGAGGTAGCCCTAGGCCTGCGTTCGTTCCGGTCCCCGATACCGGCTCCGCCGGAATCCGCCCACCGTCCGGATCGGTCGTGCTTTGTGTGTGTCGTTGCGCTGCGATTCCCCGCGAAAGTTGATCGCGGGATTGCCGGGATCTTCGTCCTTGGCCGCCGCCACCCGGGTCTGGTCCGCCCCGTCCTAGCGGACGAACCTCTTCAGGCTCGCCCACGCTTCGATCAACGTGCCGTCGGCAGTGAAATGGTCGTCGCTGATCCAGCCGCCCTGCAGGCTCAAGGCATACACTTCCAGCAAAAAGAGTTTGGCGGCGGCGGCGGAAAGCACGCGCTCGTAGTTCTTGGCAAAAATCGGCCGCCGGCAAAAACAGGCGGGGATTTTGTTTGCGGCCGCGACGACTTTGATTAAAGTGACCCGGTAAAGTCAATCATCCTTGGCGGGGACGACCGGTGCCATGAAACAATGTCAGCCAGCGCATCACTAAAAAAGCCCGGCCATCCGGTGGCAAACACCACCGCCGGCGGGCATGACCTACAGGAAAATCTTCGCCGGCTGGACCGGCTCGCCAACCTCGGCCTCATCTCCGCCGGCCTCGCCCACGAAATCAAGAACGGCCTGGTCCCCATCAAAACCTACGTTGAGCTGCTGCTGGAGGAGGAC
Source organism: bacterium (assembly GCA_021780905.1). Taxonomy (GTDB): domain Bacteria; phylum Verrucomicrobiota; class Verrucomicrobiia; order Limisphaerales; family UBA11358; genus UBA11358. Next base: position 108,779 of record JAJXXW010000048.1, read on the forward strand.
GAGTCCTCGGAGATGGCGGCGGTGGTGCGCCGGGAATTGAAGCGTATCGAAGCCCTGGCGACGCAGATGCTGCGGCTGTCCGCCCCTCGGTCCGCCACGCTGGCTAAGGTGCCGATCCATGAGGTGCTCGACCATTCGCTCCGGCTGCTGGAGCACCAGTTGCACGGCCGGATGATTGTTCTGAAACGCGACTACCGCGCCGCGCCCGACACGGTGCTGGGCGATGCCGCGCAGTTGCAACAGGCCTTCCTCAACCTGGTGCTGAACGGTCTGGAGGCCATCGGCAGCCACGGCGAACTGACGGTGCGGACGGAGTTGGTCGCCAACGGGTCCGGCCGGCGCGGCTTGCGAATTTTTTTTTCGGACAGCGGGCCGGGCATCACGGCGGAACATCGGATGCGGCTGTTCGAGCCGTTCTTCACCACCAAGCAAAACGGCACCGGCCTGGGGCTGGCGATCTGCCGGCGCGTCGCCGAGGATCATCAGGGCGACATCGAAGTCGTCAGCGAACCGGGCGGCGGTGCGACCTTCATCGTGTCGCTGGCACCGTGCGCGGAATAGTCCTGCGGCAGCCGAGCAGCAGGCCGCAAGTGCGATCCGGTCAGCGCCGTGCTGACCAGCGCCAATGACGCGCCGCATATTCATGCCTTCAGCCGCGCCCTAGCCCGGATATTTCATGGTGGGATTCACTGCTGTCCCGTTTAAAAAACCAGTAAACATTGATGATTGTGACAGTCGATTGACTGGGATGGTGAGCGTCTGCTTAAATTTCATCCCGTGTGGCTTGGCAACCGGATCGCACAGGCGCAGCAAATTAAAACAGAACAAAGACAGATGGATTTCCAAGTGGTCGCGCAGTTTTCCCCAAAGCCCACTGTCGATGTCCAGTTTTTGCTGCCCACGCGACCGCTCGAATAAATCCCGCCACGCAATCACTTCATGCAGCCATTTCCAATCCGGCGCAGTTTGATTGTGTGGCGACAATTCCAAATACTTTGGCAATGGCGCAAGCTGCTCCTGACATTGGGCAAATTCTTTTTGAGCGGCAAATGCCGCCGTGACTGAATTCGCTCGGTTGCCTACCTGCTTTTCAAAACTTTGAAGAAATTTTTGAATACGTTGCTTAGCCGCGTCATAAAATTTTAACGCAGATTCCAAGTCATCCGTTTCTTGTCCAACTGGCAGAACCAATTTGTCCAATTCCGCAAGCGTGGCTTGCACGCTGGCGAGCAAATTGGCATTTACAGGTTCCCAGAATGTCTGCCAATGGGCATTGCCTACCTCGAACAAGTCATTTCACTCACGCACTTGCTCGACAATGGCGGCAACTTTTTTCCAGAGCTTGAAATTCTTCCCGCGAAAGATAGCTTTCGATGTGGTCGAAACTCTCATGCGCCACCGCGAGATAAGCCGAGGTCAACTGTTTCAGAACAACGTGCGTCTCTGCCGCTGTCCGCAGCGAACCAACGGTGCGAAAAGTTGCGACGGCATGAAGTGTGGCTTCCTGCCACTTTTTGAAACCGCGTGTTGGCATGGTCGGGAAAACCTGACGCAGCGCGTATTTACATTTGCGGTCGTTCACGAAATTTAGGCAATAGCTGACAGCATTAAAGCCATGTTCGGCCTTTGCCTCAACGTGTTGCCAATGCGTTGTTGCCACACTTTCAAGCGCGACAAAATGCAAAGACAACGGACAATTCTTGGCATGAGTGGCCCACGCTTGAAAATGCGCTTTCCATCCGGCAACCGTGAGAACTAGCGTCGTGTCCTGCTTCCACCAAATGCGCGGAATCGTTGTTCCGAAAGACGCTATGGACAGAACGGCTTGCAGTTGCGCGCGACGGGTTTTGACCATCGGTGAATAAACCAAGCCAATTTGCTCGCAGAGTCGGCGGTAGTATTTTGGCCCGCTTCGATTTCGGCTTGCCTGTCTTTGTTATAATCCTCTCGCTTTGATAAATCTTCCCACGACTTTGCTTTCTCCGTCGCGAGCAAGGCGTCTGCTTCGTGTTTTGCGTCAGCCGAATAAATTTCCGCTAGCGGGACGGGATGGCGGGCAGCAACCAGTTTTTCACGGCGCTGCCACTGTGAATTCAAATGCTCCACTTCTTTCAAACTGACTTGCTCGTCGGACAATAGCGTTCTGTTTTGCGGGAGTTCCAGATTTGCCTTCACGATTCGCGGGCGTTAAAAAATTTTCCGCGCCCGTCTATTCGTTTGCGAACGGGGCATGATTTATTTATTCTTTGCGACTTAAATGGATCAATCTCGCTACATTGCAACGCACATTGCCGGCTTGCCCAAGTCCGGCATCCGCGACTTTTTTGACATCGTCGCCAAGATGAAGGACGCCATCTCGCTCGGCGTCGGCTTCGCGCTTGCAGCGGGAATCGGCCGGTGTAACCTTCTAGCATGAGCGATAAACAACTGGTCTTGGATTCGATTGAGCGTTTGCCGGACAACGCCAGCCTGGATGCCATCGCCGAGCGGGTGGAGTTTCTGGCGGCCATCCGCAAAGGACTCGACCAAATCGAGCGCGGCCAGACGATTCCGCACGACGAAGTCAAACGGCAACTGGCGACATGGCTTTCCAAATAATCTGGTCGGAGCAGGCGCGGGACGATTTGCAGTCCATCGTGCTGTTTATCGCCCAGGACAATCCGCCAGTCGCGGAATCTTTCGGCTATCAGCTCATGTCCAAGGTGGACGTGCTGGCGCAGTTCCCACAGTTCGGCCGGGTCGTGCCGGAAGAAAACGACGAGACGATCCGCGAAATTATTTTTCGCCCTTATCGCATCATTTACAAAGTCCTGGCGGAAAAACAAATTGTCGGCATTGCCCGCGTCTGGCATGGCGCACGCGGCGAACCGGAAATCCCGGATCGGTTGAATTTTTAAGCGCTCCCGTTTTCCGCTGGCGTCGTAGGATTTCATTCTGCATTCGTCATGCGTTTTCCCGCAAGGGCAGTTCATCGAAGGTTTCCAGCACAGCCGTGTATTGGTTTGCGAACACGGCATGGTTTATTTATTCTTTACGGCTTAAATGGATCAATCTCGCTACATTGCGACGCACGTTGCCGGCCTGCCCAAGTCAGGCATCCGGGACTTTTTTGACATCGTCGCCAAGATGAAGGACGCCATCTCGCTCGGCGTCGGCGAACCGGATTTTGACACGCCCTGGCACATCCGCGAGGCCGGCATCTACGCGCTCGAAAAGGGCAAGACGCATTACACGTCCAACCTCGGCCTCATCGAACTGCGCCGCGCCATCAGCAAATACGTCGGGCAGAATTTCAACGTCAGCTACGCGCCGGAAAACGAAGTCATCATCACCGTCGGCGTCAGCGAGGGTCTCGACCTCGCCTGCCGCGCGCTCATCAATCCCGGCGATAAGGTGATGTATCACCAGCCGTGCTACGTCAGCTATTCGCCCAGCATCACGCTTGCCCACGGCATCCCCGTGCCCGTGCCGACGTTCGCCAAGGACGGCTTCGCGCTCACCGTGGACGCGCTCCGCGCCGCGTGGCAACCGGGCTGCAAAATTCTCATGCTCAACCTGCCGTGCAATCCCACCGGCGGCACGTGCGACCGCGTGCAGATTGAAGCCATCGCGAAATTCGCGGTGGAAAAAGACCTGATCATGTTGAGCGACGAAATTTATTCCGAGCTGACGTTCGAAGGCGTTCACACCAGCATCGCGAGTCTGCCCGGCATGAAGGAACGCACGGTTTTCCTGCACGGATTTTCCAAGGCGTTCTCGATGACCGGCTGGCGCATCGGTTACGCGTGCGGACCGGCGACGCTCATCGAGGCGATGATGAAGGTGCATCAATACTCGATGCTTTGCGCGTCCATCATCGCGCAGGAAGCGGCCATCGAGGCGCTCGAGCGCGGCGAGGACGCGATGAAAAAAATGCGCGACCAGTATCATCGCCGCCGCGATTTCATCGTGCGCCGGTTCAATGAAATCGGATTGAAGTGCCACCTGCCGCGCGGTTCGTTCTACGCGTTCCCCGACATCAGCAAGACCGGCATGAACGAAAAAGATTTCGCCATCGGCCTGTTGCAAACCGAGAAAGTGGCGATCGTTCCCGGTTCAGCCTTCGGCGAGAATGGCAAAGGTTTCTGCCGCGCGTGTTTCGCGACGAGTTACGAGCAGCTCATCGAGGCGAGCAACCGCATCGAGCGGCACGTGCAGAATCTGGCACCGAAGCTTTGATATGCAGGGGACGCGTGAAGACCTATTGTTAAAACAAAAGATCAGCGTCTCGTTGCCGCGACTCCTGCAAAGCAAGTGGAGCCACGAGCTGTTTACTTCTTGATGCTGGAGTTTTCTTTTATTTAAAAACTAATAACATCCTTTCGGGTAAATCTGTCTTTTATTTTCGGAATTGTTAAGCTGAACGCGTGAACGAGCTCACCATCGGTTTTTTGGGCGCGCTGCTGGCCACCAACCAGCCGCAGGCCGTCAGCAACGTCATCCAGCAGCAGACCGGGCTGGCGGTGCCGGTCGAAGCGGACCCGGTGGAACGCGAGCTGCGCGAGGTCATGATGGCCGATGATGCCGCACAGGACGAAGTCAACCAGTGGCTCCACGACTTCGATTCGCAGCCTCACCCCAACCGGACGGCGGACGCGGCGGCACTGAACCGGCGCATCGTCGCGCGTTATGACCGGGTGCGCGCGGCCTACAATATTTTTCTTCAGCACCATCCCGAAAACGCGCACGGCTGCCTGGCCTACGGCAGTTTTCTCAATGACATCGGCGACGAGGAGGGGGCGCATCTGCAATACGAAAACTCGAAGCAATTGGACCCGAAAAATCCCGCCGTCTGGAACAACTTGGCCAATTACTACGGCGAACACGGCCCGGTGACCAAGGCCTTTGAATACTACGCGCAGGCGATCAAGCTCAACCCCAACGAGCCGGTGTATTACCAGAATTTTGCGACGACGGTCTATCTGTTCCGCAAGGATGCGCGGGAATTTTTTCATCTCAACGAGCAGCAGGTGTTCGACCAGGCGCTCGACCTTTACCGGCAGGCGATGCGGCTGGCGCCCAATGATTTTGTGCTCGCGACCGATTACGCCGAGAGCTACTACGGCATCCGCCCGCTGCGCGCCCAGGATGCGCTCGCCTCCTGGACCAACGCGATGCAGGTCGCGCACACCGACGCCGAGCGGCAGGGCGTCGAACTGCATCTGGCCCGCGTGAAAATCGCCGCCGGAATGTTTGCCGAGGCGCAGGCGCATCTCGACGCGGTGACGAACGCGGCGTTTCTCGGTTTGAAGCAACAACTCATTCGCTCGCTGGCGAACCACGAACATCCGGATACTCATCCGGCAGCCACGGCGGCAAACAACCTGCTCAAGATGGTGCCGCCGCTGGACACGCCAAAGGTTTCCGCCGGGACCAACCTGACCCTAGTGTTGACAAACCTGCTGGCGGTGCCACCGCCGTTGCGGCTGCAAGAGGCACCGTGAATCTGGCAAATTCCGCTTTGTGCCTTCGTCGGCGTTTTGCTGAAATAAATGAATATGAACTTCTACGACCAACTAAAATTTGACGCGCAAGGTTTGATCCCCGCGATCATCCAGGAACAAAAGACCGGCCGCGTGGTGATGATGGCCTGGATGAACCGCGCGTCGCTCGAAAGCACCGTCGCCACCGGCAAGACGCATTTCTGGAGCCGCTCGCGCCAGAAGTTCTGGATGAAGGGCGAGGAAAGCGGCAACACACAAACCGTCAAGGACATCGCTTTTGACTGCGACGGCGACTGCCTGCTCATCCAGGTGGAGCAAAAAGGCCCGGCCTGCCACGAGGGTTACAATTCCTGTTTCTACCGGTCGGCGGAAAGCGGCGGTTTCAAAATCACCGAGGCCAGGCTGCTCACGCCGGAGCAGATGTATAAAAGGAAAACGTAACGCGCGAAATTCTTGCAGACCGTGACAGTAAATCACCCGCCGCAAATCTTTTGTTACTTCATTCCCGCTTCGGAAAATGCTTTCATGGCGCATGGTTCCGTGCGTCATTTTCGAAGACGAGCACCTGCTGGTGGTTCACAAGCCCGCCGGCTGGAACACGCACGCGCCGGCACCGTTCGCGGGCGAGGGCATTTATGACTGGCTGAAAAACCGCGAGCCGTGCTGGGCCACGCTCGCCATCATCCACCGGCTCGACAAGGAAACCAGCGGCGTAATGGTTTTTGGCAAGACGCCACTCGCCAACCAATCGCTCACGGAACAATTCACGGCGCGCCGCGTCCGCAAAAAATATCTTCTGCTCACCGACCGCCCGGTTCCACAAAACGAATTCACCGTGAAAACCGCGTTGCTCCGCGTTGGCGAAAAATATGCCAGCCGGCCCGGCGGCGAACCGGCGGAAACCCAATTCGTGCCCGCGGCGGACATCAAACTCAAAACTAAAAATTCAAAATTGAAAATGGTCTGCGCCGAGCCGCTGACCGGCCGCACGCACCAAATCCGCGTCCATGCGGCGGAAACAGGCTTCCCGATCCTTGGCGACACGCTTTACGGCGGCACGCCCGCGGCGCGCGTCCATCTGCACGCGGCGGAGATTGAGTTCGCGCATCCGGCGACCGGCCGGCCGGTGCGGTTTGGGGTGCCGGTGGATTTTGAACTGGAACCGCGCCTTGCCTTGCGCACCGCCGTCATTGATCCGGCAAGCACCAACGCTTTCCGGGTGATTCACGGCGCGAGCGACGGCTGGCCGGGCTGGTTCGTGGAAAAGCTCGGCGACTTTCTGCTTTCGCAAGCCGAAGCGCCGCTGGGCATAAAGCAAAATGAAGAATTATCGCGGCTCGCACAAGTTTTCTCCGCGCGCGGCGCGTATCACAAAACCTTGTCACGCCAGGTTCGCCGCGCCACGACCGCCAACGCCTCACCGCAACTCATTTTTGGCGAGGCCGCGCCAGAACGGTTTGAGGTTTTGGAGAACGGCATCCGGTTCGAGTTGAGTTTCAACGAAGGTTATTCCGTCGGGCTATTTCTCGACCAGCGCGACAACCGCCGGCGCCTGTTGACCGGCCATGTCGCGGCCGACTTTCCGCTTTGCCAATCGGCAATCGGCAATCGGCAATCGGAAGTCTTGAATTGTTTTGCCTACACCTGCGGCTTTTCCATCTGCGCGGCGAAGGCGGGCGCGCGAACGACGAGCCTGGATCTCTCGAAAAAATATTTGGAATGGGGCCGGCGTAATTTTGCGCGGAACGGCCTCGACCCGTCGGCGCATGATTTTATCTACGGCGACACCTTCGACTGGCTGCGGCGGCTGGCGAAAAAAGGCCGTGCGTTTGACGTCGTGGTGCTCGACCCGCCGACGTTTTCGCAATCGAAGGAGCACGGCATTTTCCGGGCGGAAAGCGATTACGGCCGGGTCGTCGCCGCCGCCCTGCCCGTCCTCAAGCCCGGCGGGGTGTTGCTCGCCGCGACGAACGCGGCCGAATTTTCGCCGGAAGATTTTCTCGCGGACATCGAATCGGCGGCGGGCGACGCGAACCGCAAAATGGTAAAGTGGCATTATGTCCCGCAGCCGCCGGATTTCCCGATCAGTCGTAACGAGCCGGCCCATTTGAAAACCGTGTGGGTGAAAATGGGCGCGGGTTTTGACGGCCGGGCTTAGCGTCCGGGCGGTTGGCCTGCACTTGTAACTTGCCGGGCCAACCCAGGGGTTTCATCATGGCCGCATGCGTTTGCCCGAAATTCCGCGCCGCCGCCGGTGGCTGCCCATCCTGGCACTGGTTTTGACCGCCGCGCGACTGCCGGCCGAAGTTTTTGATTTCGCCAGCCCCACGAATCTGACCGGCACCATTTATCAGCCCGGCTCGCAGCGGCAGAAAGTGCTGTTCACCTTCCAGCGCACGGCGCGGCGCGAGGGCGGCACCGTGCGCGTGGTGCGAAAGTATTTTTTGCCCGACGGTGCCACCGCCGCCGTGGAAAACATCACCTACCAGTCCGGGCAACTGGCCGATTACCGGATGCAGGACTTTCAGGCCGGCATCAGCGCCCGCATCGCCGTCACCAACCACCTGCCGCCCGCGGCGTCGCCGGCCATGGCCATCAGTTTCGTGCACGGGCCGATCCCGCCGCCGGCCGGCTGGCAGAAAATGCCGCCTGACACGCTGATTGACGACAACCTGTATGCGTTTCTCCTGGCACACTGGGAAGCGCTGCAACGCGGCGAGCCGGTGAAATTCCGCTTCGTCGCGCTGGAACCGGGCAAGACCATCAACTTCCGCTTTGTCAAAACCGGCGAGGCCGTGGCGGCCGGCCGGCCCGTGGTGATTTTGAAGATGGAGCCAACCAATTTCATCATCGCCCAGTTCGTGGATCCGCTCGTCTTCACCGTGGAAAAGGCGCCGCCGCACCGCGTGCTCTCCTACACCGGGGGCACCACGCCGCGCGTCAAGAAGGGCGGGAAATGGAAATACCTCAACGCCGAAACGGTGTTTGATTGGAACTAATCCCCCCAACACCCTGGCGCTGATGCTTGGAATCACAGCTGCGAGGATTTCCACATCGCCACGTTGCCGAGCGCGGTCTGGCTGGCAAATGCGGGACTTGCCCGCTCTGGTGCGGGCTTTGAGAATCAGGCCGGTGGCCACGGCGAACTTCGGGGTGGGGCTGCCCGCAGAAAAATTCCGCGCGGTTTCCCCGGGGTTTTAATTTGTATTATCCCCAATTTTCTGCAACTTTTCGCGGCTCGGATTGTTCAAATTAGACCTTGAATGTCATTTAGCCCGGTCAGAAACCTTGTGGCGACGGTCGCGGACGCGTCCCCGGCGCAGTTCGACGACTGGCGCAAATCGTGGCGCGCAGCGGCGGACGCCGGCTCCGCCGAGCCGCTGCTCACGTTCGTCGCGCGCGAACGCGGCGTGGCCGAGGACGTCTTTGTGCAGAAGCTGGCCACCGCGCTCGGCTGGCCGTATCTCGAACTCCCGAAGCTCACGATTGAGAACGCGGTGCGCGGCAAACTCTCCACCAAGATCGCTTTCCAGTATTTTGTGCTGCCGGTCGCCATCCACAACGGCGTCTTGCAGATCGCCGTCAGCGACCCGTTTGACGCGGCGATGATGAACGCCGTCCGGTTCGACGCCAAGATGCCCGTGAGTTTCGCACTGGCGACGCGGAACGAAATCGAGAAGGCGCTGAAAAAATATTTCGGCGTCGGCGCCGAGACGCTCGACGAAATGGGCGAGGGCGAACCGATGGAACTGGAACTGGCCTACGACAAGGAAATCACCGAAGGCGACCAGGAGGCCAGCGTCATCAAGTTCGTGAACCAGATCATCTGGGAAGCGTTCAAGGATCGCGCGACGGACATTCATTTCGAGCCGCAGGAGGACGAGCTGCGCATCCGCAACCGCGTGGACGGCATCCTGCACCAGATTCCGCTGCCGCCGACGTTGAAGCGCTTTCAAGCCGCCATCATTTCGCGCATCAAGGTGATGAGCGGCATGAACATTTCCGAAAAGCGCCTGCCGCAGGACGGCCGCATCAACGTCCGCATCAAGGGCGAGGAAATTGACATCCGCGTTTCCACCGTGCCGACCGTTTATGGCGAAAGCGTCTCGCTCCGCCTGCTGACGCGCGGGAAAATCTTTTTGAGTTTGGACAAGCTGGGTTTTTCCAAATTGGAAGAAGATGCGATCCGCGAAATCATCATCAAGCCGCACGGAATTTTCCTCGTCACCGGCCCGACCGGTTCCGGCAAATCCACGTCGCTCTACGCGTTTCTCTCGGCGATCAACTCGGTGCATAAACGCATCATCACGATTGAGGAACCGGTCGAATACGAACTCAAGGGCATCAACCAGATCGCCGTGCGCTCGGACATCGGGCTGACGTTCGCGATGGGCTTGCGCCACATTTTGCGCCAGGACCCGAACGTCGTGATGGTCGGCGAAATCCGCGATTCCGAAACGGCAGACATCGCCATCCGCGCGTCGCTGACCGGCCACCTGGTGTTCTCCACGCTGCACACGAACGACGCGCCGAGCGCGTTCACGCGCTTGACCGACATGGGCATCGAGCCGTTTTTGATCGCGTCTTCCGTCGAGGCCGTGCAGGCGCAGCGCCTCGTCCGCACGATTTGTTCGCAGTGCAAGACCGAGCAAACGGTGGATCCCGATTATCTGCGGCGGATCGGTTTTCCCGAGGCGGACATTGGCACGGCGAAATTCTGGCACGGCGCGGGCTGCGAAAATTGCCGCCAGCAGGGGTATCAAGGGCGCAAGGGCATTTACGAGCTGCTCATCGTCACCGAGGCGCTGCGGCCGCTGATCATGAACCGCGCGCCGGCCACCACCATTGCGCAGCGCGCCATCGACGCCGGCATGCGAACCCTGCGCGTGGACGGCTGGAACAAAGTGAAAGCCGGCGTCACCACGATTGAGGAGGTTTTGCGCGTGACGCAGATGGAAGAACACCGCGAGGCGCTCGCCGCCGGCGACGACAAAACCCAATTCATTTCCCGTTCCTGAATGCATTTCATCCGCCCATATACGATTTGCGATTTACGGTTGACGCGGCGCGGACTGAATTCGCGCGGCATGGGCCCATCGTCCATCGTCCATCATCCATCGTAAATTCCAATGGCCCGCTGGAACTCCTGCAACATCCTCCACGTCGCCCCGGACGCGAAACGCGTCTGGCAATTCGACGCGAAGGGCGGCGGCTTCGTGCTGAACCGCGAGCAGCGCGTGCCGCACACCGAACCGCTGCCGGCCAAGGGCATCGCGAAACAGTGGTCGTCACTCTGGGCGCCGAAACTGAATGTCGCGTGGCTGCCGCCGGAGAGCGTTTTCCTCCGCGTCATCGAGCTGCCGGCGAGCAATTTCGAGGAGACGCTGGCGATGGTGGATCTGCAGTTGGAAAAACTCTCGCCGCTGCCGGTCGCGCAAATCGTCTGGACGATGCACGTGGCCGGCACGCACACCGCCCCAGCCCGGGGCGACGCCGCGCCGGAGAGCTTGCAGACGGTCATCGTGGTCATTGTCGAGCGCCGCGTGGTGGAGGAATTTCTCGGGCGGCTGGAAAAGGACGGTTTTCTCGCCGACCGTCTGGAGACGCCGCTGCTCGACCAACTGGCCATGATTCCGTCCGGCGAGGACGGCGTCTGGCTGTTTCCGCTGTCGCTGGCCGGGCAGAATGCGGCGCTGACGGCGTGGCGCACCGGCGGCGTGCTGCGGGGCTTGAATTTCGTCCTGTTGCCGCCTGCCGGCGACCGAGCGAAGGATTTAAAGGACCAGATCGCCCACCTCGTCTGGGCGGGCGAATTGGAAGGCTGGCTGACGGCACCGCTGACCTGGCATCTCGTCGCCGATCCGGTGAACGCGGCGGAATGGGAAAATCTGCTGCGCACGGCGCTGGACCAGCCGGTGACGGTTTCCGCGCCGGCCGCACCGCTGGAACTGGCGGCCAGCACGGCGCGGCGGGCGGCGGCGGCCGAAAAATCGAATCTGCTGCCGGCGGAATTTGGCGCGCGGTATCATCAACAGTTTGTGGACCGGCTGTGGTTGCGCGGCCTCGCCTACGTGGGGCTGGCGTATGCGCTGGCGCTGGTGATCTACTTTGGCGCGGTCAGCGTGCTGAATTTTCGGACGACCCGCGTCGAGGCGCAGGTCGCGGCCATCAGCAACGATTACACCAACGCGATCCAGTTCAAGGCGCGGCTGGGCGTGCTCCAGGAGCGGCAGCAGTTGAAATACGCGGCGCTGGACTGCTGGCAACTGGTGGCGCAGCAATTGCCGGCGGGCCTCGCGCTGTCGCGGTTGAGCTTTGCGAACGGCCAAACCCTGACGCTCGGCGGGCAGGTGGCGGCGGACGACATCACGAAGATTTTTGATTTCAACGACGCGCTGCGCAAGCTGAAGGTCAACGGCCAGCCGCTGTTCAATCCCGCGAACGGCCAGCAGCTCAATTACCGCACCAGCCCGAACAACCAGGCCACCTGGAGCTTCGGCCTGGAATTACTGCGCACGGAAACGGAGCCGGAATGAAAAAATACCTCGCCCAACTGCGCCCCATGGAACGCCGGCTCGTCGTCGGCGTGGCGGTGGTGCTGGTGCTGGTGCTGAACGCGGTGTTCATCTGGCCGCACTTTTCCGACTGGGGCAACCTGCGGCACCGGCTGGATGAGGCGCGCCGGAAATTGAAATTGTATCAGACGGCCATCGCGCAGATTCCGGCGTTGACGGCGGAGGTGAAAAAATACGAGACCGCGGGCCAGTTCGTCGCGCCGGAGGATCAGGGCATCAATTTCATGCGCACCATCCAGGCGCAGTCCGCGCAGAGCGGCGTGAACATCGTCAACACCTCGCGCCAGATCACGCACACCAACGACGCGTTTTTTGTCGAGCAGGTGGAAAACATCAACGTGCTGGCGACCGAGGATCAGTTGGTGGATTTTCTCTACAAGCTCGGCTCCGGCGCCTCGATGATCCGCGTCCGCGATCTGGAACTGCAGCCGGACGCGCCGCGCCAGCGGCTCACCGCCAACATCCGGCTCGTTGCCAGCTACCAGAAAAATCTTCCGTCCGCCGGCAAAAAATCAACCGCAAAGGCACCATGAAAAAAATCCTTCTCGCCCTGGCCCTGGCCCTCGCTGGCCGCGAACTTTCCGCGCAACTGCCGCCCGGCTTCCCGGGCCGTCCCGGCGGCGTGCCCGGTGTGCCCGCCGCGCCCGGCACCGCCGGCCAGCCCGGCCCGCTGACGCGCAGCCACCAGCCGCTGTATCCGGTCACGCCCGCCGCGCCCGTGCCGGCGGCCACAAATGCACCCGAATCGAAGGCCGCGCCGGAGGAGATGATTCCGCCCGGCCTGATCAATTTTCAGGGTGTGGACGTCAGCCAGGTGTTGGATATTTATTCGCAGTTGGTGGGGCGCACGCTGCTGCGGGGCAACGTGCCGGAATCAAAAATCATATTGAAAACGCAGACGCCGCTGACCAAGACCGAGGCGATTGAGGCGCTCCAGGCGGTGCTGGCGCTGAACGGCATTGCCGTGGTGAACATCGGTGAGAAGTTCGTCAAAGTCGGGCCGGTGGATCAGGCCAACACCTTCGGTGCGGAGTTTAACAACGCCAGCGCCGACAGCCTGCCCAACCTCGGTTCCTACGTCACCCACATCGTGCAGTTGCACTATGTCAAGCCCACCGAGATGGTGCCCATCATCCAGCCGTTTGCGAAGCTGGCGAACTCGATTCTGGCGATTGACAGCAACGGCATTCTCGTCCTGCGCGACAACGCGGAAAACGTCAAGCGCATGCTGGAAATGATTGATAAAATTGACGTGAGCGTGCCGGCGGAATACGTCTCCGAAGTCATCCCGATCCGCTACGCCAAGGTGGACGACATTGCCAGCGCCTTGAATGCGCTGGGCGGCGGCGGCGGGGCGACGGTCAGCATTGGCAGCGCCCCGGCCCCCAGCCACATCAACGGCATGTCGGGCAATTCGGGCGGGTTCGGTTCCATGGGCGGCGGCATCGGCGGCGGTATCGGCGGGAACAACTATCAGCCCGGCGGCATCGGCGGCGCGACCAGTGCCTTCGGCAACCCCGCCGGCATGGGCGTCGGCGGCGGCGGTGCCACGCCCAACGGCACCCCGAACGGCGGCACGACGTTCCAACAGCGGCTGGCCGCCATCGTCAACCGCGCGTCGGGCGCCCCGGCCGGCGGCGGCGGCGGTTCCGGCAAGGATCAAATCCAGTTGTTTGGCCAGACCAAGATCATTCCGAACGAAAGCAGCAGTTCGCTCCTCATTTACGCCACGCGCCCGGACATGGAGGTGATCAAGGGCATCATCGCCAAGCTGGACGTGCCGCTGGCGCAGGTGCTTGTTGAAGCCGTCATCATTGACTATGCCCTGGGTCCCAACACCGTTAATTTCGGCATCTCGGCCGCGCAGAACCCGACGGCCTTGAGCCCGGGCGGGAGCGCCGTCGGTGCCGGCGGCGTGAACGGCGCGAATTCATTTCTTAATTTTCTTACCGGCGCGGTGGGCACCAACAGCAGCAGTTCCGGCACCTTCAATAACAATGCCTTCGCCAACAGCCTCAGCAGCGGCTTGAACTATTTCGGAAATATCGGTTCCACCTGGCAAGTGGCCCTGAATGCGGTGGCGGCGGATTCTCATGCCAGCGTCATCCAGCGGCCGCGCATCCAGACCTCGCAGGCCAAGCCCGCGCAGTTTTTCGTCGGCGACACCGTGCCCTATGTCACCTCCAGTTACGGCGGCTATGGGGGGTATGCCGGCAATTCCTATTCGCAGTTGTCCGTCGGCGTGGAGCTGGACGTGACGCCGTTCATCAATCCCGAAGGCATGGTCTCGATGGACATCCAGCAGGAGATTGACGATCTGAACGGCTACACGGCCATCGCCGGCGTGGGCAACGTGCCCAACACCATCAAGCGCACGCTCAACGCCTCCATCACCGTCCGCGACCGCGACACCGTCATGCTCGGCGGGTTTATCAAGTCAAACAAGTCCACCAGCCGGTCGGGCGTGCCGCTATTGATGGATATTCCCTTCCTCGGCAACTTGTTCACCTCGCGGTCGGACAGCAAGCAGCGCGAAGAGTTGATCGTGCTGATGCGTCCCACCGTTCTGGATACGCCGGCACTGGCGGCGATCAATACCATCAAAGAAGAGCAACGACTGCCGGAGGCTTCCGCCGCCGCCGCCGAAAACTCCGCCGACGAGCGCAAACTGGCGGATGCGGAGCGCATACGCGAACAGAAGGAATTTAAAAAGACCGGTCAATACGACGGCTTTTTCAATCCGCCGCCGGAAAATACCACCACCAATGCCCCCGTCAGCACGCCCCCGAACCACGGCGACCAAGAGAAAGCCCGCGCCACGCTGGAACAAAAGATGAAGGAACTGGATGGGCAGCCGCCCGCACCGGCCCAGCCGTAACCAGGGATTGGGGGTGATGTTCACTTTGCCGCCGGCGCGTTGGCGGCCGGCGGCCCAAACAATTCCTCCAGGCTCCGGAGCGGATGCAGCGGCGCAAACAGGATTTTGGAGAACGGGATGTAAACCGGCTTGACCACCGGGTCGTCCAACTGGCCGGTCACATGGCATTCAAAGATTTTGCTGAACGGCCACAGCACATCGCTCAACACCTGGCCGATCACCGGCGTGTTGCGCATCAACTGCGCCGTCACCCGCGCGTTCACCTGCCGGTTCAAATCCACCGTGCCGGCGTATTGCAGCCGCATGATGGTCGAATCAATCAGCAGCGAATCGGTGGTGATCACGCCGTTGGTGATGAGAAATTGCGCGGCGGCGTCCTTGGCGCGGCTGTTGCCCAGACCGGGCGACACGGCGTTCAGCACCGGCGACATGAAGGCGAACATCGGCACGTCCCAGAGCAGGCCGTCCTGCAGCCGCGCGTGGCCGGCGCCGTTCCACGAATGCCAGTCGGCCGAGCTGGCGTTCGTCACCGTGGCCGCGCCGCTCAACCGGCCTTCCAAATGATTCTGGTTGGTGGACAGGTCCGCCGCCAGCAGGTGCAGATTGACGTTGGTGATGTCGAGGGAAAAATTATAGTCGCAGTCATGCTCCACCGGCCGGAAATCCAGGTCGGCACAGCCGGTGCCGGTGCCGTCGTAAAGCTGCGCCGCCAGATTCGTCATGACCAGCGACTGTTGGAACCAGTGGAAGGTGCCGGTCAGATTCGTCGCCGACAGCCGGGCCCAGCGGAACGGCGCGCCCTGCAAAATTTCAAACGTCAGGTCCACCAGTTCGGCGTCCCGACCGTTGTTGATGTTGATGACCGGCACGCTGCCGTTCACCCGCACCAGTGGCGGCGCGTAAAAATGATACGGTGCCAGCATATGCGCCGTCTTGGGGCCGATGGCGCGAGTCACCGCCTCCGGCTCCGCCAGCGCCAGGCCGTTCGTGATCCAGATGGCCTGCCGCCGGAAATCCAGCCACAGCGCGTCGGCCTTCATCCATTGCGCGCCGCCGGCCCGGCGCAGTTCCGGCGCGAAAAAGGTGACCGCCCGGTTGGTGTAATAAAACGCGGCCGCGACGGAATCCATTTCCACACCGCGAATGGCATAGTTTGTCAGCGCCAACCGGCCGTTGGCGCGGAGGGTTTCCAGCGTCCGCAGGTTGCCGGCCAGGTCCGTCACCACCAGCAGCGGCTCGCGGCATTTCAGTTCAGACAATCCGCGGGCGGCTTGGGGCGTCGCCAGCATGGCCGCCACGGTCGCCTCGTCCAGTTGGCCGGTCAGCCGGCAGTGGAACTTGCCCGTTGCCGTGTCCGCCGCGCCACTCAGGCGCAGCCGCGTGCGTGCCTGCGCGGCCGAGAAGTTCGTCAAGTCACAGGATATGGCGAACGTCCGGTTCGTGTAAAAGTAGGCGGCCGCGACGGAATCCAACTGCCGGCCGCAGATGGCAAAATTCGTCAGCGCCACGCGGCCGGTGGCGCACAGGGTTTCCAGCGACCGCAAATTGCCGAGCAAATCCGCCGTCAGCGCCAGCGGCTCGCGGCATTTCAGTTCGGACAATCCTGGCACAGCTTGATTGGCCGGCAGGCACGCGGCGATGCCGGCCGGGTCCACCTGGCCGGTGAGGAGGCCCTGAAAATTTTCCGTCGCCGCGCTCAACTCGCCGCTCAAGCTCAACCGGGTCTGGCCCTCCGCCACCGTGAAATCCGGCAGCGTCCAGATCCGATCGCCGTAGCTGAAATGCGTGTGCAGCCGATCTATCGTCACGCGGCCCGCCGCCGCGTGGGCGCAGGCCAGTTCGCCGCGCAGGCGCACGGTTGGCGCAAGGTCGTGGCCCCAGTCCGCCACGGCCAGATTCGTCCACGTCGGCAGGCGCAGCGAACCTGCCAGCGTCAACTTTGGCGGCTGCGACCAGGAAAGTTCCGCCAGCCGGGCGCGGATTTTTTTGGCGAGAAACGGCTCGAGCACATCCGGGTTGAGCCGGGCGGCCCCCTGGAACTCCACCCGCCGCGTCGGCACGTCCAGCGTCGCGGCGGTTTGGAGGCTTCCGCCGCCGATCCGGGCCGAAAGATTGGTCACCGCCAGCGTGGGCGCGGCCCAGACGCCCGCGCTGGCGACGGCGTCCGCGTTGAGCTGCGCCGAGCGCAACTCGCCGAGTTGGGCCGACCACGCGAGCCGGAACGGCCGGAGGTGCGTCCAAAATCCCCAGGCCGCGTCGCTGTTGGTCGGCGCGGCGGCGGGAGCGGTCAACGAGAGGGCGGCCTGAAAATTCCGCGCGGCAAACCACGGCGTTCGCACGCCCGGCGCGCTGGCATCGAGCCGGCCGGTGAGGGAATGGATGTCCCGCGCGTCACCGGCCAGCGTCAGCCGCAGTTTCGGTTCGCCTTGAAAATGAATCTGCCGGAGCGCGCCGGCAAAATCGTTGAGCGCGGCCGCCACCGCGCCGGGGCGGGCGCCGCCGCCGCTGAACCATTCCCAATAGCGCGCCGCCGGCGCGTGCGCCAGCTCGCCGAAGATGCCGATGTGCATCCCGGCGAAATCCGCGTGGAAATGATCCAGCGACCAGGTGTCACCGGCCTGAAAACGCAGTTCCGTCTGGAGGTTGGTGAGCGTCAACGCATTCGTCGGCGAGAGCGGCAGGGTGAACTGTCCGTTGCGGATCACCAAACCGTCGAGCTGCCAGCGCCGGTGCAGGAGCGCGGCATAATTCAATTGCAACTGCACCTGCCGCGCGGCCAGCGCCGGGCTGGCGGCGGGCTGCGCTCCGCCGATGCAGACATTTTCCGCCACGAACCCGCGGATGAGACTCAGGCGCATCCGGGAAAATTCCAGCTTCACGCCGCGTTCGCCCAGCGAGCTGACCAGCCGCGCCTTCAAAAAGTCCGGCAGGCCGACGCGGTTGCACCAGAGAAAGATCAGCAGGCCGGCGAGCACCGCCATCCAGGCCGCGAGGCGGACGCAGCGGAACGCCAGCCGGCAGCGGCGCCAGAATCTGGAATTGAAACGCACCGGGAAACCTTCGCCGGAAAAATCAGAGATTTCAAGACGAACCGTGCGCCCGCGCCGGCGGCGGTTGTTCGCGATGGGGGTATTCCGGCGGCTTAATTTTTCGGCGTTGAATTGGTCGCCGCCGGATGATAAAGCCCGGCCTTAATGAACGGTGCGAGCTGGTCGGCGTAACCGGCCGCCGCCATTTTGTCCAGCGGGATGAAGCGCAGCGCCGCCGAGTTGATGCAATAGCGCAGGTGCGTCGGCCCCGGACCGTCGTCAAAAACATGGCCGAGATGCGAGTCCGCCGCCTTCGAGCGCACTTCCGTCCGCTCCATGAAGAGCGACCGGTCGGATTTTTCCACAACTTCCTTTTCATCCAGCGGCTTCGAGAAACTCGGCCAGCCGCAGCCCGAATCGAACTTGTCCAGCGAACTGAACAGCGGCTCGCCTGAAACCACGTCCACGTAAATGCCCGGCGCGTGGTTGTCCCAGAATTCGTTGCGAAACGGCGGCTCGGTCGCCGCCTGCTGCGTGACCGCGAACTGCTCCGGCGTCAGCTTTTTCTTAAGCTCCGCCACGTCGGGTTTTTTAAAATGATTCATGTCGTTGGTTGGGTGAAGCGGACTGGTGGAGGTGGCATTCGTCGGTTCGCCACCCGCGCCGCGCAGCGCCGCCGCCCCGCCTGCCGCCAGCAGGGCGGCCACACCGATTTGGATCGTCCAGTTGCGTTTCATGTTCGTTTCATGGTTTGACAGCCGTTTAACCTATAATTCAAGTCGTGCCTGCTTTCAAAAACTTACGGAAAATATTTTCCATCTTGGGCGCCGCCATGGAAAAATCAGTGTTTCATCCGGGTTTCATCTGTGGCTAAAATGGTCGCGCAATGGAATATGAAGCTGTCATCGGGCTGGAAACCCACGTCCAACTCAACACGCGATCGAAGATGTGGTGCGGGTGCGCCAATACTTTTGGCTCGGCGCCGAACACCAACGTCTGCCCCGTCTGCCTCGGCCTGCCCGGCGTGCTGCCGGTGCCCAACGAAGAAGCGCTGCGGAAAACCGTCCTCACCGGATACCTGCTGCACTGCGAAATTCCGCGCTTCGCCAAGTTCGACCGCAAGAGTTATTTCTACCCGGACATGCCAAAGAACTACCAGCTCACGCAATACGACAAGCCCAGCACGGCCAACGGTTTTGTCGAATTTGAATTCAACGGCGCGGGTTGGGCGAACGGCCTCGCCCGCGTCCGCATCACCCGCGCGCACCTGGAGGAAGACGTCGGCAAGAGCACGCATTTCGAACGCACCAGCGGCGTGGATTTCAACCGCGCCGGCGTGCCGCTCATGGAAATTGTTTCCGAGCCGGACATCACCAGCGCGGACATGGCCTACGCCTACCTCAACGCGCTCACGGAGATTTTGCACCAGGGCGGCGTCAGCGATTGCGACCTGGAAAAGGGCATGGTCCGCTGTGATGTGAACGTCTCCGTGCGTCCGGTCGGCGCCAAGGAACTCGGCGCGAAAATCGAGATCAAAAACCTGAACAGTTTTTCCGGCGTCCGCCGCGCGCTGGAATATGAAATCCCGCGCCAGATCGAGGCCGTGAAGCGCGGCGAGAAACTGATCCAATCCACGCGGCGCTGGGACGATGCCGCCGGCCTCACCGAGCAGATGCGCACGAAGGAGGATGCGCACGACTACCGTTATTTTCCCGATCCCGATCTCATGCCGCTCGCGCCGACCGACGCGTGGCTCGCCGGGGTCAAGGCGCAGGTCAGCGAACTGCCGCTGGCGCGCAAGCAGCGGTTCATGCGCGATTACCAGTTGCCCGCCGGCGACGCGGAAGTGTTCAAGAGCAATGTCGCGCTGGGAAATTATTTTGAAGGCCTCGCCAAGCAGTCCAAGAACCCCAAGGCCGTCGCAAACTGGATCATCAACAATTTGTCCGCCAAGCTTGCCGAACTAAACGAAGCCGAAAAATCCGAGCAGACCGCAGGGGGGTTGGAATCCGCCGACCTGAAGCTGTCCACGCTCGCGGATTTGAAATTCAAGCCGGAGGCAATTTTGGAACTCGTAAACCTCGTCGAGGTCAGGACCATCAGCAGTTCCGCCGCGCAGACGGTGTTTGCCGAGATGTTCGCCAGCGGCAAATCGCCCGCCGCCATCGTGCAGGAAAAGGGTCTGGCGCAGGTCAGCGACACCGACACGATTGAAAAATTCTGCGACGAGGCCATTGCCGCCAATCCCGCACCGGTGGCGGATTATAAGGCCGGCAAGGTCGCCGCGCTCAATTCGCTCAAAGGCCAGGTGATGAAGCTTTCCAAGGGCAAGGCCAACCCCATGCTCGTGGGCGAGATTCTGGAGCGGAAGCTGAAGGCTTGAGCGGCTGTTCCAAAGGCCGACGCCCAAATCCACCAGAAAAGTAGCCAACGATCGAATCACAGCCGAAGGGAGTGCGACGGCAACTTGCGGTTGCCCCGGACTCTGCTTGACGGTGCCCGGCGACTCTGCGAATAATTCCGACGGGGCAGCAATACCAGACTCCAATCACGCCACAACTATTATGTCCAAGCACATCAAAAAACGCATGCAACGCCGGGACTTCATCAAATCCGCCGCCGTCGTGGTTGGCGGGGCATTTGTCCTGCCCCGGTTCAGCATTGCGCAGTCCGCGAGGCCGGCCAACAGCAAGCTCAATATCGCAATGATCGGCGCGGGCGGCATCGCACAAATGGCCTACGGCCCCTGCTGCAAAGAGAACCTCGTCGCCCTGTGCGACGTGAGCGAAAAAGCCTTTGGCGAACATGCCGGTGATTTCCCAGCCATCAAGACGGCTAAAAAGTTCAGTGATTTCCGCGTCATGCTGGACAAAATGGACAAGGAGATTGACGCCGTGTGTATCAACACGCCGGATCACACCCACTTTGCCGCCACGATGGAGTGCATGCAACGCGGCAAGCATGTCATCACCCAGAAACCGCTCACGCATAATATCTGGCAGGCGCGCACGCTCCGGCTCGCGGCCAAAAAATACAAGGTGGTCACGAATATGGGCAACCAGGGCCACACCTACGACGGCATCCGCCAGATGAAGGAATGGATCGAAGCGGGCATTCTGGGGCAGGTCACTGAAATCCATGCCGGCTTCGACGGGCCAAGCTGGAAGGGCCCCTATTTCGGTAAACCAACCCAGTTGCCGCCGCCTGGTGAATCCGTGCCGGCCGGTTTTGACTGGGATTTGTGGAAAGGCCCGGTGGCGGAACCCAATTACAGCCATTATTACCAACCTAGGCGGTGGCGTGGATTCTGGAAATTTGGCGGGGGCGAACTGGGCGACTGGTTTTGTCACATTGGTGACGGACCCGTCTGGGTGTTGGACCTCTATGAGCCCACCGTCATCGAATGCGTGGAGCGCAAGATCAACGGTGACGGCAACGTCCTCTGCACCGACAGTTCCGTGATTCGCTGGGACTTTCCGGCGCGGGGCAACTTGGCACCGTGTTCGCTTTACTGGAGCGATGGCCAAAGCAATGGCGGCAGCCGCATCAAAGTTCCGAGTGATTGGAATTGGTCCTCCAAGGATGCCGCCGGCAATGTGACCCCGACCAAGCCCGGCAACATGGGCTCCTATTGGACCGGCACCAAGGCCAACGTCTTTCTGGACGAGCGTTCCAATCATCCGCGCCTGACGGACATGAACAAGAATCACGATTTGAAGGCCAGTGGCCAACTGCCGGCGGAGAAATATCGCCGGGTGAAGGGCGGGCCGCATCAGGAATGGATTGATTGCATCAAGGGCAAAATTCCCGACACCGGATCGAAATTCGAATACGCCGCCCGACTGACCGAGATTGACCTGCTGGGCGTGCTGGCCCAACGCTTTGGCGGCCGCATCGAATGGGATGCTGCCAACATGAAGATCACCAACCGCCCGGAACTCGATGCCTACCTCAAGGAGCCGGTTCGTTCGGGCTGGGAATACGGCGAAGATCTGTGGAAATAGCCGGTTCGCATAGGTGGCCGAAACCACTTTCGTGCTCTGGCGGTTAGAGCTTTCATCCGAGATTTAATCCGTTCGCTGCTTTTACGTTGTGCCAGTCGTGCCAGCGGAGCCAGCCACTGGCACAATTCGCTGTGCCAAAAATTTCCAGCCTGCGGCGGGTCGGAAAAATAAAACACAATAAGCCGTTGATTTTACAGCATCTTCCCGACGTGCCTGATGTTGGCATCCCGCAAGCTTTATGTCTGTTGTTCGATAAATCAAACCTTTAACAAAAGGAACAAACTTATGAAATTAATGCAATATCAACGTCCCTCGGTTGCCTGGCCGACCTTTGGCCGGCTGGCAAATTTGCAGGATGAACTGGATCGGTTGTTTGAATCGCCGCTGACCGGCTGGGCGCCGGCGTTGGATGTCCATGAGGACAAGGACACCTTCAGCATCCGGGTGGAATTGCCCGGCATGAAACGCGAGGACATTGAAGTCTCGCTCCAAGACGGCGTGCTGGTCATCTCCGGCGAACGCCAGGAAGAGAAAATCAATGAAGGCACGGAAGTCCACCGGCAGGAACGGTTCTATGGCAGGTTCTCGCGGGCACTGACCCTGCCGGCGGCGGTGGCGGGTGACAAGGTGAAAGCGCAATACAAGGACGGCATCCTGACCGTGACGCTGCCCAAGGCCGAGGAAGCCAAACCGAAAGCCATCACCGTCAGCGAATAACCTGCGGGCAATCAAATCAAAGACAGGGGCCGGCAATCCGGCTCCTGTTTTTGCGCCGTCCGGATTTGAGGTGACTTCGCATTTTCAAGTCAGGTAATTTGTTAGTCTGGGCCGAACCACGAAAGGACCAGAGAATGAAGGCAAACGGTATTCGACTGAAGACAAGATTCGCATACTGCGGGAAGCGGATCGCGGCGAACGAAGCATCCAGGCGATCTGCCAAGAGGTAAATCTATCGGAGGTGACGTTTCACCGGTGGAAGAAGCAGTTTGGACACCTGAAAGTCAACGAAGCCCGGCAGCTCAAGGAGTTGGAACGGGAGAACACCGAGCTCAAAAAGATGCTGGCGGAGGAGATGCTCAAGAACCGCGTATTATCCTACCTATGCGAAAAAAAGTTGTGAGCCCGGCTCAGCGCTGGGCATTGGCACACGAGGTGGTAGATCAGGAACTGTGTTCCGAACGACAGGCCTGCCGGTGTCCTTACCCATAAACATGGGAATCGGTTTGCCGCCGGAATAACGCTGCACGGAAACGAACATCCGCAAGTTCGTCGCCACCACGCCGCTGTGGTCGTCCGGTTTGCTGGGGCCGGTGACGCGGCGATCAAGCCAAGCCATCCAGTAAAATCAGTCAATTCTCCGGAACAGGTCAGTGCTTTTCATCCGGTGAAATCGGCACGGCGCAGAAGGTCAGCGCGGCGAGGCCGTTTTTACCGATCAACAGCCGGTTTTGGCTCCAGGACATTTCCTTGAGATAGGTGATTTTTTTGGCGGCGGACGCCTCGGTCAGCTTGAGGGTCAAGCGATTGCCGGCGGTGCTGCCGGCGGCAACTTTGCCCGGAACGTCATCCAGATAAAATTCGCTGACGAGTGAATCATCCCAAACCACCGGCTGATCAAATTCCAACGTGATTTCATTTTTCGCCGGATTAGAAAAATAAGCGCGTTGGAGATTGGGCGCGGCGAGCGGGCCGGCCGCCTTGACGCCGTAGAAATCCCGCTCGATCAACGGCTGCAACATCTCGGCAAATTTTGACCAGCCGGCCAGCGGATAATGGCAGCCACCCGGCGGTTTGACGCCGAGCGTGGAGAGAATATCCATGTGGCGATAGAGTTGAGGCAAATTGCGTTGCACCTCGCGCAACATATCGCCATGTCCGCCGCCCATGGCGCAGGAATTTGGCCAGATCTGGAAAATATAGTAGTGCTGGATGTTCGGCATATCCTGTTTCCAAGCGGCCGCCATGTTCACAAAATATTTTTGATAGGTCTCGCTGCCGTAGCCGCCATCGGGGCCGTCCGAACCCTGGTCATTTTCGCCCTGATGCCAAATCACGGCGCGAATGCCGTGGGTCAGCTTCGCCTGGTCCACGCGCCACAACATACGGCCATACATCGTGTCCAGCGCCTGATGATTGGCGGGATTGGGCTGATGCTGGTCAATGCGCGTGCCGCCCACCGCCGCCTGAATGATGCACACAGGCATCTTCTGGCTGGCAACCAGCCGCTTGGCCAGTTCCATGCCCCACCAGCCCAATTGCACCTGCTCACCGCTTTTCGCTTTCCATACCGGATTAGCCCACAGGTTTGGCTGGCGGCCGGTTTTTTGGAGACTCTGGTCAACCAAATCTTTTCTCCACTTGGTGGCATCGCCACGCCCGGTCGGTCCGCCGTAGCTGCGAATCCAGTCGCTGGTTTCCAGCGGCGATGGCTCATCGGTGTCAGTGGCCAGAGCGTTGGATTGGCCGTCAATCAAATAGGCGTCGCCGCAAACGAGATTGGTGGCAGTGTTCAACACGGTTTCCGTGGCGTCTTGGGTGCCAAATTCAATCCGGTATTTGATCAAGCCCGGTTTCAGTTTCAGGGCAAACACATAATGCTTGTCCGCCGCCAGCTTTTGGGTTTCCGTTTTGACCAGCTTGTCATCCGCGTAGAGCTTCAGAAAAACGGTGTCCGCCGGTTTGTCCAGCGTGCCGTTGTAGTAAAGCGTGCCTTCGTTCTTGTCGTCCCGCGCATAAAACTGGTTGTCGAACGGCTTCTCATCCTTGTCCGGTGTCCGCTGCACCCACGCATCCTGCTTCGGTTCCGTGACGGCAATCTGGGCTGTTTGCGTGACCGGCGCGCCGCCGTTGCTGATACTGGCCGTCACGGTCAAGGTGCCGCTGTTTTGCGAGCGCTTGAGGATCAGTTTGCCGGCCGCGATTTCCTGGATGACGGCCATGCCGGAGACGATCCAGTTATATTTCACATCACCCACACCCTTGGCCTGCATGGCTAGCAGATTGGCCATCTGCGGCACCACTTCGATGGTGTCGCGGCCGTTCCACTTGGCCGGCGCTTTCAACGTGAAGACCGGATCGGGAATCGCCTCGCGAATCGTCACCGCGATGTCCTGTGTCCGCACTTGATCCGGATACACCGCCTGAAATTGCAGCGTGAAGTTTTGATCGCCCGTGACGCGGCCGGCATCAATCGTGTAGGCCGATTGATCTACCGCCACCACGGTTTCCGTGCCGTTGCGTTTGGCAATCCAATAAATTTTTTGCGCGCCGACCGCCTTGGCCGTCACCGTGGCACGCTGACCTTCCTGCACCGTGACCGATTTTTCTTTAACGCCAAAATCGGTTCCGGCCTGCACCAGCGGCCCGACCAGCGTTTGCAAGGCTTTTTGATTTTCGTATTCCAGCTTCACCCAGGCTGCCGACCGCGTGACCTTGGAAAGCCGGACTTCATCCATGTCGCCGACAAAAGGGTATTGACCATACCAGCCGCCCAGATACAGCCGGGCGGGCGTGCGGATATCCAACCCGTTGCCAGCGAACTTGCTCTCACCCGCCAAGGCACCGTTCACATAGATGCGGGACTCGCCCTTTTTAAAGGTGTGAACAATATGCAGCCACTGCGCCAGGGGAACCGCTCCGCTTTTGACATTGGCGCCGGAGAAAAAGCAATCCATTTCAATGTGCGGCGGACTGGCGAGCGTCATGACCACCTTTCCTTGCCCCTGTTGATTTCCCCAGGCCACCAGAGGAGCATTCGCGCTTTGCGGCTTGACCCAGACTTCGGTGGTGTGATCGCTCGCCCCGGCCGGCAGGTTCGTAATGGCTTCCCCGCAGTTCACACCTCGGTCGCCCGCAAAGTGCCGGGCCTCGCCAATCAAGCCGGCCACCGGCGTCGTGCCCAAGTCTTTCGCGGTAACCGCGCCCAGCTCGTCCCGCACCGGATTGGCCATGTGAAAAACGGCCAGGTAACCGTTGCTGTCATTGAACACCGCCTTCGCGTTCGATTCGCTGGCGGCATCCGCCTTGCCCCAGAACATCTTGATTGCCTGCCGGGCATTACCCTTGATGGCGGGCACCCGCACCCAGATGGCGGCAGTGCCGTTGACGGCGTCCCACTCCTCAATCTCGTAGGCCAGCGGCGCGCCCTCGCTGCTGGCAAACCGGAGGTCTTCGCCATTGGCTTTCGCCTGGCTGAAATCAAACCAGTCTTTTTTCAGCCGCACCAGCACCGGAAAGTTTTCCACCGCTTCGGTGGCCGGTAAATTGGCGCCTTCCGGCGTGGTCAGGAGGTAAAGCGAACCCGTATGTTGCCAGCCGGGATATTGGGCGAACATCCTGGCGGTAGAGACGGCGAGGAGAGCCAGAGCGATCAGCAGTGATTTTTTATTCATGATTGGCTTGTCTGCTGATGTTAAACGGCCATCCTGAAAAAACAATTTTATCATTACAAACCCCCGGCCGGGCAGGCGCGGGCACATTTCCTTCAGCCCATTCCCACGCGATCTCGCCGAACCCATTGATCCGGCCAAGGCGGCGAAACTGCCGCCCACGGCCCGGGCAAGATTCAAGCGGCCGTGGCGGACGCGCGGGCGGAAATCAGTTGCAACCGCCGTGAAACGATCCGTCACCACGGACGGGCGGCCTTGAGTTTCTTTTTATCCAAGGGGGTTTTCTCCGCCTCCCGCCGGGCGCGCACTTGCATCCGAAAGGGCGGCTCGACTTCCGGCGGCGGCGCGGAGACGGGCGCCGGTTCGTCCGCCGCCGGCCCGGCATCCACGATTTTGCCAATGACGGCGAGCAGTTCCGTCCGGCCCTGTCCGGTCGCGGCGGAGCACTGGAAAATTTCCGGCAACGGCTCGAACCAGCCGGCGATGCGCGCCTGGAACGCGGCGATGTTTGCCGCCACGGCCTTGGGCGTGCCGCGATCCGTCTTGGTGAACACCATCACAAACGGCCGCGCGTGGCTCGCGAGCCATTGCACAAACTCCAGATCAATCGGCTGCGGTTCCAGGCCGGAATCAATCAGCAAAAAAATGCAGCAGAGATTGGGCCGGCGTTTCAGGTAATTCGCCGCCGCGCGGTTGAACTGCGAGACGTGCTTGCGCGAACCCTCGGCGTAGCCGTAGCCGGGCAGGTCCACGAGCCGCCACTGTTTTCCCACGGTAAAAAAGTTGATGAGCTTGGTGAAGCCCGGCGTGGGCGAGACGCGCGCCAGCCGCCGGATGCCCGCCAGGGTGTTCAACAGCGATGACTTGCCGACGTTCGAGCGGCCGATGAAGGCGAATTCCGGCAGCGATTCGTCCGGGCAGGCCGCCAGGTCCGGCGCGCTGCGGTCGAAAATGACGGGTGAAAGTTTCACGATGAACGGTTGCGCAGGATCGCAGCAAATCACCCGCGCCGATACAACTAATTTGGCGCGCCGGATTACTCGCCGCCTTCCATGTGGCAATACATCGTCTGCAGCGCGATTTTTCCCGGCCCGGTGAACCGGTTC